>NZ_KE387156.1:0-171093 GCF_000430525.1 Prevotella corporis DSM 18810 = JCM 8529 | reverse complement strand
ATGATACTCTTGGGAATGTCAAGCAATAAAACATTTGTCTCCACATTTGTTTTCTGTCTCTTGGTCATAATCCACTGCTTATCATCAAGTGTTACGATATTGTCTGGTGTGAGATTGGATACGTCAATATATGCCAGACCTGTGAAGCATGAAAAGATGAAAACATCCCTTACTAACTCCAAGCGTTGAATAGCAAATTCCTTGTTGGCTATCTTCATAATCTCCTCATCCGTGAGAAAACCTCGATTGACCGGCTCCAAGTGAAAACGGTGGTTGAGGAAGGGGTCGTGATACAAAACTCCCATCTTTTGTCCTAATATTGTTATGGTCTTGAAAGTTTTCATTGTCTTGGTTGCGGTATTGGGATTTTGCCCAACGACTGTACGAAGGTAGATATCAAATTCTCTAATAACTGTATATGTAAGCTCTGATAGTTTGATATCCGACCTTTTGTAATTCCTTTGGAGAAATTCCCTGAAGTGGCGTTCGCAGACATTATATTTTTGTAATGTTGCACTACTTGCAGAAATACCGACTTGTCGTGCTATATCGGCATTGTGCTTATCAAAGAGTTGCAACAGTGTATCAATGTCTTCTTTCTTACCCAGATATTCTGATTTGATGCGCTCCAGACATATATCGGGGTTGTCTTCTAATTTTCGATAGATACTCTGCAAGCCATTACGAATGTTGTCCAGTTCAAGATTTGTACTAAGAACGTCGGTTGTACGTCCTTTCAGTTTCTCATTCTCCTTGTCCCATAGTGATTGCTCTACCGCAATTCCTGTGGAGCCAAGTGAAAGCCGTTCATTATTGAGATAGATTCTCAACATTACTGGTGTCTTTCCTTCCTTGTTGACATAGTTGCTTCTAAGATAGAAGGCGGTTCTAAAATTTGTCTTCATACTTGTTTTTTTTAATTGTAGCCAGAAATAGAGAAATTGTAGCCAGACGAAAAGGAAATTGTAGCCAAACGTCCATACTTTCAACTTCTGTAGCCCAGCTACAAAGTTCTACATAATTGTTTGAATAGCAGTAAAATACAAGTACTCTAAACGAACTCTCTACGAACTCTTGGCTACAATTTTTGTTTGTCTCAAAAAAATGTAGCCAGATTGTAGCCACAGGAGAGTATTTTGGGAGTATATACGACCTCTAAACGACCTCTGAAAAGTAAGATTTGTATGAAACAAAAGTATCGCAACTTATTGAAGTTACGATACTTACGTGTTTTTGAAGTTTTTCTCAACTCTTTTTACAGAGTACTTCACGCGGAGAGAGAGGGAAGTGGTCATCTATACAAAAACATTAAAGATGTATATCAGATAATATCAAAAATCACTGAGTAACAAAAAGTTGCTGATATTATTTGAAATAATATTTTATATTTTGATAATTATAGTTCAAATCCTCCGTGAAGAAAAGAGGGGCAAAAAGTGGGGCAATATAAAGGGGGGTCAAAAATACCAATAAAAAACAGTTCTTCGCCAACAAAGTATTTTTATTTTACAAATGGGAAATATTGGGGCAAAAAGTGGGGCAAAACTGTATATTTGATTAACTTTGAAATAAAGATTATCAAATATGATTATAAAAAGAACTATAAAATTTTCAATACGTAATTATAGAAACGCTAGTTACAGGATTCGTATGCGTGTATCATATGATGGGAATCGACTAGATTTCCAGACAGGGCTTGTAATTCAAAAAGAGAATTGGGACGATAGGCAACAGCGTATAATGTCCCTAAATAGCAATACAACTGTTACTAACGAGTTTAATGAACATTTGTCCCAGATGAGAGCATGTATGGTTGCTGTTTTTCGTGAATTTGAGTTACGACAGATCATACCATCGCCTAAAGAATTGCGTAATGCCTTTCATGTTAAGACCAATCCACAGCCTCTAACCACGGAAGAATCATTTAAAAAAGATAGTACTATAAATGTGCACCAAGTGGACATTAATAAACCTAAAAAGAAGAAAAACGATTTTTGGAAGTGTTTTGATGAGTTTGTGAAAGTTAATGGCAAACTCAATGATTGGACTCCAGCGACCTATGAAAAATTTGCAGCTTTACGTAACCATTTACAAGACTTTAATAAAAAATTGAACTTTGAAGATTTTAATGAAGACGGTATCGCTGACTTCATAAACTATATGGGAAAGAAAGGTATGAAGAATAGCACGATTAATAAACAGCTTGGATTCTTACGTTGGTATCTTCGTTGGTGTTATGAGAAAGACTATCATACTAATCACACTTTTGAACACTTCAAGCCTAAATTGAAGAGTGCAAGTAAGCGTGTCATATTCTTAACACAAGAGGAATTGGAGAAAGTAGAAAACCTTAAAATCCCAGAGAAATATACATCACTTGAAGCAGTGCGTGATGTATTTCTATTCTGCTGTTATACAGGATTAAGATATTCTGATGTCAATAATCTGACATGGGAAGACATTCACAATAGAAAGATTGAAATTGTTACTGTAAAAACAGCAGATAGAATAATCATAGAGATAAATAGTAAATCACAAGCTATCTTAGACAAGTATTCTGATATTCATTTCCCTGATAAAAAAGTATTGCCTATTATAAGTAATCAGAAGATGAATAAGAGGCTTCATACATTATGCAAATTAGCAGGAATAGATGAACCTATAAAAAGCACCCATTATGAAGGTAACAAGCGAATAGATGAGGTAAAGCCTAAATATGAACTTGTAGGAACTCACTGCGGTCGTCGTACATTTATATGCACAGCTCTTGCAAAAGGAATCCCTCCCAGTGTTGTTATGAAGTGGACTGGACATAGTGATTACAAAGCTATGAAACCTTATATTGATATAGCTGATGAAGTGAAGTCTTCTTATATGAAACAATTTGATGAGTAAAAAGTAAGGGACATGAAATAGATTTTATTATCTTTGTATCGTCGTTTCAAGAAACTTTAATACAATTATTGGTTTATCAGACAGTAGTCTCTCCAATATTCTTTAATACATTTATCAAGGCGACAGAGATTTGGCTTTTTGCCAGGTATTATTAATTTATGTATTAAAGTGAAGAATATGGAATTAACACAAGGTTTGTTAGAGACTCCATTGGCACAGTTGTCAGGGAAGGATTTTGTAGAGCTTATGAACACATATAATAAAAGCTATGAAGGTAATACTTCTAATGAGCTTTTTGACGATGATAGCTGGTTGTCAGGCTATAAATCTCTTGCAAAATTTTTAAAATGTAGTGTACCTACTGTGTGTCGTATTGTAAAGAGTGGCAAGATTGATAGTGCCATGAGAAAGGTTGGTGGAACGTATTGGTTTAACAAGAATATGATACGAGATTTAATGAAGGTATGAGGTATGAAGAAATTCTTTAAATCAATAAATTTAGTAGAATTGCTCCAGATCAGAAAAAAAAGGAATTATCAGTTGCAGACTACTAAATGCAGAATAAATTCTTGGCAGCAGTTTTCAGATACTATGTCACTATTGGCTATCGTTGCTGGTGTCATAACTATCATTACTAAAAGAATAAACAAAAAAAGTGAATTAGAGATATAACTTATGCTTTAGCAACCATATTCACGTCAGACCGCAACAAGGATGAATAAAATTATCAAAAGAAGGTATAACTTGGTATATTGTTTGAGAAAAAAGGGAGTCAGATGCCTGTCCAAGGAGCGAATTATATTCTTTCCTTACAATCAAAATCCAAACGCAATCAGGCAGATAAGTTGCTTGTGTCGAGAATATCACTTTCACGTTCAGTTAGAATTGTAAAAAATAAATAGTTATGCGCAAAGAAAATAAAATTTTAGTAACCGATTGTGGCAGCATTGTAGAAATAGTTGTCATCTTTGATGATGATAAGAATCCATATATATACTCATATATTGATGGAGACCACTTTTATAGATTTGAAGAGAATGAAAAATTCTTTGATAATAAGGAACAAGCCGAAGAGTATGTGAGAGAAAACATAATTCCTTTCGACAAAAATAAAGTCAAAGAGTATCTTACTAAAAGATATGGAGTTAATTCTATCAGTGAAATGGAAGATATTTTACCTGACAGTATTATTAAGGAGTGTTCGCCCCGCTCCCTTCACATATGCGATTTGGGGTGGATTCAATGTGCTCTTCTTAGAAATGCACTAAAAGGTATTTTCTGTATTAATGCAATAACCTTCAGAAAAGAAGAAGTTGCATACATCAAGCATGGGGAAGATGACTGGGTTGAAATTACATTAAAAGATGGTACAAAAGTAAAACCTCGAAATGAGGATGAAAATTTAATCATCTGCTGGTGTTTCGGAGGCAATCCTTCAGGAGCCTATTATACGAATATCAAAAAACCTATGGAAACAGAAGAGGATTAAGCAAAGAATAAAAAAATACCAGAATAAAGTAATATAAACTAAACATATTATTGTATCTTTGCACCATAAAAGATACATTATGACAAAGTTTACTAAAGCAAACTGGATGACCAGAGCACTGCAAGAGAAATTGAGCGTAGTGGGTGAGCAATTCCGCCTTGCCCGATTGCGCCGAGACCTGACGATGGACCAGGTGGCTCAACGTGCGCAATGCACAAGGCTTACTCTCTCACGTTTGGAGAAAGGTGAGCCTACAGTGTCTCTCGGTGTGGTAATGCGAGTGCTCAATGCCCTGCAACTCGAAGATGACATTCTTCATTTGGCTAAAGACGATGAGTTAGGACACATGATACAGGACTTGGGTATCAAGAATAAGAAACGAGCTTCAAAAAGATAACACATGGAAAAATTAGATGTTATAGCCAGTTTCGACTGGATGGACAAGGAGAAGAAGGTAGGCACTCTTGGGCATGAATACCTAAGAGGCTCTGACGTATTTTCTTTTGAGTTTGATAAAAACTGGCTCAAAATCTTTCCTAAAATTCACTTTGGGCAAGACCTCCGCCCATATCCCGGGGTACAATATAGCCGAGATAACCACATCTTCGGTTGTTTTTCTGATGCTCTCCCTGACAGATGGGGGCGACGACTGATAGACTTGCGTACTTCACTAGAGACAGAAGGGAAAGCAAGCCATACCTTATCTGATTGGGACTATCTCAAAGGCGTGGAAGATGAGCTGCGTATGGGTGGTTTTCGCTTTCAGGATCCAAATAGCGGAGCATTTATCAGCTCTACGCCTGGTTACAGCGTTCCGCCTGCCATACACATTGACGAACTTTTACAAGCTGCTAAAGAGATTGAGAAAAGTGAGTATAAGCATTTGGAACCAGAAAAGAAGTGGGTACAGAGGCTTTTCCAACCTGGTTCCTCAATGGGTGGAGCACGCCCAAAGGCTTGTGTGCAGAGTGGCGGTCATCTTTATCTTGCCAAATTCCCTTCCATCAATGACGACATCAACGTATCACGCTGGGAACATTTCGCCCATCTGATGGCTAAGGAATGTGGTATTAACGTTGCCGAAACACAGGTAATTAGGACAGGAGCTGATCAGGATATACTCCTCTCTAAAAGATTTGATAGATCCGAAGAGAACAAGAGAATCCACATGGCTTCTTCTCTCACCGTCCTTGGCTTCACTGATGGCGACGGACAAAGAACTGGAAAAGGCTATTTGGATATTGTGGATTTTATCATTTCAGGGGGTGGCAACCACATAGAAACTAATTTAGAAGAGCTATATAAGCGAGTAGCCTTTAATATCTGCATTGGTAATACCGACGATCATTTTAGAAATCATTCGTTCCTACTTGGTAAGGAAGGCTGGGAATTGTCCCCTGCTTACGACATAAACCCAACAAATGGTATGTTTCAGGCATTGCTTATTGATGCCAATTCGAACGATAGTTCTCTCAATAGTCTCTATAATGCCCATGAGTTTTATATGTTGGATGAAACGACTGCAAGAGGTATTATCAAGGACGTGACAAGAAACATGAAATATTGGGAGAATATGGCAGAGGATATAGGACTTCCCCGACGAGAGATCACACATTTTACGAATCGTTTTGAACAAGGTATGGAATTTCAATATGGGCCAGGACTTCATCGATGAGGTAAAGCCAATAGGTCAGTTACTTCTTGCAAAGCTTAAAGAAAACGATTACAGTATTGTGGAAGGAAATGAGCAACAGACAAAAGAAGACCTTAATACTGGCAGAGTTGGCTTTAAAAGATAGTAGAAATTACAATCATCATCAAGTCATAAACAATTATAATATGCCTTGATGATGTTATAATAATATGACAGTATAATAGAATATTCATAAAAACATAATAATTTAATTCAATCATAAAATAATCGTGTAATCTCTTGCAGGTTTCATATATTATAACTATATTTGCAGTAACTTATATATTAGTTATTAAGTGATATTATTTAATATAACAATCAATATTATAGTTATTATAAATGTATATATTTGAACCTATATCCACAGAGGACATCTTAAGGAGTCTATCAAGAAATTGTCGGCTACGTCGATTAGAGAAGAACCTGTCGCAGAAATCTCTATCTAAGACAAGCGGTGTTCCATTGTCTACAATACAGAGATTTGAGCATATAGGTGAAATTTCGCTTGCCAGCTTCGTGAAGATAGTCCGTATACTTGGTTATGCTGAGGATATGATGGAATTAATAGGAAAACCAAAGTATTCAAGTCTTGATGAAATGGTTAGGATTAACAAAAACAGGAACAGAAAGAGAGGAACAGATGAGAAGATTTGAAACATTAAAAGTCATGTATCATGATCGACTGGTTGGACAACTTACCATGGGAATCAATGATACTTGTCTTTTCCAATACTGCAACGAATGGTTACACACTGGTTTTTCAATATCCCCATTGAAATTACCTTTAAAAGGGGACTTATTTGAAGCCCCTTATCTACCGTTCCATGGTAACTTCGGTGTCTTTGAAGATTGTATGCCTGGAGGATATGGAGAGTATGTACTACAAAAAGAACTGAATAAGGAAGGCATAAACTATCAATCTCTCACCCCTTTACAGAAACTAAGTATTGTCGGCTCATCTGGTATGGGAGCTTTATGCTATATTCCTGATAATAAGATAACGATTCCAAGCAAGTTTAAAGATCTTGATAAAATACAGCAAGCTGCATTGGATATACTATCAGGGAAAACCGATAAGAATGCAGGAAGATTGTATGTGGATAGCGGTAACTCTGGTGGTGTCCGTCCTAAAATACTGCTACAAGAGAACGGGTCTCATTGGATTGTGAAATTCCGGCATATAAATGATCCAATAGAATCAGGTAAGATAGAATACATGTACAGTCATGCAGCAAAGGAAGCTGGTATTATTGTTCCTCGTTTTAAGCTTTTCAATGACCGATACTTCGGAGTGGAACGTTTCGACCTTTCTCCCGATGGTGAGCGTATACACATGGTCACAGCCAGTGGACTTCTTGATGAGGATATAAATCCTCCCAAAATGGATTACAAAACTCTTTTGGCATTGACAGGCTACATTACGCAAGATCATATTGAAGTGGAACAACAGTTTCGTAGAATGGTGTTCAACTATTATGCTGAAAATTTTGACGATCATGCAAGAAATTTCTCTTTCCTTTATGTAGATGGAAAGTGGAAGCTCTCACCAGCTTACGATATGACTCATGATAGTCCTTTAGGACAGCATGCAACAAGCGTTGGGTATAAAGCAAATCCGACAGAAAAGGACTTCATTGAGGCTGGTTCATCTGTACAAATGTCTCATAAACTTTGCTCTGATATAATAGATGAGGTAAAACCAATAGGTCAGTTACTTCTTGCAAAGCTTAAAGAAAACGATTACAGTATTGTGGAAGGAAATGAGCAACAGACAAAAGAAGACCTTAATACTGGCAGAGTTGGCTTTAAAAGATAGTAGAAATTACAATCATCATCAAGTCATAAACAATTATAATATGCCTTGATGATGTTATAATAATATGACAGTATAACAGAATATTCATAAAAACATAATAATTTAATTCAATCATAAAATAATCGTGTAATCTCTTGCAGGTTTCATATATTATACCTATATTTGCAGTATCATATTTCATTGCTGACCCCTATTGTTAAGGTGTAAAGGCAGACTTGTACTGTTGTCAGCGAATTACATGTTATGGGGTCCCGCTCCTCTGAACATTTGTTCAAGTGACCTACCAAACTATGGAGATTGTTGTTTTAGCAGGTTTTCATTAAAACCGCAACAATCATGTTCGTTTACGAACACATAGCAATGTAACGTGTATTTTAAATATGATAAAAATGAAGAAATCTTATTTTATTATTGCAGCGTTGGCAGTATGTACATCTTTGCCAGTAGCTCTAACATCGTGTGGCTCACAATCTGACGATGAGCAAGAAGTTCTCAACAACAGTAATTCTGTTATGAAAATGGAATTGTCCTTATCGGGTGACTATGCAAAGTTTAATCCAGTTCTCGAGTTTCATGCATGGGACTTAAAGGGGAAAGGTATGACTATGCATACATCGACCGGGCATGACGTGAGTATGATTTGGGGGCTCATTTACGAAAACACTCCTTTTTCATATGCATCAGCTCAAATAAAAGGTGCATATTCATCATTCTCAGCAGTACTTGTTCTCACTAATTTAATGGAAGAAAGTGGAGAGATCTCTGTTCATGCAAAGGTTTTCAAGGATGATAAGGTAATCCGGGACGAGACACTTAATATTAGTATTAAGGCAACAGATAATGTCGTTAGTATTGCTTTTATCCCTGAGAATGGCTTCACAAAAGTAAAATAGGAGGAGTTACTATGAAAGTAGACATTTCTAATAAGATCATAGATAATAAGATTATCCTCTTTGCCAATCAGAAAGGTGGAGTTGGTAAGACTACCATATGTGGTTTATTCTCTAATTACCTTGCAGATACACGTAAAGTGTCTCTACTTGTTGTCGATGCAGATCCCCAGCAAACTTTTGCCAATCGTCGTAAAGATGATAGTCGTAGACAGAAAGATATACCTTATAATGTACAGTCTGTTACAATAAAAGATCCTTCCAGCACACGAAATATTATGTTAACATTAAGAGGATTAGAAGGGACAACTATTATTGATACCCCAGGAAGTTTAACACAGGAAGGAATGAAAGAATTACTTGCTAATGCAGATTATATCGTATGTCCTTATCACTATGATTTAAATACGATAGACTCAACACGTGCCTTCATTCTTGCTGTCCTGCGATTGAAGCAAGCTTATCCACAGATTAAAGCACAATTTATCTTTATTTGCAATAAGTATGATGTACGAGTTGGCAAAGGAAGTGAGTTGCAAGCATGGAAGATTGTAGATGCGTTCTTCAAGAGATATGGTATTATTGCTCCTCGCATTGGTAATTATGCCGATTTGGAACGCTATAATACTATTAGTAATAGTGATAAGGCAGACAAACTCACAAAACAGTGCTTTGATTTTATCTTTAAAACCATTTATAAAGAAAACGACAATGACTAAGTATAAAACAGATATTGCAGCATCAGCATCTTCTATGATGGAACTCCCAGGAACACTCGAGGGAATGTTACATGACATTCATGGGCAAGTAGAAGTATCACCAGCAGCAGCTCCTCCTATTGCAACATCAACATCCCATACAGAAGCTACAAAGAAGAAAAGTTCCAAGACGCCTGCTAAGGTGCTTGAACAACCAAAAATAGTTAATGGTGATGCTTTATGGACAGCTTTTTGGAGACAATGTGCCACAGAGAGCCAACAGCCTAAAATTGTAGGAAAAGATGGAAATGTAAGTTTCTGCAAAGTTGACAAGGATATCCTTGCAACTTTCAAGAAGTACGTAGTTGGAGGCTATACTACTCAGACAGTAGTTAATGCTATTCTTCGAAGTTTTATACTTCATTATAAGAAAAATTTTAACGAGTATAGGAAGTCAGAAAAGTCATTGCTATAAATGTACGTTCTATGAATAAGAATTATTTTCAAAAATATGGAACAAAGATAGTGTCAAAAATGACAAAATACATTTTAGTACTACTAATTGCGGGTGTGACATGGGTGGTAGCCATTTCACCATCTATGTACAAAAGAGGAGAGCAACTTTATGAACAAGGAAAGAAATTCTATAATGAGGAGAGAAATCCAAGTTCTGCTACCATGTTTTATCAAAAAAATAGTGACAGCTCTATCATAAACATAATTGAGAAAGAAAAGAAATGAGTAAGACTACAACAATATGGAATGAAGAAAGAGAGCAGTTCTTAAAAGAGAATTATGCTTATAAAACTAATGGCAATTTAGCAAACCGCCTCGGTATTTCTGTTCCCTCGGTGAAAAAAAAGGCTTACGAGTTAGGATTAAAGAAAGTCTGCGCCAAACGCAAGATACATTCTGCTTTAGAAGCAAATGTTCTTAAGATGTCTGAACTAAACTCTTATAGATCCATTGCTGACAAATTGGATATATCACTATCATCTGTAAAAACCATTGTCAACAAAGCAACTACCAATGGGTATAAGAAGCGCAGCAAGGAAGCGACAAAAAAGATAATGTCAGAAGCTCGCATCCGTCTTATCAAGAAGGAACGAGCACGCGCTATTTTTGGTTTAAATCCTAAGACGAAGTTAAAAGTTTTTCCTAACAAACAGAAGTATCGTATGCGTGACCGCTTAAAACGATGCCGATACGATGTAGATAGGAATAGTATCGACGTGTTTATTGATGATGAAACACGTCGTCATGATAGCATTGAACATGAAGCTCAAAAGTTGGGTTTCAATATCATTCTTCCAGTAAAAGAATATTATTCGATAGATTTCGTCTCTGAGAATGGAGAGGCTGAAAAGCAAATAGCAGAAGAGTTTACAAGAAACTACCGTTATAAATAAACAATTTAAAACAAGAGAATTATGTCACAATGTAATGGAAAGGTAATTGCCATCGGTGAAGTAAAAACTGGTGAGAGTCAAAGAGGAAAATGGTCTTCTCAACAATGGGTTGTTGAAGAGCAGGGACAACAATATCCCGAGCATTGGGTACTTGAAACCTTTGGAGAAGATAATATTAGCAAGTTCGATGTGCATGTAGGCGATATGGTAACTGTAAAATACACAGCACGTTCTACAGAAAGGAATGGTAACTATTATCCATCTAATCGTCCATGGGAAGTTGTCAAGGAACAACAATAGAAAAATGAGAAATAAATCTAAGCGGACTGCTGAAAGGTAGTCCGTTTTTCTTTTGTGTTGATAAGTAGTTATTATTGCGTTATAAAGTACGAAAAACATTATTTTATCACTGATTCTTTTCCCTCATTGTTGTATTCTGCATTGAGGAGTGTGTGGTTGTAAATAAAACGATACTTTTGTGAAAGTTTCTACAAAGCCCTTTACTTGAACTTTGAATTTTTGTAGAGAACGAAGAAATCTAAAAGTGTTAAATTTATGTTTGGTACATTTATGACCATTATCATAATTGGCTATATTGGCTATTATGGTTACAATATCGTTTATGATCTCTACTTCGACAAGTCAGGTGAAGTAGTTACCACTGCTGCCGTTGATGAACAAGAAGTAGATATAAAAGACGAATTGGGAGGCTTCACCCAGTTTAATGCTGATGAAGGTATAAGTGAAGAAAAGAAGCCTGTAAGCACATCTTCTTCAAATGTTATTCCAGGCAAACCTTTAAGATCCAATGATGATAAAGGTGAACCTACATTTGCAATGTCAGGAGGTATTAAAGCAGATAACCTTTCTACTCTGATAACCTCGTTAGAAAACAAAGAGGAAGGCTCTAACTTTGATATTGTCGTAAAAGCTATGACACCTTTCTCAGTAGCCAAAATCTTATAACTTTGATACGAAGCCTCTCTTGTTGATAACATACCATAGTTACCTTTATCAATGGAAGCCATCAAAACATCCAAGATTGCTTTTTTTATTTCTTTTTTCATATTCATATTGTTTGAATGATACATTTCCCTTTCGTTCAACTGCTTTTTGCAGCATCACTGTCGGGCTTTCAAATTTTACGTGCAAATGAGGTAGCAAGGTCATTAGGAAGATAAGCAAAGTAATTTAAGGATATTCTCATGGAATACCCAAATCTCTGATTTGCGGAAGGCTGCCGTGAGAATATCCTTAAATAGCGTAGCAGTACTTTGTGTTCTTACGACCTTGCTTACCTTTGCAAAGGAAAATTAAAGCCAGACAAGTGTATGCAAGGAGTGTAAACGACAACAAAGAATACAGGGCTTATCTTAAACTAAAGGGTAGAGAATGGCTGTATAGCCGTAGGCTTTAAAATGAGATACTGTCATAACCGCTCTCCCAGAGTCCCATGAAAACCTCTGTCGAAATGCTTCGTAGAACATGCGACTGTGGTTTTCAAGGGATTAAAACAGCACAGTCTGTTTTAAGGGTTTCAGCGCAGCCTGTGTTCTGTAAAGCAGAATGAATAAGCACGCTCATGTATATGAGATAAGTGCGTTCCTGATGCTTTACTGGACACTGGCGAAGCTGTGGGGACAATGCAGAAATGATGTGGGAAAACAAGAATGAAAAACTTGCGATAGTGTGTTTTGATAGGGCAAAAGGGAGGTTTTGCATATATAATCAAGGGCTTGTAAAATGAAAGAGGGCTATGATAGATCTGTGCTGCGACCATTAGGAGCAGCACACAGCAAAAATCCGTGGTGACAAACCACGGACTTTCTTCTAACGGATAAACTTTGATAAGTCTATCATCATAGAATTATAAACAACTTTCTCATATCCCTCTTTCTTTAAAAAAGCAAGTTCACGTCTTGCATAAGCATTCGCTTGTTGCTTAGTCATACTTGCCTTGCTGCGTATTGGTCGGTTAGGGCGCATAGTATCTACTTGATAAATCTCTTGGTAAATAGGACTATACTTCGTGCGCTTGAATACATCTACTCTTGGATACTTCATTTTCTTCTATACGTTTCAAAGTTATACATATTTTCATCACACTGCGGACAATAAAAGGGATAGTCTAATACTCGTTCATACTGCACTTCATGATTACATTTAGTACAATAGCGGTGCGTTCTCTTCTCAGGATTTGCTTGTTTCATAAACATATAAGTTTGTGGAGGGGTGGTTAATCCCTCCGTTACCTTTTATAGCTCTGCAAGCCTCGATGTTGCCTTTATGATTAGGTCTTTTAGCTGTTCCTTATTCAGTTCGGGCAATAAGTCTATGACCATGAAATTCTCGGTGTCCTCAATATCTATGCCTTTCTTTGCAAGAATGGTCTTAATATCAAGCTGACTAAAGTCATTATAAGACTTACCACTTATCACTTGTGGCTCTTCATTGCTTGTGAAGATGTTGTTTACCTCAATGTTTGATGGTTCGCCAAAACCTATGAAAGCGTCAATACGAAATTTACGTTCCTCTTGCTTATCAATGTCATAATAGACAAAGTATTGTCCCGTAATATCTATATTATCCGAAAGAATGCCGTGTGCATATCTCACAGAACCATCAACTTTACGATAAGCGAAAGCCGTAACTCCGTCTTTCTTCATCTTCTCTTTAAGCTTAATAACAAGTGCAAGACAAATATCATGATGTTCTGCTATCGTCCCTTTACGAAGTTCGCCTACCTCAATGAGATTGTCAATGAGAAACGACCTCCAACCCTTACAATCTACATCATAGTAAGCAAGTGTAAATTTGCTATGGTGATGAATGCTGTTGCCCTTAATGGTGTGTCCTATACCATATAGCGTACCACACGCATGACGTTCTGTGCCGTCTTTCTTACGATACACGAAAGAAACAATACCTTTGCGAAGTTTCTCAACTAAAGTCTCAAATAGATTTTCCATATTGATGAGATTATTATTTGTTTATGTAAAACATCATCAAGCATTAAAAACTTGTCGATGTGATATTTCATTTTCCCTTTCGTTCAACTGCTATTGCAGCATCACTGTCGGGCTTTCAAATTTTACGTGCAAATAAGGTAGTAAGGTCATCAGGAAGATAAGCAAAGTAATTTAAGGATATTCTCATGGAAAACCCAAATCTCTGATTTGTGGAAGGCTGTCGTGAGAATATCCTTAGATAGCATGGCGGTACTTTGTGTTCTTACGACCTTGCTTACCTTTGCAAAGGAAAATTAAAGCCAGATATGTCTACTGTAGAATAGTTGAAAACTAATCAAGATAGATATTTTGAAGATTTATCACTCAAAATATCGTATATAGGGCTTATTTTGTAACTTTGAGGTAAATTAAAGATAATAAAGGACTATGGTAAAGGTAATACATGTGCAACTGATGGAAGGGAGGAAGAACTATTACTTCGGTTCTATACCTGCAATTTATAATGTACTGACAGCAGAAGATATTGGTATCAAGCAACGTTCACTGGAAAGAGTAGGGCTAAGTAAAGGAGGGGTGGTGTTAAACAAGAAGGCTATCATTCGAGCTTCGGAGTTGATTAGGGCAAAAACGAACCATAAGGGAAAGTGATATTGCAAGTGCCGAAAAGTCCGCTAAATGAAACTTTTGATATTATCTGATATAAAAGGTTCGATTCCTACTTTTTGCGACTTCTGTTATTCATTGAAAAACAGGTAATTACAAATGCTGAAAAATATTTACATAAAAAAGCGTTTTTCAGGATTGAACAAATTTTCGGAGAAAAAAGTGGGGCAAAAAGTGGGGCAACTTTGGGGCAAAAAGTGGGGCAACTTTTTAGTATAGATAAATAAAAAGTCCCTAAGTTGTTGTAACTAAGGGACTTAACTTGCTGTGTGATGCGGAGAGAGAGGGATTCGAACCCCCGGTACCTCTCGGTACGACGGTTTTCAAGACCGTTGTAATCGACCACTCTACCATCTCTCCAAAAGGTATTTTTGGTGAGTACCTACTTTCTTTTGGAAAGCGAGTGCAAAGATAGATATTTTTTCTTAAATAAGGAAAGTATTTGTAAAGAATGTTCGGTGTAAAACATCTTTTAACAAACAAGGGGTAAAATTATTATCAGTACCGAATGGTAAGATTTCAGGCCGATGAAGTGGATTAAGTTAAAAAGTCAGGGAATTGGGAATAAATATAAAAATTACCAATTGAAAATAATAGATTTAAACCTATGATTGGGAATAAATATAAAAAGCCTAGGATTGGAAAAATAGAATCAAAGGATTTTCATAGCAATCCATGCGCAGGCCTCTGCGTCAGCTAAAGCATAGTGATGGTTAGTAAGATTATAGCCACATGCCGCCGCAACAGTATAGAGCTGATAATTAGGGAGATGGGGAAAAACATACCTGGCGGCTTTAAGGGTATCGAAGAAAAGATAGTCAGGGTAGTCCATTTGGTATGTTCGGAAAGCGGCACGAAGGCAGCCCTCATCAAACGAACTGTTATGGGCCACGAGTGGCAGACCAGCAACAAGTGGTTCCACCTGTGTCCACACCTCATTGAAAACTGGGGCATCCTCTGTGTCTTGTCGTGTCAGACCATGTACGTTGGTACATATTCGGTTGAAATAATTGGGTTCAGGATGAATGAGCGAATAGAATGTATCGTCAATCTCTCCGTTCCTGACAATTACAACTCCCACCGAACAAACACTGCATCGCTCGAAATTAGCTGTTTCAAAATCTATTGCCGCAAAGTTTCTCATTAGTGAGTATTTCTAAGGGCTCAACATCATTACCATTATCCGATTAGTAATGGTAGAAAGCGAGACGCTCCTACCCTTTTCTCCATAGAATCAGTGGTGAATCAGATGTCATTATTTGCTTGTTGAAAGTCCACTACGCTTGGTGCGTCTATAAGATCGATAATCGTCCAGTTCTATTTCGACATCGGGTTCCACCAATGTTCCTGTGGTAGGAAGATTGAATTTCATATACTTGATATTCAAGCCACGCTCAATCCATTGGTTCTCATAATAAGTATGAATACCCAAAATCTCACGGGTCTCTTCATCTACCATCGCCTCTTGTTTCCCACCATCAACTGAAAGCTCATTGCCATACAAGTCTTCAGTACGATAAAGCACGGGCAGATTGTTTTTCTCTACCATGAAAGTAGTATAGGTAAACAGGAAATTAGAGTCAGTCTTCAGATGAACGATACCATTATTCACTAAAAATTTACGATAACGGTTCAAGAAGAATGTAGATGTGAGTCGTTTATGAACATTTTTCATCTGTGGATCAGAAAACGTCAGCCATATCTCCTGCACTTCGTTTTCGGAAAAAAAACGATCAATCACCTCGATACTCGTTCTCAGGAAGGCCACATTTGGCAGTTTCTCCTCCAAAGCCTGCTTTGCGCCCGTATAGATGCGTGCTCCTTTTATATCAACCCCTATGAAATTGATATTAGGATAAGCCTTTGCCAAGCCCACTGTATATTCTCCTTTCCCACACCCCAGTTCAAGGATAATAGGATTATCGTTATGAAAATACTGCTCTCTCCAATGGGCTTTCATCTCAAAAGGCACTTGGCTGATAACGCTATATGGATATTGAAAGACATTGCTGAACTTCTCCATCTCTGCAAATTTCTGTAATTTACCTTTACTCATGTTTGCAAAGTTAAGACAAATAAATCGAAATTCGGCCCACCGCTACTCGAAAAATGCTTCGTCGATGGTTTACCTTTCACCTTAAGATGTAACTTGGAACAAGAGACAGAATAAGAAAATTCGCAGTTCTTAGCCATCTCCTATGACCGGAAACTGACTAACGAGCTGCGAATTTATTGTTTTGTCGAGATATTTTACTCAATCACAACTGTGGTCCAACCGTGCTTATCATCGATGGTTCCGTACTGTATGCCACGTAGAGTTTCATAAAGTTTGGTTGACCATAGTCCTGGCTTTTCACCGAAGTTATAAGTCTTACCAGTCTCCATATCGTCGAGGCGTGAGATTGGAGAAATAACGGCTGCAGTACCACAAGCTCCCGCTTCCTCGAATGTGTCCAATTCCTCTTCGGGTATCGGGCGACGCTCCACCTTCATACCCAAGTCCTCAGCGATTTGCATCAGGCTCTTGTTGGTGATTGACGGAAGGATAGAGCTCGACAACGGCGTTACATAGGTTTTGTTCTTTATACCGAAGAAATTGGCTGCTCCACACTCGTCAACATATTTCTTTTCCTTTGAGTCGAGATAAAACTCAGAGGCATATCCCTTCTCATGTGCCAACTGGTTGGCGCGTAGCGATGCTGCATAGTTGCCACCCACTTTGAAAGTACCTGTTCCCAAAGGAGCGGCACGGTCGAAATCGCGCATGATAACATAAGGATTGGTTGAGAAACCACCTTTGAAGTACGGTCCTACTGGGGTGACAAAAATCAGGAAAATATATTCCTTAGCGGGGTGAACACCTACCTGTGCTGATGTTCCAATGAGCAATGGGCGTAGATAGAGTGTCGCACCACTCTCGTAGGTTGGGATATACTCCTGATTCAGGCGTACCACTTTCTTTGCCATCTCAACAAAAAGTTCAGTCGGAACTTCAGGCATTACAATACCCCGACTCGTCCGTTGCAAACGTGCAGCGTTCTCCTCGACACGGAACAAACGCACCTTTCCATCTGGACAGCGGTAGGCTTTTAACCCCTCGAAAGCCTCTTGTCCATAGTGTAGGCAAGTTGCAGCCATGTGCAGTTTGAGATATTCGTCGGAACACACTTCGACTTCTCCCCACTTGCCATCACGATAGTAACAGCGCACATTGTAGTCTGTAGGCATGTAACCAAAAGACAAGTTAGCCCAATCCAAATTTTTCATAATATATTTCTTGTTTATTGTTAAATATCGATTATTTGCAAATATACAAATATAAATACTAAATCACAACAAATTCTGATGAAAAAATAAAAATATAGAATTTAAATACAATTCACCGAATCATGACAGCCTACTATTCGGTTTCGAGTAGCTTCCTGATTTCCTCGTCAGTGTGCTTAAGTTTGTTCTTACACAACTTGATGAGCGTCTTCGCTTTCTTGAGTTCCTCTGTCATAGAGTCGATGTCTAAATCACCATTTTCCATTTTATCAACAATTGTCTCCAATTGCTTTACGGCCTCTTCGTATTTTATATTCTTCATAATCTTCTATGTTTTATGTTTATTAATCGTGTCGATTTTGCCCATCCATCATTTGACAACTGACTTAATCTCGCCATTCTCCAACAAAGTAGTCAACTCTTCTCCACCTTTCACCGAAGCGGCATTGCGCAACACATGCCCTTTGTGATAAGTAATGCTATAACCAAGCTTCAACATTCTGCCTGGATTCAGTCCCTCGGCCCGCTGAGCAAGCATTTCCAACCGGTGCTTTTCCTGCAATAGCCTCCATTCGACAGATGGAACGATTTTACCGTTCAGTACTTCCAACCTCAGATTACAGTCTGCAAGAAGCCCCATCATGCCCTTTTCCAAACTCGCAAGGAGCGACTCAAGCATCGCTTCGTGACGGGTTTTCACCATTGAGAACAAAACTGGTATTTGAGAGGAAAGTCTTTGGATTCGCATATCCTCCATCAGAATGCGGTTTTTCACAGTCCGATGGACCACCGTCTGCGCTTCTTCTATGAGCGAAAGCACACTAAGAAGATTGTCAATCAGAAAAGCCGCGACCGCAGTGGGTGTTTTCACCCGCCTGTTCGACACCATATCTAAGACACTCTCATCGCGTTCATGTCCTATTCCAGTGATGATTGGCAACGGAAAGTTGGCTACATTCTCGGCCAGTGCCAAGGTGTCGAACCCACTAAGGTCGGCCGTAGCACCTCCTCCACGGATAATCACGACACAATCGAACTCCTCTTCACGCCCGTTGATAGCATTCAGGGCCTGAATGATGCTCCTCTCTACCTGTTCGCCCTGCATCGTTGCTTCAAACAGTTCGGTTGTGAAAACGAAGCCATGCTCATTGTCGGCCAACTGATTGCAAAAATCGCCATAACCAGCAGCCGACGCTGATGAGATGACGGCTATATGCTGAGCAAACATGGGAATTTTCAGCTCCTTTTGCAAATCGAACACCCCTTCAGCTTTCAACTGCCGTATGATTTCCTGACGCTTTCGTGCCATGTCGCCCATGGTAAATTCGGGATTGATATCATCCACTATCCACGAGAATCCATACTGCGGATGGAACTGGGCATGAACCTGAACCATGAGTTGCAAACCAGCGCGCACCTGGGTTCCCGTCACTCGCATGAAATAGGGAGCAATCAGGCTCCATGTACTTCTCCAGCACTTGGCAGAAGCCCTTGCTATGGGTGTGTTGGTTCCCTCCTCTTTCTGAATCAGCTCCAGATAGAGATGACCCCTACTCTCTCTTGCCTCCGACACTTCTGCCTCAACCCAATAGGATTGCGGCATGGCAGTCTGTATCAGTTCGGCAACAACCGTGTTCAGCTCAAACAGTGAAAGTGTCTTGTTCATTTCTTTTCAATGTTCTGGATAAAGCACAACCTTTCAATCTGCCACCCACCTTTTAGGTGGGGTTGATAAACCAAAGGTGCTGTATGAGATAATCATACAGTTTTACACACCTTATCATATTTGCAAAGGTAATAAAAAGATGTGGAAGCTATGGCTGTTTCAAAGAATAAAATCATCTTTTTTATTAAAAGGGGATGGTAAATAATCTTGACAAAACTGTTATTTTCCTTCTCTTCATAAGCCTTTAAATTCACGGCTATTACAATTCACATTGCAAAGATGACCTTTTATATGACAATAGCTCACCTTTCATATCATAAAGGATAAGCTATTGTAATGCAAGAACTTAGCTTTCAGCACCCACATTCTGAAATTATTTTACAATCCTGACCACTCATTGTTAATCTAAGTATCTCACAACAAATTGGAAGCGATGGCAACTGCGAGATGCATGCTTACCAAACCTCCTCACGATTATAAGTGAGATGAACATGAGAAGCAATTTATCGTCGAACAGGAATAAATGCGAAAATTAAACAAACGTGTCAGTTTTTTTTAGTACATTTGCAACTACAATGGGAAAGAATTGATGGACAACAAAAAAGCGACACTGGAATTAGGGACCGAGCCAGTAGGGAAACTTCTGGCACGGTATGCACTACCCGCCATTATAGCCATGACGGCAGCATCACTCTATAACATTATCGACCGAGTTTTTATCGGTCAGGTGGTAGGGCCGCTTGCCATTTCTGGACTTGCCATCACCTTTCCGTTTATGAACCTTGCCGCTGCCTTTGGTGCTGCGGTAGGCGTGGGAGCCTCAACCACCATCAGCGTGAGATTGGGGCAACGCGATTACGATGCGGCCGAAAACATACTCGGCAACACTATCACGCTCAATCTGATTATCGGCATAGGTTTCGGATTGTTCAGCCTGATGTTCCTCGATCCGATATTGCGCTTTTTTGGTGCAAGCGACGACACCCTCCCTTATGCCCACGACTTTATGACAATCATTTTGGCAGGCAACGTCATCTCACACATGTATTTTGGCATGAATGCCGTTCTCAGAGCAGCCTCCAAACCAAAGAAGGCTATGGCGGCTACGCTCTTCACCGTCGTGATGAACGTTGTCTTGGATGCCGTATTTATCCTGTGGTGGCACTGGGGTATCAAAGGTGCAGCATTGGCAACCATGATTTCGCAGTTGTTGGCTCTCTGCTGGCAGATGAGTATCTTTGCCAATCAGAAGGAATTGCTCCACCTGAAACGTGGAATCTATAAGCTCCGGGCAGAATTGGTGCAGAATATCATCTCCATTGGCATCTCTCCGTTTCTGATGAATGCGTGCGCTTGCATCATTGTGATATTCATGAACAATCAATTGGTGCGCTATGGTGGCGACATGGCAGTGGGAGCTTACGGAATAGCCAATAGCATCGCAATGGTTTTCGTGTTGTTTTCTATGGGACTTAATCAGGGAATGCAGCCCATTGCCGGCTATAATTACGGCTCGCAGCAGTTTGACCGTCTGATGAGTGTCGTCAAACTTGCCATCATCAGTGCTACGGTAATGATGACTTCAGGATGGCTCGTGGCTATGTTTGCACCTTATTATTGTGCACGTATGTTCACCACCGATCCCGAACTCATCCGTCAGGCAATCGATGCCATCCAAGTTATGATGCTCATGTTTCCCATTATTGGCGGTCAGATGGTGATAACCAACTTTTTTCAGTGCATCGGAAAAGTGAAGATCAGCATCTTCCTATCGCTCTCACGTCAGTTGCTGTTCCTACTTCCGTTGCTCGCCGTCCTCCCCCACTTCTATAACATAGAAGGAGTGTGGGCATCACTACCCATGAGCGATTTGGCTGCTGCTATCGTGGCTTCTGCTATCATGGTTGCTTATATGAAGAAAATGAAAAAACAAATGAATAGCTGAACATTCATTGCCTAAAATAAACCGTATGGAAAACAGATTGATCATCAATGTAGGAAGACAACTTGGAAGTGGCGGACGTATCATTGCTCAAAAACTTGCAGAAGAGTTCAACTGCCATTTCTACGACCGTGAGATACTGAATCTTGCAGCAAAAGAAAGCGGATTCTCGGAGAAGTTCTTTGAACAGAACGACGAACAGAAAGGATTCTTGAAAACTCACTTCCACGTTCAACTCCCACTCTTGGGCAGCAACGGTTACTATGCCGGCGGCTTCTCTGAGGAAAAACTCTATCAGTTCCAAAGCGATGCCATACGAGCAGCTGCCGAACAACATCCACGCTGTGTGTTTGTGGGGAGAACGGCTGACTATATTTTGCGCGATAACAAGGACACGATAAACATTTTCATCACCGCAAGCATGGACTTTCGAGTGAAGAACGTTTGCGAACGCAGAGACTGCACAGCGGAGGAAGCGCGTAAAATGATTGAAAACGGTGAGAGCGAACGTGCCAAATACTACAATTATTATACAGGAAAGACGTGGGGCGAGGCACGCAACTATGATCTTTGCGTGGATGCAAGCATACTCGGAATAGAAAGAACGAAAGACTTTATTGCAGAGTTCATCAAGGCTACGATATGAAGAAAATAGGCATTATATCCGACACTCATGCCCATTGGGACGACAAATACGAATATTATTTCGGACAATGCGACGAAATATGGCATGCGGGCGACATCGGTTCGTTAGAAGTTGCCGATCGCTTTGAGGCCATGAAGCCGATGTTCCGTGCCGTCTATGGTAACTGCGACGGCTACGACCTACGCGCTCGATACAGAGAGGTGCTAAGGTTTAAGTGTGAGGAGGTGGACGTACTGCTGAAACATATCGGCGGCTATCCGGGCAATTACGACCGCTCGGTGCAAGGCATGCTTTTCGCCTCGCCGCCCAATCTCTTTGTTGCGGGGCACTCCCACATACTAAAGGTGAAGTTTGACAAGACCCTTAACCTGCTGCATATCAATCCCGGTGCGGCGGGGCTTCAGGGTTGGCACAAGGAGCGGACGCTGATAAGACTGACCATCGAGGGCAATAAAATGACCGATTGTGAAGTTATAACTTTGAATGGACCTACAAAAACAACATAATCCTATGATGAAAAGAAGAAAGTTTCTCACTAACGCTGTGGGATATGCGGTTGTAGTGTTCGTTGTGAGAGGAACATTTCATCTGCTTTTCGACTCAGAAGATCACTACGAGTTGCTTGAAGAGATTATCGCGGCTGTGATAATCGGAACCGTTATGGCGCTGTTCAACCGATATGAAGAGAGAAACGGCTTAAAATAAAATAAACAAACAACAAAGATATGAAAACTTACTTAGTAACCGGTGCAGCCGGTTTTATTGGCGCAAACTACATCAAGTATCTGCTTCACAAGAAGTATGTGAACGAAGACATTAAGGTAATCGTACTCGACGCACTGACCTATGCCGGCAATCTCGGAACCATCAAGGACGACATCGACAACAAACGGTGTGTTTTTGTTAAGGGAGATATCCGCGATCGTGAATTGGCCGACCGCCTTTTCAGGGAGAACGACATCGACTTTCTTGTGAATTTCGCTGCCGAAAGCCATGTCGATCGTTCGATAGAGGATCCACAACTCTTCCTCAATGTAAACATTCTCGGCACGCAGAACCTCATGGATGCTGCCCGCCGTGCTTGGACTACGGGCAAGGACGAACAAGGTTACCCTACGTGGAAGAAAGGCAAACGCTACCATCAGGTATCAACTGACGAGGTGTATGGTTCGCTCGGAGCTGATGGTTACTTCACGGAACTGACTCCGCTCTGCCCACACAGTCCTTACTCGGCAAGCAAAACAAGTGCCGATATGTTCGTCATGGCGTATCGGGACACCTACCACATGCCGGTCAGCATCACCCGTTGTTCCAACAACTACGGTCCTTACCACTTCCCTGAGAAGCTCATACCGCTGATTATCAACAACATTTTGTCGGGCAAGAAGCTACCAGTCTATGGTGAGGGACTTAATGTTCGCGACTGGCTCTATGTGGAAGACCATTGCAAAGCCATTGACATGGTGGTGCGAGAAGGTCGCGAAGGTGAAATCTACAACGTTGGAGGACACAACGAAATGAAGAACATCGACATCGTGAAACTCACCATCCAGACAATTCACGACATGATGGAAAAGGACAAAGAGCTGCGCAAGGTGCTGAAAAAGCAGGAAAAGGACGCCAATGGCGACATCGACATCAGCTGGATCAACAACGATCTCATCACCCATGTTGCAGACCGACTCGGACACGATGCCCGCTATGCCATTGATCCTACCAAGATTAAAAATGAATTGGGCTGGTATCCTGAGACGATGTTCGCCGATGGCATTGTAAAAACCATTAAGTGGAACCTCGAAAACCAACAATGGATAGCAGAGGTAACAAGTGGCGACTACCAGAAGTATTACGACATGATGTACGGGAACAGATAAAAGGATCTGAGAGTGTTGCGGAGTTGGGGAAATTACAGACGCTGACTTCTCCAACTCCGCAAACCACTTACAGTCCGAAAAAACATCGGTCAAATCTCATTGACCTTCCAATGTTTATTTAACTCCTAAGCCAAGATGCAAGACGACCCCACCATCGGCAAGATTATCGACCTGCCAAAAATACTCGACCAACGTGGAAACCTCACCGTAGCCGAACAGATGAAGGACATTCCCTTCAACGTTTCGCGCGTCTATTGGGTGTACGACATTCCTGGAGGTGAAAGTCGGGGCGGACATGCTCACAAACATTGCCGCGAGTTCATCATAGCCGTCAGCGGTTCGTTCTCCGTTACGCTGACCGACGGCAAACTACGGCACTCCTTTCTGCTCAACCATCCCTATCAAGGGCTGTTGGTGAATACCGACATTTGGCGCAAGCTCGAAGACTTCTCGTCAGGTGCGGTGTGTCTCGTGCTTGCCGAAGACCCGTTCGACGAAGAAGATTACATCCGCGACTATGACGACTATCTGAACTATATGGCGACAGAGAACAAATGAAACGAAGCTTTCACACAAAAGTAGATGCATGGCTCATAGTGGTAATAGCATTGCCGGTATTATTCATCGGATATGAATTGATTATCGACTTCAGCTGGTTCTTGCTTCTGCCTTTCGCATTTATTATTGCCATATATGCCGTGACCCTTCCCTGTTATTACACCATCGAGAACCAACATCTGAAGATAAGGGCAGGAATTATCATCAAAAAGGACATTGACATTCAACAGATTAGCAGAATAGCCGAATCGAATGACCCGATCAGCTCGCCCGCAATGTCGTTAAAAAGATTACGCATCGACTTCGGACAAGGCGACTACATACTGATTTCCCCACAGAACCGCAAAGCCTTTATAGAACTTTTGTGCAGTGTAAATCCCAATATCGAATGTTTGAAATAAGAAGATACAGGCCGGAACAAGCCAACGAATGGAACGCATTCATGAAGCAGTCGAAACAAGGAACATTCCTTTTCGACCGCAACTACATGGACTATCATGCCGACCGCTTCACAGACCATTCGCTCATTCTTTACCGCAAACAACAGATCTACGCACTGCTTCCAGCCAATCAGGTTGACGACGTGTTGTTTTCGCATCAGGGACTGACCTACGGCGGACTGCTAACGACTCAAAGAGCAACCACCGCCGACATCTGCGAGGCATTCAAACAACTCAACTCCTATCTGTCGGAAAACGGCATTAAACGCTGTTTCTACAAGGCAATCCCACACATCTACCATCGGTTACCAGCCGAAGAAGACCTGTATGCGCTCACAAACGTCTGCCATGCGGCAATAACCAGACGCGAAGTCTCATCCACCATACTATTAGACCACCGCCTGAAGTTCACAGAGAGTAGAAAAAGTGGAATAAGAAAGGCGCAAAAAAACAACATCTCGGTAAGGGAGAGCAACGCGCTTGCCGAGTTCTGGACAATCCTCGACAATAATCTTCATCGCAAATACAACGTTGCACCCGTGCATACCCTCGCCGAACTGGAACTGCTGAAGACCCGTTTCCCAAAAGAGATAAGGCTTTTCATGGCTTTCAACTCCGCAAACAGCCCCATTGGGGGAACCATTATCTACGAAACCCCGTGTGTTATCCACACCCAATACATATCGGCATCGCCCGAAGGCAAGGCCAACGGCGCCCTCGACCTACTCTTCGACCATCTATTAAATGAAGTGTATGCAGACAGAAAGTGTTTTTTCGACTTCGGCAAGAGTACGGAAAACGAAGGGCACGACCTCAACGAGCCACTCATCTTTCAAAAAGAAGGCTTCGGCGGACGCGGACTGTGCTACGATGCCTATGAATGGGAGACATGACAGAAAAAGAGCCTGCACGCTACCATAAAATAAAAATTGAGAAGGCACGAAGAAGAGCTTGCCGCTTAAATTGTTTCAAACAGCCAGTCGTTCACTTACAACATCATGATCGAATACCTATCACTCAAGAAAATAACGGAAATGCATGCCGATGAGATTTCCTCAGCCATGCAGCAGGTTATCAATTCAGGATGGTTTCTGCAAGGAGAATCCATCAGACAGTTTGAGAGAAACTACTCAAACTACATCGGAACACGATACTGCGTAACGTGCGGCAACGGGCTGGATGCGCTCAGCCTCATCATTCGAGCCTACAAGGAACTGGGTAAGCTGAAAGACGGCGACGAAATCATAGTGCCAGCCAACACCTACATCGCCACCATCCTCGCCATTACCGAGAACAACCTCACCCCCGTACTTGTGGAACCCGACATCAGGACGCTGGAAATTGACGACAGACTCATCGAAACCGCCATCACGCCACGCACAGGCGCCATCATGCTCGTCCACCTCTACGGCCGGTGCGCCTACACCGAGCACATCGGAGCTATCTGCCAGCAGCACAACCTGAAACTTATCGAAGACAATGCCCAAGCTCACGGGTGCAAATTCGGCAACCACCGCACGGGAAGTCTGGGCGATGTCGCAGCCCACAGCTTCTATCCGGGGAAAAATCTCGGTGCATTGGGCGATGCCGGCGCCGTGACAACCAACGACAGCACCTTGGCAAAAGTCATTCACTCTCTGGCCAACTACGGCTCTGCGCGCAAATACGAGTTCAGCTACAAGGGCAGAAACAGCCGAATGGACGAAATTCAGGCCGCCGTACTCAACGTGAAACTCTCCTATCTCGATGCCGACAATTCAAGAAGAAAGGAGATTGCGCATATCTATCAGGCAAAGACGGCAAACCACCGCATCACCATTCCCCATACCCCCGACCGCGACAATGTGTATCATATCTTCCCCGTTCTCTGTCAAGAGCGCGAAAAGCTGCAACAATACCTGAACGCAAATGGAGTGCAAACCATGATTCACTACCCCATCCCTCCCCACAAGCAACAAGCCTACAAAGAATGGAACGACCGTTCGCTGCCCGTCACTGAACAAATACACGAGCAAGAACTGTCAATTCCGTGCAATCAGGCACTTGAGAATGAAGAAATTGAGAAGATTATATGTCTGCTCAATCAATTCCGCTGACCGATGATTGTAAATTAAATTCACAATCCCATCGCAACAGCGGAGCTTTCATCATGCGATAGGCCAACTATCGAAGTGCAAAAGGTCAACTATTGCCACACAAAAGACGACCTATCGCAGTTCAGAATCTATCAAGCTGAATACCAACAGTTTACAAAAGTCATTCGATACGAATAAATTGTAAGAAAAAATTACTACAAACTATTCAACAAATGAATAGTCATAATTCCATCGTAAGTAAAAACATGAATGGAATACTCCTGATTGAGATTTTACATTTAACACACCTACATTAAAAAAGGTGAGGGCAATAAACAGGAAAGAACAACGTTAATTTGTTGATAACCATAAACAATTGTACGCTATGACTGAATTAAATGCAAAGACGATAATGCAGTTTCTTTCTGTGAGTACAAGAGATAAGCCCAAAGATGGCAACGAGAAGATGCAGTTCTACTACCACCCTGACCACTTGGGCAGCAGTAGTTACATCACCAACCTTGATGGCGAAGTGGCGCAGCACATCGAGTATGTGCCGTTCGGTGAGGTGTTCATAGAAGAGCGCAACAACACATGGAATACGCCTTACCTCTTCAACGCAAAGGAGCTGGACGAGGAAACGGGTATGTACTACTATGGCGCAAGGTACTATGAACCGAGGTTGAGTTTATGGATGAGTGTGGACCCTTTAGAGTGCAAACACCCTGAAATCTCCACATATTGTCAAGCAAATAATAACCCTATTAAATATATAGATCCAGATGGTCTTGATAATTTTATCATAAATGAAGTCAGCGGAGAGATTATTCGACAAAAGACAGATGGAAAAACTCACAGTTTTTATCTCTCTGATGGGAAATCAAATGTCCTTGTTGGTGCTTTTGAGTATAATAAAAAAGACTTAATCGGACTAAGTGGAAGAATATCTTTTACAAACACAAAAGGAGAATCTGCTGCATTTGCAGTAAAGTCTGGATCTGAGAATAAAAGTTTTATTTCTTCTAATGCTTTGGCGGCATTGATTGGAGCGGTTGGAACAGTCGCATTTTCAGATATAACTATAAATCAATTTAGTTATAGTGATGGTCGCTCACCAGCACCAAGTGTATCGCATAAAAATGGAAAAAATGGTGACTTACGTTATTTGCGGACTGACAAGTCAGGGAGTCAGACCGATGTTGGGTCTAATAATTTTGATGAACAAAGAGAACAAGCATTAACAAATGCGCTCCATAAGTTTGGCTGGAAGGATATGATTTCAGAAAAATACAATAATAAATTATGGCCTCATACAAGTTCTGCAAAAAGTAGGGGAATAGGAAGTAATCATTCCAATCATTTGCACTTACAAGGATTCAAACCCAATATAAAAACAGTAGAGTATATAAATGCTCTTCCTGAAGTAGTTGTTATTGGAAAACGAAAATGAAAAAAACACTTCTTATATTGATTATTTTATCACTCCCCTTGATATCTAAGGGGAGTGATAACCTTGTTGCTGTTCTTTACTTAAAAAACGGCAGTTACGTATCATCTGATAGCGTATATACATTTCTTAATTTAGATGGAACTCTGTTTGATGAATTAAGATCAAGGAATGGCAATGAACCAACGTGTCTGAAAATAGATAGGGATAATGCGGTCTCATATTATCCGGATTTAATGATTTACGTCTTCTTTTGTAAATTATCACCAACCAGAAAGATCCTTGTTAGGGTTGGTCATGATTGGAAAATATTAAAAACAAATAGTCCTTTTACAGTCTTACCTACGAAGAGGTATCTTTTATCCTTAGATATTCAGTTAAGAGTTGGTGATATTTTATACGATAAAAGAGATAAGGTGAAAGTAAAAAGATGTATAACACGTCATATTATTGACGCAAGAGGAGATTACGTCGCAGTTGAAATAAAGAAAAGGAAGTTGTGGTTTCGATGGAAGAGACATTATCAAGTAACCCCTGATAGATTATTGTATAACTAATATTATGAATCAGCAAAGTACAGGTGAAAAAAGATGGTATGGTAACGACAGCTGCCAAGGGTAGTGCTCCGAAAGACGAGACCGTGATGATTGTCAGCGGACGCAACGTCTATGACGCTTTCGGTCGTGTGGCTAAGGCTTATTACCCTGTAACCGAAGCAGTGGGAAACAAGACAACTTTCAACAAGGCTTTTGACAACGTGTCGCCAACCGTAACGGTTTATGACGTGCTTGACCGTGCTATGAAAGTAACGCTTCCAGACAATGCTGAGACCAAGACGGAATACTCTACGGACGCAGGTAGCAATGCACTCGTAACGACTGTTACTGATGCGTTGGGTAATCGTCAGGCTACCTATACCGATGGTAGTGGCAAGACCGTGAAGACCGAGCAACTCAGCGGACCTGACGGTACGATTACCACCTCCTTCGAATATGACGGAATCGACCGATTGGTTAAGGTAACAGATACAGAAGGCAACGTAACGACATCCGTCTATGATATGGGCGATCGTCGTACAGAGGTAAACCACCCTGCCAGCGGTATCACCACCTTTACCTACGATGCCTTGGGTAATGTGATAACCAAGCAGACAGCCAACCTCAAAAAAGAGGGCAAGACCATCAATTACGAGTACGATTATGGTCGTCTGACGGCGATTAATTATCCTGACCATCCGGAAAACAACGTGAAGTACCATTATGGTGGCATCAACTCTTCCTACAACCGCATCGGCAGACTGATGCTCCGTGAGGACGGCAGTGGCGCTATCGAGTATTACTACGGTAAGATGGGTGAGGTCTTGAAGACCGTGCGCACGCTGATTGTACCTAATCAGGCAGTGGCAACCTACGTAACACAGTGGAAGTACGACAGCCATAATCGCCTATTGGAAATGATTTATCCCGATGAGGAGAAAGTAACCTACGGCTACAACCTCGGTGGGCAGGTAGACCACGTCCGTGGTTACAAGTCCTATGGCTACGACTATGTGAACAAGATAGGTTATGACAAGTTTGAGCAGCGCACCTACCTGAAGTATTGCAACGGTGCTGAGACCTTCTACAGCTATGACCCGCAGCGACGCAGGTTGCAGAATCTCGTAGTAAATGCTAAGGCAGGTACTATTATGGACAATGCCTATAGTTATGACGCTGTGAGCAACGTGCTCGGTATTAAGAACAATGCTCCACTCCCACAGAGTGGAAAGGCAGGCGGACAGATGAGCCACAATTATACTTATGACCCATTGTATCGTTTGGCAAGCGCAACGGGAACTTATAAGGGAACGGATAATAAATCCGCTTCTTATACGTTATCTATGGGCTACGACAACATGCATCGTATCACGAGTAAGAAGCAACATCTCTTGCAGACAGGTGTACAGTTCGAGGGCACGCTCAACGCAGGCTACGAACTCGTCTATACCTATGGTAGTGCAGAGGGTAAGAAGTTCCAGCTCGACAATGTGCGTGATATCAACTACCGCACGGAAGAGACACCGACGGACAGCACGAACATCAACAACGGACACAAATACACTTATGATGCCAACGGAAACCTTGTCTACATCAACACCTCTCGTGTAAAGAAAGACGGCAAGGAAGATGAAAAGGCAACCGAGCAGAAATATAAGTGGGACGAGGAGAACCGCTTGCTGGCAGTCGATGAGAACGGTTTTGTGAGCAACTATTGGTATGATGCTGATGGTGAGCGCACAGTGAAGACATCAGGCGAAAACGAAGCTATTTATGTGAACTCCGAGTTCTCGGGAGGCAACACCGGTACGGCACGCTTCTCACTCTATGTCAGCCCATACCTCGTGGCAGGACAAGGTGGCAAGTACACCAAGCACATCTACATCGGTAGTCAAAGAATTGTTTCTAAATTAGGCGACTTGGCTTCTTATGGCGCAGACCCAAGACGAATACCGTATGCAGGCAATGAAGCTGATGGTCTTACCATCAACTACAAGGATAAGTACAACCAGCAGTTACAATCCATTAAAGACAATTACAAAACGTTTGACTTGCCATATAATGGTAAGGACAACGATGACTACGTAAACGGTCAAGGCTTCTGCTGCAATGATGGTACGCCGGAGGCAGCACAGGCAAGAGCGATGGCACGCACAAGAACTGCAAACGATAATTTCCACGATAAGGACAATTATGAAAAGTTACAGTTCTACTACCACCCTGACCATTTGGGTAGCAGTAGTTATATCACCAACCTTGATGGTGAGGTGGCACAGCACATCGAGTATGTGCCGTTCGGTGAAGTGTTCATCGAGGAGCGCAACAACACGTGGAACACGCCTTATCTCTTCAATGCCAAAGAGTTTGACGAGGAGACAGGTATGTACTACTATGGTGCAAGGTATTATGAGTCAAGGGTTAGTTTGTGGATGAGTACAGATCCAATGGAAAAAAATATGCCATATTCAAGCACTTATACTTATTGTCATAATAATCCAATTAATAGAATTGATGAGAATGGATTAGCTGATTATTTTAGCACGAGTGGAAAATTTATACGTTCAGACGGAAATGATAAAGATCCTTATATCTATATTCAAACTAGAAAAGGAAACGTCATATTATCTGACTATAACTTTGGTAATTACAAAAGTGGAGGACTTAGAAAAATGATGAGAATAGTGTACCATTATGCAAAGAAGACAGGAGCAACCCAACATGCCACAGCAATAGGAGTAGATGCGTCAACTCCAAAAGGTACAGACGCAAATACTTTAGCATATACTCTCAATGATAAGATTATTCGTGTGTTGGTTAAAAAAGGATATTTCAATAAAAAATTATCACAAATATATAATATGAGTAGTACGCTATCTCACGAAAATTTCCACACACAAATACGTGGAAAATCTCGTGAGGAAGAAATTCAAGTTATAATGAGACAAATGCAAGCACCAGAGTTCAAGAAGACAACAGCTTCATTTAAGGAAGGAACGGCTGGATATCTTCAAAAGGAATTACAAAAATTATACAAAGAAAATAATCGCATATTTAATAAGTATATAGAAAAAGCATCCGAACTTTTAAAAGCAAATGGGGTAAATAGTGTTCCAACTTATTTAAATGGTGGAAATGAAATACAATTTTAAACATAAAGTGCAGTCCACTGGCAAGAAGCTAGTGGACTGTAAAATATATTACTTTTATTTTATAGGTTCTATTGTTGTTTTTTTGGGGATAATATCATGTGAATCTCATAAAAAAAGTGGTGCTGAAATTATTTGTGGAGACTCTTATTGCTTTTGGAAAACAAAGGAACATGAAGATGACAATCATTTTATTTATTATTATTTTAACAAAGATGGGCAATGGTTTATTTACGAGCATATTGATAGAAATAAAATACAAAAATATTATCTACGCGATCAATTATGGAGCGAGAAGTGGTCGCTATATAATGATAGTCTATTAATTTTAGGAGGTGATAAATATAATATAAAAAGCATCAGTGATTCAGTAATTGTTATAAGCAGCTATGATAGTATCTATAAATTATACAAAATAGACAAAAAAAGCAAAACTTTCAGAATGTTGCAGAATACTTTGAATAACGATATTTAAAGTATTGGTAATGCCCTAGATTGGGAGTTGTCATTATAATATATGGTAATTATAAATCTTCTCTCAAAAAGAAAATGTTCCTTGGTTATAAATAGATAAAACTATGAATATAAAAAAACAAATAACTGTATGCAAAACGGATACAGAGATTTAAATTTATCCTGAATCAAAAAAATTAATTTGGATTATGGATTGCACATCTAGCATGTTTTGTAGTCTCTGTAAATGATGTTCGTAGTGCCTATGAAAAGGATGGAATAGAAGCCGTACAGAAATTATTCACAAAGGATCCTAATGGAGATATGGATCATAGATCTTTAGCAAAACAAGATAAAAAACATGTGGGTGTCTCTAATTATAATCAAGTAAAAAGAGAATTAATAAAGAGATATCCTTCCACAAAGAAAGAATTTGATAAAGAGCAAAGAAGATATGAAAGGGAATTTGGTAAATAGCAAGTGGTTTCTATCGATTATAGTGGCATCTTTATTGATGCCACTATCTTCATGTAGTGAGAGGAGGGAAAGTTTATCCTCTAATACACGTCAATCTTTCGATATAACATATTCAAAAAAGGAAATAGTAATAGAATCATCAACAAAGACAGAGAAGGACCATTTTTTTAAAAAAGATGGTGAATACTTTAGCTCGTCTGATTCCATATTATTTTTTTCGGTAGTTAGAGATACTATATTAAATGCAACAAGTGGTGGAATAGACTATAAAACAATAATAAAGAAAGAAGGGAATGGGCAATTTACGACTTCTAATTATTTAGTAAGTAATACCGGATGTCTCTTTTTCTTGATTTCATATAGTTATGATTCTGATTATCATATTTCAAAAATAGTAAAATGTGCTAATGTGGTATATCAGTAATATTTTGACAATTATAAATTTGAAACGAAAGATAGTTTCGTTGGTTAGCCTATATATAATCGATTTGAACTTACCCATACAAGGGTATGTCCCAACACCCTTATAAGGGTAACAGGCAATACCCTTATAAGGGTGTTCATCATTACCCTTATATGGGTATTAAAAGCCGTAAGCAATAAACAGGAAAGAACAACGTTATATAGTTGATAACCATAAACAATTAAAGAGTATGATAGAATTTGAAGTAAAATCAAAGACGCAGCCTATCGGCAAGCGCAAGGGACAGACCGTGTATTATGCACAGCCAGTATCGCAACAGCATCTGACAAACAAGATGGTAGTAGACCGTATCGTCCGTGAGACCTCGCTTTCGGCAGGTGATGTGAGTAATGCCCTCATCAGCCTTGGTGCAATCGTGCGCGATGCCCTCGAATTGGGACAGAGCGTGGATTTGGCAGACCTCGGTTCGTTCCGCATCGTAGTGCCAGCCAAGATGATGGACACAGAGGTAGAAGTTACGGCCGACAGCCTGAAGGCACCGAAAATAGTCTTTACGCCAAAAGCAGCCATGCGTAACGCAGCAAAATCTGTAGAACTCCGAGTGGTCAAAAAGAAGAAAGGCGATAACGAAAAGCCCAAAGAGAAAGAAAACCTGCATCCTTAACAGCACACCGCTTGCCTAATTGATGTACGCTCAAAACTATAATCCACTTAATCTTTCCTCCATACACAAGGCTATGTGTGTGGAGGAAATAGGTGAGACTTATGACCCATTATTCCAGCTTGACAATGTGCGTGATATCAACTACCGAACGGAAGAAACTCCTACGGACAGTACGAATATCAACAACGGACACAAGTACACTTACGATGCCAATGGAAACCTTGTCTATATCAATACCTCTCGTGTAAAGAAAGACGGCAAGGAGGATGAAAAGGCAACCGAGCAGAAGTTCCGTTGGGACGAGGAGAACCGCTTGTTGGCAGCCGATGAGAACGGCTTTGTAAGCAACTATTGGTATGATGCCGATGGTGAGCGCACAGTGAAGACCAGTGGCGAGAACGAAGCTATCTATGTGAACTCTGAGTTCTCGGGTGGTAACACCGGTACAGCACGCTTCTCACTCTATGTCAGCCCTTACCTCGTAGCAGGACAAGGTGGCAAGTACACCAAGCACATCTACATCGGCTCACAAAGAATCGTCAGCAAACTTGGCGACTTGGCTTCTTATGGTGCAGATCCAAGACGAATACCGTATGCAGGAAATGAGGCAGATGGCTTGACTATCAATTACAAGGATAAGTACAATCTGCAGTTACAATCCATTAAAGACAATTACAAAACGTTTGACTTGCCTTATTCTGGAAAGGACAATGACGACTATGTGAATGGTCAGGGCTTCTGCTGCAACGACGGTACACCGGAGGCAGCACAGGCTCGTACAATGGCACGCACAAGAGCTGTAAACGGCAACTTTAAGCCCAACGACGACTATGAGAAGATGCAGTTCTACTACCATCCCGACCATTTGGGCAGCAGTAGTTACATCACCAACTTGGACGGTGAAGTCTCTCAGCATATCGAGTATGTACCGTTTGGCGAAGTGTTCATAGAAGAACGCAACAACACTTGGAACACGCCTTACCTCTTCAATGCCAAGGAGTTTGATGAGGAGACGGGTATGTACTACTATGGTGCAAGGTACTATGAGCCGAGGTTGAGTTTGTGGATGAGTACAGATCCGTTGCAGGAAAAATTTGTAGATGCTAGTCCGTATGTATATTGTTTGCAAAACCCTATCATAATCTTGGATTATAATGGAGCTGATACTGTTTTTGTAAATCCAGGGGGGACAGAAGCCAAAAGAATTTCAAGCAAAAATAATGTTACATTTGTACACAATTTAAAAGCCAAGAATATTCAAACAAAAAATCTAAGCGGAAAATCTCACATTGGATGGATTGAAGCAGATATGCCTGGAGTTATAAATTACAATGAAGGCAATATTGATTTGTCTTCGTCAAAATATCAAAAATATGATTACCTTATAGCTGCAGAAGTTTCTTATTTCAACCAAAACAAAAATATGGGAATTACCCCGAAGCATACTAATGGACTTTATATAAATAATCCTAGTTCAATACCAAACTTAGATCCAGATATTGTAAAAGCTATTATTATGCAAGAAACTCGCATAGGAACAGCCCCTGGACGTGGCTTAAATAATGCCAAAAGTGATATTATGCAAGCAAATGTTTGGTATTCTGCGAGTTCAAACGATTGGAACGATTCGAAATCACAATTTGGTCTTCGGAAAATGGGAGGGGCAACACCGCAATTATCCGTTCATGCAGGTATAGGGATTTTATATCAAAAGGGACTACGTTCAGACGGGAAAAATGTCTATTTTAAAGGATGGCAAATTGCTATACAGAGATATAATGGTGGCGGAGTAAAAAATTATCTACAAAAGGTGAATACATACATAAGTCATATGAAATAAATGTTAACAATCAGAACCATAGCTTTTATGGTTCTGATTATAAAAGAAGATATATGTACAGATTTTTTTTACTATTTTGTTTTATAAGCGGCATCAACAGCTATTATAATGCAAAAGGCTTATCTCACAATATAAGTCAAGACTTTGTAAGAGACACAATCTATACAACCTTTGAAAAATATGATAGGACCGTTGTGAGATATGAAAATAAAATTGTTAATCATATAAAACGAAAGGTTGTTATAATAGCAAAAGACAGAAATAATATCTGTAAGTCAGAAATTCTTTTTGTGGGGAGTATTCTTAATTCAGATAATGACACTATATCCTTTTTAAAAAAAGAAGATATATTTGGGCTAAAAGAAAGTCCCCATTCATCTGGAAATATTATTGTGTATAAAAATAGAATAAGACAAGGGTATTACTCAAATTTTTCCAAAGGTTTTTTTGTAAAAGTTGAAGATAATATTTTACATATAAAGGATGTAATGGAAGAAGATTTGAATGGGCAGCCTGTTCTTGGAATCCTCAATTTAATAATCTTTAAGGAGGAGATACCTCACAGCGTTTTTATATATATAAATCAAGATGATGGAGACGAACATGTTTTTCATAAATATAATGATAAATAAGTTTCCTACAATTTAAAGTGGTAATTGTATTAATAGATATAATCGCGCATCTCCCCCACGAGGCGAAGACAATATCTATAGCAAACATCCCAGTGGCTAACGATAAATAAAAGAACATAGAACAAGTTAATTATTATCCATACAAGAGCGTTCATCATTACCCTTATATGGGTATTAAAAGTACGAAGCAATAAGCAGGAAAGAATAATGTTAAATAAGGCGTATAGCTCATTTTGTAGGCTGTTTTTTGTATTAGGTGTTCAATAGCTCAAATTGCAGGCTGGCTTTATTCAGAATATTCAAAGAGTTTATATACCTTTGCCATGCAGTCTGAAGGTACTGTCCTATAAAAGTGTGTAAGCTTCTTTTTTCTTATCTTTGTATTTGAAAACTATAAAAAAGGGAAAAAAGACTCGCGGGGGACAGAGGGTATCGCGGACAGGAAACGTGCGGAGAGACGAACATCATGATACCCGGCGTTCCCAAGGCAAGCGACTCGCCACACAAGAAAAAGAAAAAACAAAGGTTCTTCCGCAAGAGAGCAGGAATAGAGCCTGTCATAGGGCACTGCAAGGCAGATCACCGATTGGGGAGAAACTTCTACAAAGGTCTCTTAGGTGATGCCATCAACGTGATGCTCGCTGCGGCTGCATTCAACTTCAAAAGAGCCATGCGGCTTCTTTTGTACCTTATTCGAACCATGATAAAATGGAGTATTCAAGGAGTGGATTCCAACTTTAACGAAACAAAGGTGTTATCCAATACCATCTGTTGGTTGTAAGTTGAGTTCTTGAGGGACGACTTTATAGTATAAAACAATGTCCTTCGTCTCCGAGTTTTGCTGACCTAATAGTTGGTCATCGTAAGGTTAAACAGACCTTTTTCTTTCAAATTGATCAGATAATCGACTGGAATCCCATTCGTGGACTTATTGAAATTGCTTACACCAAAGGCAACCGTCCCACTGGTCGTCCAAGCTATGACAGCCTTGTGTTGTTCAAGGCCGAGCTTCTTCGTACATAGTATGGCTTGAGTGACGGCGAGGTCGAAGAGCAGGTAAATGACCGTCTGTCCTTCAGTCGCTTTGTTGATTTAGGATTGGATGACTGCGCTCCAGATAGTACAACTGTATGCCGTTTCCGTAACATTTTGGTTGAAGCCGACCTTTACGACAATGTGCTGCAAGAGAAAAATCGCCAGTTAGAGTTGGCTGGTGTTTTGATTAAGCGTGGTGCCGTCGTTGATGCAAGTATCACGGATAGCCCTCGTCTGCCTAGCGGCCGTAAGGAATACGAAGTAGTTGAGGATCGCAATGAGGAATCAGGCAGGGATGTAGCAGAAAGCGCAATGGTTAAAGAGATCGTCAAGCCCAATGTTGATGGTGAAGCACGTTGGGTAAAGAAGATGAGGAAGCTACACTTCGGTTACAAGCAACATTCGGTTACAGATGAGAACGGTTTGGTGATAGCCGAGGAAAACACACTGGCTAACGAAAGTGACATCAAACATTTGGAAAAGCCATTAGAAAAAGCTAAACTTCCACAAGGTACACCTGTTTATGCCGACAAGGGTTATGATTCTACAGCAAACAAGGATGTACTTAAACGTATGAAGCTCAAGAGTCGTATCATGCACAAAGGAGTAAGGGGACGTAAGCTAACGGAAAGAGAGCAGCGTGTTAATGTAGCCATCAGCAAGACACGGTACAAGGTGGAACGTACCTTTGGATCTATTCATAGATGGTTTCATGGTGGCATAGCCAGATATGTAGGTTTAGATAAGACTCACGCACAACACATCATGGAGGCTATTGCCTACAATTTATATCGAACTCCAGGGATAATTGTGTCTAATTCTCTCAAATAAGGGGAGAATATGAGATGAAATAGAGCATATACAGCCTAAAAATCAAAAATATTGACTGCTGGTGAGCCAATAGTGCTCAAAAACAAGAATGAAAGAGAATGGGGTAAGGTTTTGCAGAGGTCTCATAATGGGCACACAGACAAAATTCCAAACAAGAGGAACATGACTTAGCCAACAAGCTCACCTACATCAACTGTTTTCGCTAAAAGTAGTTATGTCCGCAAAAAGGAGCAACAAGAAAATACTTATTTTTGGGTATGTACATTTTTTTTCTGAATCGAGAAATTGGAATACCTTTGCAACTCGAAAGAATATTCCACTATAATAACAATTATCAAAATAGTAAAATGTCGAAAAAAGAACAACGAACGCAAAAGATTCTATCGGCTCGAGACACTCTTTTCAAGGGATGCTTGCTAATGCTAACGATGCTGTTTCTAAGCATCTCTGCAACAAAGGCATACAACTGCACGAACACAAGCATAGATAAAGCCGAGGAAGGTAGCGTGACTCTTCAAGTTACAGATGCCTTAACGGGCGAACCCATAATAGGAGCCGTTGTGAAAGATAGCAACGGTAAGACATACGTCACCAACGAGTCGGGTATCTGCGCTATAAAGTTAAGCAACAGCGGCAAGAAGGTGAAAATCACTGTCTCATTCGTAGGTTACAAGAGTTACATTTCTTATGTGTCAGCACAAACACGCACACTGAACATCAAGTTAAAGGAAGACGTACAGCAATTAACTGGTGTAACGGTGACAGCAAAAAAGAGACACACCAACATCATGCAGCAAGCTAAGGCCCTGGATCAAAGTATACTCGAAAAAGGTGGTGCCACCTCGTTGGCAAAAATGTTGGAGTCTATTCCTGGTGTGAGTTCTATCAGTGCCGGTAGTACGGTGGCTAAACCTGTTATTCAAGGTATGCACAGTAGCCGTATTCTATTGATGAACAACGGTGTAAAATTAGAGAGTCAGAGTTGGGGTAACGACCATGCACCAGAAATTGACTATACAGGTGCCAGCATGGTAGAGGTTGTAAAGGGTGCTGAATGTATCCGTTACGGTTTTGGCGCCATGGGTGGTGTGGTATTGCTCAACGATGCGCCCCTACCCTATGGACATAACAAGCCAATCGTGAAAGGAGTTACCAACATCGGCTATGACACCAACGCGCGAGGAATAAGCGGTTCGGGAAGCATCGAAGCAGGTTGGAAGAATTTCGGTATGCGCCTGCACGGCAACTATACTCGTGGTGGTGATTACCATACGCCCGAATACATCATGAACAACACGGGCTACAACAACATCAGCATGTCTGCCATGGGTGGTTTTGAGAACAAGCGCATCACGGCAACCGTGCTTACAAGTTTGTTCTACCAACGCTCTGGTATCTATTTTGGCAGTCAAATATCCGACTTGGCGCAACTACAAGAACGATTCCGCATTGGTCGTCCAACAGAGTCGTCATTGCAACCATTCAGTTATGAAATTGGCATACCCTTCCAGCAATCACAACACTTCACGCTGAAAGGTGAGATGAAATATCGCATCAATCCAAAGCAATCGCTGGATTTGACTATGTCGTTCCAAGAAAATTTGCGACAGGAGTATGAGAACCGTATGAAAAAGGAGTGGAGCGTCATCCCGATGCAAGACCTCATATTGAAAACATACAAGGCCGACTTATCATATCGTGCCTCATGGAAGCCTTACAAAATGTCCACCTTTGCAGGCTTGGCAAACACATACCAAATAAACTACAACTTCCCAGGCACGAAGAATCCTGCCTTTGTACCAAACTTTGCCGCTCTCACCATGGGTGGTTTCCTGTTGCAAAAGGCGACTTTCTTTGAAAAATTGCAATGCGAATTGGGCTTGCGTTACGACTTTAGAGTAATGAGCGTGAGCGGTTACACGACGTTGAACAAGTACGACTATTACGATGACTTCAAGGTTTACAGCAACTTCACCTCGAGCTTTGCTGCTCACTATCAGTTTAACGACAACTGGGACATGCGTGCGAACATAGGCTGGTCATGGCGTCCACCAGACATCAACGAGCTTTATGCCGTCGGACTTCAAGAAGGTTCTTACTGGGTAGTGGGCAATAGAAACCTAAAGAGTGAGCGCGGATGGAAGTCCATCTTAGGCGCAAGGTATCGCAACACATGGATATCGGTAGAACCAAGCCTGTTCTACCAACACATCAACAGTTATATATACGACCATATCGGCTATGGCACTGACCGTTTTCACAACAGTCCAAGTGGAAAATACGCCAAGTTTATGTACGATCAGGACGATGTAAGGTTGTATGGTGGCGATATAGAAGCTACAGTAAATCCCATTAAAGGACTCAGTATCGTGGCAAAGGGCGAATGGATATTCGCACGCAACATTACACGAAACGACTGGTTGCCTTTCATGCCATCAGACAAGTATGGACTGTCAGCCAACTATGAACATGTCTTCGGTGCAGAGAAAAAGATAAAGGCATCGTTCTCTCTCTCTGGCAACTATGTCACGAAACAGGAACGTTTCGACCCCAACAAGGATTTAGTGGCAGTATCGCCCGACCCTTACTTCTTGCTTGGCACCACAGCAGACGTTGCCTTCAAGCTGTCCAACAACAGGGAAGTAAAGGTAATGTTGGTAGGCGATAACATCCTCAACACATTATATAAAGAATATACAGACCGATTTAGATATTATGCGCACGAACGTGGCATGAACTACTCTTTGCGCACAATCATTAAATTTTAAAAAAATGAAGTTACAATATAAGACAATAATGCGATTAACTATTTTAGCTGTAGGATGCTGCTGCATGCTTGCCGCATGTTCTACCGATAATGTTGATGATTTCTTGAAGAAAATAGTAAAAGCTCCTCCTGCTTCTATTGAGTACAATGGCAAGGGACACTCACAGATATACGCAGTAAGTGCCGTACTTAGAATGGGGTTCAAGGGTGAAAATATAAAGGTTGGAAACTTTGGTGCCGACAACAGTATAGACAACACATACGAACAAGACTCGTACAACATGATAAGCGTGAACACGGATAAACCGACAGACTATCCGCTCATGCAACAAATTGAGATAAGTAAGGACGACAATGGGCAAATGCAAATTACCAGTCAGCGTGACCATTTTGATGTAGTTGCATCAGATGACGTTTATTACGGACTTGAGCTTACGTATTATGGAGCCAACCACCAACAAATTAATGCTGAGTTCATACAGTTCTATTACAAGAAAAACGGCGACCCAGACCTCGACAACTCCACACTGGTACAACACCAACACTTCTTTACTATTGGCAACGAAGTATTGGAACACAGTTACACCATAGATGGTAAAACCGTATCCAAGAACAGTAAGCAGGGTTTTTATCCACACACACTGGATGAAAAATCCACTTATTATCCAGAGCTTACTTTTGAAATGGAGGGCGACAAGTTAAAGAGCTGCGACATCACCACTACCAATGCGCTGCTTGCACCTGAAAGTGGGAACAAATCAGATATCATGCCGTATGACAGCACTCTGATAGACAAGGCGATAAATATATTCCCTACGCTGAAAAGAAATCAAGCCACATGGACTGAAAATGGTTATAAATTCTTTCAAACACTCACCATGCAACATGCGGCAGAATTTGCTAACAAGTTGTTTACTTACCAATACCGAGATACCGACCCGTTTGAGAAACAATTGGGATATGAATATCAAGAAGGTAGCGGTGACGGCGGTGTAGTTGACGATGGCACAAATGCACTGAGACAAAGACAAGGTGATTTCGTAGAATTGCTGCATCAATGCCGGAGAATAGGTACGGGTCCAAACAATTTAGACAGAATGGGATTCAAGGGAGTGCTGCAATTTAACCAAGCCAACACCGAATTTGCTATGCAAATAAGCCTATGCAACATCGTATCACAAATGGATAAATCAAAGAATGCCATTTGGCCCAAATATGGAAATGATAATCCAGATGCCAACTCAAAGACTTGTTTCGAAATTCCAACATTCGGAAATGGAGATGGTAGAGGACTTTATAATTTTAATGAAATAAAATCAGAATGGAGTAATCACGATATTGATATTCCTTTAACATTCCGCGTCATTGCGGACATGAAAGATGGAGACGAGAAGTTCGTGGAAGATTTCAAAAAGTTCTATCCTCACATGGATACGAATGAAATCAAGAATTATTTCTTCAATCCTCAATATTTGCTGTCAAGGAATCGCAAGAGTATATTCGTCATGTAGAATCCAGCTAAATGGAAGTCATTTGCTCATCATCATTCCTCACACATAGCTGACACGTTCTCCTAACTAAGGAAAATTACTAACACGGCTAAGAGGAGTGAGAGTATGTAGCAAAGTGCCAATTATATTGGACTATCTAATCAAGAAATTTACATAAAAAAATAAAATGAAAAAATATAGTTTTTGCTTCGTTCTTATATTGATGCTATGTACATCATGCGATGATTTCATCTTTGGTAACATGAACATCAATTACAACGAAAATCCACTTGAATACAAAGAAGTACCACACAGCGGTGCGGATGCCATGGTTGACAGCTTGAAGAAAAAAGCTCCCTTTGGTGACACCATGAGTAATCCCGACCAAGATGGCGCATTCAACAACTGGGCTCGCTGCTTAGTCATGTTCAAGGAAGGACACTCACACGGTGATGAGAAATTTCATGGCAATTATGTTTACCCAGCAGCACCATGGAGACAAGAAGAATTTGTCATCGTAGAAAACAACTCACAAAAGTTTCCTACTGTAAAGGTAGAGTGGGAAAAAAGTATTCAAACCGTTTTTGAGAAGAAGTTAGGCAAACCTACTCCCCAGCAACCCTACATTCGCCTTATAGGTGGAGATAAAAACCTTTGGGGTATATGCCTGTACTTCTTGGATAAAGATGGAAAGCTGCTTAATGATGAGATATACAAGCACTCTGATGAGTATCAAATATTCTTTACCATTAGCGACGTGGACGATAAGGGGAATCCATACAAGATTGAAGACTGTAGAGGTACATGGGAAGTTGACAAAAATGGGAAAGATGGCAAAGTAGACGAGCATCCAGTCGTATCACCTTATTTCGAAGGAGTAGATAAGGATGAAACTTTAGGTCACGATATTATCATGCGTAGACAAAATGCAACCAAGAATTTGTTTGAATATGCCTACCGTGACACATGGCATCAGAATGCTATGGCTGACGGTATGCGCGAGTTTTACAACATTAGGTTGCTGCCACCCCTTGATGCCACCGATGCTAATTCATGCGTTTCCTATGACAAGGACTGTGTAGGGCTAAAAGGACATATCAACTTTTACTATGAAGCTAACGAGCCATCATCTAATTTTAGACCTGAAATAGATGGACGATATGGGTCTGGAGAGAAAAAAGACACATGGCCTTTCATGGTAAAAGGTTTTTCTGGTGAGTCTGTAGTATATAGCCGTCCTTCATATATATTGCCATACTTCTATCTTTCCGTAAGAGTAATGAAATGTCAAAAGGGAAAGAAGGCATACATTCCTAAGGCTACTATTGCCAACAAGGAACTGGACTATGCTGGATTTTGGGACGGGATGAAGAGTGAAAAAGCCTGTGCGCCATTCTATAATCCTTTCTGGCAATCGAAGAATACGACCCTTGAGGTTCCTGAATGGAAAGAGCTTATACGCTTTAACATACCTATCAAAGTGTATTGCAATAGGTTCGATTCCGACCCAACAAACGTTTCTCCAGCAGAACCATATTATTTCTACTTAGGCAGAGAGATTGGATTAACTGGAAAACAAGCATACGATGCAAGCCAAAATGTAAAGACGCATGGCTTTGGCGCATTTGGAAACTGGTTCCTCTAATTCATACAATTATTATAAACAACAAAAATTATCAGTACAAATAAACAAAAGAAAGATATGAAAAAAATAAATTACACCTTAATATTAGCGTTCATCGCATTATCAACCCTTTTCACAGCATGCCAGAGAGATGGCGACATGCCTGACAGAACAGATGCAAGTTCAACAGTGGATCACCTCATTTTCAAAGAAGTTTTTTACATTGGTTACTGCACTTATAGGGATTTGTCTTCCATGGGCTTCAAAAGCCAATATAGCAGATACGAGGATGCCAACTATCTGGTGATATACAATCCTACCAATCAACCGATATCGCTTGCCAACATGGCACTCGCATATCATGCCGTTGACCCAAGTATCCAATTTTCGTTCCAAAAGGACGGAGCTGGAGATTTTACCAAACGGTATTATGGCATTGGAGGAATGTCGTACTTCCCCAACAATCCTGTAACAAAAAAACCACATATCATAGAGCCGGGCGACAGTGTCATTGTAGTGAAGTATGCGTGTGATCACAAGAAGAAATTCCTTGCCGAGAATGAGATCACAGAAGAAGAGGCAAAGAAAGATTACTATGGCTGGGAGGCTCTGCCCGACTATAGTAAACTTCCAAAGGACAAGACCTTTGAATTGTGCAACCAGCATTCACCGAAAAACGGAATGTGCGACCCTAACGACAAATTTGACAACAAGGATATTCCAAACATGCGTGACCTTGTTTTGTGGGATGAACTTCCATTTAAGGGGCCAAGTCAGAGTATGCGCATGGCTTTGGTGAAGCTCCCTGATGGCGATGCATCCAAACCTCATACCAAAGACGAAAATGGATTTTATCCTGACGAATCGCCACGCTCACGTAACAATTGGTATCGACTATATGATTTGTATGGAACCGAGCAGGACCAAATTAATGACGAGACAGATCCGCTGAAGAAAAGAGAATTAGAAAAGAACAGAAAATACCCAACGGCATACTACCACATGATATATAACACAACTGGTATGGGAGGCATCAATGCTATTGAGCTGAATTACAATTGGGTTGTCGACTTCATTACCATTTGCCCTTCGACAGAGAAGAAAATGGACTTGCTGACAGGTCCAAGCTCTGTAACAGTATATGATGCGACAGGACACCCCGTAATGGAAGGAACAGAAGAAAAGAAAGAAAAAGTATGGTGGTACGACAGAGGAACGGCAAGTGTTTGCAAGCGGATATTTGGAATTAATGACTTTTCTAATCCGTCATTCGATCCTTCGCAATTACAAGGTGCGCTGATTCGTCGTAGCAATGGAAAGGGATTTGTAGCCGAGATGAGTTCTGCACTGAACTACACGAAAGGTGTACCATCATTGTGCAGACGCGACAGCAATGGAAAGCCGTTAGACATGACTGCATATTGGAAAGTCAACTCCATCAATGCACGTACCAAGAAGAAATAATAGTTGAGACATACAAGAATAACGAAACAACAATAATTGATATAAATGAGACAAGCAAATGAAGAATATGATGCTATGCGCCTTGGCAACAATTGCGCTTTTCGCAAACTGCACACGTGACGGACAGCCAGAAGAAAAGAAAAATACCGCTGAAACAGAAAGCGCAGACCTGATTATAAAAGACATTTACTATGCTGGAGACTTCGTGGAGACACCCAACGGCGACAAATCTGAAGAAACGGATGACAAGTTTATTTCCGTCTACAACCCAACCGACCATGACATAAGCCTTGAGAACATGGCTTTGGCACTCTGTCAGTACAACGCTGTTGACAAGATCAACTTTGACAAACCTAATTGCGATTATAGACAGAAAGGGTTTGGCGTTTCCAATATGATTGGTTTCCCTAAAGATAAAAGTGGCATGCCATACATCGTAAAGGCAGGCAAAACCATCGTTATTGCCATGAGAGCCATCAATCATGCGGAAGGATACAAGAAGTACTTGACAGAGAATGGAGAAGATCCAACCAAATACAAAGGTGTCGAAAAGCTTATTGACCTTTCCAAAGCCGACTTTGAATGGGGACAGAATGGTAACGAAAACGTTCCACACATGACGTTCCTCTATTGCAAGGAAAACGACAAAGAACAGGAAAACAGAATGAAAGAAGACAAATCGAAAGTCGGAGTATGGGATGAAGACGACGATGAGTATGTACCTTTCGGATTTGAGCGTAACTTCACCATTGCGCTGATACGTTTGGCAGAACCTATCGAGAAGATAAAAGAGAACATGAACAATGCCAAGGTAAATGAAGCGTTGCTTAAAGAAATTGAAGAGCCGACGGCAAAGTATGGACGCTATGTCATGTGGAACGAGAGTGGACATCACTCACATTCACAAATTTTCATGTTCTTACCTAACCAATGGGTCGTAGATGCTGTAAACGTAAGGTTCAAAGGAGCTGCTACTGAAAAAAGTTTCCCTATATCGGGTACACTGGACAAAGGTTGGAATGGCGTTTACGAAAAGGCTGATGACAAGATAGACGTTGGTGCAGGCAAGATGATTACTCGACGTTTCAATGGAAAAAGATTATCCGATACAAACAACTCATCGGTTGACTTTGAGGTCAAGAAAGTAGTTGTACCTAAGAAATAAGAAGGCATGGGCATTATAAATGCCTGCCTTCTCTTGCTAAACATCATGAAATAGGTTTTACCTAAATATGTTTAATTTAATATTTTTATAGTATGAGAAAAATTTACATGTTAACAATGAGCCTGTTCGTTTGCATGGGTGCATTCGCAGGCAACGTAAACGGCACTATTGGTGATAATTTGAAATGGACGTTTACCAATGATGGCACACTTACCATTAGCGGAACTGGAGAGATGCAACACGCAGATGGTAACTCTGTTTATGCATGGGGAACAGACAACCACACATTAAACCGTTCCTTAATCAAAAAGGTAGTGGTGGAAGAGGGGATAACAAGCCTTGGCGAATACATCTTCTGGGATTGTCAAAGCCTTACGGAAGTAAAATTACCAAACTCACTGACTGCACTAAGGAAAGAATGTTTCAAACATTGTTCTGTCCTTAGGTCCATAACATTACCCGACAACATCTCCATAATTGGCGAGAGTGCCTTTGAAGAGTGCAAGGCTTTAGAGACTGTTACTTTCCCGAAAAATCTAAAGGAAATAAACGCTAAAGCATTCTACAACTGCAATCTTAAGAAGGTAGACCTTTCACAAACACAAGTAGAAACAATTGGCATGGGAGCTTTTGCTCACAATGTTCAATGTGAAGAGGTGTACTTGCCAAAGACGCTCAAAACGTTCTTTGGTACCGATGAGGGCGCTTTTGGTGACTGCAACAATATAAAGAAAGCAGTATGCCTTGCTGTAAATCCGCCCCAAACCCTTGATGGAGGTGAAGACTTTATCAATGGAGGCATCAAAATGGATCCTGTTGATTGGGTAAACATTTTCACTGGCTTTGATGACGATTTTGTATTGGAAGTGCCAGCAGGAAGCGAGGATAAATACAGAAGCGCAAATGGCTGGAAAAATGCAGCCAACAACATTGTTACTGGTATCCGTGGTGTTAAGGCGTCTCAGGGAAAGTTTGGAGTATACGACATCACCGGCAAGAGATACATGAACCATGCAGATGCACAAACAGTCAACACATTGAAACGTGGCGTTTATATCGTCAATGGGAAAAAGGTTTTAGTTAAGTAACGCACATTGTTCCCCACCCATAGAATGTATTAAAGATGTACCTAAAGAAAACGTGCATAGAAACATCACATTCTGTGCACCATAAAACAAAGGTTATTCTATACATACTGGAGGTGGGGCTTTTTATTTTATCAAATTTACCTTAGGCTATACCTCGTGTTACACAAAAACACAAGATAAAAAAAACTATTGCTGTCCGCAAAACCTTTTGAGCCTAAAACAATAGGGCTGGATTCCTCCTGACTTCGTCACTTTTTCAAGACATATTTGTAAGTACATGATAATCAATGATCATCTTTGTTACTTAGGGTGACGTGCAAAAAGGCAAGTAAAATAGCAAGCTCGCCCCCCTTTATACGAAAAATAACCAGATTTTTTACATTCTTGCAAGAAGTAATGGATGATTTATATTTCTGGGTGACACGATGACGAAGTCAGGAAAAAGCAGTGGAAGTACAGAGAAAGGAAAAATGAATTACACTCTTTTAAGGACACTACCAGAATTACTTTTTATACTAATAAATTAAATATGAGGAAAATTTTTACAACTTTAGCGTTGCTATGCGCAACAACTGTGGCTTTTTCCGCCCCTGTGGGCAGACAACAAGCCCGACAAGCTGCATTGACTTTTATCAAGAGTCATGCAAGTACTAACTCACATGTCGTTACACGAGCTTCACAAGCCGTACCCTCACTCAAAGAGGTGGCAAGTACCAATGCTTACTACATTTTCAACGTAGGTAAGGGACAGGGCTTCGTCATCGCCTCTGCTGACGATCGCACGGTTGACGTGTTAGGTTATGCAGAAGAGGGAACATACGACGAGCAGCAATGTCCTGCATCGCTAAAGATGCTCTTGGCACAATATCGACAGGAGGTGAGCATGCTGAACAACATGCCTACCACCACAAAGCCTGCCACCACTCGCGCCAACAGAACGCTACAGCCCATCGAACCGTTGCTGAAAACTACATGGAGTCAGTACGGTCCCTACAACCAACAAACACCCATGCACCAAGACAAGCACTGTGTCACGGGATGCGTTGCCACGGCAGCAGCCCAAATCATGGGCTACTATCAGTACCCAAAGAAGGCTCCCGCCATACCTGCCTACACAGCTCCGTCGGCTCGTCTGCAGGTGCCCGAGCTTGCCGAGAGTACCTTCGAGTGGAACGACATTCTGCCTTCGTACCGCATTCCCACCACCCAGCAACAGCAAGACGCAGTGGCTAAGCTGATGAGGTATGTGGGACAGGCGGTGTACATGGATTATACCGCTGATGATTCGGGTGCCGATTCCTACAACGTGATATTGTTCCTTACCCGATTGTTTGGCTACTCTAAGGACATGCACCGTGTTTTCAGAGACCGCTATACCAGCGAGGAATGGTGCAACCTGATATACAATGAGTTGAAAGCCAAACGACCCGTATATTACTTTGCCGAAGATGTGGTGTACAACTATGGTCACGCCTTTGTCTGCGATGGCTACAAAGAAGGCGACTACTTTCACATCAACTGGGGCTGGGGAGGTCAATTCAACGGCTACTATCGCCTGTCGGTTCTTTCGCCACGCGAATATGGATTTACGCAACTGCCCAGTATCTACACGCGCGAGCAAGGAGCTATCATCGGATTCAGACCAAGCGAAGGTGCTGACGTATTTCCCAAAATTGTGGACGTCAAGGAGATGACGCCCCTACAAGATCAAAGCCGCTCGAACAGTAGCGATGACTTCACGGATTTTGACATCACCATGAAATGCGTGAACAATTACGGCGAAGCCTTTGATGCCGATTGCGGCATAGGCTTTTGGCAGGGAGGTAGATTAATAAACGCCGTAAAGCTGTTCAGCTCTGCGTTCAAGACCGACGGCAAGATACAAAGGAACGAAGCGAACTTCAACATACCGCACACCCTCGCCAACGGAAAGTACACCGTACTACCCGTTTACCGCATTCAAGGAGAAAACGAATGGAAAGCCTGTGGCGGCATTGGAGACATGGCGCAGGAGATAGAGATTACCGACACGGAACTGAAGACCTCCACTGCCAAGCCTATTTTAGTGGTGAAGAAAGTGGACGTAAAAGGTAGCAAGGAGGCAGGACGTCCCTTGTTCGTCACCCTCACCATAGAGAACAAAGGCGACGAGTTGTACGACACCTTCGACATGCTCTTCAAGTATGACTATGTGGCTTCTACCACCACCTTCCTGCCAGCAGGACAGACGACAGACGTGGTGTTTGAGCTTTATCCAAAGGAGGTTGGAGAGTTTGACTACTCCTTCGAATGCAAATCGGGCGTCACTATCAGCTCCAGAGGAAACATTACCATTACTGAACCTAAGTCGAAAAAACTTCCTTCGGTTGAGGTGAAAATCGAACAAAGTGAAGAAAATGCTTTCCAAGCTCCTGCCATGAAGGGAAAACTCATTGTGACCAACAGCGAGAATGCTGACTATTGCGGTGGATTCGACATTGAACTGCGTTGCAAGAAAGGCAATACAAACGAGGCTTACCTTGAAAACAAAATCTCGCTGGCAGACATCATTCCCGCCAATAGCACGAAGGAAATACCGTTCTCGATAGACAACGTTGCCGCTGGGGCGCAATATGCCATTTACGTAGATGGTTATAAGGTCGAGGAACAAGAAGACTTCATCCAGGGTGGGATGAAATACGTACCTAAATGGGAGCGCATTCTCAAGACACCGTTCTACATGGCAAAAGACGCAACTGCAGCAATCGCTGCTCCGCACATCAGCCATGAGCCAATGCTCATATACAACCTGCAAGGTGTAATGGTAGGCAAAGGCGAACAACAGTTCGAGTCACTGCCAAAGGGCATCTACATCATCGGTGGCAAGAAAGTAGTTAAACGATAACCACCATCCTCATCAGCCCATTCATCTTTTCGACAAGGCACAGAAGCATTCTCTTGACCTTTTCGGAGTTGAATGGGCTGTTGCATGTCGTTGCATGGTACTGTCCTATAAAAGTGTGTAAGCTCCTTTTTTCTTATCTTTGTATTTGTAAACTATAAAAAAGGAAAAATGAAACTTACACACTTTTATAGGACAGTACCTTGGGGAGGAACTTCCACAAGGGTCTCTTGGGTGATGCCATCAACGTGATGCTCGCTGCGGCTGCATTCAACTTCAAAAGAGCCACGCGGTTTCTTTTGTACCTTATTCGAACCATCATAAAATGGAGTATTCAAGGAGTGGATTCCAACTTTAACGAAACAAGGGGGTATCCACTACTATCTGTTGGTTGTAAGTTGGGTTCTTGAGGGACGACTATTTATCTATCAAGATGACAGTTAACCCATGCGCCGCCTGTGCCCCCATGACCAATGCCTGTTCTATATCGGCTGTTTTGCTTGGCCCTGATATGAACACCCCATAGCCATAATGGTTCATTTCCAACATTTTATAGGCTTCATGCATGTTGTTGACCAGCTTGCTACGATCGACCAGTATCACCAGTTCCTCGGAAATGAAACAGATGGCACGTTCCTTCATTGTTTGCGGAACCCAGATACAACCGTTTTCTGCCACACCAAAATCGCCTCTGACAATACCCACATCGACACCGTTGAGTTCCGAGGCATCGGCAACCGTATCAGGATTCTTATCTGCCGTGATACCTTCTACATTGGAAGCCAATACCTTCGCATCAGGGAAAGCCAATTGTATAATGGCATTCAAATCATCGTCAGGCTTCGCCTCAATCACTTTTCCACCAACAGTTTTCGACATTTCGATAAACTGTTCAGCCACATTTTTATATACAATGCCCTTCACCGGTTCTTCCGGCATGTCAAACTGCACCGTTGTTCCCAATCGCAGCTTGTTCAACAATTCTTCCTTCTTCATGATTGCTTCTCCTCTGCTAACTCTTTCATTGCTTGCTTATAAATCTCATGGAATGGCTTCTTTGGAAATTTCATCATCTCATGCCCAATTGACCATGCGTTCAGTTTGAAATCGAAAAACTTGCGGGGAATCATATTCATCACTGACGAGGTTCGGAGCAGAGTGTCGTAGAGTGGATAGTTCTCAAATACCATCTTCATGCCACTTGCCATCAGTTTTTTCTCAGTGTTTTCCGTTCCGAATGTTTCCAATTCCTGTCTCCAACTATATATCTGGCTGCCTGGTTCAACCTTGGTGGGACACACGTGGTCGCAACTCAAACACAACGAGCAGGCTGAGACATTACCACTGTGCAGTTGAGGATTTTTCAACATTCCAAGATTGACTCCAATGGGGCCGGGAATGAAATAACTGTAGGAGTAGCCCGTTGAACGGCGATAGACAGGGCAAGTATTCATACAGGCACCACAACGGATGCATTTCAACGTCTTCCAATGCCGTTCGTTGGCTATCATGTCGCTACGCCCGTTGTCAACCAATATCACGTGCATCTCACCGTCGGGGCGGGCCTTACGGAAATGCGAGGTGAAAGTTGTCGTGGGCTGTCCAGTACCACATCGGCACAGCAGACGTTGGAACACGGCCAACGAGTCGTAGTCAGGAATCACCTTTTCTATTCCCATAGCGACGATGTGGAGTTTAGGGAAGGACGTACTCATATCGGCATTGCCTTCGTTGGTGCAGACTACGCAATCACCCGTTGAGGCCACGCCGAAATTGCATCCTGTCATGCCTGCCTCAGCTTTGATAAATTCCTGTCGCAGACTGTGGCGTGCACATTGGGTCAGATAGGTGGGGTCGTGGTTGCCCTTATCTATTGATATACCTTTTTGCTCGAACATTTCGCCTACCGCATCACGCGTAAGGTGAACGGCTGGAACAACAATGTGCGACGGGCGCAGGTGCATCAACTGGAGGATTCGTTCACCAAGGTCGGTTTCCACCACGTCTATGCCTCGCTCGATGAGGTAGTCGTTCATATCACACTCCTCGGTGAGCATCGATTTAGACTTCACCAACTTGTTCACTCTGTGTGATTCCAAAATGCCATAGGCTATCTCGTTGAATTCCTGTGCGTCGCCTGCCCAATGGACAATCACCCCGTTCTTCTCCAAATTGTCGGAGAACTGTGTCAGATAATCAGCCAAATGTGTCAACGTGTGTGCCTTTATCTCGCTGGCATGCTCTCTCAGGTTCTCCCACTCAGGAAGTTGAGATGCCATGATGTCTCTTTTCTTGCGAAGACCCCAGAAAGTCTGGTCGTGTCGCGTTATCTTGTCAGCGTTCTTTAAAAACTCTGCCGCTTTCTTTGAATGACTTGTTGCCATATTCCCTTTGTTTAAATTTAAATACCTGCTGCCAAAATCTCAGCCACATGCTTGAAACGGATACCATATTTATTCTTGTTGGCTATTCCCTGCATGTGCATCAGGCAGGAGCTGTCAGGTCCAGTGACAAACTCTGCGCCCGTAGCCATGTGGCGCTGCAACTTGTCAACACCCATTCGAGTGCTGACCTCCGGTTCCTCAACTGCAAACATACCACCAAAGCCGCAACACTCGTCGGAACGTTCGGGTTCTTTCACGGTGATGCCCTTCTTCAGTTTCAACAAATCTATTATCTTGTTGAATCGCTTTACGTGCTCTTCAGTAGGCGAACTCAAGCCAAGCTCACGGACACCGTGGCATGAATTGTGTACGGAGACCACGTGGTCGAAACTGCCAGGAAGCTCTTTCACTTTCAATACATCGTGCAAGAATTCGACAAGCTCCATTGTCGTTTCAGGTGTCTTGCACTCATGGGTGTGCAGTTGTGGGTGGTTGACACGCACAAAGGAGGCACACGACACACTCGGCGTGACAACATAGTCGAACTCCTTGAATATATCGTCAAACTTTTCAGCCAACTTGCCTGACATACGCTGGAAACCTCCATTAGCCATCGGTTGCCCACAACAAGTCTGGCGCTCAGGATAAACGACATCCAACTTGAGCTTTCGCAAAAGCTTATACGTGGCGACACCTACCTCCGGGTACAAGGCATCCACATAACACGGGATAAATAGCCCTATCTTCATAATGTTTGTATCTTGTTCGTTATTCTGCTACAAAAGTAGAAAATATTTAGGACAATAACGAAATATAGATCAAAAAGGAACTACATTATTAAAGGAATTAATCATTTGTTGTTCTATTGTGTAATAACTTTAAACAGAGCAAAGATTATGGTGTGTCAATGCTTGCCACTGCTGATAAATTTATTATCTTTGTATTCAATTTTCGGAATTATTGTAATAGAATGGGTAACAAGAAAGCATTGACGGCTCACTTATGTATGCTAAGTGCCGCTATTATATGGGGACTGATGTCGCCTATCGGAAAAGATGCCATGATTCATGGTATCAGCGGATTGGAGATGGTGGCATTCAGGGTTTCAGGTGCTGCGATACTGTTTTGGATCAGCTCTTTATTCGTCAAGTACGAAAGAGTTCCGCTGAAAGATGTCTTTTTATTTGCAGCCGCTGCTCTGTTCGGTGTGACGTGCAATCAATGTCTCTTTACGATGGGACTTAGCTACACCTCGCCCGTCAACGCCAGTGTCATCACCACAAGTATGCCAATCTTTGCCATGGTGCTGGCATTCCTTATCCTTAAAGAGCCCATCACCTTCAAAAAGGCTTGCGGAGTTGCGATTGGCTGTGCAGGGGCCGTGATACTAATACTGACAAGCATGAATGCCGTGAACAGCAAAGTGGGCGATGTCCGTGGCGACCTGATGGTTTTAGGAGCACAACTTAGTTTTGCCCTCTACCTATCGCTGTTCAACAAACTCGTGAAGCGTTATTCCGTTTTCACCATCAACAGATGGATGTTCCTCTGGGCATCGGCCTATGTGTTGCCATTTGCAGGGGAGGAGCTGCTCAATCATGACTTTGGATTGATTTCAGCAAAGACATGGATGGAAGTGGGCTACACCGTGTTCTTTGGAACTTTTGTCAGTTATCTTTTGATGATGATAGGCCAGCATGTGCTTCGTCCAACCATAGTCAGCGTTTATAATTACGTGCAACCTATTGTCGCCGTTACGGTTTCGCTATTAACAGGCATTGGCGTGTTCACGCTCAATCAGGGCATTGCCATCATCTTAGTATTCAGTGGTGTGTGGCTGGTTATCAAATCGAAATCGCGTAAAGATTTGGAAAACCAGTCTAAAACCTGAAATTCGTCTGGGAACTATGAACGACTTGTAAAAAAGAAAAAATATTATTATCTTTGCAAGATTGAAAAAAGAAGAACAGGAACAGAACAGATGAAAGTTTGCATTGCAGAGAAACCAAGTGTGGCACGGGATATTGCCCGTATCCTTGGAGCTACAAGCTCTCATGATGGCTATATGGAAGGCAATGGGTATCAGGTGACATGGACATTCGGACACCTGTGCGAACTGAAAGAACCTAACGACTATATTGAGAACTGGAAATATTGGAGTTTGGCGGCACTACCCATGATTCCGACACGTTTCGGAATCAAGCTGATTGAAGACGAAGGCATCATAAAACAATTTGCCATCATAGAGAAATTGTATCAAGGAGCTGACGAAATCATCAACTGTGGCGATGCCGGGCAAGAGGGAGAGCTGATACAAAGGTGGGTGATGCAGAAGGCAAAGGTGAAATGTCCCGTTAAGAGACTTTGGATTTCATCAATGACGGATGAGGCCATCAAGCAAGGATTTGCAAACTTGAAAGACCAAAAAGATTACGATCCGCTTTATCTTGCCGGACTTTCAAGAGCCATCGGAGACTGGCTTTTGGGCATGAATGCCACACGACTCTACACCTTAAAATATGGAAACAACCGATATGGTAAAAATGCGCAGATACTTTCCATAGGGAGGGTTCAGACTCCCACCCTCGCATTGATAGTAGAACGTCAGAAAGAAATTGACAACTTCAAGCCAGAACCCTATTGGGTATTGGCGACGCTCTATCGAAACATCCAGTTCACAGCAACTAAAGGTAAGTTCACGACAAAAGAGGAGGGCCAAAATACATTCTCACTCATAGATGGCAAGCCCTTCACCATAACAAGTGTTGCGAAGAAAAAGGGATCAGAACAACCCAAGCAACTTTACGATTTAACTTCGCTACAGGTGGATTGCAACCGAAAATTCGGCTATTCGGCCGAGATGACGCTCAACACTATCCAAAGCCTTTATGAACGAAAGTTCACAACCTATCCGCGTGTTGACACGCAATTTCTGACCGACGATGTCTATGATCAATGTCCCAAAATCATGAACGGAATATATCAGACAGCCTTTTCGGGAAAGAAACCATACGCAGAATTTGTGAAAAAACTTGGGGGAAAGCCACTGCCAAAACCGAAAAACGTTTTCGACTCAACGAAAGTGACCGACCACCATGCCATTATCCCCACAGGAATAATCCCACAAGGCTTGTCGAACGCAGAGCAAAATGTTTTCGACCTCATTGCAAGACGCTTTATCTCAGCATTCTATCCTGACTGCAAATTCTCAACAACGACCGTTTTAGGGAAGGTGGACGAAATAGAATTCAAGGCGAGTGGCAAGGAAATATTGGACGAGGGATGGCGTGCAGTATATAATCAGCGACAAGAAACTCCACGAGGCACTCTGAAAGAGGACGGCAATGACTTGCCTCAAGACAACATTGACCAGCAAGCGACTATCGTCAACCCATCTATGGTGAAGCCAGGAGAACCTACGGGTAACATTCTGCCTACTTTTACAAAAGGAGAATCGGGTCCTCATACTCCGACACTCACCGAGAAACAGACCATTCCTCCTAAACATTACACTGAAGCCTCGTTGCTCCGCGCAATGGAAACAGCTGGAAAACTCGTGGACGACGACACTTTGCGAGCTGCTCTCAAAGAAAATGGGATCGGACGCCCATCGTCAAGGGCGGGAATCATCGAGACACTCTTCAAGCGACATTATATCCGACGCCAGAAAAAGAACCTTGAGGCTACAGAAACAGGAATTGCTCTGATCGACACTATTCACGAAAGACTTCTTACATCGGCTGAACTGACTGGTATTTGGGAAAAGAAACTCCGTGACATAGAACACAGAAAATACGATGCCGGACAATTCATCAATGAACTGAAGGAGCAAATAACGAACATCGTCAATGACGTTCTCGCTGACAATACTAACCGAAAAATTGGAACTATTGGTGAACAATAAACATCGCTTTGAGAGGATTGCAGAAGATAATCGCACCCCTCTGACAGCTAACGGTCATCGCCTACAATATTATCGTTCATTCAACGTTGATAATAGCATGAACAGACTCAGAACGACACATATAAAAAAGAGCCACAACAACCATGTTCATCAATATGGTTGCAGACTGTTTTTGTTTTTATTGGCAATAATACTTACAAGCAGTTGCGGTATTGATCGCAACATCAAGAAAGGTGAGAAGTTCCTTTCCATAGGAGAATACTACGATGCAGCTGCCCAATTCAAAACAGCTTATCAGCGTACACCTACGAAGAACAGGGAACAACGTGGACAACTGGCCAAGAAAATGGCCTATTGTTACGATAGAATCAACTCATCGCAACGAGCAATTGCAGCATACAAGAATGTTGTCCGATATAAACAAGACGACTATCAGACGCACCTGAAATTAGCCGAAAACCTCATGAAGAACGGCTCTTACGGCGAAGCACTCAAGGAGTATCGGCTTGTTCTTGACTCAATGCCTGACAATGGATTGGCAGCCGAGGGAGTTTCTGCCGCTACAGTGGCACCAACCATAAAGGAACAGGGGTCTTATTATAAAGTCAAGAAGATGACTATCTTCAACTCACGCCGACAGGACTATTCGCCAATGATTTACGGAGACCAGCACAATCAACTCTATTTCACTTCAACCAGAAACGATGCCAAAGGGGATGAGATTAGTGGCATAACCGGTGTAAAGCCCGGTGACATCTTTTTCAGCGAGAAAGACGAGAAAGGAAAATGGACGACACCTAAATCTATAGATAGTGGTCTGAATACTGAGGCTGACGAAGGAACGCCTGCATTTTCGGTCGATGGACGGGAAATGTACATTACCCAATGTCTGACAGATGCCACCTACCCCAGATACGCACAGATAGCAGTCAGCAATCGTTCGGACGCTGCATGGGGCAAGGCCACCAAACTGGAGATAAGTCGCGATACGTTGTCCAGCTTTGCACATCCGGCTATTTCCCCAGATGGAAACTGGCTGTATTTCGTAAGTGACATGCCTGGTGGCAAGGGGGGATTGGATATATGGCGTGTCCGCATGGTTGGCGGAACAACAGGCGGTGTCGAGAACCTGGGCGAGCCTATCAATACTTCTGGCGACGAAATGTTCCCGACGTTCCGTCCAAACGGAGATTTCTACTTTTCATCTACCGGGCACGGGGGATTGGGAGGATTGGATATCTTCATTGCCAAAGTAGGTTCTGACAGACGATACCATATCGAGCATCCCGGATTTCCACTCAACTCGCAAGGTGACGACTTCGGTATGACGTTTGAAGGACGACAGAACCGTGGCTTTTTCTCTTCCAACCGAGGTGACGGGCGTGGCTGGGATCATATTTACAGTTTTGAACTTCCAGAAGTGGTGCAGACCATCAAAGGGTGGGTCTATGAGATGGAAGGATACGAATTGCCTGCAGCGCAGATATTTATGGTTGGCGATGATGGTACCAACCGTAAGCTTGCGGTCAAGGGAGATGGTTCTTTCGAACAGGAAATCAAACCAGGTGTCAACTATATTATACTTGCAACATGTCCTGGCTTCCTCAACCACAAGGAAGAGCTGAAGGTAGAACCTGTTACTGAATCAAAAGAATACGTACTACAGTTCCCGTTGGCAAGTATCAGGGTGCCCGTAATGATCGACAACATCTTCTATGATTTCGACAAGGCGACATTGCGTCCGGAATCGAAAGCTGCATTAGACGATCTTGTGAAGTTGCTCAACGAGAATCCTAACGTCACCATAGAGCTATCATCCCACACAGATTACAAGGGATCTGACAACTACAACAAACGCCTGTCTCAACGAAGGGCCGATGCGGTTGTGGCTTACTTGATTGAACATGGAATCGCCAGCGACCGACTCTCACCCGTTGGCTATGGCGAAGAAAAGCCAAAAACCATCCGCCGTAAGACAACAGAAAAGTTCCCGTGGTTGAAAGAAAATGACGTGCTCACCGAAGAGTTCATCACCAAACTTAACAAAGCCAATCAGGAAGCAGCCAACCAGTTGAACCGCCGCACTGAGTTTATCGTACTCCGCACAACCTACGGTATGTTTGACGAGAAAGGGAATCTCAAGAATCCACCCAAACCGAAAGTCAAGGAGACGTTGGAAGACGAGGGAGACGTCTATTTTGAGACTGAATGATGAATCTTCACAAGGGTTGTCATTCAATCTGATTGTGTCGAGGCATGATAACCAGTGACTGACAATGCACCATTACTTATTAAACATCTAACAAGGAAATACCTCATTGCCCAAGAATAAAATGAATTTGCCGAAAGAATTTGAGACCTACACACGTAAATTGTTTGGAGAAGAGCGATATGCGCTTTTCTTTAAGAGCTTAGACCAAGATTCTCCGACAAGCATCCGCCTCAATACCTTTAAGCTAAAAGAGAATGAGGGCATATCAGAGACGCTCATCCCACAACAAATACCATGGTGCAAGGAGGGATATTACCTCAACGAACGTCCCAATTTTACCTTCGATCCCCTGCTGCATGCCGGTATCTACTATGTTCAGGAAGCCTCATCAATGTTTCTTTCACACGTGCTTCGGCAACTCATCAAGCATCCTGTCACGATGCTTGACCTCTGTGCGGCTCCAGGAGGCAAGACGACCTGTGCACGAACGGCTATCCCCGATGGCAGTTTGCTGTTTTCAAATGAGCCCATAGGAAAACGAGCACAGATATTAGCAGAAAACATACAGAAATTCGGACATCCCGATATTGTTGTAACAAACAACTATCCGAGAGATTACAAGAAGACAAAACTGGTTTTCGACGTGATTGTTGCCGATGTTCCATGCTCAGGTGAGGGAATGTTTCGGAAGGATGCGCAAGCCATTGAGGAATGGAGCCTACAGAATGTAGAGAAATGCTGCCAACTCCAACGAAGCATCATAACAGATATTTGGGACAACCTAAGACCGGGCGGCATACTTGTTTACTCAACCTGTACGTTCAATGCTCATGAGAACGAGGAGAATATAGCGTGGCTTCTGAAGCATTACGATGCTGAGCTTATAGAAATACCCGTTGAAAAAGAATGGAACATCACAAGTTCACTCATCGGCAATCCACTGAGCGATGGTAGAAAATTTCCTGTTTACCGTTTCATTCCTGGTCTTACCAAGGGAGAGGGGCTTTTCATGGCGATCATAAGGAAAGCAGGAGATAATGAGAATCTGAACAACCCAAACGACATAAGGTCAGACAAAATTGTCGCAGAAGCCAATAAGAAACTGAAAGTACTCGTCCATGGGGTAAAAAAGAATATCGAAAAAGGCAAGAATATCATACCCGACCACAGTCTGGCTCTTTCCATTGTCGGCAATAAGGGTAAGTTCCCAGCAATAGAAATAGACTATTCCACCTCCATCAGCTATCTCCGTCATGAGGCAATCGTGCTTCCACCGGATTCCCCCAAGGGTATTGTCACTCTCCAATATAGGGGCGTGCCTATTGGATTTGCCAAGAACCTCGGCAGTAGGGCCAACAATTTATATCCTCAAGAGTGGCGAATCAAGAGCAGTCATATACCTGATGAACAAGTAATTATTAGTAAAAAGAAAATATAAGCAAACAGAAGATGGAAGAATGACGAAAGACTGCACCCCACTCTACTTGTTGAATGAACCCTTTAACTTAAAACAAAGAATATGAAACAATACCTTGACCTCCTCAACCGCATCATTACTGAAGGCGTTCAAAAAGACGACCGTACGGGAACGGGAACGCTTTCAGTTTTCGGTAATCAAATGCGTTTCGATCTGAAGGATGGTTTCCCTTTACTGACGACTAAGAAACTCCATTTGCGCAGCATCATTTATGAGTTACTTTGGTTCTTGAAAGGCGACACCAATGTTAAATACCTACAGGATAATGGTGTAAGTATTTGGAATGAATGGGCTGACGGAAACGGCGACCTTGGCCCGGTTTACGGTCATCAATGGCGTTCGTGGCCCAACTATAAAGGTGGCACTATCGACCAAATTCAAAATGTTGTGGATACCATTAAAAACAACCCAAACTCCAGACGCATGCTGGTAACGGCATGGAATCCGTCGGAAGTTGATGAGATGGCGCTTCCTCCTTGCCATTGTCTGTTCCAATTCTATGTTGCCAACGGCAAATTGTCTCTACAACTCTACCAACGTTCTGCAGATACTTTCTTGGGAGTGCCGTTCAACATTGCGTCATATGCGCTTCTACTGCAAATGATGGCACAGGTGACAGGCTTAGAAGCAGGGGAGTTTATCCACACGACGGGCGACACCCATCTATACCTGAACCATCTTGACCAAGCAAAACTACAGCTCACACGCCAACCGCGACCACTACCCAAGATGCTGATCAATCCCAATGTGAAGAGTATTTTTGACTTTAAATACGAGGACTTTCAACTGACAGATTATAATCCACACCCCCATATCTCAGCTGAAGTCGCCGTATAAAAGGGCTTAGCTTGTGTCTCACTCATCAATCGAGGCGCATCAGAAACGCAGCAATCAATATTCTTCCATCAATGTTCCACGCTATCAATCAAGAACATTATAAATTATAAAGTCTGAACCCTGATACAAAATCACCATCAGAAGGAATCACAAATCTAAACATTATGCAAATCAACATCATAGCAGCAGTAGCCAAGAACCGTGCGATCGGTTATCAGAACGATATGGTCTATTACATCAAGGCGGATCTCCGCCGATTCAAAGAGCTGACAACTGGACATACAGTCATTATGGGACGTCGCACATTCGACTCGCTACCCAAAGGCGCACTGCCCAACAGACGCAACATTGTGCTGAGCAGAACCTTCCAGGACTTTCCTGGATGCGACGTTTACGTTTCACTTGAGGAAGCCATGAAGCATATCGGGGCAGACGAACAGGCATTTATCATTGGAGGAGCGAGTGTTTACAAAGAAGGGCTGACAATTGCCGACCGCTTGTTTCTCACAGAAATTGATGCCATTCCAAAGCATGCTGACGTATTTTTCCCTGAATTCGACAACAGTACATGGGAAATAGAAAAAAAGGAAGAACACTCCAAAACCGAAAAGAGTCCAGCGTTCGCCTTCGTTGACTACATTAGAAAGAAAGACAAATAAACAATCTTAAGTTATTCCTTATTAAACCAATTTCATCAGCATAACTTCAATGAGGCCCTTGCTTATCCAAGGGCCTCACTCTGAATGGATTTTACTAACGACAATCCATAACCTCCCAACATATTCTTATATAGGGCTTGTTATTTCTCCTATACATTAGAAAAAGGAAAAGAGATACCCCAGACAATCTCCAGTGGATCCAGTCTCGTTTTCGGCATTGAACTCTTGGAAGTGGAATAGAGTGTTTCGCCCAATGTTTTATTCTGGCAGAATTTCCACATTCATGATTATATCCTCCAAAGGACGATCGGCACGATCGGTAGCAGTATTCTGTATTTTCTCAACAACGTCAAAACCGCTCTCCACTTCGCCGAATACCGTGTATTGGCCATCCAAGAATGGTGTTCCTCCAACAGAAGTATAGGCTTCTTTCTGCTCATCAGTAAATTTTGGAAGACCAATTTCTTTGCATTTAGCCTTCGTTTCTTCTATCAGTCGTTCCTGGAGAGCTTGCAATCCTACACGGTTACGATTGCGACGGAGCGTCATAATCTCTTCGTGGCATTCTTTGGCAATTTCGTTGAACACTCTCTGCTCCAACTGCATGGCCATCTGTCGTTCCATCTGCTTCAGCTCCTGTTCCTTATAGGTTTTCCCCCATACAATATAAAACTGACTACCACTACTCTCACGCTGAGGATTCACCTCGTCGCCTGTGCGTGCAGCACTCAGAGCACCCCTTTTATGGAAAAGCTTCGGATATACAAACTCCGCTGGAATTGTATAGTTAGGACCGCCAGTGCCGAGTGTTTTACCTTTTGGCGCATTCTTACTGTCAGGATCGCCACCCTGAATCATGAAGTCCTTGATGACACGATGAAAAATGGTTCCGTCAAAATAATTCTTGGCTGCAAGATGGAGGAAATTATCACGGTGTCTTGGGGTCTCGTCGTAAAGGCGCACAGTGATGTCGCCAGCAGTCGTCTTGATTTTTATTCTTGCCATACTTTTTTCGTGCAAAGGTAGCAAAAAAGAAACAAAAGGTGACCTTTTGAAGCCTAAAACCTCACCTATCGCATCACAAACGCTAACCTTTTGCAAACCATAAAATAATCAACTGATTGACTGATAGTTGCAGAAATAATCTTGTAGCATTGAACCAGCATTAACCGTTTATCAAATATGCGTTAATCTTTTATTTAACAAGCATTAATCATTGATTGAGCCCCAATCAGTTCATTTGGGCCTGTACTATTTCATTTGATTGCCGAGCAGCTTGTTAGTCGTTGATTGAAGACGTAGCGGGCTACGGTGAGAGAAAACGGTAGCAAAAGTTGCCGACAAGCGAACGAAATCAGTCAGGAAGCCATATCGTAATCATCTAATTGTAAACGCGCTGTCGAATGACCGACCGAGGTTCAATTCGATGTTGGAAATAGCAGAGATACTTGAGAAAACAATACACCCTGAAACTTCATTACGAAACTTCAGGGTGTTATTATTCATATCAATTCTTTCTTATTCCTCATCCCCAATCGAGTCGTCCGTGGGGAAATTACCAACGGGAAGTGGGCGGTCAATTACTGCATTGTACGAAATAAGGCTGACACTTCTCGACAGACCGAGTGCCTGCAACTTATCATGGATAATTGTCAACAGATGGTGGTTGTTGTAAGCATAAAGTTTGATAAACAAGTCGTATTCACCTGTTGTATAATGACATTCCACTATTTCTGGAATCTTCTTCAACGCCTCTACCACATCATCGAAGTTTTCAGGATTCTTCAGGTTCAATCCCATGTAAGCACAAGTTTCATAACCTATTTTTTCAGGGTCAATAACGAACTGAGAACCTTTTAGAATTCCGAGATTTGTCAGTTTTTGGATTCTCTGATGAATAGCCGCACCACTTACATTGCATTCGCGGGCTACTTCCAAAAAAGGAATACGTGCGTCGTCAGCTATAAGACGCAAAATTTTCTTATCAAGTTGATCTAAACTTCTATGTGCCATATTTTTTTAGTTTGCTGCAAAGTTACGAAAAAGGTTTTAAAACACCAATAGTTTTTCCAAAATTTCTTATGAATTATAAGGGGATTATGTAACTATTCTTCTATTTTATTCTCAAATACCGCAGCATAATTGACATTTAACACATTTATTTCTCTTAAAGCTTGCTTAATATCAATCATCACTCCCATGGGAGTTCCTTTATCGCATCGTATGCTTACATTCATCTGCCGCTTATCAACATCGCTCATGCTCTTACGTTCCTTGACAAGATATGACTTGATATCAGCAAGTTGCACTATCTTATCGTTCAACTGAATGCTTGTGGTGTCGGCCTCAACCTCACCTATCCCGTTGACAGGCTTCCCGATATAGATATAAGAGGTGGCTGTTTTTTTTACCAGTCGTGTCAATTCGGTGCCAGTGGGTATTTGGTACTTCACCTTTACTGTTACTTTTCGCATCTGAGTAACCAGCATGAAGAAAAAAAGAATGGTGAAAATGAGATCGGGCAACGATGCGGTGTTCAGTGCGGGTATCTCATGCCGTTTGCGTCGATAGAGGTTCATTTTGCCGTCCCTTTCCCTTCCAATTCGTAAACTTCAGAAATTCTCTGTGGAATGTCCTTGCTGATTTGGGCTTGCTGCTCTTTATCGCACAACTCGTAAGGTTTTCCAAACAATTCTTCGGAATGCTGATTGCGAACGGCATTGTAGGCGCCAACTATCTCGTTCTGAACTTTAAAGTAGGTGTCATAGGAGGCTTTGCGACTTGTGCCCAATTGGATGATGTGGTTTTTCCCTTTATTTTCAATGAAATGCTTAATGACGGGTCTCAGTTTACCAATCAGTATTGGTTGTTCATTGACTTTCACCTTATTGTCTGATGCAATGTAGATTTTCATCACCAAATTGGAATTGACTTGTGTAGGCGTCTGCTGCTTTTCGATGGGTGGTAGTTGACGGGAAACACCTTTATCGACATCCATGGAAGTGGTTACAAGAAAGAGAATCAACAGCATGAATGAAATATCTGCCGTTGACGATGTATTCAAGCCTGGGACTGTCCTTCTTTCGTGATGGAACATTATACCTCCTTATGTCTCTTTCTATAATAACGCGTGGCACCAAAGGAAACAACACCTATAGCCACCAAAACCAGTATGAGCGAAGAGTTGATGAGCATATCGGCCACACGCAACCAGAACTTATTGTTGAAAGCGATGCCATTGATCATCATTTCTTGCGTCGAACCCAAGATAAAAGTTGTCAGAAGACTCACCAGTGTAAACCCAAACACGGCTATCGACAGTCTGCGGACAGGAATCCCATTGACAATGCTTTCGCTCGCAGATGTTGATTTTACGGTTTTTACTATTGAAAGAACCGTAACAACGACGGCTGCAATGAACAATGCGCACATGCCAATGATGAGAACATCGGTCAAAAGCGGTGCGTTGAAAGATGGGTTTTCTGCAAACGGAAGGTTGAAGCCTATCAGATAAAACGCAATGAACACCATTGCCACGATAGAGATCAGGGCATAGAGCACTCTCTGCGAGATACGCTCCTCGTCTAACTTCTTGTTTGTATCTGATTTGCCCATATTCTAATTTGTGAGCTTATACTTCATGATGGAGTCGAGCAAAGAGATGGCCGACTCTTCCATCTGAGCCGTGAGATGTTCTATCTTGGAAAGAATATAATTATAGAACACTTGCAGCACCAAAGCCACGATGATACCGAAAATTGTGGTAATCAAAGCAACCTTCATACCTGATGCGACGATTGTAGGACTGATGTCCCCAGCCATCTGAATCTGATCAAAGGCCATCACCATGCCTATCACCGTGCCGAGAAAACCCAACGATGGCGCCATGGCTATGAACAAAGTGACCCACGAGCAGCCTTTCTCCAAATTCGCACTCTGAACATTGCCGTATGAATTGATGCTGCGCTCAATATCCTCAATAGAGCTATCTATTCGCAATAGTCCCTGATAACAAATCGAAGCAACAGGACCACGGGTGTTTCGGCTCAGCTCTTTCGCCCCCTCTATATCGCGCTGTTGAATCTTCTCTTCGATTTTGCCCATGAACCGCTTAGCATCAATCTCGGAAAGACTCAAATAGATGATTCGCTCAATACAGAACGCAAGTCCCAGCACCAAGGCCAATGCCACCAATGACATGAATCCAGCGTTTCCCTCAATAAACTTCTTCTTCAAAGACTGATGCAACCCCATTTCCGCTTGTCCAGCCGCGGCTGGCTTTACATCATCAAGCGAGACTCCGCTCTCAGTCAAAGCCTCATCGGTCAATGTATCATCAACCAACGATACATTCCCTTTTTTACTATTATCTGCCACATCTTGGGCTATAGCAGAAGTGGAGAAAAATAAAGTAATGAGAGCTATCATTGCAAGAAATGCAATCAATTTCTTCATATCGGTAACCTGTTTGGTTTCTATAACAAATGCGGAAAGAGGGGGATTCGAACCCCCGAACCGCTTTAGACGGTTACACGCTTTCCAGGCGTGCCTCTTCAACCACTCGAGCACCTTTCCTTCTGTACGTGGGTGCAAAATTATTCAATTTAAACGGATTAACGGCATAAAACCATGAAAATAATCTTTGCTGACTGTTGGCTTTAGTTTTCTTTAACTTCTAACATTGTACAGCTTTATCGGATAGGTAACTATCACTTCCGTCAAGTCGGCCTTGGTTTCATGAGCCTTGACGCTTATGCCGACTTTCAATCCGTGCAGAGATGGGAAAGAATAATGAACGCCTATCTTTTCATAGAAAATCGATTCATTATGTCTGGCATTTTCACCCATTTGCCTATACAAATAAAAACCGAAGGCCATCGCCAATGACAAGTTATGATAGAAAACCTCGTGCTTTCCGGCAACACCAACCGACCATGGGCTGTGTTTCTCCTCTATTCCCCTCTGCTCATCCAAATCTTTGATGTGCGACGCATAAGTCCCATAGAAGCATTCAATTCCGATTCCTGAAGCCCAACGTCGTGCATATCGGTACATTAAATCTGCTTGCAAGGAATACGCAGGGTAAATTCTGAAATGCTCGGTTCGATAATCAGGCTCAGTAGATGGCGTATTGAACTGGGTCAGAAGCCAATCCTCAAGCAATGTCTTAGCGCCCATGCCGGCAGCAACGTTGAGATACCAGTATTTCTTGAAAGGGAGCGACTGAAAGCTATGCCTTTTATTTACCAAGGTTTTGTAATAAGGATAATAAACCAATCCAATAGATGGGCCAATGCTGTTGGAACCTTTGTTAGGGCGATACAAGGCGCCATTGCTATGATGCACAAACTCAAATCCCGCACGCAGTCCCCAACTGGTGGCAAAGTGATAGGTCTGATAAACACCTGCGCCAAAATAGATAAGAACAGGCGTACCTATAAGTTCATTGTCAATAGCGTCATACTTATTGTACCATTTGCGATTGAATCCTATCCCACCGCTTAATGAATAGGATGTTTCCCAATGCCAGCTGCGATGCAAAGCTCGGTAAAAGCTGCCAAACAGGGAGAGAGTATTGCCCAAATGGGAATCGTAATCCACTTCCTCAGCCAGCCCCCATGTGGGGTCTTGCCTACGATGCATGCGCACAGCCCCATTCATTGTGTAGCGTAATCCAATGGCCAACGTAGGATATCCAAAATCATTAGCGAAAGAATCGCTGTCAGAAGGAAGGGCGGTGTGGAGCAACTCCAATGCGATGGAGCCGTTGTTGCCTGCTTTCATCCACTTACGCTGATATTTATCCAATGCGACCACCTTACTGGGCATGCCTGAAAGTGATACACCCCAATGGTACAAGGTGTCGGCTGGTGAGGCAAAAGCTACCAAACCAACAGTGAGAAGAAAAAAAGACAATATAACTCTCTGCATAAAAATCAACAAAGTGGAAATTAACTTTGCTCAATCGACCCTCATAAGGCTAATTGAATCCAAAAATTCTCTTTACATTGGCAGTTGTAACGGTGGCAACCTCATCCTCGGAAACGCACTTTGTCTCCGCAATCTTTGCCATTATATACACCAAAAACGCACTTTCATTACGCTGTCCCCGCATGGGAACAGGGGCCATATAAGGCGCATCGGTCTCCAAGACGATGCGGTTTAAAGGTACGCTCTTCAGCGTTTCGGGTAAATTTGACTTTTTAAAGGTCAGCACTCCACCAATTCCGAGCACGAAGTTATCAAACGAAAGCAACTCCTCTGCCTCCTTTTCGTTACCAGTAAAGCAGTGAAAAACACCTCCCGGCAAATCTTTCTGATACCTTCGAAGAATGTGCACCATCTCGTTCTGGGCCTTCCGACAGTGAATCATCAACGGAAGGTGTGTCTCAACTGACCACTTCACCTGCTCTTCGAAAGCCATGAGTTGTTCTTTCTCGAACTCCCGACTCCAATAAAAGTCCAATCCCACCTCGCCTATTGCGATATAGTCCTTGCTCTCATCCAAAAGTTTCCTCATTTCCTGTAGTATTTCCGCATAATCGGCCCTTACTTCCTCAGGATGAAGGCCCAACATAGGGTACGCATAACTCGGATACTTGCGACATACGTCGGCGATTGTGCTAACAGACTTCATGTCTATGGCTGGAATGAACACCTTCGACACACCAGCTGTCCTGGCTCTCTCAATGACAGCGGGCAGATCATCCTTAAATTCCTCACCATCAAGGTGTATATGGGTATCTATTATCATGTTTCAGCTATTGGTTCATCGTTCTAAATCTTCCTTTTTTGAAAGGACACACTGGATAATCAGCGCCTAATAGATTCGCTCCTCGTGCCGCCTATAGTAATAAACGACACCAAACTTTCTACATTCATCAAACCGTTGTTCAGGTGGCAAGTCTGCAAAATGAGCTTCAATGGCATTCCACAGCTCCAACAACAACTCATCAATCTCTGGGCGCAACTTGGAAATGTCCTGATTTGCTCTGTTTGTTCGTTGTTGCAATTTCCTCTGTGCGCTATATGCCTCACGGTAGATATCAAAATGAGTAGAAACCATGCCGATAGAAGGATTATAGATGGGACGCCCCCCCTTCTTTTGCCGTGCCTTTTCACCTTCGATTACGATGGGGCCCCACTTCAACAGTCCATCCGTTGTTTTAAGATTGGGTAAGGCTGTTGTTTTCTCGTCCAATCCATACAGAGGCAACTGGCTACGTTTAATTTCCCCACGCTCGGCCGACATGAGCAACACTTGGAGGAAATGACTTAGATACATGGAGGCCCTATGCTGCAATCCGTCCATTTTCCTGGCATTTCGAACTTGCGATGACATCGAAATCTTGTACTGTTCGGTAGCGGTGAGCAATCTATCGTGCAACGGTTGTGCCCGATTCAGCAACTTCCAGTCTATAAACCTGTTGCGGACGGTGTATATTTCATTGTTCTCAAGCAACGTTTTCAATGCCTTCAATCTGGCTGAATCGGTTTTTGGCAAGCGTCTATAGGGCATATTGGACTCCGATTTATATTTTTTTCACCATTTCTCTGTACTACTTCTGTCTTTTCATCATCATTGCCGCATAGGCTTTCAGTTCTGACTTCCGTTCTTCTGGCAGAGAGATGGCTGCAAGATATTTCTTGCTTTGCTCATAGTAATAGTCCATTTTTTTCTTTGCCAACTGGCCAATCCCCATTTCATTATAGAGCTTTGTCACAGCGGTAATTTTCTCCTCGGCATCAAAATCAGTCTTTCCGATCCATGATTCCAATTCAGCACGTTGCTTATCGTTGGCTTGATTGAAAGCGGTTATCAGCATATAAGTTTTCTTATTAGAGACAATATCTCCACCTATCTTTTTCCCAAATACCTTGGAGTCACCATAGACATCGAGATAATCATCTTGTAACTGGAACGCCAGGCCTATTAACTCACCAAACTTATACAAGTTATCGGCATCGTCGGCTGAGGCATCGGCAAGGATGGCCCCCATCTTCATGGCACAAGCAAGAAGCACGCTGGTCTTCAGCCGAATCATTTCAATGTATTCATCTACTGCAACGTCGTCCCGTTTCTCAAATTCCATATCATATTGCTGTCCCTCTCCTATCTGAAGGGCTGTTTCGGTGAAGAGCTCCAATACCGCTTCCAGATGTTTGCCATCGCAATGGGCCAGTCTTTCGTAGGCCAACACCAACATGGAGTCACCCGAAAGGATGGCCTGATTGGCATCCCACTTTGTATGAACAGTAGGTTGTCCACGCCGGATGGGTGCCTCGTCCATCAAGTCGTCGTGAAGAAGTGTATAATTATGGTATGTTTCGAGTGCACAAGCTGAGGACAAAATATTATCGGGGTTCTCGTGATATAAATTATAACTGAGAAGCATAAGTACTGGACGGATGCGTTTTCCCCCCAGACCCAACACATATTGGATGGGTTGATAGAGGCTCTCTGGTGAGCGCCCATAAGCGAGGGTGTCCAAATAATTGTTTACTTTCTCAAGAAGTTCGTCAGATGTGTACATATATCTTTCTTTTTACATTGATTAGCGTAATAGAGTAAGGCTGCTCTTTTCAACTATCCCTATCTAAGAGCATTACCTCAAAGATTACCTTTGAATAGGTTAGCTTTGGAATTTAAGAGAACTGGAACACCACGGGTACTTCAATCATCGACCGACATGGTTTGTTCTTTTCTATGCCGGGCTTCCATTTTCCCATTGTCCGGACTACCCGCAACACCTCAAGGTCGAATTCAGGATTCGTCGTTTCCTTTACATTCACATCGGTCACGGTTCCATCCTTGTTCACAATGAAGGTTACATTCACAACCCCTTGTTTCTTGACCCGTTTGGCTGCATCGGGATATTTTATGTTTGTTGTCAGCCATTTCATGAATGCACTCCAGCCACCAGGTGGTGTAGGTGTTTCCGAGAGAATACGCTTGCTCACCTTATCATCATAGCGTTCCACCTGCACATCCGAATTATCATCCGTAAGTTTGTTGGTTTCCTTTTTTGCTTCCTCCTTTACCTTGCTTGGATTGGGTACGTCGGAAACCTCCTTCGTTATCACCGGAACGTCACTCAGCTGTGGCGCTGCGGTCTTTTTGTCATTCGAGTCCATGTTGCCCACCTCATGTGGCATGACTTTCTGTGGTGTTTCACTGCGCTTCAAATTGAGTTTATCCTCCATCGTAGGTTTCTCTTCGGTTTTCTTGACAGCCAAGTTTTGCTGGTCAATGGCTGGAATCATATCCTTGTCCTGCAACACCAGTTCTTTCAACGAGTCAACACGCTTATCCGAACCATCGCCATCGCTGGAATATTCCATGGCAACAAAGAAAATCGACAATGCAACGATGAGCCCGAGCACAAATCCTACCCAGCGCTTGTTCTCTAAATCTGCCTTATTTGATTTCTTTATTTCCAAAATCGAACACTAAACTTGACCTATTTAACGTTATTAGAAACGATGACGAGATGAATAACGCAGAATAAGCGTTGATGACTCATCGCATAATCAATTGACAAAATTAATAAGATATTCGGAAAAAGATGTATCTTTGCCGATAAATTAAAGTACATTAAATGAAAAAACTTGTTTTCACTCTCCTTCTGTCGGTATTGGCTACAATATCATGGGGGCAAGAGAGTCAAACAGAATACAACTTCCTCCGCCTTCCTGTAAGCGCTCATGCTGCAGCTCTTGGGGGAGAAAATATCACCATCATCGAGGACGACCCAGCACTGATGTTCTCAAATCCGGCACTTGCGGCATCGGTGAGCGACATGACCGTGGGACTAAACTACATGAACTACATGAAAGGGGCCAACTATATGGGGGCATCTTTCACAAAAGCCATCAAGGAAAAGGCTACTATTGCCGGCGGAATACAATACATGAACTACGGCAAGATGAAGGAAGTTGATGAAAACAATGTGCAGACAGGCGAATTCAGCGCCAGCGAAATTGCCATACAGGGAATATTCTCCTATGAATTGGCTCGGAACCTTGTAGGTGGTATCACGGCCAAATTCATCACCTCTTACATCGGGAATTACAATTCAATGGCCGTTGGTGTCGATTTGGGACTGAACTGGTACGAGCCTGAAACGGAATGGTCGGTATCAGCGGTCGCCAAAAATCTCGGTGGACAGGTGAAGGCCTACGAGGAGGATTTTGGCAAAATGCCCTTCGACCTTCAGCTGGGTGTCAGCAAAACGTTTGCTGCCCTGCCCGTGCGCCTATCCCTCACCCTCGTTGATCTCACTCACTATAACTACCGGTTCATCAATCATTTGAATTTAGGTGCGGAGGTGCTTCTCTCGCAAAACATTTGGATCGGAGCGGGCTACAACTTCAGAAAGGCCGAGGAGATGAAAATCGGAACGGGTGACGACGAAAGTGCACATGGAGCTGGATTCAGCATTGGAGCAGGTGTCAACCTCGAACGCTTCAGACTCAACTTGGCCTACGGAAAGTATCATGCTTCGAGCAACTCGATTATGGTGAACCTTGCCTATTCGTTCTAAGAATTCCAAGCACTTTCAACGTATCGGGATTGCCAGACAGAAAGGGATGTATTCAAAAATACACAATAACAAAAGTATAATCATCATCAACCTCCCAGTCAATGTGTAACTTGCATTTAGCTTTTTTGTAGAGACTGGGGAGCGACTTTAATCATGAAGAAAATTATAATAGCAATCGACGGCTACTCATCATGTGGCAAAAGCACCATGGCAAAAGACCTGGCACGCGAAATAGGTTATATTTACATCGACACGGGAGCAATGTACCGCTCGGTAACGCTCTACGCACTTCGCAACAACCTCTTTGACGAGGACGGAACTATCAAGCTGTCGGAATTGGAAAAGCAAATGCCCGACATCAATATCAGTTTCAAACTCAATGAGACCACAGGCAGACCGGATACTTATCTTAACAACGAGAACGTTGAGAAGGAGATACGCACCATGGAAGTGTCATCGCACGTCAGCCCTATCGCAGCTGTTCCGTTCGTGAGAGCAGCCCTCGTCTCACAACAGCAAAGGATGGGCGACGAGAAAGGTATCGTGATGGATGGACGTGACATCGGAACGGTGGTGTTCCCGCAAGCCGAACTCAAGATATTTGTCACAGCTTCGGCCGAGGTCCGTGCACAACGACGATACGATGAGTTGAAAGCAAAGGGAATGGAGGCCAACTTTGCCGACATTCTCAAGAACGTTCAGGAGCGCGACTATATTGACTCGCATCGAGAGACATCACCCTTGCGCAAGGCCGATGATGCCATTGAGCTCGACAACAGCAACATTTCCATTGCCGAACAAAAGCAATGGCTATTACAACAATACGAGAAGGTTTGCAAGGCATGACCTCTATCATAAGGTGAACTTCTTGAAGGCTGGGTTTTCGATGCCCACCGTGTTTCATCGACATCATTGGGGAAACTGTAGTTTGAGCATTTCGTTCAAGTCCCAAAGGTAAACGGTCTTGACAACAACAGGCTTTTGTCTGCAAAACATAGCTTCCTGATTTATTGGTCAATATATTTTTATCAACGAAAGGTCAGTAATCGTTCGAAGAAGAGGATGTGCCAATTTTGACACATCCTCATTTTGCTATTTATTTTATGTCTCATTAAGGCTGATTACGCCTCAATTTCTTCTTTCTTTATTCGCGTTGCAACGATAAAATAGAATATCAACGCAATGTAAGCAACAAGTGATAACATTTCCGATAGATGGTTTTGCCACCAGTTTGAGTAGTCGTAGTCGATGCCGAAGAACTTTAGCAATGCAGAAACGACACCCATCAGTGCGCCACCAGCAATGAAACCGGAAGCAATGAGCGTTCCCTTCTCGCTGCGCAGCTTGTTGAGTTGCTCGTCCTTCGTACGGGTTGTAACAAACCAATGTACAGCTCCACCAACAAACAATGGAATATTGAGCTGGATTGGGATGAACATACCCAGAGAGAATGCTAGTGCCGGAATCTTGCAACGGTCAAGAACCAAGGCCAAAAGCGCACCGATGCCATAGAGAGCCCAAGGCGCTCCTTGTCCGCTCATCAACGGTTTGATTACCGCTGCCATTGCATTTGCCTGTGGAGCTGCCAACTTACCTGAATTGAAGCCGTAGGTCTTATCGAGCACAATCATCACACCTGCAACCGTTGCGGCAGAAATAATCGTTCCGAGGAACTTCCATGTTTCTTGCTTTCTTGGTGTAGTACCCAGCCAATATCCAATCTTGAGGTCGGTAATGAAAGAGCCTGCCATTGAAAGCGCCGTACATACGACACCGCCCATCAACAGGGCTGCCAACATACCAGAGTTACCCTTCAATCCTACGGCCACCATAACAACAGAGGCGAGAATCAAAGTCATCAGCGTCATTCCCGAAACAGGGTTCGACCCCACAATGGCAATGGCATTGGCCGCTACCGTTGTGAAGAGAAAAGCTATCACGGCGACAAGGATAATACCAACAACTGCATGCAACAAATTGAAGTCCATTACACCGAAATAGAAGAAAAGGAAAGTGATAATCAGAGTTGAGATACTGCCAATGGCGATAATCTTGAAAGAAATATCGCGCTGCGTGCGAATCGCTTCTTGCTGGTCGGCACCCTTTCCCTTCATCTCGCGGGCGGCAAGACCGACGGCATCCTTGATGATACCCCATGATTTCACGATTCCTATGATACCCGACATGGCGATACCGCCAATACCGATAGAACGGGCATACGACTGATAGATTTCCTCAGCACTCATATTGCCCAGCGCTGTTGTGATGCTCGGATCCCATTGGTTGAGTACGGTATCGGGAAAGATGAGCGCCATGCCCGGAACAATCACCCACCAAATGGTTAAAGAACCGAGACAGATGATGGAAGCGTATTTAAGCCCAATGATATAACCCAATCCGAGCACCGCCGCACCAGTGTTCAACTTGAAGACGAGCTTTGCTTTATCAGCAATCGTTTCTCCAAAGCCAATCATGCGACTCGTAACGGTCTCATTCCACCAACCGAACGTGGCAACACAGAAGTCGTATAATCCTCCGACAAGTCCGGCAAGAAGCAAGGGTTTTGCCTGACTGCCGCCCTTCTCTCCGCTAACGAGCACCTGTGTGGTAGCCGTGGCCTCTGGGAATGGATATTTGCCGTGCTGGTCTTTCACGAAGTACTTGCGGAAAGGTATCAAAAAGAGGATTCCAAGAACACCTCCCAATGCTGCAGCAATGAATATTTGGAAGAAATCGGCTTGCAAATCGAGCATATAAATGGCAGGCATCACAAATATTCCACCAGCCACCACAGCTCCTGAACAAGCTCCGATACTCTGAATGATGACGTTCTCGCCCAAAGCGTTCTTGCGTTTGGTTGCCGATGACAGACCGATGGCGATAATAGCGATAGGAATTGCCGCCTCGAATACTTGCCCAACCTTTAGCCCTAAATAAGCGGCTGCAGCCGAGAACAGAACAGCCATCAAGATTCCGAACGTCACCGACCATGGACTTACTTCGGGATAAACCTTCTGTGGACTCATTACAGGCTGGTATTCCTCACCCTCTTTCAGTTCCCTGAATGCGTTTTCAGGAAGCTCTACGTTTAGTTTCTCTTTATTTTCCATATGTGTTTTACTAATAATTGTTCAGGTAAAAATCAACCGTCAGGATTTGATAATTGTCGCAAAGATAAATAAAAAATAGGAATTTGTATGTATAAAACTTAATATTTCTTCACCGAACAAATTGGTTTGTGCAGATTTTTATGTAAGTTTGTTGCATGAAAGAAATTGAACCCATAGCCTATTTTCGTTCTCCGTTCACCTCTAAATTTGGTATTCCCAGACAAAGCGGTCTGGTTCATGAGCTACGAGGCACTATCGTTTTAGAACCGAAATTCAATCGAGAAGAAGCGTTGCGCGGACTCGAAGGTTTTGATTATCTGTGGATGATTTGGGGATTCTCGGCAAACAGCTCTGAAGCATGGAAAGACGGTGATTCGCTTACGGTACGTCCGCCAAGACTTGGCGGCAACAAGCGGATAGGCGTGTTTGCCAGCCGTTCGCCCTTCCGTCCCAACGGATTGGGATTATCGTCGGTAAGGATAGTGGAAATCAAGTCTGGTGAAATCATTGTGGAAGGAGCTGATTTGATGGACGGAACACCAGTTTACGACATCAAGCCTTATCTTCCCTACGTGGATAGCCATGCCAAGGCAAGAGGAGGGTTTACCGATGGAAACGACTGGGCCACGCTCATGGTTGTGTTTCCTGACGAATTGAAGGCCCGATTCCAACCTGACGATGCGAAAGCGCTGGAAGAAGTGCTCTCACAAGGTCCGCATCCAAAGTACCAGCACGACCACAGCCGAATTTATGGGATGCCTTTTGCTGGCAAGGATGTGAAATTCAGGGTGGAAAACGACAAGTGTTGGGTGTTGGATGTTGTTGAGACGTGAATTACCCATGACGGGAAGAGCGGCACGTAAGTCATCTGCGACAATGTAACGGCTTACTCGGAGAAGAGGTATTTCGCCCAAGCATAAGGTTTTCGCTTCTTCAAGTAGTCCAAATCATTCATGTGACGGTAAGCCTCTCGTTCAAAAGACAGGTTCATATAGGCTCTTCCGGGAAGTTGAATGCGGATGAGCCATTCGATGAAATACCACAAATAATAAGGCAGAATCAGCATTTCGAGCATCTGTCGGGTATGGATGCGCTCGTGATTGATCAGCTCTGCGCTAATCATCACCCCCGGATGGATAAAAAGCAACCCAAGAATATTGATGGCATCATAATTCTTGGGTGGGAAACGCTTTGTTCTGAAAATTATCATTATTCAGTCTCTATCTTTTCAACATGTGGTTTCGGAGCAACAGGGGCCACCGGAACTGGTGTCACTTCAGTCTTTCCCGACCCACCAGAACCCTCTGGGTGGGAAGGAACGGTGAGCGGAGCCGACTCTGCATCGCCGGAAGTCGCCGTTCGTGTCTCATGCCTGTTATGACGGTTCTTGCCACGAATACTGTTGAATACTTTCTCTGCCTGCACTTCCTCCTGAGCGTCGAGTGAGTCTTTGGCCACCGTGTCCGTGGCTACCGTGTCGAACTTCACAACGTTCTTCTCCGCAAGGTTTGAGTCTGGTTCAATAGCCGTCTGCGTATATTCAGGATCGTTCTTGTGATTCTGATAATAGAGGAAGCCGAATGCCACCAAGAAGATGGTGCCAATGATGATAAAGATGACCAGACCACGCCCCAACGTAGGCTCATCCTCATATTCCTGCTGATGCAACGGTGTCCCACAATGCGGGCATTGTTGTTCATTGTCTTGTATTTCAGTATTGCAGTTTGGGCATTTCATATCATTGCTCCTTCTAATTTGTGAGCAAAGTTACATCAATTCGTACATAAATCAAAATAATTGTCAGAATTTTTAGGACTTGGTCCATCTGCTTCACTAATAAAAGTGTTCACCTTTATCCGTTATGAACAAGGCTGTCGCCTCGCAGGATGCCATCTTAAAGCGGCGAAACAATGGCGGTTGGGGGGTTGAAAGGGCTGATGACAAGTATTCATCGAATATGGATGAAGCCTTGACCACATACGAAAAATATTTACAACAGAACGATTCGATCCATTGTTTACAAACTACTGATTTTCAACCTTATATAAATTCAGATGCGATTATTGCCCTTTCATCTCGCAATAGCTCATCTTTTGCACTGCGAAAGGTCATCTATCGCATCTCAAAAGCTTAGTGATTGGGACATCGTTATGAAAATCTTTTACAAGCAAAGTGCGTCTCCGCCAATGCCATTCAGTGCGTTGTTAAAAGAATTGCCAACCATTGGTGTCCCTTTTGCCAAGAGTTTGCAACTCGGTTTGCATACCTACGTTGCGAAAAACACCGAACAAAAAAAGCGAGGGTATGCCAATAAAAGACATACACTCGCTATTCTACTGAGCATCTTCAACCATTAGTTCTTGAAAATCAAACCGTCGCCTAAGGAATCGATGATGATTGGCTTGTCTCTGCTCACGGTTTCGGCCAGCAACGACTTACTGAGGTCGTTGAGAACATAACGCTGAATGGCTCTCTTTACTGGGCGGGCACCAAACTCTGGGTCATAGCCTACGCCTGAAAGGTACTCTACCGCCTTGTCGGTCCACTCCAAATTGAAGCCCTGCGGTGAGAGCATAGCCTTCGCACGCTCCAGTTGCAGACGGACAACCCCAGCTATCTCGGCCTTCGTCAGTGGCAAGAACATAATCGTCTCGTCAATACGGTTCAAAAATTCGGGACGTATGGTCTTCTTCAACATGTCCATTACCGTCGCCTTTGTCAAGTCGATGATTTCCTGACGGTTGTCATCCGCAAGTTTTTCAAACTCCTGCTGGATGTATTGCGATCCGAGGTTGGACGTCATAATGATGATGGTGTTCTTGAAATTGACGGTTCTACCTTTATTATCAGTCAGATGTCCGTCGTCGAGTACTTGCAAGAGGATGTTGAAAACATCAGGATTGGCCTTCTCTATCTCATCGAAGAGCACCACAGAATAGGGCTTACGGCGCACGGCCTCGGTGAGCTGACCGCCCTCATCATAACCAACGTATCCAGGAGGCGCACCGATGAGCCTTGACACGCTGAATTTCTCCTGATACTCACTCATGTCGATACGGGTCATCATTGTCTCATCGTTGAACAGATAGTCGGCCAAAGCCTTCGCCAGCTCGGTTTTACCCGTACCAGTCGTACCAAGGAAGATGAACGAGGCAATGGGTTTCTTCGGGTCTTGCAGACCAGCGCGCGAACGACGCACAGCATTGGCAACGGCAGTGATGGCCTCATCCTGTCCGATGACCCGTTTGTGAAGTTCATCTTCCAGATGCAACAACTTCTCACGGTCGCTCTGCAGCATCTTGGTCACAGGTATGCCAGTCCAACGGCTCACCACCTCGGCGATATCATCAGACGTCACTTCCTCGCGAATCATGGCCTGTCCGCCTTGGGTAGCCTGTAATTGCAGCTGGATTTGGGCAATATCATCGTTGAGTTCCTTCAATCGGGAGTACCGAATTTCAGCCACCCGCTCGTAATTGCCTTCCCTTTCGGCACGTTCAGCCTCGTATTTGAGATTCTCCATCTCCTGTTTATCTTGTTGAATCTTATTGACGAGGGCTTTTTCACCTTCCCATTTTGCACGGAAGCTCCGTTCTTGATCTTTCAAGTCAGCGATTTCCTTGTCCAACTGGGCTATCTTCTCGGCGTCATTCTCACGTTTGATGGCCTCACGTTCAATCTCCAATTGTTTCAAACGGCGGCTTATCTCGTCCAATTCCTCCGGAACAGAGTCCCGCTCCATACGTAACTTCGCCGCTGCCTCATCCATCAAGTCGATTGCCTTATCAGGGAGAAAACGATCGGATATGTAACGCTCCGAAAGCTGTACGGCTGCGATGCACGCATCGTCCTGAATACGAACCTTGTGGTGGTTCTCATAGCGTTCCTTTAGTCCACGAAGGATTGAGATAGCATCGAGTTCGCTCGGCTCATCCACCATAACGGTCTGGAAACGACGCTCCAACGCTTTGTCTTTCTCGAAGTATTTCTGATATTCGTTGAGCGTTGTCGCACCGATGGCACGCAACTCGCCTCTCGCCAGTGCGGGTTTGAGGATGTTTGCTGCGTCCATGGCGCCCTCACCTCCACCAGCGCCCACCAATGTGTGAATCTCGTCGATGAAAAGGATGATGTTTCCGTCGGAACTGGTCACCTCTTTGATGACGCTTTTCAAGCGTTCCTCGAACTCACCCTTGTATTTCGCCCCTGCAAGCAGCGCACCCATATCAAGAGAGTAGAGCTGTTTGTTCTTCAGGTTTTCAGGAACGTCGCCCCTGACGATACGTCCTGCGAGTCCTTCGGCGATTGCAGTCTTACCCGTACCTGGCTCACCAATCAATATCGGGTTGTTCTTCGTACGGCGAGAGAGAATCTGCAGCACGCGCCTGATTTCCTCATCGCGCCCAATCACTGGATCGAGCTTACCGGCACGGGCATCTTCCACGAGGTTCCGGGCATACTTTTTAAGTGCCTGATAGTTCTCATCACCACTTTGCGACTGTACTTTCTGTCCCTGTCGCAAATCGTTGATGGCTGCCTTCAAGTCCTTTTCTGTACACCCAGCATCCTTCAGAAGTCTGCTTGCCGTTGAGTTTACGTTGAGCAATGCCAGCAACAATGGTTCGATGCTGACAAATTCGTCGCCCAATTTCTGAGAGATGTCGAGCGTCCGCTGCATCACCTTGTTGGCTTCGGGTGAGAAATAAGGCTCGCCTCCCGAAACCTTGGGCAAATGATTGATTTCGTTCTGAACGGCAGTTTCTACCATCTGGCTGTTCATTCCGAGTTTCTGAAAGACGTAGTTCACCACATCTTTTCCTTTATCCATCACACCAGCCAGAATATGGACTGGCTCTATTGTCTGCTGTCCGTTGCGCTGCGCGGTGTTCACTGCGCTCTGAATAGCTTCCTGTGCTTTAATTGTAAATTTGTCGAATGTCATAATCAAATCTCCTTTCACAGTTCATAGCCATTATCTTTCAATGGTTACGAACTCTATTTCATTTATTTTCTGATTTCTATTGCTCAAACTTCATGCCCAACAAACCACACTGTCATTTTGTCACAAATATATGACTATATGACAATTTAAGAACTTACATCAGATGGAAAATGTAAAAATAAAATCCCGGAATTAACGCTTCTTAAAGTGATGAAATAGAGTTGGATGTTTGATTGAAAAGCAAACCAAATGCAGTTTTTCAAGCCTTTGATGACTAAAGTTTAGCAATTACAGCTCAAAAGCATACCTTTCGTCGCTCAATAGCTAAGGTATTAAGCGTAAAAATCATAGTTTTCAGTAATCGAAAGCTTAGCTATTACTAAAGGATTTCGAATCGTCAAAACAGGCATATTATTTAAACCGCTACCTGACAAGTATTTAGGCAGTCACTTAAAATTAGCCTATTTTAAACCAAAGCACAGGTAGATAGATTTAAACGTCGTATCTTGGGAGTGTTTGTAAAGATTTTTCGCTAATCAAAGTCAATATTCGTTCGGCTCTTGACACTTCAAAAAACAATGTAAATCTAAGCGATTGCTCACCTTACCCTTATACAAACCTCACCCACAAATTTGTCATCGCCTACTTTTCTTACAACCCCGTAAACCGAAGACTTACGTTCGTTAAGCAACTGCTGATAAAGCTCAGTTTGACCATTCACGTATCCCCTAAGCTCCTGTGTGTCATCGTACACACAGATGCGGGCATCGTGCTGACTATCGGCTTTGGCATACCCAACGAACAAGCCTTCCTGCCCCTCGTCAACAGGGAGTACACAGCTGAAATCGTAGTGAAGGAATCCAGCCCTACAAATCAACTCGCCGTCAACAAACGTGTCCTCCACGTCAGACAGCGTCAATGCCTTGAACTGTGCTGGCGCTACAGGAACGGGATTGTCGGTTTTGGCAACCTTTGTCTTCCTCGCTAGCCAAATAATGACGATTACTGTGAGTACGATTAATGCGATATTTACGATGTTCATAGATTATTGTTTTTTTGAAAATTGTAATAATGTTGTAGTATCGACCATAAGAATGCCGTCAAGAGTCAGTGGCTGCTACGGAATTTATGGTTGAACCTTGCCCGATTCGACTGGTAAGATGATACACATCTTGCACAAAGATACTGAATCTGTCTTAAAAAACATAATATTATATTATCAAAAAACTACTTTAGCTCCATTTTACACATAAAATAAGTATATTTGCATATTACTTGTTTAATTGAAGATATGAAAAAACTATTATCTATTCTAATAATGACGCTTATGGCACCTTTCGGAATGTGGGCGCAAAGCTATGATGCTCTTTGGAAACAAGTGGATGAAGCCAGTCGGAAAGACTTGCCAAAGACACAGATTGACGTTTTGAAAAAGATTGTAAATAAAGCGCAAAAAGAAAAGTCGTATGGCAATTTGCTGGCGGCGGAACTGATGACATCTGGCCTTTGGACACAGATTTCGCCAGACTCGGTCGCTCCACAAAAGACCAGACTACAGAGACTCGCTGCCGAGGCGGAGCAGAAAGACAAGGTGCTTGCCGCCGTCTATAACTGCGCAATAGGCCGACTCCTTCAATCTGATGACACAGATCCTGACGAGCTGAAGCCCTATTTCGACAAAGCCATCGCCAATGCCGAACTTTTGGCAAAGCATCAGTCCGCAGAATACGCACCCCTAATATATAAAGGAAAGGATGATGCCATCTTCAAGAATGATCTCTTGCATGTTATCGGTATCGAAACCGAACGATATGACGTGCTGGACAAGTATTACAGTTCCGTGGGAAATCGTGAGGCAGCATGCTATTCTGCAGTGATGAACCTTGAAGATGACTACAATCACGCCAAGGTGGATTCGCTTATAAACCTTTATGGCGACCTTCCCGTGTGCGGAGAGGTGGCAGTAAAGAAATACATGTTAATGGAAAACGATGAGAATGTCAAGGCAAAAGACAAAATTGACTTCATCGACAATGCACTGAAACGTTGGGGAACATGGGAGGGAACCAACTATCTGCGCAACCAACGCAGCGAGTTGACAGCACCGATGTTCAACGCAATTATGTATTCCGGTATAGGTCGTCCCGCTAAGGGGGTAATGATCAACTATATTAAAATAAGAAATATCAAAGACTTGACTCTCACTGTCACTCGCACAAGCTTAGATGGCGACAACGATTTCGACGTTGACAACGCAAGACATCTTGAGCGAATAAAAGCTGCAAGAATCATGTCCACTATCCAAAAGTTTAGCCGAAAATACGGCGGAAACAAGCCTTATGAGATCGTCGAGGATTCCATACAATTGCCAAAACTCCCAACGGGTGTCTATTTGCTGGAATATTCATCATCGTCAGCTGGCATCAAGCCACAATATGAATTGTATTATGTGACTGATATATTCCTGATGAATGAGGAACAGCCCAACAATAAGATTCGGTATGTTGTGGTGAACTCCACAACTGGACAACCTATAGCAAACGCAAACATCAAGTTATCGTTCGCACCAAGATATGGAGTGAGAAAAAGCGCTAAGATCTTGACAACCAACAAGAATGGGGAGGCGTTCTATACCTATGACAAATATAGCCCAGACGATGTCTTTGCCTTTACGAACAAAGACAAAGCCTGTCCAAGTACAAGGCTATGGACAAGCTTTAACTATGGTGAGGATGAGCGACTTCAGGATATTTGCAACGTGTTTACCGACAGAAGCATTTATCGTCCGGGGCAAACCGTTCACGCTTCTGTCATCATTTATTCCAAGAACTCAAAAAAATTGGAAACCAAGGCAAAAGCCAATCAAACTGTTACCTTGCAACTTCGCGATACCAACTATAAGGAAGTGGCTTCAAAAGAGGTGACAACCGATGATTTTGGTACTGCAACTGCCGACTTTGAGCTGCCCAAAAGTGGATTGACTGGCAGATTCTCAATTATCGCTCGTTATGGCAACAACGGTTCAACGTTCTTCAATGTTGAGGATTACAAGCGTCCTACTTTCGAAGTTGAGTTCGATAAATATGAGAAGAAGTATGCGGTTGGCGACACCATCAAGGTAAAAGGGCGAGCAAAAAGCTATTCGGGAGTCCCGGTTCAGGGAGCAAAGGTAGAATATTCCATCAACCGCCGCATGGCTTTATGGTGGTGGAGCGGCGAAAACTCAAACGAACAACTCACAAGTGGTGAGGTGACTACCGACGATAAGGGTGAATTTGAAATCAGTTTGCCGTTCATTTTCCCTAAAGAAAGCAAGAATGCACGCAGATTCCGTTACTATCGTCCCGCTCAGTTCTATAATTTCAACGTTGAAGCCAAAGTAACTGATGTTGCAGGAGAGACGCGTGAGGGGTTGATATCTTTGCCTTTGGGTACGAAGGCAACGGCCTTTGCAAGTAATATGCCTGACAAGGCATTGCGAGACAGCCTGAAAGAAATTACGTTCTCATACCTGAATGCTGCCGGTAAGCCTATCGACGGACAAGTTCGCTATGCCATCGCACCTTATCAGAAGAACAATCAGACATTCAACAATTATAGAACGGCAGCCGCCAATGAGCCTGTGAAGCTGAAGCCAATGAAATCAGGACATTATCAGTTACATGCCATCTGTGGAACCGACACCTTGGATCAGGAGTTTGTTGTTTTCTCAATGGATGACAAGCGACCTGTAACGGAGACACACGACTGGTTCTATCAGAGTTCAAGCCAGTTCCCACGAGACGGAAAGCCTGTTTACATTCAAATTGGCTCAAGTGACGAGGACCAACACATCGTCTATTCCATCTATTCGGGTAATAAAATCATCGAAACTGGTGCAATCGATCAAAGCAATGCCATAACCACCCGCAAGTTTGCCTATAAGGAAGAATATGGTTATGGACTGACACTGACCTTTGCATGGGTGAAGGAAGGAGAGTTCTACAGTCACAGTACAAGAATTGAACGCCCACAACCCGACAAGCAATTGATGGTGAAATGGAAGACATTCCGCGATCGTCTTGTTCCAGGACAAGACGAAGAATGGATACTTACCATACAGAATCAGGATGGAAAGGCAGCAAAGGCCCAACTAATGGCAACCTTGTACGACAAGAGTCTTGACCAAATTTTGGCACATACGTGGACTTTAAAGCCCACATTCTCAAGCCCATTGCCTTACGCGCATTGGGAAGGCATCACGACATATCCACTTACAATGGGTTATCTCAAGCCATTTAAATCACTAAACGATATGAATCTCTACTTTTCTGGCTTCGATGGTAGGTTCATAGACAGCTTTGGAAGTCCGAACATTATGATTCGGGGCGCGAGCGCTTACGGAAGAGAGCCCGTCCTTAGGACAATGAATGCAGCTGTTCAGTCAAAGGCTAAAAATGAGTCAGCGAAGGAAAACAGAAGCTCCCTGAAACTCACGGCACCAGTCATCAAACAAGATAATATGGTGAAAGATGAAGAAGAGGGAATGGCCGGAGGTGGTGAGAGACCAAAGGAATCGCAAGCTGGCAACGTACAGTTGAGAGAGAATCTCAATGAGACGGCCTTCTTCTACCCACGCTTAGAGACCGACAACGATGGCAATGTGAGTATGAAATTCAAACTTCCAGAGAGCCTGACAACATGGCATTTCATAGGAATCGCTCACGACAAGGACATCAATACGGGAATGATTCAAAGCGAAATCGTGGCTCAAAAGACCGTCATGGTTCAGCCAAACATGCCCCGTTTCGTGCGTATGGGCGACAAGGCCACAGTTGCCACTCGTATTTTCAACACCTCTGACAAGCAAGTCAATGGCACAGCGACTATCGAAATCATAGACCCAGCCACAGAAAAGGTATTATATAGCGACAGTAAAGATTATGTACTTGAGCCAAAGGGCTCATCATCTGCCGTATTCACCTTGGCTGATGTGTTGTCAGAGAACAATAGCCGAAAGCTGACCGCTGACCAATCACTGCTCATCGTTCGTATTTTCGCAAAGGGAGCTGACTATTCTGACGGCGAACAGCAATATCTTTCAGTGCTTCCGAATAGAGAATATGTCATCAACACCTATCCTTTCACTCAGAATGAAGCAGGCACTAAAAGTGTTGATCTGACTAAACTCTTCCCAAAGAACACCACCGACCAGCGGCTGACCATCGAATACACCAACAATCCTAACTGGTTGATGATACAAGCTCTGCCATATGTGGCTGATCCAAATGAAAAGAATGCCATTAGCTTGGTTGCGGCTTACTATGCCAATAACCTTGCCAACAAGATTCTGAAGGTTTCGCCGAAGATTAAGCAAACCATTGACAAATGGCGCTCGGAAATCGGCAACGAAACATCAATGATGTCGGCACTGGAGAAGAACCAAGACCTGAAAGAACTCGTGTTAAATGAGACCCCTTGGGTGATGGATGCAGAGAATGAAAGTGAGCAAAAGCAGATGATGATTCGATATTTCGACGAGAATCAGCTGCGCAACAATCTCACCACATCGCTGAACAGTCTGAAGAAACTTCAGAATCCAGACGGTTCTTTCTCGTGGTGGCAAGGCATGAGAGGCAGCTTATACATGACGGTTGAGATTGTGAAGACACTCACGCGCCTCAATGTTCTCATGGGCAGTAGCGACCAACAGACACAGGGTCTGCTCACCAGTGCCTTCCGATTCCTTGACAAGGAAGTCGCAGAACGTGTGCTGGAATTGAAGAGACTTGAAAAGAATGGGCACAAGAACCTCTTCCCATCCGATGCACTGTGTGACTATCTCTACAGCAATGCGTTGGCCAAACGTCCGACAACGCCCGACATAACCTATCTCATCAATCTGTTGGCGAAAAAGCCCGTTGACCTTACTATTTACGGCAAGGCAAATACGGCAGTCATCCTCCAACAATACGGACAGTCGGTGAAGGCCAAGGAATACCTACAAAGCATCAAGGAATATACAGTTTACACAGAAGAAAAAGGCAGATACTTCGAAACGAAGAAGGCTTACAGCTGGTACGACTACAAGATTCCAACGGAAGTGGCTGCCATTGAGGCTTTCAAGACCATCGTTCCGAAAGATATTCAGACCGTTCAGGAGATGCAACGCTGGCTCTTACAGTCGAAACGTACCCAGTCTTGGGACACTCCGATCAATTCGGTGAATGCTATCTGGGCATTCATGAGCAACGGAAACTGGACGATGGACAACGGAGAGGCGACCGTCTTGAAACTGGATGGAAAGCAGATTGAAACTCCAAAGGCAACAGCCGGTATGGGATATGTAAAAGTAAGCAAGCCAGTGATAGTCAACGGCGGAGCGACCGATTCCGACCGCAAGCCTGTCAGCTCATTCACAGCCGAGAAATCGAGCACAGGAACGAGCTGGGGAGCCGTCTATGCGCAGTTCTTCCAGCCAGTTACCGACATTCAGGCATCCAACTCAGAGCTGAAAGTCAAGCGAGAGCTCATTCCTGTCACTGTGGATGACAAGGAAACGGGAGCCAACGAACTGAAAGTGGGTGACAAAGTACTCGTCCGCCTGACCATAACTGCCGACCGCGACTACGACTTCGTTCAGGTAATCGACAAACGCGCCGCATGTCTTGAACCCACAAGACAATTAAGCGGATATCAGTGGGGCGGGTATTACATCGCACCCAAAGATTATACGACGAACTATTACTTTGACCGCATGGCAAAAGGTACTCACATTGTTGAAACAGAGTATTTCATCGACCGTGTCGGCTCTTACCAGACAGGAACTTGCACGGCACAATGTGCCTACTCTCCGGAGTATTCTGGCAGAGCGAGAGCGGCCGTAGTGACTGTTAAAGAATAAGACCTACAAAGATGGAGTCGCAGGGAAATGGATGCCCCACGGCTGGAATATGAATGAAAAGGCCCTATAAACGCCTACCTTGCCACACATAGAACGACAAATTGGATAAAGGAGGCTACAACGGGAGCGCCATGAACAAGTTTCCAGCACAGAGGACACGCAGTTCCCTGGGACTTCAATGACAATTAAACTATGCTTCAAATAGAAATAGACGATGGAAGCGGCTTCTGCTTCGGAGTGACTACCGCCATCAAGAAAGCAGAAGAAGAATTGGAAAAGGGTACAAAGCTATATTGTTTGGGCGACATCGTGCATAACAGTATGGAAGTGGAGCGATTGACAGAGAAGGGGTTGATTACCATCAATCACGAGCAACTCAGCCAACTCCACAATGTCACCGTGCTCCTACGAGCCCACGGAGAACCACCCGAAACATACGAGCTGGCCAAGCGCAACCACATAGAGATTATCGATGCCACCTGTCCTGTGGTTCTGGCGCTGCAACGAAGAATCAAGAACCAGTATGAAAAGAGAAGAAACATCAGCGCCACCCCATCACCTCAAGAGAGCATAGCCGAAAAGAAAGAACAAGCCGGCTGCCCTTCCCTATTACAGAAGGAGGATGGCAGAAAAGCCTCTATCGTCATTTTCGGCAAGCCTGGCCATGCCGAAGTTCTCGGACTTGTAGGCCAAACCCACAGCGAAGCCATCGTTATCGAAAAGTTCGAGGATGTCAAGCAACTTGACTTCTCGCATGACATCTACCTCTACTCGCAGACGACAAAGAGCCTGGACGAGTTCCACAAGATCATAGAATACATTCAAGAACACATTTCACCAAAAGCGACGTTCCGCAGCTTCGACACCATTTGCCGACAAGTTGCCAACCGCATGCCGAACATTTCTTCGTTTGCCGCCCGTCACGACCTGATACTGTTTGTAGCAGGGCGCAAAAGCTCCAACGGCAAGGTTCTTTTCCACGAATGTCTTAGGGTCAACCCCAATTCTCATCAGATTGAGAGTGCCGAAGAAATCGACATGTCATGGTTCAGAGATGTTAAGACGGTAGGAATCTGCGGAGCGACAAGCACTCCTAAATGGTTGATGGAGGAATGCCGGAATGCCATTATCAACAAAGGCGGAGTTTGACGGCATGCGGAAAAAACTTTACAAACAAGACTTGCTTTAGATATCTGTAATTTACTTATTTTCAACTATATACAAATTACCAAATCATAGGTCATCTTTCGCCTTGCGATTGATGACCTATGAGGCTGTGAAAGGTCACCTTTCATGCGTCGAAAGCCAATCCTCAGTAAAACGAACAGAAAATTATTTTGACAAATCTCGCTACCTATTCAGGCTGATCTCTCTTGATCGGCAGAGACATGCTTGCCATAATACCATATCTCAACGCTGTTGATAAGATTCTGCCATAAGATATAGCAGCCCGGTCCAACAGATGCCAGTGGGTTAAGGTAAGTATAGGCTATCCAAATGGCAAAGGCGGTGTTTTTCTGTCCAAGCGACTGTCCGGCATTGACTGTGCTTTTGAAGAAATGACCTATGTAACGGCCTACTGCAAACTGAAGAACACAGACAAGAAATCCGAGTGCAGCTATCAGAATCAGAAAGGGCACACCAGCATCAGCATGCACAATGTTCTTCATCGTTGTGCCAGTGACGATAGTGAGCGAACATCCCCAAAGATAGAAGCTCAAGTCTCTCACACCAATCAACCACTCATAGAATCTGTGCAAGGGTTTGAAGTGTTTGGTAATATAAGCCAGCAGCATCGGAACAACCAAAATGGCACAGACTTTATAGAGTATCAGCAGGAACGACGCCATGAATCCCATGCCATTTCCTGGCTCAATTAGAGGGAAACAAATCGGTATGAGCGCAGCACAGAGGAAATTAGAAAGGAATATATAGGTGGTCATCTCCTCCAAACTGCCCCCCAGCTTCAGTGTAACAACAGCGGCAGCGGCAGCGCAAGGCCCTATGATGCAGGCCAAAATCGACTCAAGAAGTATCAGGCCATTGCCTTTAACTTCAAAGACAAGAATAGCCCCAACGATGATGGCGACAAAAAGCAACTGAAAGACCCCAACCCATAAATGCCACCTGACAGGAACGAGCTTGCGGAAATCAACCTTGCAAAACGTAACATAGAGAATCAAGAACATGAACAACGGAAGAATCATGTCCAATATCGGAGAGAAGAAAACTGCTGCCGGCTCTAAAAAAGGAACAAATGCAAAAATGAGATAAGCCGTCACACCACACAGCATTGCCATGGGGAGTGTCCATTTCTTCAATAACGTTATTAGTTTCATAAACCTTTAGATTGATGCAAAGGTATAAAAAAGGTTAGAAAGCAGCAACTTACATTGTCACTTTCTAACCATTCAACTTTTCTTTATCTTAACTTCAGCCTAACAACGACACGATAATCTACTATTAGAGGTTATCTTTTTCTTTCTCCTTGAAGTAACGGTAAGTAGCAACTTTCAGCTCGTCACAGGCTAGATCGTCGGCCACGATAATACCATGCTCGTGCATCTGCAACGCAGAGATGGTCCACCAAGACGAAACCGCACCCTCAACAGCTGCCTGTAAGGCGCGGGCCTTGTGGTGTCCATTGACAAGAATCATCACCTCACGCGCATCCATCACTGTGCCCACGCCAACGGTAAGCGCATACTTTGGCACTTTGTTTACATCGTTGTCGAAGAAGCGGGAGTTGGCAATGATGGTGTCGTTGATCAACTTCTTTTCACGGGTCCTGCTGGTCAGACTTGATCCCGGCTCGTTGAATGCGATGTGTCCGTCGGGGCCTATGCCTCCGACAAACAAGTCGATACCTCCAGCCTCACGAATCATCCTCTCGTAATTTTCACACTCAACCTTCAAATCTTTCGCATTTCCGTTTAAAATATGGATATTCTCACGTGGAATATCAACATGGTCGAACAGATTACGCGCCATGAACGAATGATAACTTTCAGGGTGGTTTTCGGCAAGTCCCACATACTCATCCATGTTGAATGTAACAACATTCTTAAAACTTATCCTTCCCTCTTTGTTTGCTTTCACAAGCTCGGCATACATTCCCTCCGGAGAAGAGCCTGTCGGTAAGCCTAAAACAAATGGTTTTGCGGAAGTTGGCTTTGCATCGTTGATTCGCTTTATCACATGATTGGCTGCCCATTTTGACAACAAATCATAATTCTTCTGAATAATTAATCTCATTACCTTATTAATACATATTATTACAAATAAACACTTTTAGACTACAAATGTAAGACAATCTATTAAAAACATTCATACGTAGGGGAGATTATTTATAAAAAATAACAATTCGGATTCAAAATCTTCATGTCTCTCTCGTAGCAACTCTTAACTTTTTAGTAACTTTGCAACCAACATTAATTTATATAGTCCTATTTGAATGAAGGAATTTGTTATATCTGAGGCGAAGGCAGAGACAGCTGTGCTTGTGGGACTGATTACCCAAGAGCAAAACGAAGCCAAGACCAAGGAATATCTTGACGAACTTGAATTTCTGGCAGACACTGCGGGAGCCGTGACTGTCAAACGATTTACCCAACGTTCGGGTGGACCAAACATGACCACATACGTGGGTAAGGGAAAACTGGAAGAAATCAAAGAATATATTAGTCAGAAGGAAGACGAGGACGACCCCGTGGGAATGGTCATATTCGACGATGAGCTTTCAGCTAAACAGCTTAGGAACATAGAGAAGGAATTAGGGGTAAAGATATTGGATCGCACATCGCTAATTCTCGACATATTCGCCATGCGCGCACAGACAGCCAATGCCAAGACACAGGTGGAATTGGCACAATACAGATATATGCTACCACGGTTGCAGCGTCTGTGGACTCACCTTGAGCGACAAGGTGGCGGCTCTGGCTCTGGCGGTGGGAAAGGATCAGTGGGACTCCGTGGTCCTGGTGAGACTCAGTTGGAAATGGACCGCCGTATCATCCTTCAACGCATGTCGTTGCTCAAACAAAGATTGTTGGAAATCGACAAGCAGAAAGTGACACAACGTAAAAACCGTGGCCGCATGGTTCGTGTGGCTTTGGTGGGATATACCAATGTCGGAAAATCAACCATCATGAACCTTCTGGCTAAGAGCGAGGTGTTTGCAGAGAATAAACTTTTTGCCACACTCGATACCACAGTCCGTAAGGTTGTTTTGGAAAATCTGCCATTCCTTTTGGCCGATACTGTTGGCTTCATCCGTAAACTGCCAACCGACTTGGTCGATTCTTTCAAATCCACACTGGACGAGGTGAGAGAGGCCGACTTGCTTTTGCATGTTGTTGACATCTCACACCCTGACTTTGAAGAACAAGTTAAGATTGTCAACGAGACATTGAAAGATTTAGATTGCTCAGACAAGCCATCGATGATAATCTTCAACAAGATAGACAATTACCAATGGGAGGAGAAGGATATCGACGACTTGACTCCTGCAACCAAGGAAAATGTATCGCTTGAGGAGCTGAAACGGACATGGATGGCAAAGATGCCGGAAGATTGTCTCTTCATATCAGCCAAAAACAAGGAGAACATTGATGAGTTCAGAAACATTCTGTATAAAAAGGTACGCGAACAACACGTACGCAAATACCCTTACAACGACTTCCTTTACGACATCGACATCAATTGAGAATCAAAACAAATCAGATAATTTCATTTTATGACATACAGACCATTAACAGAATACGAAATACAGATCTTCGAGAATAACAATTGCTGGGCCGAGGACTGGGCACGCGTTGAAGTAGTGGAGGAAGGCTTTCAACCTAAATTTTTCCACCGGGTGATGTTCTATGGAGACATTCGCCTTGGCAGATTCGAAAAGAATGTTGAGGTAACAAAAGATTTCGTCAAACATTCAGGAATCAACGATGCAACCCTGAGAAATGTTTCGGTAGGCAACAATTGTCTGATTGAAAAAGTTGGGAATTACATCAATAACTATACAATCGGCGATGACTGCATCATCACCAATATTTCCGTAATGGAAACAACAGAGGGGGCAACCTATGGAGAGGGCAACATTATTGCCGTGCTCAATGAAGTAGGTGACGGAAACATCATTCTCTTTCACGATCTCAATAGCCAGTTTGCGGCCTTCATGGTCAAGCATTTTAAGGACAAAGATCTCAAGAATGCCATTCGCAGACTGATTTCGGAAGAGTTGACACGCACAAATCCCGACAGAGGTACCATCGGAAACAACGTAAAGATTGTAAACACCAAGGAAATTACAAACACAGTCATTCAGGATGATTGTGAGATATCAGGCGCAAGCAGACTAAGTGACTGTACAATTCTCAGCTCCGAGCATGCCAGTGTATATATCGGGACGGGGGTCATTTGCGAAAATTCCATCATCAGCGACGGATCAAGTATCATCAACAGTGTGAAGATGCAAGACTGTTTCGTAGGCGAAGCCTGTCAGATTTCAAATGGTTTCACAGCCTCACAGAGCGTATTTTTCGCCAATTCGTTTATGGCCAATGGTGAGGCATGTGCTGCTTTCTGCGGCCCATTCTGTGCTTCACACCACAAGAGTTCGCTCATCATCGGCGGAATGTTCTCGTTCTACAATGCAGGCTCTGGCACAAACTTCTCCAACCACGCTTACAAGATGGGGCCTATGCACTGGGGAACACTTGAAAGAGGTTCCAAAACAGCCAGTGGCGGTTACATCCTGATGCCCGCCACAATAGGAACGTTCTCTGTTTGTTTCGGAAAGTTGATGCACCACCCCAACACACAAGCACTTCCATTCTCCTATCTGATAGCAAGTGGCGACACAATGTTCCTCGTTCCAGGACGAAACATCACCACAGTAGGGCTCTACCGTGACATCCGGAAGTGGCCCAAGCGCGACATGCGTCCGCAGGAGTCACAGAAAAGCATCGTCAACTTCGACTGGCTATCGCCATTCTCAGTCGGAGAGATTATCCGTGGCAAGAAAATACTTGAGAATCTGCTTCAGGCAAGTGGAGAGAATGTTTCCTCTTATATTTATCATGAGTATGTCATCAATGCCTCCAGCCTCCACAAAGGAATAAAATTTTACGATATAGCCTTGAAAATTTACATGGGTGCCGTATTGAAGCGAGCGCACAAATGGGGATTTTTCGGTAAACCAGAAACACAGGTTGGACTTGGAAAATGGAATGATCTCTCAGGACTCCTTCTTCCAGAGTCCGAGGAACAGAGACTGATTGAGGATATCAAGAACGGAGAAATTGAAACAATACAAGATGTCATCGACCGTTTCACAGTCATTAACGACAACTATCGCAAATATCAGTGGGCTTGGACTTATCGTTTGATACTTGATTACTATGGAATCAAGGAGATTACGGAAGAGGACGATGCCCGTATCAAGAGAGACTATATAGAGGCTCGCCGTGCATGGATTGCAGAAATCCGCAAGGATGCTGAAAAAGAATACGCCATGGGCGATGTTGAGGAAGGGGTATTCACAGCCTTTGTGAACAACCTCGACCACGAAATAGATTTTGAAGAATAAATGTCTCAACCCACATCAAAACATTTCAAATCATGTGGATGCATTGAGCAAAGTTTAATACTAAATATAATATTATGTTGAAAAACCTATCTTTAGGAAAATGTGGAGTGGCCTTGCTCCTTCTACTCAGCGTAGTGGGGGTGAGAGCACAGTCTTACTCCTACGAGAGCGTGCCAAACGATCCAATGAAGACACGCATCTACACACTAAAAAATGGTCTTAAGATTTACCTGAGCGTAAACAAAGAGAAACCACGTATCCAAACTTACATTGCCGTTCGTACGGGTAGCCGTAACGACCCAGCTGAAACAACGGGTCTGGCTCACTACCTTGAGCATATCATGTTCAAGGGAACGGAAAAGTTCGGAACATCCAACATGGAGGCAGAACGTCCTTATCTCAAACAGATTGAGAATCTTTACGAGGAATACCGCCACATAACCGATCCCGCCAAGCGCAAGATTTGGTATGCAAAGATTGACTCTGTCTCACAACTGGCAGCAAAATACAACATTCCCAATGAGTATGACAAGCTCATGGCGGCCATTGGCAGCCAGGGAACCAATGCTTACACGTCAAATGATGTAACTTGTTATGTGGAGAACATTCCAAGCAATGAAATGGAATCTTGGGCTAAGGTTCAGGGCGACCGTTTCCAAAACTTAGTAGTCCGTGGATTCCACACAGAGTTGGAAGCTGTTTACGAAGAATACAACATGGGATTGACAAGCGACAGCCGTAAGCTCTTTACAGGTTTAATGGCCAAACTCTTTCCCAACCACCCTTATGGCACACAGACGACCATCGGTAGAGGTGATCACCTGAAGAATCCTTCAATCACCAATATCATGAAGTATTACAAACGCTATTACGTGCCTAATAATGTGGCAATCTGTCTCTCTGGCGATCTTGACCCAGACCAGACCGTTGCAACAATTGAGAAATACTTCGGCAATTGGAAAAAGGACGAAAACCTCAGCGCTCCACAGTACGGACCACAACCTAAGTTCACAGCTCCTGTCGATACAACAATCATCGGTCAAGAGGCCGAGATGCTTTATCTTGGTTGGAGAGCTAAGAAGGGCAACAGTTTGCAGAGCGACACCTTAAGCATTATCAGCGATTTGCTTAGCAATGGTCGTGCTGGTCTTTACGACTTGAACCTCAATCAGAAGATGAAAGTCCAGTCTGCAGGTGCAGGCTTTGAAGACCTTCATGACTATTCAATGTTCATTGCTTTGGGTATGCCCAAGAAAGGGCAAACTTTACAGGAAGTCCGCGACTTGCTGCTGAGCGAGATTGACAAACTCAAGAAAGGTGAATTCTCCGACGACCTATTGCCCTCTGTTATCAACAACTACAAACGCAGATACTATAAGAGCCTCGATAAAAACCAATTCAGGGCAAAATCATTCGTAGATGCCTTTATCAACGATGTTGATTGGAAACAAGTAACTGGCAAACTTGATCGTATTTCAAAAATCTCAAAGGCGGACATCGTCAGCTTTGCCAATCGTTTCTTCGACAACGGCTATGCAGCAATCTACAAGGTTCAGGGAACTGACACAACGATACAGAAGGTTGACAAACCAAAAATTACCCCTATACCAACCAATAATGACAAGCGCTCTGCATTCTTGGAAGAGATTGTCAACCACAAGGTAGCACCGATCCAGCCTTCTTTTATTGACTTCAACAAAGATCTGACAAAAGCTACCACAAAGAATGGATGGCCAGTTCTTTACAAGCAGAACACACAGGATGATCTCTTCACACTTTATTTTGAGATTCCTTTTGGCGTAGAAAGCGACCTTCTCCCTGGTTATGCCGCAATGTACCTTGATTATCTCGGAACGGACAAGATGACCAACGAACAAATCAAGCAGGAATTTTATAAGCTCGCTTGCGATTATTCATTCGGTCAGAGCAAGGATGAGACCTACTTGATAATGAGCGGTTTGAATGAGAATCTTCCACAAGCCTTGTCTCTCCTCTACAATTTTGTTGAAAACGCAAAGGTTGACAAAGAAGCCTACAACAAGGCAGTAGAATTGATGATCAAGAACCGCAAGGACAATAAGGCTAATCAAGACGAGAACTTCAGCGCCCTGTTCGACTACGGCATGTACGGTCCGTACAATGCAACCCGCAACATCCTCAGCGAGGAACAGTTGAAGAACATGGATCCACAGAAGCTTCTCAATTCGTTGAAGAACCTGAAAAACTACAAGCAGACAGTGCTCTACTACGGTCCTTCAACATTGAACGAGCTCGACAAATTGATAACAAAGACCATTAAGACTCCAAAGAAGTTCACACCAATCCCAGTGGGCAAACGCTATACAATGCAAACTACCCCTAAGAATGAAATACTCATTGCACCCTACAACGCAAAGAACATCTATCTCGTACAGTTCCACAATGAAAACAAGGAATGGTCTGCCGATGAAGCTGCAAAGATTTCACTCTTCAACGAATATTTCGGTGGGGGCATGAATGCCATTGTCTTCCAAGAGATGCGTGAAGCAAGAGCATTAGCCTATTCTGCAAATGCACGCTATCGCATGCCTAACAGAATCGGCGACAAGGAAAGTTTCTTCACTTACATCATCACCCAGAACGACAAGATGATGGATTGTATCGCACAGTTCAACGAACTGATGAACAACGTTCCAGTTCGTCAGGCCAATTTCGACTTGGCCAAGCAAAGCCTCACAAAGAGCCTTGCCTCTTCTCGTACGACAAAGTTTGCCATCCTCTCATCCTACATGGCTGCAAAGAAGATGGGGCTCGACTATAGTTTGAGCGAGAAAATCTACAATGAACTTCCTAAGATTCAGCTCCAAGACATCATCAATTTTGAGAAGGCTAACATGGCCAACAAAACATTCAAGTATCTCATTCTTGGTAATGAGAAGGAACTCGATATCAAGTCGTTGGAGAAAATTGCGCCAATCAGACGCGTGACGACTGAGGAGATATTCGGTTACTAAGCTATAAGGTTGCCGACTCTGAAAGTCTGACAAATCAAACCATTCTGAATCGGCAATGGCAACAAAGAGAACAAAAACATTACTTAATAATTAATAAAATCCTAATACCATGACCCTGTGACGAAATTATTTCTGAACAGAGTTGGTATTAGGTATTTTTCTATATGACGGATTTCAAATATGCCCCTATGTTCCAGTTGGGCAAGGATGACACGGAATACCGCCTTCTATCCAAGGAAGGTGTCTCCGTAGGTAATTTCGAAGGAAAAGAGATTGTTAAAGTAACCCCTGAGGCACTTACATTATTGTCTCAGCAGGCATTCCACGATTGTGAGTTTTTGCTACGTAGGGCCCATAACGAGCAGGTTGCCAAGATTCTGAAAGACGACGACGCATCGGAAAACGACAAGTATGTCGCCTTGCAATTCCTCCGTAATGCGGAAACTGCCGCAAAGGGAGTGCTTCCTTTCTGCCAAGACACCGGAACAGCCATCATCCACGGCGAGAAAGGGCAACAGGTGTGGACAGGATTCGAAGATGAGGAAGCCCTCGCCCGTGGTGTTTTCAACACATTCACACAGGAGAACCTCCGCTATTCGCAGAATGCGCCACTAAACATGTACGACGAGGTGAACACCAAGTGCAATCTTCCAGCACAGATTGACATCGAGGCAACAGAAGGAGCTGAATACAAGTTTATCATGGTGGCCAAGGGGGGTGGTTCTGCTAACAAGACCTATTTCTACCCAATGACAAAGGCTACCATCCAGAACGAGGGTACACTCGTCCCCTTCCTTGTTGAAAAGATGAAGAGTCTCGGAACAGCAGCCTGCCCTCCATACCATATCTGCTTCGTAATCGGCGGTACGTCAGCAGAGAAAAACCTACTTACGGTGAAACTTGGCAGCATCAAGTACTACGACAATCTCCCAACCACTGGTGACGAAACGGGACGTGCTTTCCGCGATACCGACTTGGAAGAGAAGATATTGAAGGAAGCGCAGAAGATAGGACTCGGAGCACAGTTCGGTGGAAAGTATTTAGCTCACGACATCCGCATCATTCGCCTGCCACGCCACGGTGCAAGCTGCCCTATAGGTATGGGCGTCTCATGCTCTGCCGATCGAAACATCAAGGGTAAGATCAACAAGGACGGTATATGGTTGGAAAAGATGGACACCACACCGGGCGAACTCATTCCAGAGGAATACCGCAAACCAGGCGAAGGGGCTAAGGGTGTGGAGATTGACCTCAACAAGGGAATTAATGCCGTTAGGGCTGAGCTCACAAAATACCCCGTTTCCACACGCGTCAACCTCAAGGGTACGATTATCGTGGCACGCGACATTGCTCACGCAAAACTTAAGGCCCGACTGGACGCAGGCGAAGATCTGCCAAGTTATTTCAAGGATTATCCTGTGCTGTATGCTGGGCCAGCCAAAACACCAAACGGATTGCCTTGCGGCTCTATGGGTCCAACAACTGCCAACCGCATGGACCCATATGTAGAGGAGTTCCAAGCACATGGCGGGTCACTTGTCATGATTGCCAAGGGAAACCGCACTGATATCGTTACAGAAGCGTGCAAGAAGCATGGAGGGTTCTATCTCGGAACTATCGGAGGTGTTGCGGCCGTTCTTTCACAGAGCAGCATCAAGAGCATCGAGTGCGTGGAATACCCTGAACTCGGTATGGAAGCCGTTTGGAAAATTGATGTGGAGGACTTCCCAGCCTTCATTCTCGTTGACGACAAGGGCAACGACTTCTTCAAGCAGCTGAAGCCTTGGACGGGTTGTCCAAAGAAATAGTATTCGTTAGGAGTGAAGGAAGTTGAGAAGCGTGAGAGAGCTAAGCCAAACGCTTACACTCCGCTGCTCACCCAAAGACGAATAACGATAAATGATAAGGCAACGCAGGAACTGTTTTCAGTACCTACGTTGCCTTGTCGTTTTGATTTTGATATCATCACAGGCAAATTGATAAATTAAATCCAAACTCGGTTATGTGAATCTGAGCTGATTGATTGTCGTTCTGTCGAAGATGCTGTAAACTAGGCAAAATACCGCAGAGAAAATGCTTGCAAGCCTAAAATCAGTCGGAAAGCTATATTGTTGTTACAGTGTTGCGAACTTGCAGTCGAACAACTTATTTGGAATTAAATATTAGTCTCATTTTGTAAACCATTCGCAAGTAAGAGCTAAGCTTTGACAAAACAAAAGCTAAGCTATTGCAAAACAAAAGGTGAGGTTTCACAATACGAAAGCTAAGCAATCGCATAACGGAGATTTTCTGGGGAGCGCTAAGAACCGAACAACGAGAAATGATTAGTGACGACGTATCTATAAATGGAGTCATGCAAAAGTCTATAATAATTACAGAATTTTCACTATTTTTTGGCAGTTTAAAGAGAAAGTTGTACTTTTGCAGTGGTTTTCAAAATGAAAACTAAGGGGGTGCCCACCTTGTTGGGTGTGGCTGAGAATATACCCATGAACCTGATACAGATAATGCTGTCGTAGGAAAAATCCCCTTACGTTATATTTATTAACTGCAAAAACATGAAAAAAGTTGTTTTGTTGGCAGTTGCATTGGCAAGTGCAGCTGGACTTAAAGCACAAAATGTTGATACTTTAGCCAATCAGGAATTGCAAGAAGTTACGGTAGTAGGTGTGCGTGCGCAGAAAAACGCTCCTTATGCCGTGGCCAACATCAAAAAATCCGAGTTAGAGAGTTTTTCAAAGAACGGGCGCGAACTGCCTTTTCTGTTCTCACAAACCCCAGGCATTCTGGCATGGGGCGAAAACGGATTGGGAACGGGAACTTCGGCCATGCGCATACGTGGCGCAGCGGGAAGCCGCATCAATATTACACTTGACGGAGTGGCGCTGAACTCTCCAGAGGACCAGACGGTGTTCTGGGCAAATATGAACTCATACGCTGCACTCTTGGGAAGCGTACAGATTCAGCGCGGTATCGGAACTTCGACCAACGGCGACGGTGCTTTCGGTGGCGCCATATCGCTGGCAACTGCCCAACCGCAATACAAGCCCTCATTGGAGCTGACAGGCTCATACGGCTCATACAAGACTTACAATGCCGGAGCCTCTTTCTCAACGGGATTGCTCTTCAATCATCTCATCTTCGACGGCGCCTACCACGAAACGGCTACCGACGGATTCGTCCACGGCACACAGGGCCGGTCGGGCTCATACTACGGCGGACTGACATGGATTGGAAACAACTTCCAAATTCGCTATAAGAACATCGGAAACTTCGAGAAAACCGGTCAGGCATGGAACGGTGTAGTCATGGGAAGCGACAACCTCAGCCTCTTCAACGGCACATGGGGAAAGCAAACAGGTATCACCACCTACGAAGACCTCTACAAGAAAGGATTGGGACAATACAATTCGCTCTACGAGCGTATCGTAACCAACGCTGACGGCTCGTTCGCCACAGATGCCAACGGGAACTACATGACCGAACGTTTCAAAATGCGCAACGGATCGTATTGGGACAAGACAACTGACAATTTCTATCAAAACCACAACATTCTGTCAGCAGCATGGAAACCATCGGCACACTGGAGTCACAACGTTGCCTTGCATTACACCTACGGTTTCGGCTACTACGAACAGCTTCGCCCCAACTATAAGTTTGAGAAATTCGGCTTGGTGTTCTACAATCACGACGGAAACTTCGTCAAGAAATCGAGCTTCGTCCGCAAGAAAGGCCTTACACAACACACTTACGGCATAGTCTATAACCTGAATTACAAGGACGAGAACTGGGATGTTATTGGCGGATTGAACCTCCAACAGTTCAGAGGCAACCACTTCGGCTTCCTCACCTACATCGAGAACGAGGAGGCGGATGCCAAATATCGGCCCAACGGCATAGACTACAAATACTATAATTCGGATGCCAAGAAATTCGATTACAGCGGTTTCATCAAGGCAAACTATCGCTTTGCCGACTATTGGAGCGTGTTTGCCGACCTACAATATCGCTTCGTAGATTACAAGACATCCGGCAACAACGACAAATTCTACAAAGCGAACGGCACTTACAAGAATCAAGAACTGAATATAGCCGAACATTACGACTTCGTCAATCCGAAAGCTGGTATCAGTTATTTCCGAAACGGACACAAGACCTACGCTTCCATCGCCTATGCCAACCGCGAGCCGGAGCGAAACAACTTCACCGACAACGGAAAATATGCCGCACCTTCACCCGAACGCCTCATGGACATAGAAGCAGGCTATCAGTTCACGGGAAGAAACTGGCATGCTGGGGTAAACCTCTATTACATGGACTATATCAATCAGTTTGTACAGACAGGCGAACAGAGTGACATTGGCGAGAACCTCACCACCAACATTCGCTCAAGCTATCGTATGGGTGCGGAGTTTGAAGCAGGATGGAGTCCGCTCGCATGGCTCACACTCGAAGGAAACGCTGCATTGAGCAAGAATGTCATCAAAGACTTCGACGAGATGGCAAGTGAGAACTGGGAAGACACTTACCGCAAGATTCACTACAGCCATTCAACGCTCGCTTTCTCACCATCGGCGATTCTCAACGGTTTCGTTAACCTCCACTACAAAGGCTTTCAGGCAATATGGCATACCAATTTCGTAAGCCGACAGTATCTCGACAATACCGAGACGGAGGGACGCTCGTTGCCATGCTTTAGCCAGAGCAACATCAACGTCAGCTATGACTTGAACCTGGCAAAGAAAAACATCGGTATAAAGAATATTATTTTTGGAGTGAATCTCTACAATTTGTTCGACCGACACTATGCGGTCAGCGGCTGGGCGTACAGTACGATTCTCGATGCCGACGGTCATCCCAACGAGAACAGGTACACACAGCTGGGACTTATCCCTGCTGCCGGTTTCAACATGATGGGTAACATTACGTTGAAGTTCTAATCTGGTTGTTTTGAGTTTTTAAGTTTGTGAGTTCAAATAAAAGACCTAACACCAACAGCACAGGTGAAGGTTCAACTCACCAAACTTAAAAACTCAAAACATTATCACCCATAACTAATTCATCATCGCCAACATGTTTGACACCTATCAAATATTAGATGTAGTAGGAACAATCATCGGACTGATATACATCTATCAGGAATACAAGGCCAGCATCTGGCTTTGGCTGACAGGTATCATCATGCCATTGGTCTATACGTTCGTGTATTATGAGGCTGGACTCTATGCCGACTTCGGCATGCAAATCTATTATACGCTCGCAGCCATTTACGGATTCCTATATTGGAAGTTTGGGAAAAAGAAAAGAAACGATGACGAGGAAATACCAATCACGCATTTCCCCAAGAAGTTGGTTCTGCCTTCTGTTTTGGTTTTCATAGTGCTTTGGGGTACATTGTATTTGATTCTCTCCAAGTTTACCAACTCCACGGTTCCCGTACTTGACAGTTTTGGCAATTCACTCAGCTTCATCGGGCTGTGGGCACTGGCAAAGAAATATTTGGAACAATGGCTGATATGGATAGTCGTTGACGTAGAGCTTGCCGGACTTTATGTCTATAAGAATATTCCATTCACAGCTGGGCTCTACACCTTTTACACCATCATCGCCATAGCAGGTTATTACAAATGGAAACGAATGATGAAAAAAGAGAGGGAGACTATGGCATGAGAGAAAGAAATTTAAGCGGAATACAAACAAAATATGATGTTGTGGTGTTCGGTGCAGGAGATGTGCCCACCAGCTCCATTATCTTAGACATCCTGAAGAATGCAAAACATATCGTGGCCTGTGATGGTGCACTTGAAGATTTGCTGAAATTAGGAGTTGAACCCGAAGCGGTGATAGGCGATGGTGACTCTATCGCACCAGAACTGAAAGAAAAGTATGCCCATATATTCCACCAAATCAAAGAGCAGGACGACAATGACCTAACCAAGGCTACAAAATATGCACTCAACCATTTTGATTTGGACAGTAAGCCCTCGTTCTGTATTTTGGCGGCAACAGGGAAAAGGGAAGACCACACACTGGGGAATCTCTTTCTCCTCCTCCACTACTACAGGCAACTGGGCATCAATCCGGTCATGATCAGCGACTATGGGTGGTTCGCTGTCGCATCAGGCAAGACGGAGTTCGCATCCTTTCCACGCCAGCAAGTGAGTGTTTTTCAATTCGGATGCCAACGCATCTCAAGCGAAGGGCTGAAATGGGCTGTCTATCCTTTTGAGGAGTTTTGGCAAGGAACCCTCAATGAGGCAACCGGCAATAGTTTCACTATCGATGCTGATGGAATGTATCTGATTTACAGGACACATCTTCCAAAATAAAAAATCAAGGGAGCCATAAGAATATGACTCCCTTGATTTTTATTCTAACCTTTTAACTTGAAGGAATTCTCAATAGTAGAAAGTTCTGAAGTAAACCTTTTATCTACCTGAAGCTTTTTCTCTATCTGAGAGCAACTGTGTATCACGGTGCTATGGTCTCTGTTACCCACCAACTTACCAATACGGCTTGCAGGCATTTTCGTATATTTTTGTGCGAAATACATGCTCACCTGACGGGCCAGAACGATATCATGCTTGCGTGAGCGTGAGTTGACAGCCGTCGTAGTCACATTGAAATGCTCACAAACCTTATCAAGTATCTCGTCAATGGTCAAAGGCTCATCATCAACCTTCACTGCCCGTTTGATGACTCTCTCGGCCAGACGCATATCCACCTTACTATTATAAACAACACTGTAGGCCAACAACGAGTTAATAACACCCTGAAGGTCACGTACACTGCCATTTGCCGTCTCTGCAATGTACTGAATGACATCATCAGGAATGCTCAATCCATCGCGTTTAATCTTACTATAAAGGATATCAATACACAACTGGACATTTGGCTTTTCCAACTCTGCTATCAGACCACAGGCAAACCTGGTGAGCAAACGGTCGTTCATTCCCTTCAGTTCTACGGGCGGACGGTCCGAGGCAAGGATAATGCGCTTACCGTTTCTAAACAAATGATTGAAGATATGGAAGAAAGTGTCTTGAGTCTTGGTAGCTGTCATCCATTCCTGAATATCATCCACTATCAAGACATCGACTGTTTGATAGAAATTAATGAAGTCGTTGGTCGTATTATGCAATACGGAATCGGTGTATTGTACTTGGAACAAGCGTGCCGAAATGTACAAGACACGTTTCTGTGGATATAGCTGCTTTGTGCGTAAACCTATCGCATTTATGAGGTGAGTCTTGCCACAACCTGAAGGACCATAGATAAACATCGGATTGAACTGGGAAGTATTCGGATGTTCAGCAATTGACAACCCGATTGAACGGGGTAACTTGTTGCTGTCGCCTTCAATAAAATTACTGAATGACTTGTGGGGATCCAGCTGTGGGTCGATATCTTGCGGAGCTGCATCCAAAATTGTCGGCGATTGGTTTCCTCGTTCAGTAGGAAGCTGAGTAGGAATTTTCTCAACAGGATCAGCTTGTATATCCTGTGTAAGGTTGTGCGCCTGGTCAGTCACCACGCGATAAGTCAACTTAATCCCTTGCCCATAGACACGATTTAGCATTTTACTCATCAGGTCAACAAAGTTTTCCTCCAGATACTCATAGACAAACAGGCTGGGCACTTGAACCAACAAGGTCTTCGAAGCCGCATCAAACGACTCAAATACGATTGGTTTGAACCATGTAGCGAATTGCTGCCCTGTGACATTCTCCTTGATAAGTGAGAGACATTGTCCCCAGAGAGCACTGGGTTGAACATTCATGTTTACTAATAAATAATTTTTGTATGCCTTTCGACGATAGTGTGTCCTAAGACTTATTTTAATTGTAATTGCAAAGATAGTAAAAAATAACCAAACTCTTAAATTATGCTTTCATAAAATGAGCTAAGTAAAAGTCATATAATATGCTATTCTTTAGGGTTTAGCGATAAACAGTAATAGATAATCTCATTTTGATAGTTGTACACTTCCAACCATTTGTTTATCAATGGGTTGTACAATTAGAATTGAATATATCAATAATTAGTGAAACATTTTACTTTAACACTAAATTGATTGATTCTCAATCAAGTTGTAATGTTCACTTAAAGCGTGGAACTTGAATGTATCTATTTATACTCTTTTTAAATAGGATAATATTTATTGCTTTAGAAATCTAAATGAGAATGCATATAAATGGCAAGTGGAAAGGTTAACTTTCCACTTGTATTTTTACTTGTCTTTCCTTCCGAAAATAGAGAAGTGGACATAGCGTTTCGGATGTGCCTTGAGGTTTACCATCAAGCTATCAACATCTCTCAGAGTGCTGTTAAGATTGTGATAGAGGGTAGGATCGTTCATCAATAATCCCATCGACCCTTTATTGCTATTTAAGGTCGTAGTCAAAGTGTTAACATGATCCAACACGGTGTGGACCTTTGCCATCGTCGTGGCTACGTCCAGCGCATTCACCTTGTTGTTCAGATTTGCTATCATGCCATTAGCGCCCTTGATTGCATTGCGAGCCTCCGTTATTCCCCCATTGGCATTTACCATCATGCCATTAGCGTTGGCAAGTAAACTATTAGCCTTTACCGTCATGGTTGGCAAGGCACCATTCATCTGGAACAAAAGAGCATTTAGCTGTTTTGTTGAAGTCGTCAAATCTGCAGTAATCTTATCCACGTTATGAATTGAGCTCTTTATGCCTGGATCAGACAAAATATTGTTGACATTTGCCAATATGCTGTCGAGTTTGGGCAACATCTTTTCGATTGAAGGAATCATTTTCTGTACATCCCCAAGAGCGCCTTTGTTGATGCTCCCTCCAATCAGTCCGTTTTGAGCAATCATTTTCTTGCCGTTACCTAATATGAGATTCACTTGTATGTTACCCATCAGATCGCCAACGATTTCCGCCTTTGTTCCCTCCGGTATCTTCATATTCTTGTCGATATCAACTCCAACAGATATCGCCTTGTGCGGATTCTCGTAATCGTATTGGATTTCCTTCACAATGCCCACCTTATATCCATTGGCAAAAACTGGGGTTGTCAAAGTCAAGCCATTAATATCATCAAACTGCATTTGGTAACGCACGTCAGATGAGAAGAGATTGAGTCCCTTGAGGAATTGCATGCCGAAAAACAGTACAACGATTCCTGCTACTGCAACAAGGGCAATCTTGACTTCGGGTGAGAAAAACTTTTTCATTCCTATTGATTTTTATTTTTATTCTTAACATACTCGCCAATGGCCAGACTGGTATTTATTCGCTGACCATTCTTGAATGCGATGATAAACGCCTGTGGAAAATCCTCCTTCAGCTTATTTTTCAAGCGCATTATATCATTGTAATCCGCACTTGAGCCTATCGTGTATTTATACAAATCCCCCTCGAGAAAACAAGTGATATCATCGTGACCTTTAAAATGTTCACTTCCCGTGGGCAATTGCCTATTAAGTGCAAACACCTGCAACTTGAAGATTGGACGATTCAAGCCACTATCATCCTTGATAGCTTTCTTTCCGCGAGACGATGCTATTGTTTTTGTCACTGAAACCTTCGACACAGGCTTGGATTGGACCACTTTAGGCTTATCCAATGGCTTTTTCTCTTGTTTCGGAATCAATGATACTACCTTGTCAAAGGCTATTTTCTTGTCATCAACGGGACGGTAGGGTATCACGATTTTGTCGTCGTAAATATTTTTATACTCCACGAAGGCTTCATAAATTCCACGCGCCATCATACTGATTCCATAAGAAGAGTTCAGAAAACGCTCTTCCTCGGCAGAAGTAATGAAGCCAAGTTCTATCAAACAACTTGGCATTGATGTCTCTCGCAGAACAAGAAAGCCTGCCTGATGCACCCCCTTATCCAAACGATTGGCAATGGAACAAACGGAACGTTGGATGAGACTGGCCAACTTTACGCTCTTTTCCATATTGGCCGTCTGTAGGAATTCAAACATGATATAACTTTCTGACGAGCGCGGATCGAATCCCTGATAAGTCTGTTTGTAGTTCTTTTCTAATGAGATTACACTGTTCTCACGCATGGCAACATCGAGATTGTCCTTTGCTCTGTGCATACCCAGCGTATATACCTGAAAGCCCATTGCCGAATGGCCCGACGGAACAGAATTGGTATGAATGGAAATGAATAAGTCTGCCTTTGCTCTGTTAGCAATATCGGCACGTCCTTTTAGCGAAATAAAGACATCTGACTTTCGGGTATATATAACCCTGACATCGTGAAGGTTTTGTTCCACAAGCTTTCCGAAGGCCAAAGCAATATTGAGATTAATATCCTTCTCTTTCGAGAGTGCACCTATTGCGCCAGAATCGTGTCCGCCATGCCCAGCATCAATGACGAGTGTAAACTTTTCCTTTGCCCCGACAGTTGTCAGAACACAAAAGAAATTCAACACTAAGAGAAATGAAATTTTATTAATCATACTATTCTATCGTACGCAAAGTTAAGCATTTTCGGTCGAAAAACTAAGGTATGTCAATGGTTTTATCATTTATTAAATGTAATTCCACCCCAGCTCCATCGCAATCTGCTCCCATAGGAGGATTCTGTTTGGTTAACTTTACATCAATTGCTTCTATTTGCGGGTAGGCCGTTGTCAGTTCATGGGCAATTTCACCGGCCACAAATTCCAACAGCTTAGCCTTTCGTGACATAACGTCCCTTACCAAATCATACACTCCGGCATAGTTGAGCGTATCAACGACGTCGTCTGTCTGAAGTGCTTTTGCAAAAGGATATTGCAGGCGAAGGTCAACAACATAGTCGTTCCCCACAACCATTTCCTGTTCCCCCACTCCGATATAGGCATGAAATCTGACACCTTTTAAATAGATATAGCCTGCATTTAGCTTCAGCATTTCCATATTTTTGAATTGCGCCCTCAAATGTTAGCAATATCATGAATTACAAACAAACGAGGGCGCACATTATTATTTTGGTTGTTTAAAAAAGATTTTATCCACAACGGGATGCACCACAGTTAGTGCAAATCAAACATCCTTCCTGATAGACCAATGTCTCCTGACCACAAACCGGACATGTCTGACCAGAAGCCACGGTTCCGTCTGTTACATATTTCTTCAAAGCACGCTCAACACCATTCTTCCAAGTGTTGATGCTCTCACTCTTCAACTGTAGTGAGCCGACGAGCTTTATTACATGGTCGATTGGCATACGATAGCGGAGCACACCTGAAATCAACTTGGCATAGTTCCAATATTCTGGATTAAACTTCTCTGACAATCCCTCAACGGTCGTTTTGTATCCACGTTTGTTCTCAAACTGGAAGTCGTAGCGATGTGAGCCATCGGGATTAGTCTGCTTGATGATTTTGCCTTTTGTTACACTCTTCGGCAACACAATTCCCTCATCGTCGTCCTGCAAGCCAGTGAATATTTCGTATGGATAACCATCGAGCAAACCAACAAACGCCACCCACTTATCCTTATTATTCTGGAAACGAACCACATCACAATCAAGCACTTGCGGACGGACCTCCACTACATGCGGTGGCTGGCAGATGTGCTCGTGCTGTTCTTCAGCTATGCTCAAGTCCTTGACCTTTTCTTCTGCAGCCGCATCGTTATTCTTGTCTTTCTTATCCTTGTTGGATACCGAAATCATGACACCTGAACGAGAGCCGTCACGATAGATTGTGCAGCCCTTACAACCACTCTTCCAAGCCTCTACATAGAGTTTATTGACAAGCGCCTCATCCACATTGGCTGGCAAATTGACAGTCACGGATATGGAGTGATCGACCCATTTCTGAATGGCGCCTTGCATGCGCACCTTCATCAGCCAGTCAACATCGTTGGCCGTTGCCTTATAATAAGGTGAACGCTTCACGAGCTCATCAATTTCTTCCTGTGTGTATTTCTTTGTAGAATCAATTCCATTAACGGTCATCCAATCCAGGAACTTCTTGTGATTGACAATATATTCCTCGAACGAGTCTCCCACCTCATCAACGTAATCAACATGAACATCCGTATCATTGGGGTTCACCTTACGACGACGGGTATAGACCGGCATGAATACAGGTTCTATGCCCGAAGTGGTCTGCGTCATTAGGGATGTTGTGCCAGTCGGCGCAATCGTCAGACAGGCAATGTTTCTGCGACCATACCTTACCATATCCTCGTAAAGCTGAGGATCTTCCTCCTTCATGCGCAACAAGAAAGGATTGTTTGCCTCCCGCGAAGCCTCGAATATTTCAAAAGCCCCACGTTCCTGAGCCATTGTCACCGATGAGCGATAAGCATTCAGTGCCAGTGTCTTATGGACTTCAACAGAGAAATCAGTCGCCGCTTTAGTTCCATAGCGTAATCCCATCGCCGCAAGCATGTCTCCTTCTGCAGTAATACCCACACCAGTACGGCGACCAGCACCGCTCTTTGCCTTTATCTTTTCCCAAAGATGGTATTCAGAGTTCTTCACTTCATCGTTTTGTGGATCACTCTTGATTTTAGCCATAATCAGCTCTATCTTCTCCATTTCCAAATCGACGATGTCGTCCATGAGACGCTGAGCCAACTGAACATGTTTCTTGAATTTTTCGAAATCGAACCGTGCCTTGGTTGTAAATGGGTCAACGACATACGAGAAGAGATTGATGGAAAGCAGACGACAACTGTCGTAGGGACACAATGGTATCTCGCCACATGGATTGGTAGATACAGTCTTGAACCCTAAATCAGCATAACAATCAGGCAAGCTCTCACGAATAATCGTATCCCAGAACAACACTCCTGGCTCGGCACTCTTCCAAGCATTGTGAACAATTTTCTCCCACAATTTCTTAGCAGATATTTCCTTGCGGAACAACGGTTCTTTGCTGTCAATAGGAAACTGTTGCACATACGGTTTGTCATTCACGGCTGCATCCATGAATTCATCGGTGACTTTCACGGAGACATTAGCCCCCGTTACCTTACCTTCCTCCATCTTGGCATCAATGAACGACTCTGAATCAGGATGTTTGATGCTTACAGACAGCATCAGTGCTCCACGACGACCATCCTGAGCCACCTCGCGTGTACTGTTTGAATAGCGTTCCATGAAAGGCACAAGGCCCGTTGAGGTCAAAGCAGAATTATTCACTGGTGACCCCTTTGGGCGAACATGACTCAAATCATGGCCGACACCCCCACGACGCTTCATCAACTGCACCTGTTCCTCATCAATACGAAGGATTGCTCCATAAGAGTCTGCATCACCATCCAACCCTATGACAAAACAATTGGAGAGTGACGCAACCTGATGGTTGTTGCCAATACCAGTCATCGGACTGCCTGCAGGGATGATGTAACGGAAATGATCAAGCAGATCGAAAACATCCTGCGCACTGATTGGATTCTTGTACTTGCGTTCAATACGCGCAAGCTCATTGGCAATACGCCAATGCATTTCCTCTGGCGACTTCTCATAAATCTTGCCAAAGCTGTCCTTCATTGCATACTTGTTCACCCAAACTCTTGCGGCGAGCTCATCGCCATCAAAATATTTCAAGGAGGCATTAAATGCCTCTTCAAAAGAATACGTATTGTTATTGTTCATGTTCAATTAGCAAATTTTCAAGTGCGAAGATACAAATTGTTTTCCAAAAATGAAAACTTTTTTATAATTTTGTAGCGTAAAAATTTCAATTATGAAAACTATCAGTACAAGAAAGAGTATAAGAAAGTACTCAAAACAAGAACTTTCTGATGAGACCTTAAAGAGATTATTGAGTGAAGCCGAAAGGACGCCCACCATGGGGAATCTTCAACTTTACTCTGTGGTTATAACAAGAAAAGACGAAATGAAGAAGAAGCTGGCGCCCTCACATTTCAATCAGCCCATGGTAGAAGATGCGCCAGTGGTCCTCACCTTCTGCGCCGACTTCAGACGTACCACTCTTTGGGCGAAAGAGCGGAAGGCTACTCCTGGTTACGACAATTTCCTTTCATTCATGAATGCAGCTACTGACGCATTACTCTACTGTCAAACCTTCACCAACCTCGCCGAGGAGGAAGGTATCGGCACTTGTTTCTTGGGGACGACAATCTACAATCCTAAAGCCATCATCGATACACTACAATTGCCCAGACTGGTAATGCCCATTGCCACATTAACGATAGGTTGGCCTGACGAAAACCCAAAACAGACCGACCGACTTCCAATCGAAAGCATTCTTCACAATGAAACCTACAATGACTATACCCCACACCTTATTAATACATTCTATACACACAAAGAATCAATAGAAGAAAATAAACATTTTGTAGAGTTGAATCATAAAGAGACTTTAGCACAGGTAGTAACAGACATACGCTATAAAAAAAATGACAATGAAATAATGTCTGCTAATCTTATAGACGCACTAAAGCAACAGGGTTTCTTAGATTAAGTTTGCAAAAAAGAAAACTGTAGAAGTTTTTCATCAAATTATCGGATTAAAGCAAGTGGAGAATAACTAACTATATTATTCTCCACTTATCCACTTCTTAATAATTTATTTTATTTACCTATTTTCCGTTTCTTACACTCAAGAAATACAAGAATTCCAATGGCAAGTAGTAAAAGGGCAATAGCTATATAGGCTACCGTTTCTGTAGTTTTGATGCTTGACGGATGGAAGTCGAGCACAACCTGATGCTTGCCAGGTTTGACTTTCAGGGCGCGGAGAATGTAGTTGACACGTCCCAGCTCAACAGACTGACCATCAACAGTGGCAGTCCAACCAGGGTAGTATATCTCTGAAAATGTCACTACTCCACCCTTGTTTGACGTCACAGTGTATTCCAAATTATTGGGCTCGTATTTCACCAGTTTAACGCTTGCTGTCGAATCGTCAGCTTGCGCCTCTCCCAGCACAGACTCGAACTTCTTGTCGGCCACCGCCTCATGTCGGACATCAATCGTTCCAAGTTTGGCATACTCGGCATTGGCATCGGCAACATAGTCAATCTTTCTGACAAACCACCCGTTGCCCTGTGCGTAGGGATTCTTAATTTGCATCGTAGCTCCGTCCTGCAAAGGCAGAATGAAATATTTTGCGTTGAGCATGTTCAATATCGGGAAGGTTTTGTTGCCATCCACGGCTGCCATGTCTCCGCTATTTACTGCCAACTCTTGCATGGTTGACTGCATTTCAGGGACTATATACTTGTCGATTATTTCCTGATAGCGGCGCAATTTGGCTGGATGATAGCCTCCAATGCTCTTGTGGAAATAAGACGTATTGTTCTCGTTGAAAGCTCCAGAGGCAAAGTTCAGCACGCGATAGGAAAGGCTCTTGTCTTTCAGTATTATTTTATCGACATCCGTCGGTTGTTTGGGGGCATCACGTTCACTCTTTTCGACGAACATTCCGTCGTTCAAATACCGCTTGTCCACCTGCCATAAATCGACGAGGCAGAGCAAAGCCAAACCCGCTATGAGATAGACAGGTTTCAGTTTTCGCACCTTGAAGAGCAGAAGCATAGCCACGCCAATGACAATGATGATGACTGAACGCCACGCATCGGCACTCACCATGGCTGAGCGCATGGTTGCAATGCTCGACAATATCATACTTTGAACGTCGGGTGTCATGCCTTGGATGCCTTCCACCATTTGTTGTTCCTGACTGCTGACAAAGGGCCCCATCATACTTGGTAGGAGTGCCATTATCAAAGCCACTCCAGCCGTCAGGCCGAAGCTGACGTAAACATATTTCATGTTCTTCGCAAGGCACGGTGATTCGTCAATGATTTGTTTCAGAGTGAGAGCCGCCAACAGCGGAATAGTGAACTCGGCGATGACCAAGATACTTGCAACGGTGCGGAACTTGGCATACATCGGAACATAGTCGAGGAAGAAATTGGTGAATCCCATGAAGTTATGCCCCCATGACAAAAGGACGGAAAGGACAGTTGCCCCCAGCAATGCCCACTTCAGGGGCGTCCTGACAATGAAGAGACCCAGTACGAACAGGAACAAAACAAAAGCCCCCACATAAACCGGACCACTCGTGCCTGGCTGGGTTCCGAAATACTGAGGCATGGCGTCATAGAGTTGTGGAATCATCGACAGAACATCGCCATTGGCTTTGCTCATGGCAGTCTCGTTCTGACTTAAAGGAATGCTTGCCCCTCCCTTAGCGTTCGGCACGAGCAAGGTGAGCGTTTCATCGACGCCATAGCTCCATTGAGTAATATAATCGCGGTCCAATCCCGAATTGGTTTGGTTGGCATTGTCCTTCTTAACAAGCTCACTCTTTCCACGCATGCTCTCCTTTTGATACTGCCACGTGTGATAAAGGTTGGAGATGTTGATGGCAATGCCAATGCCTGCCGCCATCGCCAAGACACCCGATGCCTTGAGAAAATGGGCTATTTGCTTGTTGCGTATGGCCTGAACCAGATAAGCCACTATCATGAACAGAATAATGAACAGATAGTAATAGGTCATTTGCGCATGGTTGGCCTTCACCTCGAAGGCTGCAAAAATAGCCGTCACAATGAATCCCCAAAGGTATTTGCCTCTGTAGGCCAGCACAATGCCCCCTATCATTGGCGGAAGGTAGGCCAGAGCCATCACTTTCCAGAAGTGACCAGCCGCTATAATTATCAGGAAATAGGACGAGAAAGCCCAAATGATACTTCCCAATGCCGCCAAAGACTGCCTGAAATCGAAGGCCCGCAGCAAGATATAGAATCCAAGAAGATAGGCAAACAAATACCAGACGTAATCGGGTAGCCACAGATGATAAGCCGACATCACTTCCGACAGGCCGTTTGTCGAGCCGTAAGATGGCGACATCTGGTAAGTTGGCATACCGCTGAATACGGCATTTGTCCAACGAGTGGTCTCACCCGTACGGTCTTTAAACTCCTTTTGCTCCTGTCCCAGCCCTACGGCGGCCTCGGAATCGTGACGAAAGAGGATTTGTCCCTGTGAGACAGGCACGAAGAAGTAAGCAAAAGAGATTACTACGAATAGCAGAACCACCACCACATCGGGCAAGTATTTCTTCAATGTTTGCATATTTCTAAATTTAAGTTTCTTTGATACGCTTGCAAAGTTACAAAAAACTCGCAACTTTACAACTTACTACCAACTTTTTCGTATCTTTGCGGTATGAAAATAGGAATCATTGTAGCAATGGACAAGGAGTTCACACAACTCAAGTCTATTCTTGACAATCCAGTAACCGAACGTCGGAACTTCAAGGACTTCGTTCTTGGCGAGGTCGGCGACAAGGAGATCGTTTTGCAAAAGTGTGGCATCGGTAAGGTTAACTCTGCCATCGGCGCTGTGGAGATGGTCAACAACTATCACCCTGACCTCGTCATATCGAGTGGATGTGCTGGCGGTGCAGACACAACGCTCAACATGATGGACGTCGTTGTGGCCAGAGAGTGCATCTATCATGACGTACATTGCGGAAGCAATGCTGAGAAAGGACAAATCATCGGGATGCCGACACGCTACAAAGCTCCGGAAAAGCTCATCGAAAAGGCCCTCTCGCTCAACGAGGGGACTGTCGAGGGGAAGATGAGAATCAAGACGGGGCTTACTGTCAGCGGCGATTACTTCGTTGACAACAAGGCGAAGATGCAGAGCATTCTCGATGATTTCCCAGAAGCGACCGCCGTGGATATGGAGAGTTGTTCAATAGCACAGGTGTGTCATGTCTATCAAGTGCCATTCATCTCGTTCCGTATCATCAGCGACATTCCCCTGAAAGACACCGATGCGAGCATGTATTACAATTTCTGGAATCGTGTTGCCGAGGGAAGTTTTGAGGTTACGAGGCATTTTTTGAAAACACTTTAAAAGAACAGTCATGGATAAAATCCCTTCTTTCACTATCGACCACAACAAACTGCTCCGCGGAATCTACGTCAGCAGAAAAGACCATGTGGGCAACGAGGTCATCACCACTTTTGATATCCGCATGAAAGAGCCAAACAGAGAGCCAGCATTGCACGTCGGAGCCATTCATGCAATAGAGCATTTGGCAGCCACCTACCTGCGAAACGACGACGAATGGAAAGACCGCATCATCTACTGGGGGCCAATGGGCTGTCTGACAGGCAACTATCTTATTCTCCGCGGCGACTTCAAATCGTCGGACATCGTTGACTTGATGCGTAGGACTTTCGAGTTTGTAGCCAATTTCGAGGACGAAATACCAGGTGCTGCGCCAAAGGATTGCGGAAACTACCTGCTCCACGACTTGCCAATGGCTAAGTGGGAGTCACGCAAATACGTTGATGAGGTGTTGAACAACATCACCAATGCCAATCTTGAGTATCCGGCTCAATAGCGATTCGGAGGGCTATTCAGTCCAGAAATATCAGTAAAGAAAAGCATTTCAATTCATTAAGACTGCTCTATGAGAATCCTTCTCTATGAGAATCAAGATGCGGAATTGTCTGTACAGAGGCAATTCTGCATCATTTTTTTGAAGGTTTCTACACCATCGAACAGAGCAACGAATCGGCGAAAGGCACCACTGAGAGCTCGTTCCATACCGACTGAGGGTTAGCCTCAAAAACTGGCACAAAACAAAAGGTCAGCTATCGCAACGCAAAAGGTGACCTATCGTCGAGTAAAAGCTCACCTTTTGGATTGCCGTCGCTAAGCTGCCGTAATCAGGAGCTTCGACACATGCGGCAAAAGACAGATAGTGCGTGGAAAAAAACGCAACCAGTCATTCCTTCGAGCAGGACATCTGTGCGGATGGAAATAGACTGATTGACGTCTGACAAGTGAAATATTTTCTTACGGAAGAACGGTGACAGCTATCCCACGTTCACGATTTTCTCGTTCCTGGCTTCGCAGTCTCAAATATCGAACTTATAGCCTACCATCAAAGTGATTACCTGCATTTTATCACTCGACAGTACGCGGCTGTGAATTTTGCTGAGTCCGACATTGTAACGGGCGTCCAAAACAATGTTCTCATATTCGTAGCTCACCCCGATTGGTATGGAAAATAACAATTGGTTGAAAGCGTCCTTGTAAAGTTTGCCCTCCATAACCTTGTTTTCGCCATACTTTCTGGAGCCATCTTTCTCAATGGTGTAATCCTGTTCTTCATAGCCAAAATCGCCATTGAGAAAGTAAGAAAGTTGCAAGCCTGCCTTCAGCGCAACTCCTTTAGCCACATAATAGTGGGCCATTAGAGGCAAATCAAGGTAATTAAGGCGGTATTTTGCATCGTGGAAAATAGTTCCGGTCTTGCCATCGTCACCCATATCGCCATCCTTGTATGCACAACCGGCTTGGGTATAATTAAGTGCTGCTGACAAAGCCAATTGGTCGGAGTTCTGATACATTACTTCTACGCCACCAGTGAACCCCGAACCGAATGTGGATTTTACACCGTTTTCCTGTGAGGCCTTATTTAATAAGATATAATCACCGGGCAGTTTAGAAAGACTTACTCCAACATGCGGAATAATTGACCATGTGCCAGACTGTGGTTGTGCCTGCGCCATAATTCCGAAAACGGAGCAAATGAGAATAAAAAAAAGACGTTTCATAAGATTTTTTATTTTCTTATAAAACGTCCTATTTATTTGTTTATTGTCCGTTCAATCTGCTTTTATCTTGCAAAAACGACAGGGACTATTCCTTGTTCTCACGTTTACGCTCCAGATGGTCAAGGGTAATCTTGCGCATACGGATGTTTTCAGGTGTGACCTCAATATACTCATCCACTTTTATGTATTCGATGCATTCCTCAAGGCTCATCTCGGTCTTGGGAATGACACGCGCTTTTTCGTCAGAACCTGAGGCTCGGACATTGGTGAGCTGTTTGGCCTTGGTCACGTTGATGACCAAATCCTTCTCGTGAACGTGCTCTCCGACCACCTGACCACCGTAAACTTCCTCACCTGCATCGATGAAGAACTTGCCACGGTCCTGCAATTTGTCTATGGAGTATGCGTAGGCAGTACCGGTCTCCATGGCTATCATTGAGCCATTGGTGCGGCGCACAATCTCGCCCTTGAATGGCTGGTAGTCCTTGAATCGGTGGGCCATGATGGCTTCTCCCTGACTGGCCGTCAAAACATTGGTGCGCAGTCCCATGATGCCGCGCGATGGTATCTCAAACGTGATGTTCACACGGTCGCCCTCTGTATCCATCCCCAACAATTCACCCTTGCGACGGGTTACCATGTCGATCATCTTGCTGGAGAAATCGTTGGGAACATTGATTGTCAACTCCTCAATAGGCTCGCATTTCTGACCGTCGATTTCCTTGTAAATAACCTGTGGCTGACCAACTTGAAGTTCATAGCCCTCACGACGCATGGTTTCGACCAACACCGACAGGTGTAACACGCCACGCCCGCTGACAATCCATTTATCCATCGACCCCTCAACTGGACTGACACGCAGAGCCAGATTTTTCTCAAGCTCCTTCGTCAGACGCTCGCCGATGTGACGTGAAGTGCAGTATTTGCCCTCACGACCGAAGAAAGGTGAGTCGTTGATGGTGAAAAGCATACTCATCGTAGGCTCATCAACGGCAATGGGCGGTAAAGGTTCTGGGGTTTCAAAGTCGGCAATGGTATCACCAATCTCGAAATGCTCCAGACCGATGACGGCACAGATGTCGCCCGAACCGACAGCTGGTGTCTTTTTGTGGGTCATTCCCTCAAAGGTGTGTAGTTCTTTGATTTTCGTACGCTCCCTGCTTCCATCACGATGACAAATCGTTATGTTCTGACCGTCTTTCAGAGTACCGCGATGTACACGGCCGACAGCTATACGACCCGTATAACTTGAATAGTCCAACGAAGTAATCAACATCTGTGGCGTTCCTTCCAATTGCTTTGGAGCTGGAATCGTTTCCAAGATGATGTCAAGCAGTACGTCGATATTCTCGGTTGGAGTCTTCCATGTTGTCCCCATCCAACCATTCTTAGCCGAACCGTAAACCACAGGGAAATCGAGCTGATCCTCTGTGGCATTCAGGTCGCACATCAAATCAAAGACCATCTCATAGACTTCCTCCGGACGGCAGTTGGGCTTATCAACCTTATTCACAACGACAATAGGCTTCAACCCTATCTGCAGTGCCTTCTGAAGAACAAAGCGGGTCTGGGGCATCGGGCCCTCAAAAGCATCGACCAAAAGCAGACAACCGTCGGCCATATTGAGTACGCGCTCCACCTCGCCGCCGAAGTCTGAGTGACCAGGAGTATCGAGTATATTGATTTTTGTTCCTTTCCAATTAATACTTACATTCTTACTCAGAATCGTTATCCCTCGTTCGCGCTCCAAATCATTGGAGTCTAGAACTTCGCCGCTGTTATTTTGTCCGTCACGGAAGAGTTTACCAGCGAGCATCATTTTATCGACCAACGTTGTTTTACCATGATCGACGTGCGCAATTACTGCGATGTTACGAATATCTTGCATTTATTTACCTTAAAATAGCTTTTATAAACAGTGTGCAAAATTACAAATAATAATCCGAAAAGTGTTGGCGATTGAAAAAAATGTTGTAACTTTGCACCGCATATTCGGAGAGACCGATGCATTTGACGTTGTAATCCGTTGTGATTAAGGCGGTTTGGCAACAGAAAGATGTAATTGCAAAAATCATTAATCAAAAGAAAAATGTATTTAAACAAAGAGAAGAAAGAAGAAATCTTCAGCCAGCACGGCAGAGAGAAAAAGGCAACAGACACAGGTTCAGCAGAAAGCCAGATTGCATTGTTCACCTATCGCATCAAGCACCTGACTGAACACGTGAAGAAAAACCGCAAAGACCACGTGACTACACGCTCACTGACTCGTCTTGTTGGAAAGCGTCGTGGACTACTCGACTACTTGTACAAGAATGACATTGAGCGCTATCGTGCCATCATCAAGGAACTCGGTCTGCGTAAGTAAGATTTCAGAAAGAATAAGAATCCTCATAACGAACAGGTTATGAGGATTTTTTCATAAATACCTGTTCTATCAAGATTTTATTGGAAATTACTATTTTCTGAAAAGTGACCTTGCCTGATAAAAAAAGCCCAACCAGACTGTAATTCTGATTAGGCTTTGTATCAAATTTATTCGAGAATCTCTTTCAAAGGAATCATTACAAAATCGCGTTCTTCCATTAATGGGTGGGGAATCTTTAGGTCTGGCTCATTAATTTTCAAGTTATCATAAAGCAGAATGTCAATATCTATAATCCGATCCTGATATTCGTCGTCAGTTGTCTTATGGGCACGCCCCATGTTCTTTTCAATCTGCTGTGTAGCAACCAACAACTGCCTTGGTGTTTGTTCGGTTTCGACGCAGACACACGCATTAAGAAACATATTAGGGCTATCGAATCCCCATGGTTCGGTTTCGATAAATGAGGATTGGCGCACAACTTCGCCTATCTTTTCACTGATTCTGGAAATCGCTTCCTTCATGATTGAACGTCGATTTCCAAGATTTGAACCTAAGCCTAAGTAAACAGTGTGTAGCATTGGTAATTCATTTGCTGAAGAATTGATAAAGGAGAAAACCTTAATCATTCAATATCAGTAAGGAGTCGCCAAAGCAGCCGAATTTATATCCTCCCTTAACAGCCTTGTCGTAGGCTTCCATTACGAGGTCGTAGCCACCGAATGCGGCTGTAATCATCAAGAGTGTAGAATAAGGATGATAGAAATTAACCAGCATTGAGTCAGCCAGTCCGAAATCGTATGGGGGGAAAATGAACTTATTGGTCCATCCATCATATTCTTTTAAGAAACCATCTGTACCAACGGCTGACTCGGTTGCCTTGACAACACTTGCGCCAACAGCACAAACATGATGACCAGCCTCTTTCGTTTCGTTGACAACTTTACATGCTTCTGCAGTGATGTGCATCTCCTCAGAATCCATCTTGTGCTTCGTTAGATCCTCCACCTCGATGTCATGGAAATTCCCAAGTCCGCAATGCAGTGTGATAAATGCTGGCTTTATCCCCTTTATCTCCATCATTTTCATCATATGTTCCGAGAAATGAATATTGGTACCTGGAGCTGTTACCGCACCTTCCTTGTCGGCAAAAACCGACTGGAAGTATTCCATATCGTCGTCATCAGCATGTGCAAAGTCCTCGCCTTCTGCTTTTGGACGATTGTCGATGATATAACGAGGCAGTGGTGCTTCCCCCAAAGCATAGAGTTCTTGCTTAAACTCATCGTGAGGACAGTCGTAAAGAAAACGGAGCGTACGACCACGGGATGTTGTATTATCAATCACTTCCGCAACCATTGTGCCCGATTCGTCAAAGAACAATTTGTTTCCAATACGAATCTTACGCGCTGGCTCAACCAACACGTCCCAAAGACGCATCTCCTGATTGAGTTCGCGCAGCAAAAACACCTCAATCTTGGCATCTGTTTTCTCCTTTGTTCCGTAAAGACGGGCTGGAAAGACCTTTGTATCGTTTAAAATGAAAGCATCGCCCTCGTTAAAATAGTCGAGAACATCTTTAAAACGGATGAAATCCTCCTCTTTGGGTTTTCCCTTCACTTTGTTTTTAAACATGTCTATCGTTCCGGACTTACGGTGTAACACCATCAACCGGGACTCATCCCGACGTGTTATCTTAAACACTTGGCTTGTTCCATCAGCTCGGTTAAGCACTCGTTCTGACGAATGTGGGTACAAAGCCACCTGATCATCAGGTAAATCGAATTTAAACTGTGAAAGTTTCATCTGTTTGTATCTCCTTTTTCTAATGTCTGTTTATTCAACCATTCCTGAAAATGGTCATAGTCAATGCAATTTTCAATGGTGATATCGCCCACTTGAGTGCGGCGCAACTCTGTCAAGTAAGCCCCACTGCCCAATGCCCGTCCTAAATCTCTGGCCAATGCACGGATGTAAGTGCCCTTACCACATACCACCCGCAACGAAAGTTGCATTTTTTCCTCATCAAAATTGGTAACTTCAATCTCTTCTATATGTATGTTTTTGGGCTTGAGAACCACTTCCTCGCCAGCTCTGCGATAATTGAAAGCCCGCTCACCATTCACTTTTACTGCGCTATAAGTCGGGGGAACTTGCTGAATATCACCCACGAACTTCAGAACGGCATTCTCTATCAATTCCCGTGTGATGTGTTCCGTTGGGAAAGTGGCATTCACCTCATGCTCCATGTCGTAGCTGGGAGTGGTGGCTCCCAACTGAAGAGTGGCGGTATATTCCTTCGTATGGGCTTGAAGCGATTCTATCTGCTTGGTCATTTTTCCAGTTGCAAGTATGAGAACACCGGTAGCCAACGGGTCTAATGTTCCGGCATGTCCTATCTTTACCCTTTCTCCCACTGCCTGAGAGCACAGATACCGCACATGGGCAAGCGCCTTGAAACTCGTGATTCCGTAAGGCTTGTCTATAGGAATAATCACTCCTTCTTTGAAATTCATAAACTGATTAGTCAATGAGCTTAAGATCAACACCTGCCGACAACATGCCGAGGATGATTAATCCGACAAAAATACGATACCATCCAAAGACCTTGAAGCCATATTTTGCCAGAAATTGAACAAACCATTTCATTGCTACCAATGCGACAAAGAATGCCACAATGCTGCCTACAGCAAGCAAAATCAGGTTCTCCGAGGTTGCCCAATTTGCCCCTACGGCCTTGTCTCCCATAAAAAGTTCCAGCACATCGAGGCCAGTTGCAGCCGCCATTGTCGGCACAGCGAGAAAGAATGAGAACTCCGCCGCCTTCTTACGGGTAAGGTTTTGAGACATACCACCGACAATAGTGGCCATGCTTCGACTGACTCCCGGAATCATGGATATACACTGGATGAAACCAATCCAAAAGGCACGTCTTTCAGTTACCGAGTTTTCATCCTTTCCTTTATTGAATATCCTGTCGCAAAAGAGCATGAACACGCCACCGACAACCAACATCACGGGAACGACCCATAATGCATTCTCCGGATTCAGCAAGAAATCAATCATTCCCAGCTTCTTAACGGCAAGTCCGACGACGGAAGTTGGGATGAAAGCCACCAACAACAGCCAGTAGAAATACCACTTGTGCCTGATTCTATCGAACACTCCACAGCCCTCTGGTGCTGGCGAATTATCAAGACGGAAGAAGCGATGCCAATACAGCACCACAACTGAAAGGATTGCGCCAAACTGTATAATAATGGTGAAAGCCCTGACAAAGTCGGAGTTCTGTACACCTAAAAGATTCTCTGCAATGAGCATGTGCCCAGTTGAAGATACTGGCAAGAATTCTGTCAATCCTTCAACGATTGCAATAATGATAGTCTGTATAAGGTCCATTAATCGTCCGCTGTATGATCATCCGCCTGCTCAGTCTCACTCTTCGGTTTGTACATGATAGCCCCAATGATAGAGATAAATCCTATAAAGGTAATTACCGGAGCCACTTTGACACGCATTGGGCTGAAGATATCAGGATTAAACTGCGTGTCGGTTGAGCCACTTCCACTCATAAGAATGAAACCGATGATCACAATCATTACTCCAATAGCGAGCAAAACAAAGTTGGCTTTGCCGAATGCTAAATTTCTTTTATCCATAATGTATGAATTATTCCAACCATGGCAGCCCAGGAGCTAAAACTTCAGGTTGAATGTTTTTAGATGTTTCATTAAATCTTATAAAGGTCGCCAGCCTTCATCTTCAGGAATTTATTGACTGAAAGCCACGCACAGAAGAACGTGATGAGAATACCGAAGGCGAGCATGACAGCACTGGTGATAATGATTACTTCCCAAGTGAGAATTACCCTCACTTCAGGGTCGTAAGAATAAAGGAAATACATGCCTACTCCAAGAACAGAGATAGCTATCAGCGCCGAGATGAATCCCTCGGCTATGGCCCTGCGCAGGAACGGCATTCTGATGAAGTTCCAAGAAGCACCCACCAGCTTCATTGTGTGAATGGTGAATCTACGCGCATAGACGCTCAAACGTATGGTATTGTTTATCAACGAGAAGGAGACCACGGTCAGCAACGCAGCAATGACCAACAGCACCAAGCCAATCTTACCAAGAGTCCTGTTCACACTCTCGACCAAATCTTGTCTATAGGTAATGTCGCTTACGCCTTTATAAGTCTTGAGCTCTTTGGTTATCCATTTTATAGAGTCGTTGTTGGCATAATTGGCCTTCAACTGCAACTCAATCTCTGCGGTAAAGGGATTCTCACCAGCAAATTCAGCAGGATTTGCCCCAAGTTCTCTCGTTCCTTCTTTCAGCGCTTCTTCCTTGCTGATGAAGTCTATACCGTTGATATATCGCAACCCGTCGAGCCTTGTGCAGAGAGAGGCACATTCCTCGTTGCTCATGTCGGGCTGAAGTATCATTGTTATGGTTAGGTTCTCCTTGACATAGGAACTCAAATTGCGGCTGGTAAACACCGTTAGCACCACCATACCAATGAGAATAAGCACCATAGCAGTACTTATACACAGAGTAACAACCTGCAAACTCCGATGTTTGCTGGCTTTATTTCGTCTTTTCGCCATTTTTCATTAGAAGATATAATCCACCAAAATTGATGCAAAGATACTGTAAAATAGACGAAAGACAAAAGAATTTATAGATTATTTACAATCACACAAAAAACTATTCTCACTCTATATTTATATGAATAAAATATCATAACTTTGTGGTGCGAACAATTTCGTTGGGGTGAGCAGTTCTAATGCCATGAAAATCAGAATTGTCACTCGTCCCAACAATAGCAAAAACTTTAGGTGGGGACCTCTCCGCCACCACCAAGAACAAGTAAATATGAAATGGGTTACATCCTGAAATCTTTTGTTTTCTTTTCGGCTGAAAGCGCAAGCGCACACTGTTGTATGCTTTTTCCACTCACCATAGCCTACCGGAATTCAACCGCCGATGAGAACAGCAGAATCTTACAGGGCTAACTTACAGAACCCAACATAAGCACCATGAGTACCGTCATTTACCCCTCCCCTATTTTCGGACCGATACACAGTCGCCGTTTGGGCATATCGCTTGGCATCAACCTATTGCCAGCAGATGGGAAAGTCTGCACATTCGACTGCATCTACTGCGAGTGCGGATTCAATGCCGACCACAAGACCAGCTCAAACTTTCCAAGCCGTGGCGAAGTTGCCGAGAAACTGGAAGCCAAACTGAAAGAAATGGCTGAATCGGGCGAGCATCCCGACGTCCTTACCTTTGCAGGGAATGGAGAACCGACCCAAAGTCCTTACTTCCCAGAAATCGTTGACGACGTGATTCGTCTGAGAGACCAGTACTGTCCCGAAGCAAAGGTTTCGGTGCTGAGCAACTCCACGTTCATTCACCGCCAAAAAGTGCGCGATGCCCTCATGAAGGTTGACAACAACATATTGAAACTCGACACCATCGACAACGATTACATTGGTAAGGTCAACAGGCCCGTTATCCCGTCGTACAGGGCTGCAAAGATTATCGAGAGTATGAAATCATTCAATGGCCGACTTGTCATACAAACGCTTTTCATGAATGGTAAATCAAAGGAGGGTATCGATATTGGCAACGTGAAGGAAGAATTGATTGGACCATGGCTGAAGGCTGTGAAGGAAATAGGACCACGTGAGGTCATGATATACACCATTGCGCGAGAGACCCCCGACCCCAATCTGGAGAAAGCATCAAAGGAGGAACTCGATGCCATCTGCAAACGTGTCGTGGCAATGGGGATACCGTGCTCCGCCTCCTATTGAGCACAAGTCTGTCTTACAGCCCCAAGTTCGCCATTTGGTATTAAACTCAGGCAAGCCATCAGACCGCAATCTCACGATTAGATGACGACAATATGGCTTTCTGATTGATTGCGTTCGCTTGTCGGTAACTTCTTGCCATTCGCTATCACCATAGTCAGCTACGTACTCTAAAGAACGACAAACAAGCTGTTCTGCAATCAAATAAAATCAGCCCAGATTCTAATGACTGACTGGGACTGATTTGTAAAAATAATTTCATTATCGCCTTCCAAGACATGACCTTCTGCAGGGCGAAAGCTAAGCAATCGTCACTCAAAAGATGAGCTTTTGACGCGCAAAAGGACACCAACGAGTAATCGATTTGTATTCTACTGTTTATCAAATAGTTACAAACACTATATTAAAAGAGGCGTCTGTAAATTTCTTTTACCAATAGAACGGAGGCAAAAAAATGATAGACTAAAATTGTGTGTAGATGAACGGCTGAACATAATCTTGGCTGAAGTTGATGACAATTTGCAGAATTATCGTAAAAATCAAAAACTTCACTATCCAATGTGAATGGACGAATTTCTGTTCCATCCACTGATAGTCACTTTCCCGTATGGAATGGAGTTCCAACCCCACGGCAAGCAAGATGAGCCACACAGGGCGTGCCATAAGAAAAGGATACAAATCAGCCAGCTTAAAATTGTTCCAGATATTTGATAGCAGTTCATTGGCGGTCTCAAGACTCGGAGAACGGAAGAAAATCCAAGCGAACGTGACATAGGAAAAGGTGATAAGCCAGCTTATTATCTTGACCAGCAATGTACAGGGGATTTTTCTCAACCCATTGTTATTGAAAAACTTATGGGCTATCAGTCCTATCCCATGGAGCATTCCCCACACAACGAACATACCCGATGCGCCATGCCATAGGCCAGCAACGACCATCGTGATGAAACTGTTGAGATAAGTTCGTGCGTTTCCCCTTCTGTTGCCTCCCAAAGGTATATAGACATAATCGCGAAACCAAGACGAGAGGGCTATGTGCCACCTGTGCCAGAACTCGGTGAGGTTCAAACTCTGATAAGGAAAACTGAAGTTGTTGGGGATGGAGAAACCAAGCATGGCTGCAATACCTATCGCCATGTCGCTGTAACCTGAGAAGTCGCAATAGATTTGCAGCGAATAACCCAATACACCCATAAGATTCTCCAAGCCAGAATAAGCCAACGGGTCGGTGAAAATCCAATTGTTGAATTGTGCTAAATAGTCAGCCACAAGACCTTTCTTCAGCAATCCGCATATAATCAGCCACAAACCTTTGTAAACGAAGCTTTTATCCACTTCCTTATGTTCTTGGATTTGAGGAATGAGGACTTCGGCACGAGTGATAGGTCCTGCTATGAGCAACGGAAAGAATGTGAGGTAAAAGCAGTAGTCGAGTAAGCCTGTGGTCTTCGGAAACTTTTCCTTGTAAACATCAATCGTATAGCTGATTGCCTGAAAGGAATAGAATGAGATACCAATCGGCAGCAATAGTTCGCTCGGTGCAAAGTTGGTCTGCAATAGACTGTTGAGGATATCTATTGCAAAATTGGTATATTTGTAATAAAGGAGTGGGAAAAGTTCTATCAGAATCAGAATGGCCAACCCTATTTTACGGGGTTTTCCACGACGAAGACGCATCATTTTCTTTGTCAGATACCACGACACAAGCGTCACCGTTGGCAAAAGAAACATCAATGTGCCATTGGCCTTGTAGGCGAAGAAGAGACTAAAGAGGATAACATAGGTGCGCATCCATGCCCTGCGGTATCGTCCGATACCTATATATATAGCAAAGAACAACAGAAAGGTCACCATGAAAGGTATGGTGTACATCGACCAATCCTTACTGGCTGTGATCAGAAAGGCAACAAAGGAGCTGAATATCTGCTGAACGTCAAACATAAATATCAATAACCTTCAAATGCGGGGGCTAAAAGTTCGGTATGGGTAGCCTTATGGTGGCCTTTCGGGAGTTCCATCCTCACTGGGCAGGCCACGGTTCCGCCCCTCATGTAGGCAGCCACTTTGTCCATCCACGCTGCTGCAGCCTTCCAAGTGGGATGATAATGGTCGGAACCACGCTGAAGTTTGAGATTCCGGCTGTCGAAGAAATGCCCTTTGCCGGCATTGCTGGCAATTAGGTCGATGATGCCTGTGTCACCATTCCAATCGGCTGGCCCGATCCAGACGAAAGGATAACGGCTCAGTTTCCTTACAATGGTCTTAATATACTCGTTACGGACATCGAGGTCGTTGACAAACAGCTCATTGCTGCCTAGACATAACAGAATATAGGTTGGTTTATACTCGTCCACGAAATGTTCGAGTGTCTGCGTCTCGGCCCACTTCTCCGTTGTCGAGCTATACCATATCACTGTATAGAGGGTATGTCCATTCTCTTTGGCATAATCTCCCATCCGACGGGAGAGTCCTTCAACCATCGAGTCACCAATAAAGAGAAATTTATGGTTCTTCACTCGTCGTCGGCTTGTGGTCGGGCGAGCCTTTGCAAGGGGATGCTCTTGCTTCTTGAATTGTAAAAGGCCTATTTTCTTGACAGAGAAGTCACCCACTGAGAATTTCTGTGGAACTACGGCATAGAAAATGATGACTGCTAAAGATGCAGCCATCAACAAAAGGACTTTTACCTGCTCACGCATAGGATTTAGATGTTCACATCAACTTCTACCGGACAATGGTCGCTGCCGTAGATTTCTGTGTGAATCTTTGCGTTAGAGAGCTGGTCGCGCAAGCGGTTGGAGAGCAGAAAATAGTCGATACGCCATCCGGCATTTTTCTCTCTTGCCCTGAAGCGGTACGACCACCAAGAGTAAGTTATCTGTTCGGGATAAAGCGTGCGGAAACTATCCATGAATCCATTTTCCAGAAGCTGTGTCATCTTGGCTCTTTCCTCGTCGGTGAAACCGGCATTCTTACGGTTTGTCTTTGGATTCTTGAGGTCTATCTCCTGATGAGCTACGTTCAAGTCGCCGCAAACGATAACGGGCTTGCTCTCGTCAAGTTTGTGAAGGTGGGCTTGAAAGTCATCTTCCCATCTCATCCGATAATCCAAACGACGCAATCCGTCCTGCGAATTGGGTGTATAGACAGTCACAAGATAGAAGCTTTCCATTTCAAGCGTTATCACACGGCCTTCATGGTCGTGCTCATCGATACCCAATCCGTAAGTAACGCTCAGCGGTTTATGCTTGGTGAATACCGCTGTGCCTGAATAACCTTTCTTATCGGCATAATTCCAGTATGACTCGTAGCCTGGGAAACTAATGTCCAACTGTCCTTCCTGCATTTTTGTCTCCTGTAAGCAGAAGAAATCGGCATTCATACTTTCAAAAATTTCACAGAATCCTTTGCCTACGCAAGCCCGAAGTCCGTTAACGTTCCAAGATATAAACTTCATTCGTCAAATAATTTAAAGGGTATGATACTATTATGTGTTGATACTCTATATTCGCTGCGACTCGCTTCGGAGCAGTTTCATGAACTCCTCACGAGTCTTTGCCTGATTGAAAGCTCCGCTGAACGCACTGGTGGTCGTGATAGAGTTCTGCTTCTCCACACCACGCATCTGCATACACATGTGCTTCGCTTCGATAATGACCATTGTTCCCAAAGGCTGCAAAGTGTCTTGGATGCAGTCCTTGATCTGTTCTGTAAGTCGTTCCTGTACCTGAAGTCTATGACTGAAGATGTCTATTACACGAGCGACCTTGCTTAGACCGGTAATGTGCCCATCAGGAATATATCCTACATGGACCTTACCATAGAACGGGAGCATATGATGTTCGCACATTGAGAAGAAATCAATGTCCTTGACAATGACCATCTGATTGTATTTTTCTTCGAAAAGCGCATCGGTCAGAACCTTGCGTGGGTCTTGCGTGTAGCCACGGGTCAGTATCTGCATCGCCTTGGCAACACGCATAGGTGTCTTTTCCAAACCCTCTCTGTCGGGGTCTTCGCCCAACAAGTTGAGCACTTCTCTGTAATGGGCCGCTAAATCATCAAGACCTTCGCGGAAAGCTGTTTCTGGATTCATAGTATGATTTATGCTATTGAATTGAATTGCATTTATATTGTTTTAAATTTTATTCATCCATTGTTGGCAATTCTTCATCGACGAACTTTGTTGTCTGAACTGTTATCATCGTTCGGATAACATTCGCATTGGAAAAGCCCTCCTTTCGGAGTTTGCGCATCACGTTTCGCGCCTTGTTGTAGCTGGTAAAATTGCCTATTTGGCACATCCATCTTGGCGAATAGAAATGTACGTAGATTGGTTCAGTTGGGAAAAGAGCCTTGGCCTTTTGTCCAAGTCGCTCGGCTTCTTGGCGAGCCACACGCGTATTTCCACCAGAGTAAGCCAAAACCCTGAAACCTCTCATTTTCTTTGCTCCGCGAATGATGCGCTTCGTTACGGTATTAGTCACAACAGCTCCGTCAACGGGGTCAACAGTTGACTTTTTTACCTTCTTGCGCACAAGTTTCGTTCTGTAAGTAGGCGAATATTGTGAGCCAGTAGAACCTTGTGACGGTGTCGCCACCCGTGGTTCAATAGGCCTTGGGACTGGAGCGACTTTCGTTTCCTGTCTGGTTGGAGGAATAGGAGCCTGTGTTTTCGTCACGTTGGCACTGGGTTTAATCAGATTTCCATTGCGTCGATGCTCCTTGGCAGCCATCTTGGCTGCCTTTTTCTCTGCTTTCAGTTCAGCTTTAGTCTTTGCTTTTTTGTTACCGTTTACCAACGCATCAATTTCAGCACTCTGAGTGACAGTTACAGTGCCTTGAGCGGATGCTGCAAGTGTGCCTAAAAGTACAATGACTAAAGTGGTCAGGAATTTCTTCATTTGATTAATTTTTGGATAATCCAGCAACAAACAAATGTCTATCGCTGGATTATTTATATGGGGATGATTACTTCTTCCATGCGTCAATGATACCCTTGAAATCAGCAGCCTTCAGAGAAGCGCCGCCAATCAAGCCACCATCGATATTTGGTTTTGAGAAGAGTTCAGGTGCATTGCTTGCCTTGCAGCTGCCACCATAGAGGATACTTGTTTCCTCTGCAATCTCCTTGCCGTATTTTTCAGCAATAATCGAACGAATATAAGCAAGCATTTCCTCAGCCTGATCAGACGTTGCGGTCTTGCCTGTACCGATAGCCCAGATAGGTTCGTAGGCAATAATGATATTCTTCCATTCGTCTTCTGTGAGGTTGAATACAGAATTAACGAGTTCTGCCTTAACTACCTCATTCTGTTTGTTGGCCTCTCGCTCTTCGAGTGTCTCACCGCAGCAGAAGATAACCTTCAAGCCATTTGCAAGAGCCAGCAAGACTTTCTCTTTCAGAATCTCTGCAGTCTCACCATAATACTGGCGGCGCTCTGAATGACCGAGTATCACATACTCAGCGCCTGTACTCTTAACCATAGCCGCTGACACTTCGCCGGTGTAGGCACCCTTTTCCTTATCCGCACAGTTTTCTGCGCCCAAGCCTACCAAATTCTTATCCAACACCTGAGCTACACTTGCCAAGTGGATGAATGGAGTGCAGATTATCACATCGCAATTGGGTTTATCAGCCTTCAATACCTCATTGATTTCCTTTGCCAAAGCAACGCCTTCTTGCAAGGTCTCATTCATCTTCCAGTTTCCTGCTACAATTTTCTTTCTCATTTGTCTTTTATGTTTTAAAAGTTGATATAATTTATTAGATTGTTCTTTCTCCTTCACCCACTCTTCTTTCTTCTTCACCCACTTCGTCCAAGCCCATATACGGTCTGCGACGATAAGGAGAATTAATGGCAGAATATAACAAAGGACTATCATGAGTATCTTCGACCAAGTATTGTTCTCTGGCTCATGCCCTATACTCAGCAATGACAACGGGGCATTGAGCTCTTCTGGCGTCGGCAAGTCGTTGTGCCCCCACTTGTTGATAATCGTCCCTTTATAGAGCAGCAACAGACCAGGATTACTTCTGATCATCGTCTTCAGTGTGGTCCCGTCGGTAGTATAGAAAGGGTATTTCGCACCAGTCGCGTTACGCCAATGATTGATTCCCCGTTCTGTACTTGCCGTAAGGCCATAGAATCCATAACCATTCGCTTTGGCATAATCATAGATACTGTTTATGTCTCCAAAGTTCTTTACTTCTGCCATCTCCAGATGTGGTGACACAAGCAAGAAGGTATATCCCTTTTTGCTCAAGATATCCTGCGTGAGATCTTGACCAGTCTTTGCGTCGGTGATGGAGAAGTCATGTATGGGAGGCTCGTATCCTTGCTCAATTATCTCCTGTTTTGTATCTTGAAAGACCCAAGTCGAATCGTCATAAGGATAGTTATTCTCATCAAACTCCTTCTGCACGCCGTCTTTCACACAGATGAAAGTGGTCTTATATTGTGTTTCCTTCGCACCAGGGGGCATCTCCATTCCCTTTTGGATGTTCTGTCCTATGAAATAGGGACGGAAATCGAATATCGGCAGGTGATAAAGGCTCAACGCAGAGGCTACCAATATAAAGATTATCGTGAAATAGGTGGCTATCCACTGATTGGTCTTTGAGATGAAGCGCACTTGATAGTGTGGCCAGCGCATCACAATGAACGCAGCGATAAGCAGCACCACATTCTTACCAAAGGTCTGGGCATTAGATAGATGCAGCGCATCTCCGAAACAGCCGCAATCCTGTATTGGATTACCGATGGTGAGCCAAAGAGTAACGCCTGTCATGAATATCATGAATACGAGTGTTATCTTGCTGACCATTCTGCGACGAATTGCCAACAAGATGAGCACTCCCAAAACAAACTCAATGCCCGAAAGCGTCACAGACGCGAGGAGTTGAATCCAGTCGGGTATCTGGCCAGCCAATCCAAGTGCCTCAAGATAATCGCCAATCTTGTATTGTGTCCCCAAAGGGTCTATCGATTTAACGAATCCTGAGAAAATAAATGTAATGGCGAGCAGTGCCCGACATAGATTGACCAAATAAGATTTAAGCTTGTTCATTTAATTTTATCGCTCCGAAAACTGCATAATTGATAATATCCATATAATTGGCATCAATGCCTTCACTCACCAAAGTCTGTCCGTCCAAGTCCTCAATCTCCTTCACTCTCTCAATCTTTGTAAGGATAAAGTCTGTGTAACTGCTGACACGCATATCATGCCAGGCCTCTCCGTAGTCGTGATTCTTCTTCAGCATCAACTCATACGACGACTTGGAATATTTGTCATAGAGAGCCAAAGCCTCATCGGGTAAAATATCTACCTTGTCAACGAAAGAATGATCCAACTGAATTAATCCTATAATTCCATAGTTAATCAATGCTATGAACTCAGGCCGGATGTCCTCTCCAACAAGATTCTCGCCTGTAATCTCTATGGAACGGATACGCTTTGCCTTAATAAACAATTGATCAGTAAGTGATGAAGGACGCAAAATGCGCCATGAAGCACCATAATCGTGTAGCTTTTTAGCAAAGAGCTTTCTGCATTCAGTCATGGTGGCTTTGAACTCCTGTTCTGTTCTTGAAACCTGTTGTGACATTACTGTTACCGTTTAGAATGCAAAAATACAGAAAAACTCCGAACTGGCAAAATCATTAATACAAATATATGTAAAGAAAGCAAATGACAATCAACCGAAATCGGCTTTGAATCTATCGTGTTTCATGTCCGGCGAACAAGGATTTCAGCTGATATTGAGCTGAAACTATTGCTGCTTAGCAAGTTACTTCAACTGGCTTCAATCGGAATATCACATCAAAGAACAGCAAGGGCAAGTCCAAAAACGCGCAATCAAATCGACCGTCATAAGTCACTTGTATTCAAGACATTAGAAAACACAAAGTAAAAGCTCACCTATGACACGACAATAGATGAGCTTTGGGACGATAAAACTTAAGCTTTTGAATTGTCGTTGTTGAGCAAAGATGTTAGAGCAGATTGACGACTACTCGGTTCTTTGACATTTCCCATTCAGCCTTCCGCACAGAAAGAGAATCCAAGAGATAATACAGCAGAAATTAGAAAAAGCCCAAAATAGCGAAAGTAAGGACGGGATGATGGCGGAGTAATTGAATGAAAGCAAATAAAAGATGGATAGGTTAGATTGTGAACAATGATTTTACAAGTGAGCCTCCAAAAGATTAATGCTCAAATAAAGAAAGAATGCCTACAATATGCGGTAATTTCGATTTTTCAAAGCCAAATTTAAAAGAAAGAGATATCAAAGCAATCATCTTTAAAATATGATGCGAAGAAAGAACTATTTGTTTATTTTAAAACATATTCGCAAAAGAAAAAGACGAAAATGCAGAATCAGCATAAATCGATTCACAAAGAATGAATCAACCAGTGATGGGACACTCGTTTTGCATGATTGACATTCAACTGCCCGATTGAGAATAAGCAAGGAATGCATTAGCAACAGGCAGTAAGCAAAACATTGGTGAAGTGATTGCATCTGTAATCGGAAATTTAATAAAATCAGCATATAGTATTTCCATAATTTACTAAAATTGATTACCTTTGCATGACAAAAAGAACAGAATATATGCGAGACCTCTCCGACGAAGAGCTGGCAACACTGCTGGATAAAGATATTTTCCATAAAATTTCAGAAACTGCCGACAACTTAAACCTTGAGTGTTATGTTGTCGGAGGATATGTGAGGGACTTGTTCTTGGAGCGTCCGTCCAACGATATCGATGTTGTTGTCGTGGGAAGCGGCATCCGCGTTGCTTCTGAGCTCAAGAAACAACTCGGACAAAAGGCCAATATATCGGTTTTCCACAACTTCGGCACGGCACAAGTCAAATACAAGGGGCTCGAAATAGAATTTGTCGGGGCTCGTAAGGAGAGCTACTCACGCGACAGCCGAAAGCCGATTGTTGAAGACGGCACTCTGGAGGATGATCAGAATCGGCGCGATTTTACCATCAATGCCTTGGCCGTTTGTCTCAATCATCAACGTTTTGGGCAATTGATTGACCCATTTGAAGGAGTTGAGGACTTGTGGGATGGGATAATCCGTACCCCATTAGACCCAGACATTACTTTCTCAGACGACCCTTTGCGAATGATGAGATGTGTAAGATTTGCCACGCAACTGGATTTCTTCATCGACGACGAGACATTCGACGCACTGGAACGGAACGCAGATAGGATAAAGATTATAAGCGCTGAGCGAATAGCTGACGAACTTAACAAAATAATGGCCACTCGCACACCAAGCAAAGGATTTATCGATTTGTATCGTTGCGGTCTTCTTGAACTTATCCTACCCGAACTAATAGCACTCGACAAAGTTGAAAGCAGAAACGGAAAATCACATAAGAACAATTTCTACCACACACTGGAGGTCTTGGACAACACTGCTAAAAAAACCGAGAACCTTTGGTTGCGATGGGCGGCACTGTTCCACGATATAGGCAAGCCCAAAAGCAAGCGTTGGGACGCGGCCACTGGATGGACATTCCACAACCACAACATCATTGGAGCCAAGATGATTCCAACCATTTTCAAAAGATTAAAACTGCCGATGGACAGCAAGATGAAATACGTCAGGAAAATGGTTGATTTGCACATGCGCCCCATAGTTATCGCAGACGATGTAGTCACCGATTCTGCCATCAGACGTTTGGTTAACGATGCGGGTGATGACGTTGACGACCTCATGACACTATGCGAGGCAGACATAACAAGCAAGAACGCTGTCAGAAAGCAACGTTTCCTTGATAATTTCCGCAGTGTCCGCGAAAAAATCGAAGACCTGAAAGAGAGGGATTACAAACGTTTGCTACAACCTTGTATCGATGGTGACGAGATTATGGCAATGTTCAATCTCAAGCCTTGCCGAGAGGTAGGTTCCTTAAAAAAAGCCTTAAAAGAAGCGGTTCTCGATAATCAAGTTCCTAATGAGCGCGAACCGTTGATGATGCTTCTTAAACAGAAAGCAAAAGAAATGGGATTGACCCAATCATAATATATCTTCCCTTCGATAATTATTGTTAAATGTATTATAAATATAGAGGACCTCTTCTATATTATGTGTACTTTTGCATTACGAAAACTCAACAACAACTTAAAGTTTCCAACTTCTGTCATTAATTTCGCTACTTATGACACCATATTGTGAAATAAAACTTGAAATTAAAGCTACAAAATTATATGAATTATAAAGGTATGAAAAGAAACAAGTTATCAGTGTTGATAGCATTAGCTGCAACGGTACTTACGAGTTGCGGGGGTGGCGGGGACCGTCATACTTTACCAACCAGCAACGAGTATCCTGTCATTACAATTGGTGCAGCGAATGCACAAATCAAAACCACTTATCCAGCTTCTATCAAAGGTATTCAAGATGTTGAGGTTAGACCAAAAGTCAGTGGTTTTATCACCAAACTTTATGTGCATGAAGGGCAAGCTGTCAGAGCAGGACAGATTCTATTTGTTGTTGACAACGCTAACTATCAGGCAGCCGTTCGTCAGGCTCAAGCAGCTGTCAACTCCGCACAGAGCGGTGTTAGTCAGGCAAAGGCTGGAATCGTTCAGGCAACAGCAGCTTTAAATTCTGCAACCGCACAGGCTGCAACTGCACAATTGACCTACAATAATAGTAAGAACCTATATAATAATAAGGTGATTGGCGAGTATGAACTTCAAAGTGCCAAAAACACTTACGAAACTGCTCAGGCAGCGGTTAATCAAGCCCGAAGTGGCATTGCTGCGGCACAAGCAGCCGTAAAGCAAGCCGAGGCGGCTGTCCGACAAGCTAAAGCAGGATTGGCCAATGCGAAAGAGAACTTAAGTTATTGCTATGTAAAGAGTCCAGCAAGTGGTCTGATAGGCAGTCTTCCTTACAAAGAAGGTTCACTCGTCAGCCCCTCTTCCGCACAGCCTGTGACTACGGTAAGCAATGTCTCGACCATGGAAATTTATTTCTCCATGACGGAGTCTGATATTCTCGCATTGAGTCGCTCAAACCACGGATTGACCAATGCCATCAATACCTTCCCTGCAGTCAGTCTTCGACTTGCCGACGGTTCTATCTACAATCATCAAGGTACAATAGTGAAAACAAGCGGCGTGATTGATGCGATGACAGGTACTATCAGCGTTATCGCGCGCTTTCCAAACCCAGAAAACTTGCTGAAAAGTGGAGGTAGCGGACAGATTATCATTGCCAAGAATAACAATAAAGCACTGCTAATACCTCAAGAGGCAACAGTACAGGTACAAGATAAGATTTTCGTTTACAAGGTTGACAACAATAATAAAGTTCATTATTCCGAAATTATGGTTGACCCACAAAACGATGGCAAGACCTATATCGTTACCAGTGGCCTGAAATTGGGTGAGAAAATCGTATCAAAAGGCCTATCAGGTCTGCAAGATGGCGCAGAAATCAAGGCCCTAACTCCAGCACAGTATGACGAAGCGCTGAAAAAAGCCGAGAAATTAGGTGAGAATCAAAGCTCCGCATCAGGTTTCCTCAAGGCTATGAAGGGAGACGACAATAAGAAATAGCAGTTAAAACTGGAAAAATATGACATTTACTAACTTTATAAAGCGTCCGGTACTGTCAACCGTGGTGTCAATTTTCTTCGTGCTTCTGGGTACGATAGGCTTGATATCGCTTCCGATTGAACAGTATCCAGATATAGCCCCGCCAACAATTTCTGTATGGACTTCCTACCAGGGAGCTGACGCACAGACAGTCCTCAACTCCGTCATCACCCCACTGGAAGAAAGCATCAACGGTGTGGAAAACATGACTTACATACAATCTACAGCCACTAATAACGGCATGGCACAGATTACGGTGTATTTCAAGCAAGGTTCAGACCCCGATATGGCTTCCGTTAACGTTCAGAACCGTGTGTCTCAAGCACAAGCTTTGCTACCAGCGGAAGTGAATCGCGTCGGGGTTATCGTTTCGAAACGTCAGACCTCAAATGTCGTTCTTTACTCGTTGACAACAGATGACGGAAGATATGACGACGAATTCCTCACCAACTACAACAACATCAACGTGATACCGCTATTGAAACGTATCAATGGAGTTGGTGATGTGCAGACCCCTGGTATGAAGAATTATTCGATGCGTATTTGGCTGAAACCTGATAAGATGAAACAATACGGCCTTGTTCCCACAGACATCTCTGGCGCATTGGCCGAGCAGAATATTGAGGCTGCTCCCGGAGCGTTCGGCGAGCAGAGCGACATGAAGTATGAATACATCATGCGTTATAAGGGACGCCTAAAGACAGAGCAAGAATACGGAAACATTATCATATCAAACAATAAGAACGGACAAACACTTCACTTAAAGGATGTTGCTGATATTGAATTGGGAGGATTACAATACTCCGTTTCAATGAAAAACAATAACCAGCCGGGTGTCGTCGGTATGGTTCAGCAGATTGCAGGTTCGAATGCGACTCAAATAGCAAGCGACGTTAAAGAGGCATTGGCTGAGGTACAAAAGAACATGCCTCCTGGAATGAAAATCACAATCCAACAGGATGTGACAGAGTTCCTTTTTGCTTCTATCGAAGAGGTTATCTTCACTCTTTTCTTGACATTTGTTTTGGTGTTCATCGTTGTCTATGTGTTCTTGCAAGACTTTCGTTCAACCCTGATACCAATGATCGCCGTGCCAGTGGCCTTGATAGGAACCTTCTTTTTCCTATGGATGTTCGGATTTTCCATCAACTTGCTGACACTTTCAGCCTTGCTTTTGGCCATTGCTATTGTGGTTGATGACGCCATTGTGGTAGTAGAGGCAGTCCATGCCAAATTGGATTTGGGCTATAAAGACGCACTGTCAGCCTCTATTGATGCAATGAACGAGATTTCAGGCGCCATCATTTCCATAACATTGGTAATGGCTGCCGTATTCGTCCCTGTTTCATTCATGAGTGGTACATCAGGAACATTCTATCGTGAGTTTGGTGTGACCATGGCTGTATCCATCATTATTTCAGCCATCAATGCCCTAACACTATCCCCTGCACTATGTGCCATGTTCCTAAAGCCTCACAATGAAGAACAGGAAAGCAAGAAAATGTCAACAATCGACAGATTCCACATGGCATTCAACACACAGTTCGATAAAATCAACACTAAGTATAAAAATGGTGTTGAGAAATTGATTGGACACAGATTGATAACCAGTGTATCCGTCATCGTTGGCATTGTGGTTTTGGTACTGACGATGACGTTCACCAAAACTGGCCTTGTGCCTGACGAAGACACAGGAGTGCTCTTTGCAACCGTTTCGTTGGAGCCTGGTATGTCACAGAACGAGACTCAGCAGGTAACCGACCGCATTGATAAGATGCTCGCCAGCAATCCATACGTGGAAAGCCGTGTACAATTGGTTGGTTACAATTTTATCGCAGGTCAAGGTTCTAACCAAGCTACTTTTATTGTGAAGCTGAAACCGTTCGAGGATCGCAAATATGGGCTCTTCGACCGTATATCCTCAGTGTTCAACGGTGCAGGCATAGCTGGTTTATTCATCGATCCAACATCATCGAACATGATTTTGGGAATGATCTACAAGCAGACCGCAAGTATAAAAGGTGCCCAGGTTCTTGCTTTTGCACCTCCAATGGTGCCAGGTTTTGCCATGTCAAACGGTCTCAACCTTTCCATGCAGGACAAGACTGGTGGAGACTTGAACAAGTTCTTCAAAATCACACAGGATTATTTGAAAGCATTGAAAGAACGCCCTGAAATCAGCAATGCGATGACCTCATATAATCCTAATTATCCTCAGTATATGGTAGATGTGGATGTTGCGAAGACCAAACAGGCTGGAACATCCCCCGCAGCAGTCCTCTCTGTGCTCCAAGGTTACTACGGCGGTATGTATGCATCGAACTTCAACGCTTACGGCAAACTGTTCCGAGTGATGATTCAGGGAACAGTCGAGAGCCGAATCAATGAAAGCGGCTTGAACAGCATCTATGTTCGTACCCCCGGCGGTATGGCACCAGTGAGTGAGTTCTGCACACTCCGCCGTGTTTATGGACCTTCCAACATTTCACGCTTCAACTTGTTCACTTCAATCACCGTGAACGTACAAACGGCCGACGGCTATTCATCGGGCGATGCCATCAAGGCGGTAGAAGAAGTTGCAGCAGAGAAGTTGCCACAGGGCTACGGCTACGAGTTTTCTGGTTTGACACGTTCAGAACAGGAGTCATCCAACTCGACAGGTATCATCTTCGCCTTATGCTTGGTATTTGTCTATTTGATTCTGAGCGCTCAATACGAGAGTTACATTCTGCCATTAGCGGTAGTTTTATCCATTCCTTTTGGTTTGGCAGGAGCATTCATTTTCACTCAACTATTCGGACATAACAATGATATCTACATGCAAATCTCGCTCATCATGCTGATTGGTCTGTTGGCCAAGAATGCTATTTTGATTGTCGAGTTCGCACTGGAGCGCCGCCGAACGGGTATGGCCATTAAATACGCGGCCATTCTTGGTGCAGGCGCCCGTCTCCGTCCTATCCTCATGACCTCACTTGCCATGATTGTAGGCCTATTGCCTCTGATGTTTGCGAGTGGCGTTGGGCACAATGGCAACCAGACATTGGGCGCAGCTGCTGTAGGAGGCATGTTGATTGGCACACTCTGTCAGGTATTTGTTGTTCCTGCATTATTCGTAATCTTCGAGTATTTGCAGGAGAAATTCAAGCCGATAGTATTTGCTGACGAGGACAATCAGGAAGTTGCCAAGGAGCTGAAACAATACGTCAACGGTCCTACTGGTGATTATACGTTGGAACAATAATGGCTATTGATAAAAGATTGATGTAATGAAAAATATAAAAATAAATATTATCATCATAGGCTTTGCAGCCCTGTCACTGACCAGCTGCAAAAGTCTGTACGGCACTTATGAGCGACCAGAGGTGAAAGCCGATGGTATTGTTCGCGACCCCGTCAATAACCAGGCAACATTGGAGGGTGCGAATGATTTCGGTAATCTGCCATGGCGAAGCGTTTTTACTGACCCTAATCTCCAGACGATTATCGAGAGAGCCCTCAACAATAATCCGAACCTGCTGAATGCGGCGCTCAACATCGACATTGCCGAACAGCAGTTGAAAGCAGCCAAGCTATCGTTTCTGCCTTCCGTCGTGTTCGCTCCACAAGGAACGATTACCCATTTTGGCTCACACACGGAAGCAACCAAGTCTTACGTGCTGCCCATCGCAGCCAGCTGGGATATAGACCTGTTCGGCAAATTGCGCAATCAGAAGAAAGCAACGCAAATGGCCCTGATTCAGATGCACGACTACAAAGTTGCTGTTCAGACAGGATTGATCTGCAATATTGCGAATCTCTACTACACCTTGTTAATGCTTGACCGCCAGAACGAAATTGTCACCAATATGTCTGACTTGACAAAGAACACATGGGACATGATGCAGCTTCAGATGGATTTCGGACGCGCACGTTCAACCAGCGTACAGAGTGCTCAAGCCGCTTATTTTGGTGTACAGACACAGGCTACCGATATCAAACGGCAAATCCGAGAGGTTGAGAATTCCTTGAGTTTGCTCATGGGCGAGCCTGCCCACAGCATCGCACGAGGCACATTGGACGGACAAAGCCTTCCGCGCAACCTGTCGGGTGGAATCGGCGTTGAAATGCTGAGCAACCGCGCCGACGTACATGCCAACGAGATGGCCTTGGCGCAATGTTTCTACAACATACAGATTGCTCGCAGTCGGTTTTACCCATCGCTAAGCATATCGCCAAACGGCGGATGGAGCAACGGTAACGGTCTGGTGAATCCTGCAAAACTATTGTTGAGTGCCGTAGCAAGTCTCACACAGCCTATTTTCATGCAAGGCAAACTCAAAGCTGGGCTACGAGTAGCCGAGGACCAATACAAGCAAGCCTACAACACATGGCAGAACAGCATTCTCACGGCTGGTTCAGAGGTGAGCAACGCTCTTGTGGCTTACAATTCAGCTGAGGAGAAAAACCAAATGTACACCCAGCAGATTGATGTTCTGAAGAAAAACGTAGAGCATACGCAACTGCTTTACCAACAAAGTTCGAGCAGCTATCTTGAGGTCATCACCGCCCAGCAGAGTCTCCTTAACGCTGAGATATCGCAGGTTCAGGACCAGTTTGCCAAACTGCAGGCTATCGTAAACCTATACTACGCTTTAGGTGGTGGAGCTAAATAAACAGAGACATTAAACATAAAGAACTACCAACATAAAACTCCGGTCAGCAGGTTTGGCACCTCTGATATCAGAGGTCGGAGGCCAAAAACATGAGTAGTGACATCAGTGCAAGGGCGGAAATATCTCCTAAAGCCAAGATTGGAGACGGCTGCAAGATTTTCCCGTTTGTCTATATAGAGGACGATGTTGTCATAGGTGACAACTGCATCGTATTCCCGTTCGTGAGCATATTGAATGGAACACGAATAGGAAATGGAAATAAAATACACCAAGGGTCAGTAATTGGGGCATTGCCACAAGACTTCAATTTCGTGGGTGAGAAGAGTGAGCTCATCATGGGTGACAACAATATCATCCGTGAGAACGTAGTCATCAATCGCGCCACCCACAGAGGTTGCCAGACAGTGATAGGCTCCAACAACTTCTTGATGGAGGGTGCACACATCAGCCATGACACCAAGCTGGGCGACAACTGCGTTTTGGGCTACGGAGTGAAGATTTCTGGCGACTGTGAGATAGGCAACCGAGTCATCTTCTCGTCGGGTGTCATTCAGAAAGCACAAACCCGCGTCGGAGAGGCTGCAACTGTTCAGGCAAGCACGACCTTCGGACGCGACATTCCACCTTATATTGTAGCGGGTGGTTCGCCAGTAAAATATAACGGTTTAAATAGTATCATGTGCGATACGCTCGGAATTGATGAGAAGGTGAAGAAGCATATTGCAAATGCCTACCGCTTGATTTTTCATGGACAGACATCTATTTTCGATGCCTGCATTCAGGTCACACAACAGGTACCTGACTCTCCAGAAATTCAGAATATTGTGGAGTTTATCCGCAGCACCAAGAAAGGAATCATCAGTAAATTATAATTTTCATAACTGATTTAATTGATAATGAGCCAAGGGCTGACCACAAGGTTAGTCCTTTCTTGTTGGCCGATTTAAGACAAATCTGCCAATCAGCCCTCATCGATCATTAGAACCATGTAACCAATGAGAGGATCATTCACCAAAACCGACAATTCAACGCGTGGAACACGGAAAAGGCCGAACATGTGCATCTGGCATTTTCTCCTATCTTGTAACCGATTAATAGTCAGCTCCATAGAGACAACTCTACAAAAGGTGAGCTTTTGCTAATCAAAAGGTGAGCTTTTGAAAGACAAAAGGTCAGCTTCCGCATTGCGAACGCTGACCATTCGTTGATGACTGTACTGTATAATTCGACCAGTAGCTGATGAACTCAGCAAAAAACTTCCGCTATCAATTCAACGAAATTGGATAAGTCACTCTCGAACGGACCTTTTTCCCACCCTTTGTCGCGGCATTCCACTTTGGCATCAATCGCAATGCGTCAATCAGACATCTGTTGACACCTGGATTTATAGGGGTAAGTACTATGAATTCTGACGGAGCGCCATTCTCATCGACAACGAAGCTCACAGTCACACGACCACCCATCTGCTCTCCTTCGGGAGGCGAATAGTCAATATTCTTAGACAAATAGACTATAAATGCATTGCGTCCGCCCGGAAAAGATGCCAGAGTATCGGGACTGGGCTCAACATTCGTTTCTTTTCCGAACAAGTCAGAAGAAATCAAAGTTGCATCTACATGAATCTCTGGACTGATTGCCAACCATTTTTTGAACCTTTTTGTTAACAGTGGGACCAGCACGTCAAGTCCGAGAACTGAATAGCTGTTCCTCCCCGGAGAGCCTTTCACCATGAGATAGGCAGCGGCGTTCTTCAAATAGAACTGATTGGGCACACTGTCGAGCCATAGTTCTCCCGTCTCCATTGGATCAACTACCAATGTCTGCTGCAAAGCCTCTTCAAAAACGTAACGCCATTCGGTATTGTACCAAACTTTTGACTTGATAAAGACATCATCCTGCCCCAACACTTTATTGTTGATGAGGTCGAAAGTGAAATAATGTGAATGGGTCGAACGGATGGCAGTCGAATCTCTCTCTTGCACATAGGCATACAAGGAGATGTACTTCCCTTGCTGGCTATCAAGCACCTTCAGCTGAATGTCTTTGTACTCGATGTCCTTTGCGCCGTGTTCAGGCATGGATGAAATCTCCTTACCGCATTCGGCAGACAATCTTTCCCAGGCATCATCCAAAGATAGGGTCTCCTCTCCAAAGAGAAATGATGTGAGATATCGCTGCAAAGGCTCGGCCTTCGAATAGTCTATCACCCTCGGCCACTCCAAATTCAGGGAGACCAATGTCAGCTTATTCCCTTTCTGAAACAAATGATGTTCCGCCTTATATGCAAAGGCATTCCCCGAAACGACAGTTCCTGCCGACTGCGAGAAGGCAAAAGCACTTATCAGCAGCGACAGGAAGAGTAGGTTTAACTTCTTTGTCATGATTCTACTTTTGAACAATCCGGAAGACATCGTTGAGCTGCATCTCACCGGAGAATCTTATTATCTCCCTTCCACTTGGACTGACGGTTAAATCAACCGTGGCATTATTATATGCCTCCATTACGATGAGGAAACTCTCTACCTCCGAATGGGTTCTCATTGTCACCCGAACTCCGTCCTTGATGGTTTCCTCCTCGTATGAGTCAAGTGGCGAAACGAGATTCAACCCCAGTCCCTTGCCATAGGGAACTTGAAAGACTCTGCCAAAATAAGGCAGGAATAAGCCAACGGAATCACCACTGACTTCTATTCCCCAGTCGTCGCGCAATGGATAAGACGGACCACGCATGGGATAAACCCGATCAACAAACACACGATAGCGACGATCTTGCAAATGCGCACGTACCGCTTTCGCCTTCAACACTGCCATTTGCTCCTTCGGAACTGGATTACCCTCAGAGTCGTAGTAGGTTGTCGCACAACCCATCAATATGGCAACTGCAAATAATAAAAGGATTATTTTCCTCATAACGACCTCCTTTTCTAATAGGTTTCATGAAAAAAGCGCAAGCAAGTATTATTGCTCTATCTTCTCAACCTTGGGGGCTTCCAACTTCTCAATGGTAGGACCACTTGGGATTGAGACACCTGGTTTCGTAGCTTTGGGTGTAGCTACTGGTGCAACTCCTGGGACAGGATCGGCAGCGGGGGTAGGAACGGGGGGTAGATTCACCTTTGGCATATTGATGTCTTGTGAGCCTTGTTCCCCCTGAGCAGCCTTTTTCTGTGCCGCTTCGTTAGACTTCTTGTCAGCTTCGGTCTTCGCTTTCTCCTCGTCGCTCAACAAATCTTCCGTCCGTGGCTTCATGTCTGGCCAAAGATAATTGCCGACTATATCGAGCGTATCTTGTGCAGCCTTCCGCTGTTCCTCAACTTCTTTTTCCTCTTCCGAGATGTCTGAGTTCTCCGCAACAATAAAATTGTAGATCAAACCCAGGACGAAGAGTACGACAAAGCTGCACAATACCTTGAAAGTCAAGGTGTGGGTGAAGCCATGTTTCTTGCCATTTCCAGCCATAATACTTTCTTTTCCTTTACGAAACATTAATGTTTCCCTTATGTCTATCTCTGCAAAGATAAACATTATATTGCAAAATGACAGGGGTAAATCCCTAAATCTTTTCAGAAACTCCTATTCTTTTATTCTGATAAAGGCATTTGCAAGGATGGCGGTCAGTCCGCCGGCGGTTATCCCACTTGAGAAAATATTGCGAATCACCTCAGGCATTTGGGACAGGATGTCAGGAACCATCTCCACACTCAGGCCAATGGCAAAGCTGATGGCCATCACAAGAACCGCTTTCCGATTGATATCATGAGAAGCTATTATGCGAATGCCTGCGGCTGCTACAGTACCGAACATCAAGAGCGTAGCGCCGCCGAGCACGCAGTCTGGAATGAGCGAGAAGAACTGACCCACCACGGGGAAAAGCCCCAATAACACGAGTGCTCCAGCAATGAAATATCCCACGTATCGGCTGGCAACGCCAGTCAACTGTATCATTCCGTTGTTCTGAGCAAAGATAGAATTGGGGAAACTGTTAAAGACTGCAGCCAAAAACGAATTGAAGCCATCGGCAAGGATGCCCCCTTGAGCACGTTTCATGAACACCGGCCCATCGACTGGTTCGCCAGAAATCAGCGAATTGGCAGTGATGTCGCCGTAAGCTTCTACGGCCGTGACCAGATAGATCAATCCAAGCCCAATAATTGAGCCAACATCAAAATTCAGACCATACTTAAAAGGCACTGGCACATTAATGCTTCCAGCTCCGTTGAGCTGCGAGAAGTCAATCATTCCCATAAAATAAGCAACGACACATCCGATAATCAATCCCAAAACGATAGAGGCCATGCGCAAAAAGCGATTGTTCGACCGATTGAAGAAGATGATACAGATCAGCACTAACAGAGCCAACCCAAGATTTTGCATAGATCCGAACGTCCCACCGTCCATCGCCGACTGACCGCCACCGCACGAATTGATGCCAGCCTTAACCAAACACATACCGATGAGAGTGACAACGATGCCTGAAACGAGAGGTGTGACAATCTTTCGCATATAGGGGAGAATGCGGCTGACTACCATTTCGACTACTGCAGCTACCATACAAGCCCCAAAAATATAGGCCAATGCCTGTTCAACATTCACCTTTCCGTTTACCATACCCAACATTCCGGCTCCGATAATTGGGCTAATAAAAGAGAACGATGTGCCTTGGATGCACAAAAGCCCTGCACCAACCGGCCCAAAGCGACGACATTGTATGAAGGTTGCTATACCAGAAACGAACAATGACATGGAAACGAGAAAACCAGTGGTCTCCAAATCGAACTTCAGCGCAGAGCTGATGATGAGCGGAGGTGTGATGATGGCTACGAAAATAGCCAGCAAATGTTGAACGGCAGCAAAGAGTGTTTCCTGCAATGGCGGACGATCATTCAGTCCGTAGATTAATTCCTTCGACTTTTCCATGACGCTTTAACCCCTTATTTTTATCTCGCAATTATCCAGTGAGTCAATTATGGCAAGGCTCTCGCACCTTATTCCAGCTTCCTCTATTACCTTACGGCCATTCTGAAACGCCTTTTCGATGATGAATCCCATGCCCACAAGTTCAGCCCCAGCTTGGTTACAGAGATCGATTATACCCTTGGCGGCATTGCCATAAGCGAGGAAGTCATCAACGAAAAGCACTTTGTCGTCAGACGTAAGGTATTCTTTTGAAATGCAAACATGGTACTCACGTTGCTTTGTAAATGAGAAAATTGAGGTCGAGAGCATGTCCGACATGGTCGAAGGCTTCTTTTTCTTGGCGAAAACCACAGGCAAGTCCAACAGAAAGCCCATCATGATGGCTGGTGCGATACCACTCGCCTCTACAGTAAGAATCTTATTGATATTAGTTGAGGCATAACGGCGAATCAGTTCCACAGCTACCTGCTTCATCAGATTAGGATCCATCTGATGGTTGATGAATTTATCCACCTTGAGTATTCCACCCTCATAGCATTTTCCTTCTTTAAGAATGCGGTCTATCAATGCTTTCATGTATGTTCAATTATTATATTAAATGTTATTTGACTATGTCATGCGAAATAAAAAAAGGACTTTATGCCAGTCCTTTATTCGTAATTTGCTTGCAAAAGTAACAAATAAATTAAAAAAACAATCAGTCATTTGCGAAATAATTTTTACAAATGCGCCTGGTTTCATTACGCTGAGGGAACAAAAATATAGCCGAAAGTTAGTTTGAAAGATATTTTTTTATACTTTTGCAGCTCAGAATCTACCATTTCTTCTATTTTAGAATATGGGCACAGGATTCAGAAATTAACTATTATTATGTACAAACCAATTATTAAAAAGCGCAACGTTCTGAAGTTCACCCACTTCTCAAACCGCAGCTATTCGCTCTTCGCCGTAATCGGCAAGGAGGTGATTATTGGTGTACTAAGTGTCGCTACACTTCAAAATGCCACAGCAAACAGCGTGAGCATCGAGACAAATCGAATCAACAGCGACACGACAGTCACCAATAAGAATATAGTGTTGGACGAAGTGAGCGTAATGGGCACGCGTGCGCCGCTGACCATCAGTCAGCAAGCGAGAATGGTAACTGTACTGAGCCGCGAAGACATTCAGGCGGCGCCGGTACAAAGTGTAAACGACCTGTTGAAGTATGCCGTTGGCGTGGATGTTCGTCAGAAAGGCCCACTCGGAGCATTGACCGACGTGAGCATACGTGGCGGAAACTCCGAGCAAATCACCGTATTGCTGAACGGTGTCAATATCGGGGATGCGCAGACAGGACACAATGCCTTCGACTTCCCGGTTGAGATGAGCGAAATAGAGAGAATAGAGATTCTCGAAGGCCCGGCAGGAAGAGTTTATGGCACATCTTCATTATTAGGTGCGATAAACATCGTTACTAAAACTCCACCACAAACATCACTCTCTGCACGAATTGAGGGCGGTTCTTACGGTTATCTTAGTACAGGCGCACGCGCCAACCTTGCAAAAGGGAAGTGGAACAATCAGATTTCAGGCTCCTACACCCGCAGCGATGGTTATCTGCGCAACAAAGCTGGACGTCTCAATGCCGACTACAAGAACGGAAAGGCCTTCTTTCAGGGCAATTACAACGATGAACAGATTGCCGTAAGCTGGCATGCGGGTATGAGTTTGAAAGACTTTGGTTCCAATACATTCTACGGTGCCAAATACGATGACCAGTTTGAGCACACGTTCAAAACCTTCACCGCTATTCAGGCTGAAAACAAGAAAGGACTTTTCCACCTCCGCCCATCCATCTATTGGAACCGGAGCATGGACCGTTTTGAACTCTTCCGCAATGCCCCAGAGAAGTATGCCTTCAACTATCACCGGACGGATGTTTACGGGGTGAACCTGAATGCCTTCTTTGACTGGACACTGGGGCGCACGGCTTTCGGTGCTGAATTGCGCCACGAGAACTTGGTGAGTGGCAATCTCGGTGAGCCTCTCGACCGTCCGCAACACATTCACGGAACAGACAGGGACTACACCAATGGCATCAACCGCACAAACATTCAGTTTGTATTGGAGCACAATATCATTCTCAATCGCTTCACACTGTCTGCTGGCATCATCGCTGTCAAAAACAGCCAGGCTGACATGAACATGCGCGTTTACCCAGGTGTAGATGCCAGCTACAGAATCGGAGAAGTATGGAAAGTATATGCCTCGTACAACACCTCACTGCGTATGCCGTCGATCACCGAACTTTTCTATTCGGTTGGCGGACACAAAGCCGACAAGCACCTGCGGCCTGAAGAACTGTCGGCTCTTGAGACTGGAGTGAAGTACAACACACATTATATCAATGGAAAGGCCAGCGTCTTTTACAATCACCACAGGAATCTTATCGACTGGATTTCCGACGGAACGCTCGACGAGAACGGGGCTATACTCTGGAAGAGCGTCAATTTCGGAAAGATTAACACCGTGGGATTCGAGGCCAAATTGGATTTCAACCTACTCAATATTCTTCCCTCACAGCACTTCTTCAAGAAGCTCGGCATGGCATACAGTTATCTGAACCAAAGTGAGAAGGGACACGACGGCATAGTCAGCAAATATGCCTTGGAATATCTGAAAAACAAATTCGTGGCCAATTTGGAAATGAATCTGTGGCGACAGCTTGACCTTGGTCTCAACTATCGACTACAACATCGTATGGGAAGTTATATCGATGTTGAGAACAACCGCCACAACTACCACACCTACGGCATAATCGACGCACGTCTGAGCTGGAACAATCCGAAATGGACGGCTTATGTGGAGAGCAACAATCTGCTCAATCGCAGCTACGTAGATTATGGCAATGTGGCACAACCCGGTGTCTGGATGGTAGCAGGCTTGTCAATCAATTTGTAACCGTAGGTAAACTCTGATTATATTCGAATTATTAATTGAGCAGATGCGAGATTGTCTTGACCAAGACTTTCTCGCATCATTCGTTATATGGTAAATGAGTAAAAGACACACAGCGCCTACTGGAACGTTGACCATCGGGCGATAAGAGGTTCAGATAAGACAGAGTAAAAAATCATGACAAACAAAGGTTTTTCAGAAATACGCACAAGCACCTGACAGTCAGCATTACAGATTCCGACAAACGAAAGGTAAGCTATTATACTGTAAAAGCTGACCTACGGCAGTGTGAACGCTAACCAATCAGTTTGCGAAAGGACAGCAACGGCAACTAAATAGCGAAAATATTTGACAAAAACAACTGTCCGAACAGTACAAAAGGCAGCAACGTCAAGAAGTCACGATTCAGAAAACACATTCCAAACGAAAAGAATTGGAGTGCATCACAAATCAGTTGTTTGAATTATCTTTAAATTTATCTTTAAACTTCTTACACAAATGAAAGATAAAAACATCATGATTATTTTGTATATTATAAAATCTTTATTATATTTGCATGCAAATTTTGCCTAAATACAAGTAAACAATTATAAACCTAGCAAATATGGAGAACAAAAGAACATGCCTTTATGACAAGCATGTAGCATTAGGAGCATTGATTTCACCGTTCGGTGGCTTTGACATGCCTATTCAGTATTCAAGCATTATCGACGAACACAACGCTGTAAGACAGCACTGCGGAGTATTTGACGTTTCACACATGGGTGAGATTATCATCTCTGGCAATGAAGCTGAAAAGTTTATCAATTATATTTTCACCAACGACGTAACAGGCTTGGCTGTAGGCAAGGTGCTCTATGGTATGTTCTGTATGCCTGACGGTGGTGTGGTGGATGATACATGTATCTGCAAGATTGGAGAGAACCGCTTCATTATGACGGTAAACGCTGCCAACATCGAGAAAGACAGCGAATGGATTAAGAAGAACTCTGAAGGTTTCGACGTGGAAATCACTTTCGCAAGCGACGACTATGCACTACTCGCTATCCAAGGACCTGACGCAGAGAAGATAATCGAAGGCAAGCTGGGCATACCTTGTTCGGAGCTGAAGTTCTACGAGGTTAAGACGCTCCAGAAAGACGGTGTTGATATCATTATCTCACGCACTGGCTACACAGGCGAAGATGGATTCGAACTCTATGGCACTCCCGACTACATCTGCAAGGCATGGGATCAGCTCATGGAGGCAGGGGCAACCCCTTGTGGTCTCGGCTGCCGCGACACACTTCGTTTTGAGGCTGGTATGCCATTGTACGGTCATGAACTCTCAGAAACCATCACACCCGTGATGGCAGGTCTGTCAATGTTCGTGAAGTTCGACAAAGAAAACTTCATCGGCAAGGAAGCACTCTTGAAGCAAAAGACAGAGGGTCCTGCAAAACGCTTGCGCGGTATCTGGCTCGACGACAACGCAATACCAAGAAATGGATACAAAGTGTTCAAAGACGGCAAGGAAGTTGGCGAAATCACAACTGGCTACAAACTCATCTCAGTTGAGAAGAGCTGCGCCGTAGCATTGTGCGATGCCGACATCAAGATGGACGACCGCGTAGAGGTTCAAATCAGAAAGAAGTTCTTCCCTGCAACCGTAGGCAAGAAGAAATTCTACGATCCTAACTACAAGAAATAATATTTCGACATCATTAAACAGAGGAGTACGAACCCAACTCCTCCATCTTTCATATCAAGATAAATCTAAATAAAAATAAAATAAAATGGCAAAAGTTATTGAAGGACTCTTCTATGCAGAGTCACACGAGTATGTAAAGGTTGAAGGTGATTGCGCTTACATCGGTATCACAGACTACGCTCAGCATGCACTTGGTAATGTTGTTTATGTTGACATGCCGGAAGTTGACGACGAAATTGAAATCGAAGAAGGCTTTGGTGCAGTAGAGAGCGTAAAGGCTGCTTCTGACCTCAATTCTCCAGTTTCTGGTAAGGTCGTTGAAATCAACGAAGCACTCGAAGATGAGCCAGAATTGCTGAACAAAGACCCTTACGAGAACTGGATCGTTAAGGTTGAACTTTCAGATAAGTCTGAATTAGACAAGCTCATGGATGCAAAAGCTTACGAAGAGTTCTGTGCAAAATAGTCAATAAACAACACTTTATAAGTTTATAGCTGTTTTCCATCTCAAAGTAATACTTGTGGGAGAAAGCAGCTATAAGCTTTTATGAAACCCTAACCTATTTAAATACGAGAAACATGAATTTTAAATTCTTTCCACATACAGAAGAAGAAACTCAGGAGATGCTCAAGAAAATTGGTGTGAAAAACATCAACGACCTTTTCGCAAACATTCCTGATGCCTTACGTTTCAAAGGCGAATACGACATCCCAGAAGCAAAGAGCGAACTGGAAATCAGAAACTTCTTCAACGCTTTGGGCGACAAGAACAAGTTGATGACCTGCTTTGCTGGTGCTGGTGTGTATGACCATTATACCCCAAGTGCAATCCCAAGTATCATTGAGCGCTCTGAGTTCCTCACGTCTTATACTCCGTATCAGGCTGAAATCTCACAGGGAACCTTGCATTACATCTTTGAGTTCCAAAGCATGATTGCCGAACTGACCAACATGGACGTTGCCAACGCATCAATGTACGACGGCTCTACAGCAACAGCCGAGGCTATGCTCGTAGCCAACGCATCCTCAAGTAAGAATAATACAATCCTGTATTCTGAAACAATCGATCCGAAAATTGTTGACGTATTGAAGACATACGCTCATTTCCAGAACATCAAACTGGTTGCAATCAAAAACAATGACGGTGTAACCAGCTCGAAAGACCTCGAAGAAAAAATAGCAGAGGGCGGTGTAGCGGGTGTTATTGTTCAGCAACCTAATTATTATGGTATCACCGAAGACTTCACAGGGTACGCTGATATCTGCCACAAGAGCAAGGCGCTTTTCATCGTCAACAGTGTGGCCGCCGATCTTGCATTGCTGAAGACACCAGGAGAATGGGGTGCAGACATTGCCGTTGGCGATGTTCAGAGTCTCGGTATCCCAATGGCATTCGGCGGTCCTTATGCCGGTTACATGTGTACAACAAAGAAGTTGATGCGTAAGATGCCAGGTCGTATCGTCGGACAGACAAAGGATACTCGCGGACAGCGCGTGTTCGCACTTACATTACAGGCACGCGAGCAACATATCCGCCGACAAAAGGCAACATCAAACATCTGCTCCAACCAAAGTTTGATGGCCCTTTTCGTTACCATCTATATGTCACTCATGGGAAAAGAAGGTGTAAAGGAGTCTGCCAAGACAAGTTTCGACGGCGCACACTACCTATGCGACAAGATGACGGCAACAGGTAAGGCTCAATTGGTTTACAAACAGCCATTCTTCAATGAATTCTTGGTTAAAATTGAGAACCGTGACGCATTCTATGACAAAGCTATCGAGAAGGGAATCCTTCCAGGTGTGAAGGTTGGCGACGACCAACTGCTGGTAGCTGTGACAGAAAAGCGTACAAAGGAAGAGATAGAAGCACTCGTGGCTTTGCTCTAATCCATCCTACTTTAACCTAAAAGTTTTTAATTAAAACATTAAATTATTGAAGAAATGAACAATAGATTATATGGCAATTTGATATTTGAGCTTTCCCAGCCAGGAAGAAAAGCTTATAGCCTACCCAAGAACGAATTTGGAAACTATGAGTTCCCAAGCAACTTGAAGCGTGAGAAAGACGCAGAACTCCCAGAATGCGACGAATTGACGGTCGTTAGACACTATACAAACCAAAGCGGCAATAACTTTGGAGTTAACAACGGATTCTATCCATTGGGATCTTGTACAATGAAATATAACCCCGTCATCAATGAGGAGATAGCTGCCATGCCTGCATTCACAGGTATTCATCCCCTTCAGCCACTGAACACAGTTCAAGGCTCGCTGGAAGTTGAGTACAACCTGCAGCAAGCGTTGGCAAGCATTTCGGGACTGTATGATTTTACTTTGAATCCATATGCTGGTGCACATGGTGAGCTGACAGGTTTGATGATTATCAGATCATACCATCAAAGCCGCGGCGACATGAAACGTACCAAAGTGATTATCCCTGACTCTGCACACGGCACCAATCCAGCATCCGCAGCTGTCTGTGGCCTGGAGATTGTTGAAGTGAAGAGTACTCCAGAAGGACTGGTTGACGTAGAAGACTTGAAGCCATTGCTGGGCGACGACATTGCAGGTATGATGATGACAAATCCTAATACCCTTGGTCTCTTCGAGAAAGAAATTCCTGAGATTGCGAAATTGATACATGAAAACGGCGGTTTGATGTACTATGACGGAGCGAACCTCAACCCTCTGCTCGGCGTTGCACGTCCAGGCGACATGGGATTTGACGTTATGCACATCAACCTTCACAAGACTTTCTCTACCCCTCACGGAGGTGGCGGTCCTGGTGATGGCCCTGTTGGTGTTCGCAAAGACTTGGTGCCATTCTTGCCAAAGCCACATGTCATCAAAACAGAAAAAGGCTTCGATGTGGTATTGCCAGAGCATGGCAGCGACTTCACTGTTGAAAACATCCACGTCGGACCATATATGGGTAACTTCCTGACAATTCTCCGCGCCTATACCTACATCCTCACACTCGGAAAGGAGAACATCAAGTGGGTCGGCCCTTACGCAACATTGAATGCAAACTACATCAAGGAATCGTTGAAGGATGATTACGAATTGCCAATTGATGACATCTGCATGCACGAATTTGTATTCGACGGTTTGAAAGACAAGAGTACGGAAGTAACAACCATGGATGTTGCCAAGCGTTTGCTCGACTATGGCTACCACGCTCCTACAATTTATTTCCCACTCCTCTTCCACGAGGCCATGATGATTGAGCCAACTGAAAGTGAAAGCAAGAAAACCATCGACGGCTTCATTGAGGTGATGCACAAAATTGCCAAGGAGGCTCGTGAAATTCCTAATGAAGTAAAGGATTCTCCTCATAATACACCAATCGGTCGTGTAGATGACGTGTTGGCAGCCAAGGAGCCTATCCTCAACTATCGTCAGGCAATGAACAAGTAACAACACCTAAATAACTAAAATATTATGGAAAAGACCGATTTAATTATCATCGGTGCGGGTCCTGGAGGCTATCATACAGCAGTACATGCTGCCCAAAATGGTCTCAAGGTGACCATTATCGAGAAGAGACATCCGGGCGGAACTTGTCTCAATGAGGGATGTATTCCGACCAAGAGCTTTGCTCACGATGCCGATTTGTACCGTAACCCATTGCTTTCGTGCGTTGGTGGCGGACACGTTGATTTCAATCGCATCCAAGAACGCAAAGCCGAGGTTATCAATCAACTCCGTGAAGGTGTGAAAGGACTTCTCTCCCAGCCAGGAATTACCTATATAGAAGGTGAAGCAAAGTTCATCGACAAAAAAGTAATCGAGGTGAACGGTACACAGATGACCGCAGACTACATCATCATTGCGACTGGTTCGCATGCCCGTATGTTACCTTTCATTCCGGCACTCGACTCACCAGAGGGCGAAGCATTGAAGAACAAGGTCATGACGTCAACCGAACTGTTGGACATCGATCATGTTCCCAATTCAATGGCTATCATCGGCGCCGGTGTTATCGGACTGGAGCTTGCCTCAGCTTTCGAGACTTTCGGTAGTACGGTTACGGTTATTGAGTTCTTGAAAGAGTGCTTACCAACCATGGATTCAGATATTGCTAAGCGTCTTCGCAAGACGATGGAGAAAAGAGGTATCAACTTCAATTTACAGAGTGGTGTAAGCAGTATCGAGCCCACAGCGGATAACAAGCAAGTGGTCATCAGCTACAACCAGAAAGGTCAAGATAAGCAGATTACCGCTGACATAGTGCTCATAGCCACTGGCAGAGCAGCCAACGTTGAGGGACTCGGTCTTGAGGCAGCTGGCATCAACTGCATCAAGCAAGGCATTGAAACCAATAACAACTACGAGACCAACATACCAGGGGTCTATGCCATCGGTGACGTCAACGGCAAGCAAATGCTGGCCCACGCTGCCAGTTTCCAAGGCATGCGCGTTGTAAACAAGATATTGAACAAAGAGGATAAAATCCGTTTCGATATCATGCCGGCAGCCGTATTCACCTATCCAGAAGCTGGTTCTGTAGGCATGTCTGAGGACGCCTGCAAGAAAGACGGCATCAAGTGCATTGTCAAGAAAGGCTTCTACCGTGCCAACGGAAAGGCATTGGCGATGGAAGAAACAGAAGGAATGCTGAAAGTGATTGCGAACGAAGAGGGCAAAATTATCGGATGCCACATATTCGGTGCGCATTCAGCTGACATCATTCAAGAAGTTGCTGTACTGATGAACAACGACGCCACGCTTGACGACTTGAGGGATATCATCCACATCCATCCAACGATTGGTGAGATACTCCTGGACACTATAATTTAAGTTCAAATATTTGGCACATGGAAAAAAAGTGCTATCTTTGCACTTAGAAAGGACACGCATTAGTCGTATCGATTCGATCGGGATAGTCATCAAATAAATCAGAAAACCGAGATGACTTCTTCGGTTAATGGCGGGCCACATAAATCGCATTCCGCGACTAAGCCGCAAGGCCAGTGGATTACAAAGACGGAGAACTCTCTTATCATTGATACTCGGACTTTTCATCACATCATCGGTACGACTTTTCAAAATCCTCTCTCTTGAGGGGCATACAGGGTGAGGCCTCACAGAGACCTCACCCTAATTTTTAATCACATCTGAGGCTTTTGGGCCAAAAACAAAACTATATTGTAATTATGTTCTCAGGCATTGTTGAGGAAATGGCACAAGTAGTTGCCATCGACCGCTATCAGGAAAATATAGATTTCACACTGAAATGCTCATTCACTGATGAGCTGAAAATCGATCAGAGCATTGCGCACAATGGTGTTTGCCTGACGGTTGTCCGTCTGAAAGGTGACACCTACACCGTCACAGCGATGAAGGAAACTCTTGAAAGGTCGAATCTCAGACTTCTTGAAGTAGGCAGTCGCGTGAATGTTGAGAGGTCAATGATAATGAACGGACGGCTCGACGGCCACATCGTTCAGGGGCATGTGGATGAGACTGCCAAATGCATCAACATGGAAAATGCCGACGGCAGCACCTACTTCACATTTGAATACAAGCAAGACGCGGAGATGGCGCGTCGCGGTTATTTTACTGTCGATAAAGGATCTGTCACCATCAACGGCGTATCACTCACAGTCTGCGAGCCCACCGAGAACACTTTCAAGGTGGCAATTATCCCCTACACGATGGAAAACACCAACTTTGCCGACATCAAGGTTGGCACTATCGTCAACATTGAGTTTGATATTCTCGGAAAATACATTGCAAGGCTCAGCAATCTCACACAATAATCATAAGTCGGCATACAGGATTAAAAGTCAGCATCAGCGATAGCGCTAAAAAATAGGATTGGACTAAACTTGCCAACTCACAGCTTCCAATTTTAGTTCTTGTATCTCTACTCCTTAAAACAATGGGCAATTAAGTCGTTTTTCTTAATTGCCCATTATTGTTTTCTGCCTATTCGTCGGGCAGAAGGTCATCTGGCTTGTCGGCAAAGAACGTCGCCCCGTGTTCCAAGAGGAACTCCTTATCGCGGAACCCCCAGAGTACGCTGGCGCAAGGTAGCCCACTGTTGCGCGCCGTCATGATATCGACGTCGCTATCCCCAATATAGACAGCCCCCTCCTTTGAAACACCAAGCTGGCGTAGAGCCTCCACAACGGTGTCGGGGGCCGGTTTCTTCTTGATATTCTCCCTTTCGCCGATAGCCACTTCAATAGTATCTGGAAAGAAATGACGGGCGAGGTCCTGAGTGGCAGCATAGAATTTATTGCTGACAATGGCCAGCTTCTTCCCCCTACCCTTCAGCTCACGCAACAATTCAGGAATACCATCGTAAGGCTTTGTGGTGTCTAAATTATGATTAAGATAATGTTGGCGGAAGGTTGCATAAACCTCTTCAAACTTCGGATTATCCAACCCGTTCGGGATAGCCCGCTCCATGAGTTTCTTCACACCATTGCCTACGAACATTCTCACATCCTCGATGGAGTGTTCTGGCATATCGTATTGCCTCAAAGCGAAATTTGTACTTGCAGCTAAGTCTTTTAGTGTCTCCAACAAAGTTCCGTCCAAATCAAAAACATAAGTTTCAAATTCTCTCATTTCTTCTTATATATTTACAAATAAACAATAGCAAACCGCCTATCTGCCACTATTAGCCTGTTAACGACTGCAAAAGTACAAAGTATAAGCCAAATAATTGCCAACACAATATTAAAAATAGAAAAAACAGTTGTCTTTTTACTCTCCCTCCTAAAGTCATTCAATCCAAAATGATTATCTTTGCACTCGTAAAAAACAACTATCATGGCTAAGTCAAAACACAAGACAGGCAACCGCACATCGCTTAAAATCATTGGCGGACTGACATTCATCGGGCTATTGATTGTCTATTTCTTTTTCTTCTCTTCGATGGGGAGGACAAGCGACAAAGAATATGTTTACATTGATGAGGATGACAACATCGACTCTGTTTATCAAAAGCTGGAGCCTATCTCCACAAAGCACAGCCTCTGGACATTCAAGCAGCTGGCAAAGCTGACTTCCTACAAGGACCACATTCGCACTGGACGCTATCAAATCAGCAGTTCGGGTGCATTGCAGACCTTCCGTCACTTCAAGAACGGAAGCCAGGCACCCGTATCACTGACCCTACAATCTGTCAGAACGAAAGACGACCTTGCAAAGAGTGTAAGCGAAAAGCTCATGTTCTCAAAGGAAGCACTTCTCGACAGCCTCAACTCCAGCGAGACATGCAAGAAATACGGCTACACACCAGAGACGGTTATGGCCCTCTTTATCCCAAACACCTATGAGTTCTACTGGAACACTTCGATAGAGAAATTCCTCGAAAAGATGAGCGAGGAGAATAAGAAGTTCTGGTCATTCGAACGCACACAGAAAGCCAACGCTACTGGATTCAACAAGGAGGAAATCATGACACTCGCCAGTATCGTTGACGAGGAAACCGACAACGAGGGCGAAATGCCGAGAATTGCCGGAATGTACATCAACCGTCTGCGCACCGACATGCCATTACAGGCCGACCCAACGGTGAAATTCGCTTTGGGAAAGTTCGAGGCTCACCGCATCTATCACAAATGGTTGAGCTACGACAGCCCTTACAATACCTACAAATACCACGGTCTGCCACCTGGCCCAATTCGCATCCCATCGGTAGCAGCCATTGAAGCGGTGCTCAACTTTGTGCATCACGACTATCTCTACATGTGCGCAAAAGAGGACTTCAGCGGCACCCACAACTTTGCCGAGACCTACGAAGAGCATCAGGAGAATGCCAAGAGATATGCAAAGGCACTGACCGACAGGGGCATAAAATAATTGTGGCCCGTACCCAACAAACTATTGAGAGACAAGCCCGATTTATAAAATAATTTCAAATCACAATCTCATCACTGACCTTTCGCCTTGCAATAGCTCACCTATTGCACGCCGAAAGGTCAGCTTTCGTCACACGAAAGGTAAGCTTTCGGATACCAAAAGCTATCACACTGATTTTCAACCACTTATAATTTACATTATCCAGAAAGATGTAAATTATTGTAACCTACCGCTTTTCACTTCCTACCTGTGCCTCTAAAGCTATCATACCGATTTGCTCACGCACCTCTTCAAGAGCCTTACCGCAATGTCGCCAACAAGCCATTAAACAAAAGAATGGCGACAAGTGAAATCCATCACTTGTCGCCAAATTGTCGGGATGACTGGACTCGAACCAGCGACCACCGGTCCCCCAGACCGGCATTCTAAACCTACTGAACTACATCCCGAAAAGTTTAAGTGATGCAAAATTAGTTACTTTTTGAGAGATTAGCAAACTTTTGGAGTTGTTTTTCACTGTTCACAAGTTTATTTTGTATTTTTGTATGAAAATAAGCAAGTACACACGATGTACCCACCCCATTTTAGACACAATAAAGACACTTAAGCAATGCAATATACAATCACACCACCCAATCATATCGACTCAACCATCAACCTTCCTCCCTCAAAGAGCATCAGCAACCGCGCACTGATCATCCACGCATTGGCTGGAGGAAAAGTCGCCCCCAGCAATCTCTCGCATTGCGACGATACAGAAGTCATCATCAAAGCACTGAAGAACAAGCCTGAGACCATTGACCTCATGGCAGCAGGCACTGCCATGCGTTTCATGACGGCTTATCTGAGCGTGACCGAAGGTGAGCACACGCTGACAGGTACCGAACGGTTGAGACAGCGTCCTATAGGTATCCTCGTGGAGGCACTGAGATTCCTTGGTGCCGAAATCGACTATTTAGGAGAAGAAGGCTATCCCCCACTCCGCATCAGGGGGAAATGTCTGGAAGGCGGACAACTCGAAATAGTAGGCAACGTAAGCTCGCAGTACATCTCGGCCTTGCTCATGATTGGACCGACACTGAAGAATGGGCTGGAATTGAAACTTATAGGCGACATCGTCTCACGCCCCTATATCGACCTCACCATCCACCTGATGCAAGAATATGGCGCCGAAGTAGAGTGGACCGACGTCGATACAATAAAAGTAGGAGCAAAACCGTACATCGAACGCGAATACGTCATTGAAAACGACTGGACTTCGGCAGGTTATTGGTATGAGATTCTGACACTAATGGACGACACTGATTCGCAAATCACTTTCTCTGGATTGCAAAACGGCTCAAGACAGGGTGACTCTGCCGTGAAATACATTTTCTCGCTGCTGGGCATCAAGACCACATTCGCACACAAAGACCTTGACAAACTCACAGATGTAAGCATCAAACGCTACCCCCGCACGCTGCCCAGATTTGAGTACAATCTCACCAATCAACCCGATTTGGCACAGACTCTCATAGCCCTCTGCCCAGTGATGAACATCCATTTCCGATTCACTGGACTACATAATCTCAAGATTAAGGAAACCGACCGCATCGAGGCAATGAAGAACGAGATGGCAAAACTGGGCTACGTCATCAACGATATTAACGATTCCGAGATGGTTTGGGACGGTGAGCGTTGCGAAAAAACAGAGCCTGTCGTCATCGACACCTACAAAGACCACCGCATAGCAATGGCATTTGCGCCGCTCTGCATACAGTTGGGCGAGATAAAAATCAACCATCCGGAAGTTGTAACAAAGTCATACCCACACTATTGGGACGAATTGGAGAAAGCGGGGTTCAACATCGTTAAGCAACAATAGCACGCAACAGAACAAATGGACATTATTTTAATAGGTGTATCAGCCATCGTCGGACTTGGAATTCTTGTGGGTATCGCCACAATCTTTGCACGACGCAGCAGCGATGAGCCCGATGTGATTCATCATGCCTCTGGCGACTGCAACACTTGCACTGGGCTTGACGAAAGTTGTGAGCAGACTTGCATGATGGAAGCTGCAACGAAAGAGATTGAATACTTTGACGACGAAGAACTCGACCGCTTCAATGGAAGAGACTCAAGCGACTACTCAAACGAGGAAGCTGACGAATTTCGGGAAATTCTCTACACCATGCGCCCCGAAGAGGCCAAAAGCTGGAACCGAAGCCTCATCTTAAGGGGAATCAACATACCCAATCAGGTGAAAGACGAACTGATTACATTGATTGAAGGATAGGATCAGACTGCAACTTAATCCTCGTAAAAGACAATAAAAGCACTCTCATTTGAGTTAAATATACGTGAATCCATCTTGTAAAAAACATATCCCCATATTATTGCTGGTAGTGCTTGCAATAATCATCGTCGGTTGCTCTACCAAGAAAAACACCGCACAGACGCGTTGGTGGCACTCATTCAATGCCAAGTACAACACGTATTACAATGGCGCTCAGGCATATATCGACGGTTCGTTGGAAAAAGAAAATGGCAATAAAGACAACTTCACAGAGATGATTCCACTCTATACGGTCGGCAACAAGAACAGCCGCGACATAGGAAAAGGCAACTTTGAGCGCGCCGTGGAGAAAGCCGAGAAAGCCATTGCACGCCACAGTATCAAGCGTCGGCCAGAATGGAACAAGAAAAGGAGAAAGACTGAGAAAGATATAGAATGGCTCTCACGCAGGGAATACAATCCGTTTCTATGGAAAGCATGGATGCTCATGGGGCGGTCGCAGTTCCACAAGGGTTCGTTTGAGGACGCAGCAACCACCTTTTCCTACATGAGCAGACTCTACAAGGGGCAGCCTGCCATCTTCGGAAAGGCACGGGCATGGCTCGCAAAGTCATACGTTGAAGCCGGATGGCTCTACGATGCAGAGGACGTTATTCGCAATATGAAGCGCGACTCCATGGACTGGAGGGCAGTAAAGGAATGGGATTACACTTTCGCCGACTACTATATCCATACGGGAGAGCTGGAAAAGGCCATCCCTTATTTAAGAAAGGTAATCAAACACGAGATGCGCCGAAAGCAGAAAGCCCGTGAATGGTATCTGATGGGGCAGATTCAGGCCGCGTTAGGCAACAAAGAAGCAGCCTATACCGCATTCAAGCGCGTCATTCGCTCCAATCCTCCCTACGAATTGGAGTTCAATGCCCGCATCGCAGCTTCGGAAGTGATGGCAGCAGGACAGGCAAAGCAGACTATTGCACGTCTGAAGCGCATGGCTTCATCAGACAACAACAAGGATTATCTTGACCAAGTTTATTATGCAATAGGCAATATCTATCTCGCTGAGAAGGATACGATGAACGCTATCTATGCCTATGAGGCTGGAAACGAAAAGGCCACACGCAGCGGAGTAGAGAAAGGAGTGCTATTGCTGCACCTCGGCGACCTGTATTGGGCAAAAGAGAGATTTGGCGATGCGCGAAGGTGTTATAATACGGCATTGGGCCTACTTGATAAAGACCGAAAGGACTATGCACAACTGTCTGAACGGTCGAAGATCCTTGACAAATTAACTCCCTATACCGATGCCGTTCAGTTGCAAGACTCCCTGCAATACTTGGCAAAATGCCCCGAAAAAGAGCGTCTTGCGGCCATTGACAGGGTTATAGATGCACTGAAAAAGAAAGAAAAAGAGGAGCGTAACCGACAGGCGGAGCAAGAATCGCAGAAAGAACAAGCAGCCAACAGTGGCATAGGCACTAACAATGTTGGCAACAATCGCCTGCAAATAGAGAACAAACAGCAGCAAGGCAGCACATGGTATTTCTATAATCCCATGGCCATCCAACAGGGAAAAGCCACCTTCCAACGACTGTGGGGGAAGCGAGAGAATACTGATGACTGGCAGCGAGTCAACAAAACAGTCGTTGGCGGTATCGGATTAACGACAGAACAGGACAATCTCACTGACGAACAGAGAGATTCCATCGCACGAGAGGAGGCAAAACTGGATTCCATCAACAACAAGACTGACTCCGTCAAGAACGATCCGCACAAGCGTGAGTTCTATTTGGCACAAATACCCTTCACCCCCGACCAGCTACAGGCCAGCAACAAGATATTGGAAGACGGCCTCCATCATTCCGGTGTCATATTCAAGGATAGACTTGACAACCTCAATCTCGCTGAGAAAGCACTTCGAAGGGTGAGCGACAGTTACCCAGACTACGAGAAAATGGACGATGTCTATTATCATTTGTACCTCCTTTACATGCGAAAGAATCAGCCCGAAACAGCCAACACTTATATATCAAAGCTGAAATCTCAATATCCGAAGAGCGAATGGACAGCCGTCCTGACCGATCCCTATTTCAAACAGAATGCCAAGTTTGGCGTACAGATGGAGGATTCATTATATTCCGCCACCTATGAGGCGTTCAAACACAACCGCTTCGGTGAGGTGGAAGGCAACAGAAAGATATCAGACACACGTTTTCCACGAGGTGCCAACCGCGACAAGTTCTTGTTTATCGGTGGCTTGAGCAAGCTCAACAACGGCAATATCGAAGGTTGCGTCACTGATATGAAGACCGTTGTGGAGAAGTTTCCCAAGAGCCGAATCAGCGAAATGGCAGGTATGATCGTCAATGGCGTACAGGCTGGCAAGAAGATACGCAGCGGAAAATTCGACTTGGGTGACGTATGGAACTACAGGACCAATGTTCTCAACGACAGCGACAGCATCAAACAGGTGAAATTCACTGTGGAACGCGACATCGACTTTAAGTTCTTGCTCGTCTATCATCCGGATTCGCTGAACGAGAACAAACTGTTATTCGAAATGGCCCGATTCAACTTCACCAATTTCCTTGTCCGCAACTTTGAAATAGAAATCGAAGACATCGAGGGACTTCACCAAATGCAGCTCTCTGGATTCAGAAGTTTCGACGAGGCCTACCAGTATGCCCGTCAACTCTTCAGCTCCCAGAACGTGGTGGCACAGATGAGCAAGGACACTCGTGGAATTATCATCAGCGAGAAGAACCTCCAACTGATAGGAACGACGTTCAGTTACAAGGACTATGACGACTTCTATGCGAAGAACTTTGCACCTTTGACAGTAACAAAACGCTACTTACTGTCAGAGCCAGCAGAGAGAGCAACCCCACGAGAGAAAGAAAAAGACCTACAAGAGGAGATTGAAAGCAGAAATCCCACTGAGCGAGACCTCAACATCAAGGATCAGATGAACGGTGAAGTGGATAACGGCATGACCATTCCAATGGAGGAAGACAAGGCCAAACCTGACAACACCCCTGCGAATGGTATGATAATTCCATCAGAAGAGTCAGCCAAGCCAAAAGATGCTTCAGCCATTTCGTCACCGAAGGTAATCATCCCCGTTGAAGAACCTGCGGCAAACACGTCCAAGACAGAGTTTATCATACCGATGGATGAGCCTTCGCAGAACATCGGGCCAGACAACAACCGGACAACAGCCACCAGCAAGGAGCAAAAAGCTCAGACACCAGTGCCGACGCATCAGCCATCTACCCCGCAACCATCTACAACCAAGAAAGAAGGGGCAGACATGCCAACCAATGAGACCATCATCGCAGTTGACGACAATACGTTTGAGGTTCCCATCGACAAGCCAACACCGGTCAAGAAGGATGAGAACAAGAGCATAGCGCCAGCGAACAGCGGCAAGGCACTGACAAACAAGCCGACCCCGCCGACCCCAAAAACGAAGAAAGACAAGCCTTCGGCTCCAAAAGCACAGCCAAAGAAGCCTGCCAACGAAGGTCCTGTTATCTACTTTGAAGAAGAACAGAAGCCAAACACCGACAAGAAGAATCCCGACGACAAGAGTCAGCCGGCCCTTGACTTCGACTTAGACGACGAATACTACGACCTTGACGGTTTTTAGGCTATGCCGACACAGATTACATTATATTAAACAAAAACCACACATTATATGAGCAATGGATTATTACTTTGGGTTGACGACGAGATTGAACTCCTTAAAGCCCATATTATCTTCCTTGAGAAAAAAGGCTACGAAGTCATCACGGTGAGCAATGGCCCCGATGCCATCGAACAATGCCGCACCCAGACGTTCGACCTTGTGCTCCTCGACGAACAAATGCCAGGTCTTTCTGGATTGGAGACCTTGCAACAGATAAAGAACATTCAGCCCGCAACGCCCATCGTCATGGTGACAAAGAGCGAGGAGGAAAACATCATGGAACAGGCCATCGGCTCCAAGATTGCCGACTATCTGATTAAGCCCGTTAATCCCATGCAGATTCTCCTTACTCTAAAGAAGAACATCCACCGGAAAGAGATTGTAACAGAGGTCACACAAAGTGGTTATCAGCAGGAGTACCAGCAGATTGCCATGCAAATCAGTGAATGCAGGAGCTTTCAAGACTGGCAGGAAATATACAAGAAGCTCGTCAGATGGGAATTGGAGCTCAGCAGTGCCGACAGTGGCATGACCGAGATGCTGACAATGCAGAAGGAAGAAGCCAACATCGGCTTTGCCAAATTCATCACAAAGAACTACATCGACTGGGTGGCGCCGAGGAACGACAAGCAACACGGCAGGTTCCAGAACATCGCCGACAAGGATGGCGGCAGCGTTGCCTCACGTCCTTTGATGAGCCCTGACATATTCAAGACCAAGGTGTTCCCAATGATTGACAATGGCGACAAGGTTTTCTTAATCGTCATCGACAACCTACGATTCGACCAATGGCGAACGCTCTCCGAAGAGATTGGAGACATGTTCGATATCGATGAGGACCTGTACATGTCGATATTGCCAACCGCCACGCAATACGCACGCAACGCCATCTTCAGCGGACTGATGCCACTGCAGATAGCCAAGATGTTCCCCGACCTTTGGGTGAACGAGGATGAGGAAGAGGGAAAGAACCTGAACGAAGGACCGCTCATTCAGACACAGATAGACCGCTATCGCCGGCACGATAAGTTCTCCTACCACAAGATAAACGACTCGAACGCAGCCGAGAAGTTCATGCAACAGTTCAAAAACTTGGAGCAGAACGACCTCAACGTACTTGTAATCAACTTCATAGACATGCTTTCGCATGCAAGGACAGAAATGAAAATGATTCGCGAGCTGGCAAGCAACGAGAGCGCCTATCGCTCGCTTACCATGAGTTGGTTCCGCCACAGCGTCCTTGCTGAAATGTTCAGAGAGCTGGCTCACTCTGACTATAAGATCATTTTGACGACCGACCACGGCTCAATCCGTACGACAAAACCAGTCAAAATCATTGGCGACAGAAACACTAACACCAATCTTCGCTATAAACTCGGCAAGAACCTGAACTACAATTCCAAGGAGGTCTTCACCATCAAAGACCCGCGTCAGGCACAGTTACCCTCGCCAAACATCAGCACAAGCTACGTGTTCGCAACTGGCGACGACTTTTTTGCCTATCCAAACAACTACAACTACTATGTCTCCTACTACAAAGACACTTTCCAACATGGAGGTATCTCAATAGAGGAAATGGTCATACCGCTGATAACTATGACACCGAGAAAAAGATAACGGCAAACAAAAACTGATAAAATAGAGAAAACAATGGAAATAAAAATAAAGAATCTGGAGACCATCCATGAATCTGCCAAAGAGTTTATAAAGAACATCGGTGATAAAAAAGTGTTTGCTTTCTACGGCAAGATGGGAGCAGGCAAGACAACTTTCACAAAGGCCATCTGCGAGGTGCTGGGCGTGAAGGATGTTATCACTTCGCCAACATTCGCTATTGTCAACGAATATACTGACGGCAACGGAAATCCGATTTACCATTTCGATTTCTATCGAATCAAAAAACTCGAAGAGGTTTATGATATGGGCTACGAAGACTACTTCTACAGTGGCAACTTATGTCTGTTGGAGTGGCCGGAACTGATAGAGGAGATCTTACCCGATAATGCCATAAAGGTTAAAATCGAAGAGCAGCAAGACGGCAGTCGCCTTGTCACGCTCGAAGAATGAGAACGAGACTGGGGATTGCTGGCAGAACGACAAACACAGCTTTCCGTCCGCATCCCTCACCTCCGTCACCTGTCGGATGAAGATTCAAAATCATACGTCTGAGCCTTGAGTTTGCAATGGCTTACCTTTCGCATAATGATAGCTTAGCTTTCGCACGGCAAAAGGTGACCTTCCACGAACATATCTTTAATCGGCTGAAATACAGATGTTTAGCAAACGAAGGATTTAAAACATAAGAAAGTGGGTATTTTGAATCAAAAAACGCTGTCAACACATCTGCTTCTCCGCCAGTTTGCACAAGTAAAAAACAGAAAACAGTATCTACATTTAAATTTAAAGCACTCCGATATAAGAAAATTCATCTATATTTGGGAGCGTGACATTTAATTTGTAACTTTGCGACAATTATAAAGAGAAATTCATGTAATACACCCTTTGTCGTTCTTTTACGATAGTACGCTTATTTATCCAGGAATGACGGAGATAGAATAATAGACAATTATGGAAATCATAAAGTTCCGACCACTACTAAAACAAGTTTTGTGGGGTGGCAATAAGATAATACCTTTCAAACAGCTTGACCAGCATTTGGAGCAAGTTGGTGAGAGTTGGGAGATTTCCGGCTTAAAGGGAAACGAGTCGATAGTGGCTGACGGTCTTTACAAAGGGATGCAACTCAACGACCTCGTAAGCCGATTGAAGGACAAACTTATGGGCAAGGATAACTATGAAAGATTCGGCAATGAGTTTCCGTTGCTCATCAAGTTCATCGACGCCCATGCACAATTATCCATACAGGTTCATCCCAACGACGACCAAGCCCGTGCAAAGGGTCTTGATCGCGGCAAAACCGAGATGTGGTATGTGATGAAGAGCGATGAGGGAGCAAGACTCATGAGCGGATTCAGAAAGGCCTTGACACCTGAAGAATATCAGGAAAAAGTGGAAAACGACACCATAACCGATGCCTTGGCTGAATATGAAGTAAAGGAGGGCGATGTGTTTTACCTGCCAGCAGGCAGAATCCACTCCATTGGAACAGGTTGCTTCCTCGCCGAAATCCAGCAAACCAGCAACACCACCTATCGCATCTACGACTTCAAACGCAGGGACAAGGACGGCAATTATAGGGAACTGCACACCAAGGAGGCAGCCGATTGCATTGATTTCAGCGTAGAGAGCGATTATCGAATACAGTATGCCCCACGGAGGAATGAGGGTGTGCAACTCGTGGCATGCCCTTACTTCACGACTTCAGTCTATGACCTGACGGAGCCAATGGTGCTTGACTATTCCGAACTCGATTCATTTGTGATTTTAATGGGGTTGAGCGGAATGGGAACAATCACCGACGACGAGGGGAACGAAAGCCCGTTCCAAGCTGGCGAGACCATTCTCTTGCCCGCAACAGCCACAAGTGTGAAGGTCGCAGGCGAAATAAAATTTCTGGAAGTTTACGTGTAGCCCCCCCCACTACCTCACTCACCAGCAACAAATAGGAAGTGCCGTGAGCCCCAAATGTCATCATGAAATTTGGAGCTCACGGCATTTGAGTCTCAGCACTTCTCGTCTTGTGGGCTAAATTCTGATTCTGTACACGTCTTTGTGCTTCTTTGCTTTGCAGTTTTCAAACTTAAGCGTGAACGAAATGCCCAACTCACGGTTTCAAGAGAAGTCCATACGAAGGTCCTATCCTTTGAACAGTGGAATAAACGTTTACAAACCCATTTGCTTTTCCAACTTCATTGCTGCCACCGGCTCGTTTGTGGTGACATAATCGACACCGAGGGAAAGAAAATACCTGATGTCGTCAAGTTTGTTGACTGTCCAAACGTTGACTGTCATTCCGAGATCGTGTGCCTGTTTCACCCACTCTGGATGCTTTCTCAATACCGCCACGTCATAGTCGATGCCCCGCATGCCCAAATCCTTGGCTTCCTTTGGGGTGAGATCGCCCTCAAGATAAGATATGCTCGCTCCGTAAAGCTTATCTGCCAGTTGTCTGCAGATGTTCTTGCTGAAGGATATGTATTCGACCCGATGGCTCATTCCCAACGCTCTGACCAAACTCACCACCTTGTCAACGCATTGATTTTCGAGTTCTTCGGTGGGATGAGGCTTGATTTCCAATATCAGCTTGGTGTATTTGCATGCACGCCCATTTTCAAGATACTCCTGAAGCGTTGGCAGTTTCTCACCATTCGGAAGCCTCTGATACTTCACATCACTGTAATTGGCCGTGATAATCTTGATGCCGTTGATATCATCGTCATGGTTTACGACTATCTTATGGTCTTTGGTCATCTGAACATCAAACTCAGATCCATAGGCCTTGATTTGGTTGGCCTTGCGGAGTGCGGCTATTGAGTTCTGCGCCGAGCCCACGGTATTCCAATATCCACGATGGGCAATGATACGTGAATGCCAGCCATGGTTGAGAGACACCTGCTGTACGAAGCGCTCCCCGAAGCGATTGGTGAAAGCGACGGTGACAACTCGGGTGCCCACGGGTGCTTTCACCCTGAACAGATGGGGTGTGTTGATGGGGCCATTGTCATTGTGTTTGTCGGTGTTTTCAAGATAGCTCTGGTCCTGATCCGTAAATCTTTCCATCTCCCCCATTGGCTTTCCATCTGCCATCCACTCCACCTTGCATTGACTGTCGTAGTCCCAGACGTTGGCAACGAAATAATCTTTCTGCGTGATGAACGTACCTGGAAGATAAGTCTTGAACTGATAATTGCTTTTTTCGCGGGTGGCTTTGTAGCTCCAGCTCACGTCGTTGCCGTCAACATTAACAATAAGATAGCCGTTGGGTGCTCCACATCTGTTAATCCAGCTGTCCCACCAAGCCCCACAAACTGCTCCTATATTGTGCTGATACAATTTGGCATTGGGCTCCGCATTCTGAAAGAAGTGGGTGTGACCGCAGAACACGTGTACGGTGTAGTCTTTCAGAATCTCCTCCAACTGCTTGGCGTCACGGATGTTGCCCTCTTCGGCAGCAGTGTTCCAGCCTGCTGCGTGCATGTTTAGGAAAACGGTTGTACCGGCAGGAACATAGCTCAGGTCATGCTTAATCCAATCAAGCACGGGCTTCGTGAGTTCTTCCGTATATCCTATGCTGCCCTTGTAATTGATGTTCTTGACCGTTATGACGTGAATTTTTCCGATATTGAACGAGTAGTTGGTCGGTCCGAAATACTTGAAATATTCATGTTCAGCGAAGTTGGACGAACCTTTGGGCATATTGTTCAGGTCTTTGAACTGCTTGTCGAAATCATGATTGCCGATACATTGGAATACGGTCATTCCCATGTTTTTCATCGATTTCTTGTAGGGCTCAAATAGCTTCATCTTGTCCCATACAAGGTCGCCCAATGCTACTCCAACGACTTCACGGGAATCGTTGAGCGAGTCCACAACATTCTTGATGTCAACAATCGCCTCGTTACGCCAGCGGGTCATGTTATTACTGTTGCTCACTTGCGGGTCGGAGATGGCTATGTAAGAAAATTTATCACTCTGGCTGGACCGTTTCTTCAGAATAAAAGTGTTTTCCACTGTGTTGACAGCTTGTTTGATGGGTATGTAAAACCCTGTTGCCAGCCCATTGACCTGTGGCAGTTCGTATTCGGCAGGGGTAGAGATTGCAATGAACTTGCTCTCGGCCGTGTCAGACACCAACTGCCAATCACCATTTATATCCGTTGTGGTGAAATGCACTCCATCGTTTACAACCACATTTTGAATGCCTCTTCCGTTGTTGTCCTTGACCTTGCCCTGAATTCTGAACGATGAGGTGGGCGTTGTTGTCGCTGCAGTATAGCAAATCAGCGACGTCAGAAGCATTGCATCAACAAATAAATTTCTCATTTCCTATTGATTTTGATTCCTGATTTCTGTCGTAAGCCATGACGTGGCTAATGTTTTCAGCGGAAAGAAGTGGAACAAGAAAGGTCGTTCCTTCTGAAAGCTTAAGAAATAAAAATTCGTTCTTTTGTTCTGAAAACATATTAGATATTTTTATTCAGCACAAAGGAACGGAGAAAATATTTCAAACTCACTAACTCAATATAATGTTTGTATTTACAACCGATTATTACTCAATATTTTATAGATAATAAGTCAGAAATATGGTTGTTATTTTTAATTGCACATTCTAAAAGGTGAAGAT
>NZ_AUME01000002.1 GCF_000430525.1 Prevotella corporis DSM 18810 = JCM 8529 | reverse complement strand
TATGACCAGGCCAATATGGAAATCTCCAAGGCAATAGCCTTCTACAACAACAGACGACCGCATATGAGCATAGGAATGAAATGTCCGATGGATGTCTATAGAGGCGAACAACCCGGGAGAAATCTTTGGAAAAAGAGATAAATGCTTGCAAAAAAGAAAAATATAACGTATCTTTGGAACGCCGAAAATATGGCGAACGACGGTCTTATGCCATCTTCACCAAAGGTCCCAGGGGGCATCGAGCCCCCTAAGACCTTGCCGAAAATATGACGGAACTTAGGTGTTGTCCATCTTCTTTTATACAAGTGCACTGACTTCAAATTTAACCTATATAATGTTAATGTCAAGTCATTCAGTAAATAAGAAAATATTTGACAAGTAAAACAGAAATACATCGTCAGATCTGACAAGTGAATTCAGGAAAAGACATGACAGGTAAGCTTCGGTTTGCCAATACGTGACCTTTTACGGTGCGGAAGCTCACCTTTTGTGGTACAAAAGCTTACCATTTAGAATACAACTCTTCATTTGACTGACAATCAACAACTTGTTGGTAGTCATTAATCAAGATAGTCTTGGAAAGTTTACCCTATGTCTTTGTCGGAATATCGCGAACCGATATTGATCCATTGCTTTGTGTTGACGAGGAGAATGAAGCTTTATTCGTTTTCATTGTGAGTCCAAAGAATGCCAACCTTTAACCTCTAAAAGTGTTAAAATATAAATTGAAAGCTATGTTTTTATCTGAAAATGCGGTAGATTGGTAAACTGGGGTTAAAAATACCTAAAGCTATTATTCTTTTGTAGTTTTTCAACGTCAATTAGATAACTTTGCAAAAAATGGGCTTGGGTTGATGCAACCCTTATCGCCATGAGTAATATGAAAAACCTTCGGTGTAGTGCAATTAACCATTATGCGTCGAAACATAAGTCTTAATTCGCTATATCATAATATAAAAAGAAAGTAACAATATGAAAAAGAACCTTTTAACTTTTACATTGGTTGCCGTAGCCATCCTTCTTTCGGGTTGTGCAAGCAAGAAGGACCTGGAGAATTGCCAGACTGAGAATCAGCGTCTGACTGGCGAATATCAAAGTGCAAAGGAAACTATTGCAGCCAACAATGCGCGTATCAAGAGCCTTGAAGACCAGTTGGCACAGGCAAAGGCCAGCGCCGCAGCATTGCAGGGAAGCCTTGACAAGAGCTTGAACAATGCAAATTCTAACAATGTGAATATCTCTAAGTTAGTTGACCAAATCAATGAGAGCAACCAGTACATACGACATCTGGTTGAGGTAAAGAGCAAGAGCGACTCACTCAACGTTGTTTTGACCAACAACCTCACCCGCAGCTTGAGCAAGGAAGAGCTGAAGGAGGTTGACGTGCAGGTGCTCAAGGGTGTTGTCTATATTTCTTTGGCCGATAATATGCTGTATAAGAGCGGATCTTATGAGATAAACGACCGCGCTGAGGAGACTTTGAGCAAGATTGCGAAGATCATCATGGACTACAGAGACTACGAAGTGCTTATCGAGGGCAACACAGACAACGTTCCCGTGAACACCATGAGCGAGAAGATGAAGAATATCCGCAACAACTGGGACCTTTCTTGTCTTCGTGCATCATCGGTGGCGCAGTACTTGCAAAACCGTTTCGGTGTCGATCCGAAGCGATTGACGGCTGGTGGGCGCGGAGAGTACAACCCTCTCGTTGCTAACGATACGGAACTCGGCAAGCAACGCAACCGCCGCACACAGATTATCATTACACCTAAGCTCGACCAGTTCATGGATTTGATTGGCGAAGCTCCAAAGACGAAGAACGCCCAGCAACAATAACAGACTTCAAGCTGATGGAAAAGAAAACTGCAAGCACTCAACCGTGCTTGCAGTTTTTTTTAGATGGATACTAAAAACAGGCTTATAAAAGTCTCATCTTATTTCCGAGGGTGAAGGAACACCCAGCTTTCAACTTTACTTACCTTTCTCATGCGATTTCAAAAGTGAACCTGTCGTCAGCATAATTGCATCTGACGACACCATACCTCACCAGTCTGGCAAGGGTAGAGATGACCGTATGCCGGTTGATTTTCGAGAGACGTACCAGTTTGTTCAAGGTCTCATTGGGCTGTTCTTTGATGACGGCGAGCAGATGCTGGGTCTTTTCCGTGTATTCCATCATGCTCTTGGGTTGCAGCTCCTGCCTCCACATCTCCAGATGAATGGGTGATGCGACGATATTCTCATCCTTTATGCGGACGTAGGCGCATTTATTGCCCATTTCATCGACAGCAAGCAGAGGTTTATTGGATGTCGGCGGAATGGTGGCAATGACGATATTTTTGTTCTCCACGTGGAGAGTGGAGAACGAGATGTCGCTTTCGGGCGAACAATATCTGTATGCCGCGGCATGCATCATGTAGATTTCCTCTTCCGATTTTACACCAGAGATGTGTCCGTCGTCTCTGACTCCAATCAGCAACCTTCCACCATCGGTATTGGCAAAGGCAGATACCGACTTGGCCAACTTCACCGCATCCTGTATCTTATATTTGAAGTCTTGTTGCTGGTGCTCACCTTGCTCAATCAGCGACTGAAGATATTGTTGCTGGTTCATGATTTTAAATAATTTCTTGCAAAGGTAATGAATTTTGCTGCACCAATGAAATATCCGCAATTGTTTAATGATAATTTCAAAAATACTCCTCCTTATTCTGTCGAGCCTTAGAGTAAAGCCCGTTGACGATGATTCCCTACAAACCGTTTCAACGAATTAACAAGCTTATATCCAACTAATTATCTACTGTTTTACGATCATTCGATACTCTACATTCCCCTTTTTAGTCCTTCCTTGTAACCGAATTGTAACATGTGTTTAACTATCTTGTAACATGCATGTTATACCTTTGTGCGCAAAAATAATAAGTATATACATATTATACAGTTACTAAATGGAAACAATGTATCTTTGTATCGTCGTCTTTCTGCTTTGTCTGGCAGTGTTCGACCTGTTTGTGGGAGTCAGTAACGACGCCGTCAATTTCTTGCAGTCAGCTGTTGGCGCAAGAGTAGCCAATTATCGCACAATCGTAATCATCGCCTCGATTGGCGTTGGGTTAGGTGCCGTGATGTCATCGGGTATGATGGATGTGGCACGACACGGCATTATGACGCCAAGCCAGTATTCTTTCAGTGAAGTGATGACCATCTTTCTGGCCGTGATGGTCACCGATGTCATTATCCTTGATGTCTTCAACACGCTGGGAATGCCAACTTCTACGACAGTGTCGCTCGTATTCGAGTTGCTCGGAGGTACGTTTATCGTTGCCTGTATCAAGATGGCGGGCGACGAGCAATTGGGTTTCTCCGACCTAATGAACACCGAACAGGCACTGAAGGTCATCATTGCAATATTCGTCTCTGTGGCAATAGCCTTTGTTTTCGGTGCCATCGTCATGTGGATATCGCGCGTTGTCTTCACCTTCAATTACAAAAAGCACTCCCGTTACTCAATAGCGCTGTTCGGTGGTATAGCTTTCACGGCCCTTTCTTACTTTATTTTCATGAAAGGTCTTGGGAAAAGCCCTTATCTTTCTGACCAAGCAAAGGACTATATAGAGCAAAACATCAGCCTTCTGTTGCTGGCCACATTCGTTGCCTCAACCGTCATGATGGAAGTACTCCATCTTTTGCGCGTCAACATCTTCAAATTTGTTGTTCTGATGGGAACTTTCGCCTTGGCGATGGCCTTTGCTGGCAACGACTTGGTGAACTTCATCGGAGTGCCCCTTGCCGGTTTGGATTCCTATCAGGTGTTCAGCGCCAATGCAGACGGTGCCAGCGACACGGCCTTCATTATGACCTCTCTGATGGAAAGCGCCAAGACCTCACCAGGTTGGTTGTTGGGCGCTGGTGCAATCATGATTATTGCCATGGCCACATCGAAGAAGGCGCAGAACGTAATCAAGACAAGTGTTGATCTTAGCCGTCAGGACGAAGGCGATGAGATGTTCGGCAGTTCGAGCGCGGCCCGCGCTATTGTTAGGTTCGCGCAGACAATAGGCGGGAATGTCAATACGGCCGTGCCACATTGCATCAGCAATTGGATTGACTCACGTTTCTCCGAGAAAAATACGGATGAGGTTCAGAGCGACGTTGCGTTCGATGTTGTTCGTGCAGCGGTCAACCTTGTATTGGCGTCCATGTTGATAACCATCGGCACAAACTTGAAGTTGCCATTGTCAACCACCTACGTTGCCTTCATGGTGGCCATGGGTTCAAGCCTGGCTGACCGTGCATGGGGACGCGAGAGCGCAGTGTTCCGTGTCACGGGCGTACTCTCCGTCATCGGTGGGTGGTTCATCACCGCTGGTGCGGCATTCATCGCCTGTGCCATCGTTTGTGTATTGATGTTCTATGGTGGCATCTTTATGAAAGTAGTCTTCATGGCTTTGGTGGTGTTCCTTCTGATTCGTTCTGAGCGCAAATACAAGCAGAAGATGGCTCAGGAGGGCAATGGAAATGTGTTCCAGCTGATGATGCGTACCCGCGACCCTGAATTGGTGTGGGATATGCTGCAGCGTCAGGTTTCGAACACCCAGTCACACGTTTGCCGGTTCGCATTGGAACAGTTTAATGCCATTATTGACGGATTCCAGAATGAGCAGATAAAAGAGCTTCGCCATACTAACAGGGAACTCCGTTCGGAGTCGGATATTTTGAAGAAATATCGCCGACAGGAAATGTTAGGCCTCAAACGGTGTCCGCCTGAGACAGCAATAGAACGCAACACGTGGTTCCATCTTGGAGCAAACTGCAGCCAGCAGTTCATTTATTCACTGCGAAGAATGCTCGATCCTATCAGGGAACATATCGGCAACAGTTTCAATCCAGTGCCACAGGAATTTATCAATGAGTTCGAACCTATACAACTAAAAATCAACGAACTGATGAAACAGAGCGAGACCCTTATTTCAACTCGTCGCTTCGAGAACTATCGCAGCGTTTTGACGGATGCAGACCAGGTGAAGGACGAGTTGTCGGTATTGCGCAAGCGCCATCTCGACCGCATGCAGAATGCTCAGGGCAATTCAGACTTCCAAGTTTCGGTTGTCTATCTGAACCTCTTGCAGGAAACGCAGCAGTTCCTCAACGCCATGCGCCATCAGTTGCGTGCAGCAAAGAAGTTCACAGAATAAGCGACGGTTGATTTTTGAGCACAAGTCTGTCAATAGAACCTGTCCCAAAAAGGGAATGAAAATTGTCTGATAACGATTTTATCATTATTGAACGACAGGCTTGTGACCTGATAAACGATTGGTATTCATACTTAGATAGAGTGGGTGCTTGCATGCACCGATTGGTGAAAGAGATTGAACCGCATGGTTCAATCTCTTTTCTTTGTTCATCAATGCAAGGGTGAAGGAATAGGAATTTGCGATTGCTCGCACCAGACCAACATTAACAAGACTGGTTTTCGGCCACTGATTCAGGCTGAAAGGGCCGCTCCGTTGGAAAGCAAAAACAATTCAAACTACATGCCTTGTATCAACGTTTCCCAAACCACTGGAAATCAGCAAGATATGTTTTATGTTGCGATAGGTCACCTTTTGCGTTGCAATACATGACCTATGAGCTTCCAAAAGGTCACCTTTCGCATTGTGATAGCTGATCTTTTGGATTGTGGAATTTTTCCTCATATCCGAGATACGATGTGGATGGTGTGTTAAAACCAATCGTTCATTCGACCGAATGTTCACGATTGGATGATAAAAATATGGCTTCCTGACTGCATTCAGGCTTTAATGCAGAAATCGAATCTCAGTCCGCTGGGAATGTTCTTGCTGACCTCGATACTTCCTCCGTGAAACAACACTGCGTTCTTCACGATAGCAAGTCCCAGCCCTGTTCCGCCAAGTTTGCGACTTCGCCCCTTGTCGATTCTGTAGAACCTTTCGAAGAGTCGTGGCAAGTGTTTCCGGCTCACACCCAATCCGTTGTCGATGAAGCTGAAATTCCAGTATCCATTTTTTTCGTAAGCATTGAGTGTGATTGTCGTTCCGTCGCCAGCATAGGATATTGCGTTGTCGGTGAGATTGCGGAACACACTATAGAGCAAGCTTTTGACACCCTTAACCACAATGCTTTCAGGGAGATTGTTCAGGAAAGTCATCTTTCGTTTGTTCAGTTCCAATGCCGTCTCCTTCTGAATGTTGCCCACCAGCTGGCAGATGTCTATGATCTCAACGTCCATCATCTGCGCTCCGTCGTCCATTCTGTTGAGCGTTGAGATGTCCCTCAGTAGCGAAGTCAACCGTTCTGTCTGTGTATAGCAACGGTCGAGGAACTGCTTTTTGTTCTCCTCCGTTATGTGTGGGTTGTCCAATATCGTCTCAAGATAGCCCTGAATGGATGCCACCGGTGTCTTAAGTTCATGGGCGATGTTCTGCGTCAGTTGGCGTTTCAACACGTCTTGCTCCTGTCTTGTTGACTCCAGACGTTTGTAGATTTTGATGATTCGCTCGGCAATTTCGCCCAGTTCGTCGTCTGGAAACTCGGCGAGATCTTCGATGTCGAGGCTCTCATTGTTATCTGCGCGCGAGGCAAAGATTTTCAGTTTAGTGATGTTTTTGTCAAGACTGTTGACGAATCGGTAAATAACGATGGTCAGTAGTGTGATGGCCAGCAGCGAGAACCAAATGTAATGCTGATCGGACTTCAGCGACTTTGCCAGATCGTCGTTGTAGGGCAGCGCAGAACGGATGATGACTCGCTGCGCGGGAAAATAGGTGGCAGAGTAGAAAAAGTCTTGTTTCAGCGTCTTACTCTTCCGTTCCACCGTCGATCCGAACCCCGTTCTCAAAGCCTCTATCACTTCTTCGCGATTCCTGTGATTGGAGATTTTGGCATGATCCTTTTTCAAATTGTCGAAAAAGACGGTTCCATCTGGTCGCATCAAAGTCACCCTCAAGTCCTTCCACGCATGCGATTCAACGTAATTGGTAATGTTCCGCCTTGTGTAGCTGTTCTTTCCCAGTTCCTCAGCCATGTGTTTGTTGAAAATTTGCAACTGAAGCTCAAGCGTGTGCACCTTGTATTGCTTCTCACGGTTCTGCTGAAAAACAATAAACGCTATCGAAAAGATAAGGAAAACGGCCATAATGCTCAAGTAGAGTTTATGACCGATACTGATTTTCTTCATAATATTTTTCTTACAACCTAAAGTTGGGTGAACTAAGTGTTGAAATAATAGCCGAAGCCCAATCGTGTAGCGATACACTTTGAGAATCGTCCTATCTTCTTTCTGACCCTTGTTATATAAACATCCACTGTCCTGTCGAGCACCAATACGTCTTTTGGCCAGATTCGTTCGATGAGCTCTTGTCTTGAGAACACCCGTCCTTTCTCCTCAAGAAGTAGGTGAAGGAGCTCAAATTCGGTCTTTGTGAAAGGTATTTCCTCATTGTCGATCTTCACAGTCTTCTTCTCCAAGTCCATCTCCAGTCCCTGAAAGGTGAGCTTGTTCTGCTGTTCGGGGGCAGCTTCGCTCACCACTTCCGTGCGATGGAGCACCGCTCGTACCCTGAGGATGACCTCTCGGATTGAGAATGGTTTGGAAATGTAGTCGTCGGCTCCCAGATTGAATCCCGTTACGGTGTCGTTCTCTGAGTCACGGGCCGTCAGGAAAATGATAGGAATGTTCTTTGTCGCCGCGTTATCTTTCAGTTTCTTTGCCATTGCAAAACCGGAAATTTCGCCCATCATTACATCAAGGAGTATGAGATTGTACTGTTGGACATCCATCTCCAGTGCTTCTTCGGCTGAATGTGCAGTATCAACGATGTAATCCTCTGTCTCCAGGTTGAACTTTAGTATTTCGCAAATGTCTTCTTCGTCATCTACTACTAAAATGTGGTGTTTGATTTCGCCCATTTTGTTTATTATTAGATTTTGTGCAAATATAGATTTTTTTTTCGTAATATATTTTGTTTTTGTGTTAAAATCCTATGAAAGAAACTTGTTTTGTAACTATTCCCATGTAGGTATCGTTACTTCTTTCCTGAATCCCCTCACCGACCGCAGTATGAAAGTGTATTTAGCGCCTTTGACGAATGAGTATTCTTGTATTTCCTGCAAAGTTCTGACGGGCTTGCCATTGATGTTCAACACGATGTCGCCCTCGCGAAATCCTTTCTTATATAACTGTGAGTTGTGTCTGATGGTAGCCACCACAGGTCGGCTGTTGTCGTCTATATAGGCGATGTCTTCAACCTTGTTGTCAACTTTCACACTGTTGCCTCCCGTGTATGACCAGAACTTGATGTGCTTTTTCTTCGGATTGATGACGAATGTTCCGTAGTTGAGTATCTGTGCGCCAAATTTCGAGTCGCCTTGTGTTGTCGTTGCGTGAATGTCGGCGAAGCTGAAGTTGCCCCAAGGGAGTGCGGGGAAGTGGATGAAGAACATCAGACTGCGTGCCTCCAATCCGTAGCTGCCAACTACTGATTGTGCGTAGGTGGTCTCTTCTATCATGGCTGGAATGCGGGAGTCCTTGTATCGGGCAGCGTCGAAGTGCTGTTTGTTCATGACAAAGAAGTCGTCGGTTCCAGTGTCAAAGAGTACAGGTTCCTTATGGTCAAGGAAGGTGTTGACTTCGATGTAGGGTGTCCATCGCTGGAGCTTGTATTTCAGTTCGAAGCCAGGCTCTTTGTCGAAGAAATTCTTGATATCGGTAATGATGAGCCGCTTTCTCTTGACGTCGATTTTGGCCTGCAGTCCCTTGTTGAACAAGTCGAAACCGATGATTCCGTCATAGATGTAGTGTCGTTTCGGACGGTTCAGCAGCGCCCCCACATAGTTTCGGATTTTAATACCTTGCGTGCTTCCAAGTGATATTTCAGGGAATTTCACCACCTCAATGGTGTCAATACGCCCGTTGGCATCCTTCGAGTTGATAGTGCCCAGCGACTGGCTGTAAGATATGCCACTTCCGACGTAAGCTATGCCTTGTGACGAGCCAGTATCGAGGTTGAACAGATGGCGCTTTCCTTCGATATAGACTGGTATAAACACTTGGTTGCCCATGATGAGGATGGGTATCGTATCGACGAAATTGGTTGCCGACACTGTGAAATTCGTGTTGTAGCGGTGGATTCCGTCATCAACTTGTGCGCGGGATACAAGGGGGAGCAGCAGAATGGCGAATATTTGAATGAATCTTTTTGTTGCCATAGTCAAGCGAATTGGTATCTTACAAAGATAGGAATTTAATCTTAACCGTGCAAATGGTCTATTGGACTGAGCAGCTTTCCCATGCTGTTGTGGGGCTTTGCGGACGACTGTTTGTAAAATATTTTTCTAATCGTTTTCCGTTTGCTGAGCCTTTACGATGCCATAGCTCACTTATCAGCATGCGAAAGGTCAGCTTTCGCATCGCAAAAGGTCAGCTTTCGCAATTAGAATTGTATCACACTGAATATCAACCTGTTATCATCTTTTGAAAATATTCGTTAAATGTAAAACTTTTTCCTTGTCCGTTTGAAATGTATGCCCTACGTAATGCAAGACGGTTAGTTACAGACTGTAACCATAAGATTAATTGAAATTATAAATTATGCATAAAAATTTATTTTAATTGATATATTGCTTTTTTATTGTTATTTTCCTTTGTGATTTACAAAAAATACCTATCTTTGCGAAATCAATCAATTATTCGCAACGATTAAGTACTTTTTGTACCATGAATAGTGCTCATTTCTGAATTTTTGTCATGTAAATCTTTAAATGAAAAGATTAAGCGGAAAGTCAGACACTTTAGTGAAGGTGAGATATTTACTGAATAAATTATGTATAACTCTAAACGAAGATCATGAAAAAAGTTTTACTTCTGTTTGTGTTCATTCTCCAATGCGTTGGTTTGATACAAGCACAGACAATTGAGAACGGAGTTTTGAAATCATGGGGTGATGCCAAAGGTGCTATCACCATTCCAGCTGAGGTAACCGAAATAGCCGAGAATTGTTTCTACACTCCTGGCGAAGAGGGTTCCGAAGATGGATGGGGTGGCGGAACCGATCCAGTTAGCAATACCGACATCACAAGCGTTGATTTCAACAATGTGAAGATTATTGGCAAGAATGCATTTAACGGATGTACCGGAATTACATCTATCGTTGCCAATAAAGTTGAGAATATTTCCGAAGGCGCATTTTCGGGTTGTAATTCATTGGCAAGTCTGTCGTTGCCGGCTGTTGTCAGCATTGGCAAGAAGGCATTTGCCTATTGTAATGAGATTACCTCTATCAGCCTCGGAAATACGCTTGCCAACATTGAGGGCAATCCATTTCTGATGTGTACAAGCGTTGGAACGCTTGAGATGGCTGACGGCGGGAAGGACTTTAAGACTATGAACAATGCCCTTATCCGCCTGAGTGACAAGGCACTCGTATCGCTTGCAGGCGCAGCCAAGGAGATAGTGTTGCCAGAAGCTGACTGCTCTTCTATCGGAGAAGAAGCGATGTATGGCTGCCAGAACCTTCAGAAGATTGATTTGGCGGGCGTAGTGGAAATAGGAAACAAAGCGTTGACAAACTGTAGGGCGCTTTCCGAACTGTTCGTTCCTAACCTCAAGAACGTAATCGACAACAGTTACATCACTTGGAGTGGCGTGGGTGCTCTGAGTGTTGTCGATATTCATCTGAGCAAAGATTTCAATTCATTTGGCAATTCCGTCTTTCCCGATAAGGAAACAACCACAATTTATGTGGCGTCCGATGCAATTAAGACGAAACTCTCATCAGTATTCAAAAAGTGTAAGATAGTTGTAGGTGCACCCGGAGAACTGAAAAAGTACAAGGTTACCTATACTTGCAATGAAGGTGGTGTGATGGAAGCGTGGACAACCGGTGGCATAAATGTTGAAAGCGGACAAGAAGTAAACGAAGGTTCGCTTGTAAGAATCAAAGCCACTCCTCGCAGCAACTACGAGATTGAGTCATGGAAAGTCAATGGAAAGATTTTGACAGAAACGCTCCCCGCTGAAGGAACATGCGGACAAATCTATACTGTCAGCACGCTTGGCGAGCCACTTAATGTTGTTGTTACATTCAAAGAAAAGCCACAGAGCTATGTTATTTTCTTCAGAAGCCGTGCACCTGAATACGGAACGTTGACTTGCAAGACTGAAAAGGGCGAGGAAGTGAAGTCCGCCGGCACAGTGCCCGTAGGCAGCAAGCTGACTTTCACCGCTACCCCACGCGATGGATTCAGAGTAACTGAATGGTATCGCGAAGTAACAAACGGCACAGAATCATCATACGTGACAATCTCTGGACAGATGGGGCATTTGACTTATACTTGCGATGCTGTAGATGCCATGGAAATTCAGGTTGATTTCGAACGCAATGCCAATACCCATGTGGTGAAATACGAGTCTCTTAACAAGTTCGCTACCATTACAGCCACGGCCGATGGCACTGACTTTAAAACAGGAGCGGCCATTAATAAAGGTGCAAAAGTTGTTTTCACAGCTCATCCTATCGAGGGCTACAGCGTAGATAGCTGGTTGTTGGACGGAGAAGTTATTATCGGAGAGAAAAACAATACATATATAATTGAGTCATTGAATAGTGATGTTCAGATTTCGTTGATATGTTCAGAGGCAGAGCCTGAAAAGCCAAACAAACCCGTTATCAATGGTGAGCATCTTGTTTCATGGCAACCTGTCGGACCAGCCGTGACACCTGATGGCGTGACCATAATCGACACAAGGGCATTCGAAGGAGCAAACAAAATGACTTCGTTCCTCGTTTCCAAAGATGTAAAGAGCATTGGAGAGCTCGCTTTTCTCTATTGTGTCAGCTTGGAGAAAATAAATGTCGATCCGCAGAACCCATATTTCACAGAAATCGATGGAGTAGTATATACTAAGGACAAAACAAAGCTTGTGGCTTATCCTATCGGACGAAAGGTAACTACTTATGAGATACCAGCAACGGCTAAGGGAATCATGCCCGGTGCGTTCGCATCCAATTTCTATCTCACAGAGATAACAGTCGCACAGCCAAATGCCGACCTTGTCGCTGATAAGGGAATCTTGTATTCTGCTGATAAGAAGACTTTGATTTTCCACCCGATACCCAACCATAAAGAAGTGGAAATCATTCCCGGAGTCGAAACAATCGCTCGCTATGGGTTCGCATTCAGCCCTGTATTGGAGAAGTTGAAGTTCCCCGAAACATTAAAGAAGATTGAGGCTTTGGGGCTCACTTACAACATGGTTCTCAGTTCAATCGGATGGAAAGAGGGTGTGACGCCACAATTAGAGGAAATCGGCGACTCTGCCTTCTATCAGGATATTTCTCTGTTGAGCTTGCCTTATATCGCCTCACTGAAGAAAATTGGAGAAGCAGCGTTCATGAACGGACTGTTGCTTGAGGAGATTCATATTCCCGCCGGATGTACAATCGGTAACAATGCCTTCAGACATTGCCAAGCCTTGAAGCATGTTTATGCGTATGACAAAACCCCACAGGTCATTGCAGATGATATGTTCCATGATATCGAGTTTATCAATGAGGCAACTCTTTATGTACCAAAGGAAAGCGGAGACCTGTACAAAAACGCTGCCGGATGGAAGTATTTTGTTCAGATTAACCCAACCATCACGGGAATTGAGGCTGTCAATGCCGAGGGCAATGATATCAGCGTGACGAGGCAAAACGGAGGTTTTGTTGTCAAGGGAATGAGCTTCGGTCAGCAGTATGCTCTTTACACTATCGATGGTAAGCTGATTTTGAAAGGTCAGGCAATTTCTAATGAGACCTTCATACCAGCCAACAATGCCAAGATTTGTGTATTGAAAGTCAAAGGTGGTAAAGCTATCAAACTAATGTAATGCAGACTTCTTGAAAAGTTATGTATTCATTCTTGGCTGCTCAGATGGGCACTTCCCCCACATTGCCGGTGCTATGTGGCAAGCAAGTGCCCATTCCGAAGAGCCATTATACCCACATCTATATTTCGGTCACTCAGCCGTCTTAAATGAGCGATGCAGTGTGCTGCACAATTGAATGAAAGACGGCTGAATGGCAGAAAAGAGATGCGATTGAAAAAGCAAAGCAGAATTACAAAGATAAAAGAGAGAATAAAGCTATATTAACGAATTAAGTTTAAAATAATCTTGAGTTCTATGAAAAGAATCTTACTATTTTGTTTCCTTTTTGTGTCAGCCTTTGTAGGAGCATTGGCACAGGGAGAAGTGGTTATTGGAACCAATTTGCCCGTGGGCAGTACCTTAAAGTTCTATATGACCAATGTTAATACAGACGCAAAAGTCTATGTTGACTGGGGCGATGGTGTAAAACAGGAAGCGACTCTTTCGGGTTGGAGTGCTCTTAAGAATACGGAGGGAGTGTTGAAGAACGACACTATCATCGTGTATGGTGACTTCTCAACATTCGACGTTGAGGATCAAAAGGTAACGGTTCTGAATTTTAAGAACCAAAACAGCCTTGTAACCATTACAGCAAAGAACAATGAGCTGACGTTCGATGGTCTTGACTTCACGGGTGCTCCTAATATTGTAAACCTTGATTTGACAAACAATAAAATTAAACGACTCAAGGTGGATAATCTCTTGAAGTTGGAACAGTTCCAAGCTAACAAAAATCCGGAGCTTTCAACAGTTATCTTTCCCAATGGAAGCACCTCTCTCAAAGGAATCTATATGGCGGACTGTGATATTACGCACTTCTATCCTATCAGTTTGCCCAATCTGAACTATTTGGATCTGGGAAACGGAAATCTCGACGAATTGGATTTGGGCAAGAACTATCCTAATTTAAAGAGCCTTACGGTAACAGGCAATGCCTATCTGGCCGCTATTGATGTTACCGATCTTACCAAATTGAATAAACTTGAAATATCAGGAACGGGCATTACAGAGCTGAATCTCGTAAACAATCCTGACCTTATTTCTTTGGATGCTTCAGGGACCGGCATCGAAAAGCTCGACCTAACCAACAACACCAAAGTGACAACGTTGTTGCTTGGAAACACCAAGCTCACAAAGTTGGATATAAGCAAACTCGCCAATCTACAGACTATCAATTTGGAGAATACACTTGTAAAGCGTATTGACCTCTCAAACTGTCGCTTCATCCGTGATGTAAATATGAAGAATACGGCTATTCAGTTCCTCGACATGCACTCGGCAATCGGCACAAACCGTCTGAACCGATTGGATATCAGAAACTGTGAAAAGATGACACCTCAGTCATTGAATTTCACTTTTATGGCTATGCCTCCTCACAATGGCCTTTCCTATGGAACAAATGTTTTCATAGCAGGCTCCAATGGCGAGACTTCAAAGACGGAATACCTTAAATATGATGAGGACAACTATTATCTTCCTGACGTGAAAGGTGACGGATCTGCTCCGATGGACTCCATTAACATCGTCATGAAACCAGCTAACGGCGTGGCATACAAACTTGTTCAGGTGGCCAACGATGGGTTTTACGCAACATGGAATGACATTACGACAAAGGCCGTTCCGGGTTTCCCTATCAAAGTCTCAGCGAAAGCTCCCGAAGGCACGGAACTTGTGGGCGTGGAAATCAACGGAGAACTCTACGAGGACAGTGTTTTCGTTGTCTCAACCACAGCTACCATCAAACCAGTATTCAAGACAACGGGAAACAACGATTACATCCGCCTCACCGTTCCGACAGGTGTCAAGCAACAATACTATCTTGCCGTCAGCGAGGAAGGCAGCCAAGTAACTATTGACTGGGGAGATGGCAACAAGATTCCAGTAGCGGTCAAGACCTCACCCACCGCCATCGAAGGCACGTCGAGCGGTAAACAAGTAACCATCTATGGAGCTGTGAGCAGCGCGGACTTCTCAAGCTATCCACACATCTCAGCCGATAACCTGATTACCGCTGTGGATGTGAGCCATAACAACCATTTGCATTGGCTCTCAACCTATATGAATGCTATTGGAACGCTGAACATCGATAACCTCACCGAACTTGACACGCTCGATTGCGGATATTCTAACATCGCCACTCTCAATATCAACAAAAATACGAAACTTGTCTGCCTTCGTGCAAACGGCAACTTCCTTGAGGCAATCGACGTGAGCAATGCGCCTGAATTGAACTATCTTGAGGTCAACAATAATTCAATAGACGAACTTGACCTGAGCAAAAACGGAAAGTTAGTAACACTCATAGCAAACAACAACAGTCTTACATCGGTTGATGTTGCACACATGCCTGAGCTTCAGGTGCTGAGAGTTGCGGGCAACGTCATCGGCACTTTGAACATCGACAACAATACGAAACTTCTGGAACTGGACGCTTCCAAGAATATCATTACCAGTCTTAATCTTGCCAACAACAAAGAATTGAGCAGGTTGATGCTGAACGGAAACAAACTGACAGGGCTCGATGTGAAGGGACTCAACAACCTCTCTTATATCAATATCGGTGACAACAAGTGGGATGCTTGTACCATGAACGACTTCTACTACACGCTTTCACCTTACAAAAAGCGTGAAGGCGACGCCGCCGGTTTCAAATTGTTCTCAAGAGGTGATGTTGCGGAAACTTACAACGATGCAGAACATGCAGAATCTAAGCTGGCAACTGAAAAGGGATGGGCAGTCAACTACGAAGGCGACGGCACTGGTTGCGACATGGCTTATGTGACAATCGCCACACCTGAGAACGGAACGGTGAAGGTCTATACTACCACCGACACCGAGGTGCTGAATGGAACGAAGGTGAACAAGAACACGGAGCTGAAGGTTGTATCTACTCCGGCAAATGGATATGCCGTAGAGTCCGCAACAGCTAATGGCGAAACGCTTGTTGACAACAAGTTCAAAGTAACCGAAGCTACCACGGTCGTTGTCAAGTTCAAGGTTTCAGATAACATCAATGGTGTAAGCTCAAATTCTATTACCGTTGAAGGCGGAAACCGTGAGCTTGCCTTCACAACTTCAGAGCCTATCGGCGTTCGCGTATATACGACAGGTGGCAAGCTTGTCTTTGCCGAAACCGTCAATGGCTCAAAGGCAGTCGGACTTCCGTCAGGAGTCTATATCGTGAAGACGCGTGGCATATCAAAAGCCGTTGTGGTAAAGTAAGGTAAATCTCTTATTATATGTGATTAGAGGGCGCAGCAGACAACTTGTTGCGCTCTCTTTCTGTTTCCGCCTCCTCGCCGGAAATTCCGTTAATCGGTATGGGCGAAAAAAAGGAGTGAGGTCTGGCATCTTGGCACTTCTTATGAGGCAAAAGGCCCAGTCTGTCAGCCACGAATGTAAGGTCGAAAAACAGTCCGCCAAGACGGGTCTATAACATACTGATAGTCAATAAAATATAATTCTATTTGCGATAGGTCACCTTTTGGTATGTAATAGGTCACCTTTCACTAAACAAAAGGTCACGTTTCACATAGCAATTCATAAGCTGTGGCATGCAAAGGCTAAAATATATTGCGCTAAAGCGAGCATTCCACCACGCTACATCTCTGTTTCCATGTTGAAGTATGATACGGAAGGAATGGCTATTTTGTGGCTCCAGCAGTGCGATTTGACTGAAAATTCATACCTTTGCAGCCATTAACTGAAATCTTACGTACAAAACATCAAGACATTACATCAAATATGGAAACATAAATTTCAGTATTCAAGCACAAAATCAACATTTTTTGTATAAGAAGGCGGAGGGTTGCTCATCGGACTGATATTCGTATGGCTCAACAAAACTAAGACATCATACATCGACTAACGAGAAATCCCTGCCAAGAACACACTCAGCAGGGATTTCTTTCTTCACACGTTGGTTGAGCGAAAGACCCTCAACTCCACTCCGCCGTTCAACTGTCAGCCCGTCGTCCGATATTGCCGACATTGCTTTCAGACAGTTGCCGCTCGCTTACAGGCATCTTCCAACGCATATCTCTTGAAGTAGCCCGTTGCGATTTCGGTAGGATGGCAAACAATCTGTGCGGCAATCAATTTAAATAACCTCAGTAGCCAATGGCGGAATTGCACAAAGGAGAGATTCAGGGTCGCCCGTCCACACGGCCTCGGCACAAAACGGATTGCTATTGGCATTGCGATTGTGACCGATGGGGCGAGAACGAAATGCCCGAAACTGACCTGTCGGAAAGCGGAGCGACAGCAACTGACAACCTAAAAAAAACTCCCGCAACGGCAATGGTTGCGGGAGTTTTCAATATGATGGAGCTATGATTTAATCGTTAGCCTGTCCTTCGTTGTTGTTCGATTCGTGATTGTTGTGACGACGCTCACCATCACGGCGCGGACGACGCTCACTCCTATCACCTCTTGGGCGACGCTGTGGCTCAACATAGCCCTCCGGCTTCTCAAGCAGGCAGCGACGTGACAGCTTATACTTACCCGTCTTAGGATCGATGTCGAGGAGTTTCACCCGAATCTTGTCGCCTTCCTTGATACCAGCTTGCTCAACGGTCTCTAGACGCTTCCAGTCGATTTCTGAAATGTGGAGCAATCCATCCTTGCCCGGCATGATTTCAACAAAGCAACCATAAGGCATCACCGAGCGTACGATGCCCTCGTAGGTCTCGCCCACTTCAGGTACGGCGACGATAGATTTGATTTTGCCCACTGCAGCATCAATAGATGCCTTGTTTGGAGCAGACACCTGAACCTTACCGACACCTTCGGTCTCCTCAATGGTGATTGTCGCACCGGTGTCTTCTTGCATCTGCTGGATAATCTTACCACCAGGGCCGATGACAGCGCCGATGAATTCCTTCGGAATATCAAAGGCTACGATACGTGGAACTTGTGGCTTCATCTCAGCACGGGGTTCCGAAATCGTTTCGGTTATCTTGCCAAGGATGTGCTCACGGCCAGCCTTCGCTTGCAACAACGCCTTTTCGAGAATCTCAAACGAGAGACCATCGCACTTGATGTCCATCTGTGTGGCTGTGATACCATCGATAGTACCCGTCGTTTTGAAGTCCATGTCGCCCAAGTGGTCCTCGTCGCCGAGAATATCGCTGAGGATAGCATATTTGTCCTCTCCTGGATTCTTGATCAATCCCATTGCGATACCAGACACAGGCTTCTTCATCGGAACGCCGGCATCCATCAATGCCAGTGTGCCGGCACAGACAGTAGCCATTGATGACGAGCCATTAGATTCGAGAATCTGGCTCACCAAGCGCACTGTGTAAGGGAAATCTGAAGGAATCTGACCTTTCAGACCGCGCCAAGCCAAGTGTCCGTGACCAATCTCACGACGACCGACGCCACGTTGCGCCTTAGCCTCACCCGTACAGAAAGGAGGGAAGTTGTAATGGAGCAGGAATCGCTGATAGCTCTTGTCCAAAACGTTGTCGATCATTTTCTCATCGAGCTTCGTACCTAAGGTACAAGTTGAGAGGGACAAGGTTTCGCCACGCTGGAAATAAGCACTTCCGTGCGGCATGGGCAGCGCATCCACTTCGCACCAGATGGGTCGAATCTCGTCTGTTGCACGTCCGTCCATTCGTTTACCAGTGTCGAGCACGCTACGACGCATGGAGTCGCGCTGTACATCAGCAAAATAACGTTCAATCTCTGCGTGTTTTTCCTCGAGGTCGTCTTCTGTCAGTTCTGTATGGGCAGCATCATATGCCTCAACGAAGTCCGACTTGATTTTCTCATATGTCTCTTCGCGGTGCTTTTTGTCATTGTCGCCGCTCTGAGCCTCAGCATAGCAAGCGTCGTAGGTTTCCTTCTTTACCTGCTCGCGGAGCTCTTCGTCGTTAATTTCATCGCAATATTCGCGCTTTACGTCAGTTCCGAGTTCCTTTGCGAGCTCTTCTTGCAGCTCACACATAGGCTTAATGGCCTCGTGAGCAGCCTTCAGTGCTCCGATAAGGTCTTGTTCTGACACTTCGTCCATCTCTCCTTCCACCATCATGATGTTGTCTTTTGTAGCTCCGACCATGATATCCATGTCGGCAGACTTCATCTGTTGGAAAGTAGGATTGATGATATACTCGCCATTGACACGAGCTACTCGAACCTCTGAGATAGGGTATTCGATAGGAATATCTGACGATTGCATGGCTGCTGATGCTGCAAAACCTGCCAATGCATCAGGCATGTCAACTCCATCGGCCGAGAGAAGCATTACGGTAACGAATACTTCTGTGTGAAAATCTGCTGGAAAAAGTGGACGAAGCACACGGTCAACGAGACGTGACGTCAGGATTTCTTCGTCGTTAGCTTTGCCTTCGCGCTTTGTAAAGCCACCTGGGAAACGACCTGCGGCAGCATACTGCTCGCGATAATCAACTTGCAAAGGCATAAAGTCTGTACCCGGAACTGCCTCTTTGGCTGCACAAACAGTTGCGAGGAGTACTGTATTGCCCATTCTGAGCACAGCTGATCCGTCGGCTTGCTTTGCAACCTTTCCGGTTTCAATTGTGATGGTTCTTCCATCTGCCAATTGAAGAGTTTTCGTAATTACGTTCATCTAAAATTTAAAAATACTTATTGTTTTGACCTACATCATTAGGAAAAAGTAAAAGTCAAAAAGGTAAAAAAGCAAGTGCTGTTCTACCTTGTGGTCCGATTTACGGTTTCCGCATAAAAATAAAATCGCACAAAGTTAGTAAATTTAAGTCTGAAAAACAATAAAAAGGTGAATTATTTTACTTTTTACTGCTTCTTTTCATCTAATTATGGTATTATCTCAGGATTTTTAGCTATTTTCGCCTATTAATAGGGGTAGCATTTTGAACATCAATCATTTATGACAACCGTATTTTTTGCTGTCATTGGGTTTCTCTACAATTATTCCTGAATTGGATTTCAATGATTTTTCTATTATTCAAATTTCCCAAAAAATAAATTTAAAACCTTATGACGGAGTGATAAAAAAGCCATCATAAAAACTATTCATTAAAGATTGATTGTTGATTTTTCAATCTTTGTGATAATTTGTAATAATCTGACAAGATTTAAACCATTGACAAACAGCATCATTTGTCTCAAAAACAATGGTATGATGAGATTTGATTAATCAAAAAATAATACTGGAGCAAACTAAAGAATCAAAAGACTATCTGAATGTATTCTTTGCAACGATGGCATTCTTTCTTAGCATTTTTCCTATCAGAATGTTGATAGATGTTCGGATTACGCTATCGGATTGCTTGCCGTTGTTTTATTCCCCACAATCAATCCTTTATCCGATGAAAAGCACAGAAAAGCGAAACTTTGTTGCGCAATGGCACTGATTTTCGGATATTTTATCTATTTTTGCAAGAGAAAACAATAAGTGTCAAGATGAACAATGTTATTAAAAACTCTGCATATCTTCTACTTTTAAGTGCAGTGCTATTTCTTTCGGGTTGCAGTGGCGAGCAATTCCATGTCGAAGGTACGATAACCAATGCCAAGGATTCAGTGCTTTACTTCGAACACAACAGTCTAACGGGCTTCAACAAGATGGATTCTGTGAAGTTAGACGAGAAGGGTAATTTTGCTTTTTCAGGCAAGAAGGCCGACAATCCGGAGTTCTACCGACTGCGAATCGCCGACCAAATCATCAACATCGGTATCGATTCCACCGAAACTGTGAACGTAACGGCCTCCTATCCCCAAATGGCGGTAAACTATAACGTAGAAGGCTCTTACGAAAACGAGAAGATCAAAGAGCTGGCACTCAAGCAAATCAACCTTCAGGCCCAGTGCCAAGCCATCCTCGCACAGCGCCCGGAGGTTGCCGACTCGCTCATCGAGGCCTTGATTGTGGGCTACAAGAGCGACGTAAGCAACAACTACATATACAAAGAACCAATGAAGGCCTACAGCTATTTTGCCCTCTTCCAGTACATCGTCGTGGGAAATCAGGCCCGTCTGATATTCGACCCAACGCGCGACGCCAAGGACAACAGAGTGTTCGGTGCAGTGGCAACCAGCTGGGACTCGTTCTATCCAGGCTCGGAGCGTGGGCAGAACCTCCACAACATTACCATAAAAGGAATGAAGGACGAGAAGATTGTGAACGCACAGAAGAAGGAAGTGGAAATCAACGCAGAGGAAACGGGTGTCATCGACTTGCCCCTGCGTGACAACCGGGGCATCGAGCGCCATCTGACCGACCTGAAAGGACAAGTGGTGTTGCTGAATTTCCATGCCTTCGGCTTAAAAGGTTCAACGCAATACATCATGCAGATGCGCGACCTCTATGCGAAATACCATGCCCAAGGACTTGAAATCTACATGGTGTCGCTCGACGACAATGAGCATTTCTGGAAAGAACAGGTTGCTAATCTCCCATGGATCAATGTCTATGACAACACCGGCGTGAGTCAGGCCTACACCAATGCCGCAACCGCCACTCCGATTATTTATCTCATCGACCGAGGCAACAACGTCGTAAAGAACCCAGCGCAGATAAAGAACCTCGACGCAGAGATAAAGGCACTGCTCTAATCGCCACTACGAACGACTGCGAAAAATATTGACAGGGTAAGGTTTGCGGACAAAACTGACAACCCGCTGATTCTCAAGAAAATAGAATTTATAAAATAAAAGGTCAGCTTTCACTCTTCGAAAGCTGACCTTTTGTTGTCTCATCGCTAAGCTTTCGAGCGTGGAGCGCTAAGCTATCGCAATGTGATTGTGAAATTATTTGACAACGGAAACGTATCCGACAATCACGGTTCATCTAAAAAGCCTTGCCGAAACTGATGTAAGGTGCTATGAGGAACTCCCTACTGGTATTCCTATTCTTGGTCAGCACCAATCCAGAAGTGACCCCCACACGGAATTGGAAGCCCTTCCGCGACACGTGCCGATAGCCGACATTAGTAAAAGCGAAGGCATCGAAATTGTTTTCCGTGTAGCTCTTCTTTTTAATGGTGTAAGCTGACTGGGCTTGAGGCATGGGTTCATAGACATTCACTGAATAATGGTCGTTGTAGAGTCCGAGATTGACACCCAACCCCACTTCAAACTTACTCCGTTTTTTGCCTGCCAGGTAATTCACCTCAATGGGGGCGCTGTAAACACGTGTTGATTGGTTTAACGAAAAAAACCACGATGACTGCGCATAGCCAAAACCCACACCCACACGGTAACCCCACGGCGACTCATGCTTGAAGCGCGCGTCGTAATTAATGCCGATTCCGTTTGACGCTCCCAAGATTTCGACATAAACACTCTTGTCTCTCGCTTCTTCTGTCTGCGCCTTGGCAGACAATGTGCTGAGCAACAGCAAACTGACCGTTGTCAATAGCATTCTGTAAGTTCTCATTTTCTTGAAATTAATCTTAATGGTTTTCTGTTGTATCGTATTACTATATACCGTGGCCCCTCGTTTCGGTGGTCTGATTGTTTACCACGCATTCCACGGTGATGATTCCTTGCCGTGCGGTCTCTCCTTCATAATGCCACGAATCCAATGGACGATAGTGCCACAACGCATTATAACGCTGCCTTCTGGCATTCATTACAGCTGCAAAGTTAATAAAATATCATCTATCAGCCTACATTTACGCAGTAAAATGGTTGATATGGCTGTCAAAAATACTTGCCCAACACCTCAAATTCCGCCCTCGTCAACCAATAAGGGCTTACAGCCGAGAATCCAGCTCGTACACAATGCAAACAGAAAAGACCAATATCCGTTGCTGGATATTGGTCTCATTCTACATTAGTATGTGATAAAATTTGAGAAATTTGAAACTTCACAGTTTCATTTGTTTTACTAAACTTGATTATTTTATAGAGAAAGCATAGAAATTTTCTTATTTGATAATAACCTCTTCATGCTGCTGCGAATCGGTCTTTTGCAGCGAATCAGTTTGAGTTGAGTCAGCCTTTGCAACCGACGGGCCCTCCTGAGGCTTGTTGATGTTGGCCATCTCCGTCTGATGCGGCACCTCTGCCTTTTGGTTCAGTGCGTTTTGTACGGCATTGCTGAGCGTAAGAACAATCGCAACGATGGCCGCTGCCTTGAACAATGGCATCAAACGCTGTTGCATTGTGATGGTATGGGCCTTCACTGGTTCGTCCTCCTCGATCATTCCCAAAATCTTTTGGTCAAAGTTGCCATCCAACACATCGGCTGTCTTTTGGTCTTGTTCGTAGATGAACAAGTCTTTGTAAGACAACAACTCAGCTGGTACATTCTCCTGTGAGAAGAACGTGCGCAGAATCTCCTCCTCTTGGAGAGAGGTCTCGCAGCGCCAGTAGCGCTCCATTAACTGTTCGATGTACTTATAATCCATATTCTTCAATTTTCTGATACCTGAGTTTCACCGTTTGTCGGGCTCGGAAGATGTTAACCTTTACCTGTTCTTCCGTGATTCCCAATATATCGGCTATTTCCTTGTATTGTTTCCCCTCAAAATCGCGCAGCTGCATGCAGCTCCTTTGTTTCTCTGGGAGCGAGTTGACTATCTCTCTTACAAGTCTTACCCTGTCCTGTTGAATCATCAACTCTTGAGGATTGTGCGCAGATGGCGGTTCAGCAACGTTCTTATCTTCAAACGAGTCGTTGTTGTTGTCCTTCTTCTTCAGTCTGTCCAATGCGAGATTTCGGCAGATTCTCAGGCTAAAAGCCTCGATGGAGTCTATCGAATCCCATTCGTATCGTTTGTCCCAAACCTTGATTAGCGTATCTTGCACGATGTCCTCGGCCTCTGCTCTGTTGAGCGTTATGCGGAGGGCAAGCCTGAAGATTTCGTTCTTCAAAGGCAGAACATCATTACGAAAACTGATTTTCTTCATCCTCGTCTGATTGAATGACGATTAAGTGTGGGGATAAGTTACAGGATCTGGTGTTGTTTTTTCAAAATTTAACATTCCATTGCTTTCCTGTGCTTTTCTGATTGCGGTTGTTGGCGCCTCAAACAAAGTGCCAACAACCAGTTCTCTCAAATTTATTATTCTAAATAGGTATAACCATAAAGGCCACTTCGGTAGTTGCTGAGGAACTCTTTACCTTCCTCCAGCGATATTTTTCCTTGCTTGACGCTCTTAGTCACCCATATTTCGAGTTGGCGCACCAGTTTCTTGGGGTTGTATTGTACGTACTCAAGCACTTCCTCGACTGTCTCACCGTCGATAATTTGGTCAATATGGTAAGTCCCGTCCTTCACCGACAGATGGACGGCATTGGTGTCGCCAAACAGGTTGTGCAGGTCGCCGAGAATCTCTTGATAAGCTCCGACAAGGAAAACACCGAGGTAATAGGGCTCGTTGCGTCGGAGCGGATGCACGGGCAGCACGTGTCCCGTGCGGCCTTCGGTCACGAAGTTGTCCATCTTGCCATCGCTGTCACAAGTGATGTCTTGCAGTGTGGCCTTTCGTGTCGGGCGCTCGTTGAGCCGTTGGATAGGCATGACAGGGAAAAGCTGGTCGATGGCCCAGCTATCGGGCAACGACTGGAAGAGCGAGAAGTTGCAAAAATACTTGTCGGCCAACAGTTTATCGAGGTTTCGCAATTCGTCGGGGGCGTGTTTCATGCCTTTCGCCAGCGTATTTATCTCATGACAGACGCTCCAATACATAGCCTCAATTGCCGCACGTGTCTTTAAATCAACCATACCATGGGAGAAAAGCTCAAGCGACTCCTCGCGTATCTGCTCGGCATCGTGCCAGTCCTCCAGCATATTGCGTGAGTCAATGTTGTCCCAGATGTTGTAGAGTTCACGCACCAACTGATGATCCGTCTCGCTGGCCTCGAACTCCTCTGGCATTTCCGGTAGCGATGCTGTCTCCAACACGTCTATCACCAGAATTGAATGGTGAGCAGCCAAGCTCCGTCCGCTTTCGGTAATGATGTTCGGATGTGGGATCTCGCTCTTGTTGGATGCGTCAACAAAAGTATAGACACAGTCGTTGACGTATTCTTGGATAGTGTAGTTGACCGAACTCTCACTGTTCGACGAGCGAGTGCCGTCGTAATCCACGCCCAAACCGCCGCCACAATCCACGAAATCTACGTTGTAGCCCATCTTTCGTAGGTTAACGTAGTACTGGGCGGCCTCGGTCAACGCTGTTTGGATGCGGCGAATCTTCGTAATCTGTGAGCCAATGTGGAAGTGTATCAGCCGAAGGCAGTCGTGAAGGCCCTTATTGTCGAGCATTTCCAAAGCTTGGAGCAGCTCGGAGGCCGTCAATCCGAACTTAGAGGCATCGCCGCCACTTTCAGACCATTTGCCAGAACCAGTGGAAGCTAACTTGATGCGGATGCCTATATTGGGTTTCACGTTCAACTTCTTAGCTACCTTTGCTATTATGTCAATTTCGTTGAGCTTTTCCACAACGATGAAAATGCGTTTGCCCATCTTTTGGGCCAACATGGCCAACTCAATGTAGCTCTGGTCTTTGTAACCATTGCAGATAATGGGCGAATCACTCTGGCATTGTACGGCAATGACGGCATGGAGTTCGGGCTTTGAGCCGGCTTCCAGTCCAAGATTGAATTTCCGTCCGTGGGAGATAATCTCCTCTACCACTGGTTGCATCTGATTGACCTTGATCGGATAGATAATGAAGTTTTCGCCTTTGAAGTCGTATTCCTTCTTCGCCACTTCAAAACAAGAAGATGTTTTCTCGATACGGTTGTCCAAAATATCAGGGAAACGTAATAAAACGGGGGGCGTCACGTCACGTAACATCAACTCGTCCATGATATCCCGCAGGTCAACCTGCGTGTTGTCCTTACAAGGAGTCACATAGACATCGCCGTTTTCGTTGATGCCAAAGTAGGAAGTACCCCACCCATTGATGTTGTAGAGTTCCTTTGCGTCGTCAATTGTCCACTTTTTCATTGCCCAATAGTTCTGTTCAAGGAGAGATATTCGCATGGTAATTACGACCAGACAAATGTCTCTGACTCACAAAAAAAATAATTAATACTATATAGATTTCAATCTATTTTCATCGGTTTCATCGGTACTTGCACCGATAAATTCGTACTTCTCCGAAGCTAAAGCCCAACCAGTTTCCTGACTTGCGTGACCGTTCCCGCTATTTTATCGTAGGTGTCCAGTAGTGAAACATCAAGCGTGTGCTTGGCTTTGGTGTAGAACGGATTTCGTTTGCTTAACTGTTCCTTGATGAAAGCCATGACCTCGTCCTCGCTTTTGCCTACCAACAGCGGGCGAGCCACCTTTCTCATCTTCAGATGCCTGAACAATACTTCTGGCTCAGCTTGCAAGAATATGGTCTCTCCCTGACCGTTCATATACTCCATGTTGTCGAAAAAACAAGGTGTACCTCCGCCACAGGAGATAATAACATTCTCAAATTCGGCTACTTCGTGGAGCATATTGTACTCCACCCTTCGGAAACCATCCTCACCACGCTCATCAAAGATTTGCTGAATGGTCTTTCGCAGGCGGTTTTCGATGTACCAATCCAAGTCATAGAACGGCATATTGAGCTCCTTTGCCAACAATTTGCCAATCGTTGTCTTACCTGCGCCCATGTAACCCAGAAGTATGATTCGGTTGAACCTATCCTTGCCGTTGTCCGCCATCACTAATCATTTCAGCCTTGCTCCCTGAAGAGGGAAACAAGAGGCATCTATTTCTTTCTTCCTCGCCGAGGTTTCGGCTCTGGTGCGTTCTTGACGATTTCCTGACACTCAGCATATGTGAGCTCGGCAGCCTTGTCGTGCATTGCTTTTGGCATGCGATAGTTCTTCCCATCGTAAGCAATGTAAGGGCCATAGCGACCATTCATCACCTCCATCTTATCGTCTTCGGCGAAAGACTTCAAGTGTCGTTGTGCGTCTTGCTGTCTTTTTTTCTCAATCAGCTCAATGGCCGTTTCCAAAGTGACCGTCATGGGATTCTCTTCCTTCGGCAATGAGACGTATTTCCGCATGTGCATAACGTAAGGTCCAAAGCGTCCAGTACCGATTACCACATCAGAGCCCTCGAATTTACCTACTGTCCGTGGTAGTTTGAATAACTCCAGCGCCTCGTCCAACGTAATACTCCCCATGCTTTTGTCAGCCGGTAGCTGTGCGAAATGCGGCTTTTCATCGTCATCGGCCGTACCTATCTGCACCACAGGGCCGAACCTTCCGATTTTCACGAACACTGGTTTGCCTGTCTTAGGGTCAGTACCAAGTTTCCGTTCTCCAGCCTTGCGTTTTGATCGTGCATTCATCACAGCCTCAACCTCAGGTTCGAAACTCTTGTAGAACTTCTTCATCTCTGCGTTCCATGCGGCTTTGCCCTCCGATATCTTATCGAACTCTTGCTCCACCTTAGCTGTGAAGTTGTAGTCCATCACTTCTGGGAAATTCTCCATGAGGAAGTCGTTGACCACAATTCCGATATCGGTTGGAATTAGTTTACCCTTATCCGCTCCAACCATTTCTTTCTTTGTCTTGGAGCTAATCTTCAGGCCTTGCAATGTGTCAACAACGTATTTTCGTTCGTCGCCTTTCTTGTCGCCTTTTTGAACATACTCTCGCTGTTGGATGGTCGAAATCGTCGGAGCGTAGGTTGATGGGCGTCCGATTCCCAATTCCTCAAGTTTATGTACTAAGCTTGCTTCAGTATATCGACTAGGTCCCAAAGGATATCGCTCAGTGGAGATAATTTCACGACGTTCCATTTCATCACCTTTCCTCATCACCGGCAATGCGTGTGAGAGTTCTTCGGGCTCATTCTCATCTTCTGTCGATTCGCGATACACCTTCAAGAATCCGTCGAAGGCTACCACTTCACCCGTAGCCACAAACTGAAGATCACCTGCATCGCCACCTTCTTCGCCTACAATGCCAATGTTTACGGTGGTCTTGTCTATCTTGGCATCTGCCATTTGCGAAGCAATGGTGCGCTTCCAAATCAGGTCGTAGAGACGTTTCTCCTGACTTGTTCCTTCAATATTGGGTGTATTCATGTAGGTTGGCCTAATAGCTTCGTGCGCTTCCTGCGCTCCCTTGCTGTTGGTATGGAACTTCCGAACCTTGCCATACTCGCTTCCGTACAAGTTTGCTATCTCCTCTTTCGCAGTATTTACAGCCAACGAAGACAGGTTGACACTGTCGGTACGCATATAGGTAATCCGTCCGGCCTCGTAAAGTCGCTGAGCGACCATCATAGTCTGGCTGACGGTGAATCCCAGCTTACGTGCTGCCTCTTGTTGCAAAGTGGATGTCGTGAAAGGAGGCGCCGGTGTGCGCTTCAAAGGTTTCTTAGTAATGGCCGACACTACGAATTTGGATGTCTTGCACTGCTCCATGAACGCCAGTGCCTCATCATGCGTCTTGAAACGCTTGTTCAACTCGGCCTTAACCTCGTTTTTCGATCCGTCGTCGCTCATCACTGCGAAGATGGCATTTACGCGATAATATGGTTCTGATGTGAAATTCTGAATTTCTCGCTCACGTTCGACAATCAGCCGCACAGCGACGCTCTGCACGCGACCAGCACTCAATGCTGGTTTCACCTTTCGCCACAATACTGGCGACAAGCGGAAACCCACCAAACGGTCGAGTACTCGCCTTGCCTGCTGTGCATTGACCAGATTCATGTCAAGCTGTCTCGGATTTTCTATTGCTGCAAGAATGGCAGGCTTTGTGATTTCGTGGAACACTATGCGACTGGTTTTCTCCTCATCGAGACCCAAAACCTCGCAAAGATGCCAGCTAATGGCCTCTCCCTCGCGGTCCTCATCGGATGCCAGCCAGACCTTTTTGGCTGCCTTTGCATTCTTTTTCAGCTCACCAACAATCTTTTTCTTCTCATCAGGAATCTCGTAATCTGGCTCCAATGTGTCCAAATCGATACTCAGTTCCTTCTTTTTCAAGTCTCGGATATGACCGTAAGAAGACATCACTTTAAAATCGTCACCCAGAAACTTCTCTATTGTCTTTGCCTTTGCCGGGCTCTCTACTATAACTAGATTTTCTTGCATATCAGCATTGTACATTTTTCAAGGGCGCAAAAGTAATCAATCTTTTTGCTTACACCTTATATAATGTAAATTATTGTATTTTTTTTTGCTTTAATCTCCTAAGGGTAAAAATATCTAAAAACAAGCCATTAATTCGTTAACAGTCGTAAAAGCAATCGCAGCAATGCGTAATGGCATTGCGTTTTATAAGAGAACTATCATGCAAGGGGAAAATATCCGATTCTGGCGGCACCCCGATGCTATGGAGAAACATCGTAGGGTAGAATCGTCAACATCGTCTTCCGACACTTGCCATCAGACTTTCGGGCAGACCTACTGGAACGTTTCCCCTCTGTTGTCGCTGCTACGGTGAGTCGCTATCTGCGCTCTTCCAAAAATTCACTCAGTGCCCAGCGGATGGAACGCAGCCCAAACTCCTCGGTATGCACATCTTGCAGTTTCAGCCACAAAGCCTCGGTAGCGTCGTCACTGGCTTTGAGCGCTCCAGGATCGGTAACCTCGCACACGAAGAATGTGTCGAGCGTGGGGACATCAAAACTACTGTAGGTGTATTTGTTGGGAACGGTTCCGAAATAGATAGCCTTCGAAATTTCCAAGTTCGTCTCCTCTTTCACCTCACGGACCAACGCCTCGTGGATGGTCTCCCCAATATCGGCAAAACCTCCGGGCAAGTCGAGCATTCCCTTGCCAGGCGAATGCTTTCGGCGAACAGTCAGCAGTTCGCCCTCATCGTTGAGGATGAACGCAGCCACGGAAGCACTCGGATTGAGATAGTATTCAAATCCGCAATTCTCACATTTCTTGCTTTTCTCGTCCTGCGGTTCAAAATGCTTGCTGCCGCAAACGGGACAGTACCTGAATTTTTCTAATACGTGCATATACCTTAATTGTTTTCTAATTGTCGGTTTCTTCGGAAAAGCAACATACTCCTATGCCGCATTAGAGGGTTAAACACACGCGTTAACCTCTACTGGGAGGAGTTGTTAACATAACCTTGAGAATTATTAAAATTCGTTTAGGTATGGTTGCTTTTGCATTAACATACTTGCAAATATACTAAAAACTCTAAACACCAAACCTTATTTTTGCTTTTTTTACTAACTTTGTACAATATCACCAGCTATTCACGGCTTTTTCAACCTTGAATAAGGCAGAATAGCTGGTGATCGTTTTTCATGTGGCAGCATATCTTCAATAGCAGTTACTTAGTTGAAAAAACAAAAACATAATATTAAATCATGATAATGAATTTCAGAAAACTCTTTGTTATATCGGGCCTTTTTGTCATATCGATGGCAGCAATAGCCCAGAGAACCTTCGATGTGAACCTCTATAATGGAAGGGCTCCTTACAACAATGGTGACCAAAGTGACACCGCCAAGGTGCGTGTGTATCTGCCTATTGACCGAGAGGCTACCGGACGCGCAATAGTCATTTGCCCCGGAGGAGGATACGAGACTCTATCGATGGACCAAGAGGGATACAGCTGGGGCGAATTTTTCCAGAATCAGGGCATTGTTGCCATCGTGCTGAAGTACCGGATGCCCCACGGCACACCCGAAGTGCCTGTGGCAGACGCTGAACAGGCCATGAAACTGGCACGTTTGAACGCTGCCTCATGGAAAATCAACCGTAACGATGTCGGAATCATGGGATTCTCTGCCGGAGGTCATCTTGCCGCTACCGTGGCAACGCTCAGCAGAGGAGAGGCAAAGCCCAATTTCCAGATATTGTTCTATCCTGTCATTTCCATGACAGAGGGCTATGGGCACGCTAGAAGCTACAAAAACTTCCTCGGCAAAAGACCCAGCAAGCACGAACAACGCAAGTACAGTGCCGACCTGAATGTCAGCCGTGCCACACCACGCGCATTCATTGCCTTGAGCGATGACGACGATACTGTTCCGCCTGCTAACGGCGTCAACTACTACACCGAGCTTTACCGCAACGATGTGCGTGCGTCGCTCCATGTCTATCCAGGAGGCGGACATGGCTGGGGAAGCAAGATTGGCTTCCGCTATCATGAAGAGATGATGATGGATCTCAAGGCATGGCTGAGAAGTTTCTAACGGACTGGTGAGCGAAGTTATTACGAAATAGAGCGAATCGCTGTTATACCGATAAGGTTTGACAGCGATTTTTCTTTACAAAAAGGTCTGAAATACAGGCATTTTTTCAGCCATACGGACTTTCGGCCGTAAATAACGTCATTTTACAACAGTCTATTAACAAACTGATTTCTAACAAGATACAAAAAACAAGCCTATAAACATCAGGCAAAAAGGATAAATTGAGCCGAGATTTTGCTCGCAATAGCTGACCTCTCACAAGGCGGAACGTCAGTCCTTGCACAGCGAAGGCTTAGCTTTCACAGAGCGAAAGGTCCAGCTATCGGTGTGAAAAGATCGTATTCAGTGTGTAGAAACAACAGTACAAGTGAGTTGAAAGCGCAATCTGCACAACTTATTTCTCTGGTTTGCAAATTTCACAAGTACGTTTTTTGGTAATAAAAGTTGACAAAACCCATGTCGCCGACTCTCATTTTTTATTACATTTCCACCAGTCTATGAAGCAAAAAGCGTATTTTTCTGTATCTTTGCAGCAACGATGGCCCGGATGTCGCTCAACTCGGAAAAGCCATAGCAAACAACACAGACAATGAAGAACAAAACAATGTTGGCGCTGGCATTCATGCTTTCATTCTCAACAGTGAATGGCCAGACTGCAAAACAAACCGTCAACCGTACAAAAAGCACGGTTCCATCGAGAGTTTCCACTGTTAAGAAAGCCTCATTTCCATCTCCAACGGCCCAGCGGATGGCCAAGCAGGGATTGGTGAACATCAAAGACATCGACCCCACTATCAAAACAGCTTTGATGTATGCACGAACCGACAACTTTTGCCACAAGGTTCTCTACAAAGATCTGCGTGAGGCATACTTGCTTCCCAATTGTGCCAAGGCCCTGAAGAGAGCACAGAAGGAGTTGAAGCGCAGGCGTCCCGACCTCAGCCTCGTCATCTTCGACGCCACACGCCCGATGAGCGTTCAGCAAACGATGTGGGACGAAGTGAAACACACCAATCACAGCTTCTACGTGAGCAATCCGGCCAACGGCGGTGGTATGCACAATTACGGAATGGCGGTTGACATCAGCATCTGCAAGAACTCGTGGGACGATACCACATGGAGAGACGGCGCGCAGAAATGCCGCATCGACACACTCCCGATGGGGGCAAAGGTGGACCACATGGGACACAGGAGCCACATCGACCAAGAAGCGTCGTTGCTCGCAAAGGGACTGCTCACCAAGGAGGCCCTTGCCAATCGGAAACTGCTGCGCACAGTCATGGAGTCGGCGGGCTTCACACCATTGCGTACCGAATGGTGGCATTTCAACCTCTGTACAAGGGCATGGGCAAGGAGAAATCTCAAAGCCGTGAGATGATGACTGACAGAAGGCTGTCTGAAAACAAGGGAAAAACGGATTACGGCTTCAAGACAAGTGGTTTATCAACTACCAAAAGGGACTTGAATTGCAAGGCGATAGTGAGAATTACACACGAAATCAACTGACAATCATGAACAAAAAGACGACGGGCAATCAACTCGACAACGACATTTCATCAGCAACCGACAAAGGGAAAAATGCCCAAGAGAAACGCTTCATACTCACACATCGCAACGAATCTCCAACGGAGCTTGCGCTGCAGGCAGCACGCTATCCCGATTTCGACATGCCTTTCGTCATCAATCAGATAGAGGGGTGGCAAACAGCACGCAAGAAATTGCCGACGTGGGCGGCAATCGACGACATCATCTATCCGCCACACCTATCTTTAGAACAGTGTTCATCGGAACAAACAGCACGTTACAAAGCCAGCTTGGTAAGCCGTCTAATTGGCATTCAACCTGTAGTTTGCGGGCACTCCCAAACAACGGAAAGCCAGAACAGGAATAAAGGCACAGACTGCCGACCTATTCTCACCGACCTTACTGGCGGACTGGGGGTAGATTTCTCGTTCATGGCAAGAGGATTGCGGGCCACCTATGTCGAAAAGCAGCCTCATCTTTGCCAGATAGCAAGGAATAATTTCAGACTTCTGGACCTGAAACAGGCCGAAATCATCGATGGTGACGGCACAAACTTCCTGCACAAGCTTGAGTTCTCGACCATCATCTACCTCGATCCAGCGCGGAGAGACAATAATGGCGCAAAAACGGTGGCCATAGACGACTGTACGCCCAATCTATTGGAGATCAAAGACGAGTTGGTAGAGAAAAGCAAATATGCCATTGCCAAACTGTCGCCAATGCTCGACTGGCACAAGGCACTCGAAGAACTCAATGAAAGTGCCGATATCGTTAGGGAAATACACATCGTCGCCGTCAGAAACGAATGCAAGGAGCTGCTCTTCGTCATGGGGAAAAGACAAGATCCACTGAGACTCTATTGTGTCAATGATGATGAAACGTTCACAGTGGAGCTAAAAAACGATGCCGGAAATCAAGAGACTGGTCTCCAACAGGAAATTAATATCGGCGATTTTCTTTATGAACCCAATGCAGCGATTATGAAAGCCGGATGCTTCGGAAAACTGTCGGTCAAATATGGCGCAGGATTCCTTAGCCACAATTCTCATTTATTCATTTCCGCCGATGAAATCGATGATTTTCCAGGTAGAAGTTTCAAAATAGAGTGCATTTCATCTCTCAATAAAAAAGAGTTGAAAAAGAACCTAAAGGGTATCGAAGCAGCCAACATCACCACCCGCAACTTCCCCATCAGCGTTGCCGAACTGCGCAAAAAACTGAAGGTTAAGGAAGGCGGCGAAAACTATATCTTCGCCACCAGCGATGCAAAAAACAACCATCTGCTGCTGGTTTGCAAAAAGACCAAAAGGAGATGAAATATTAATTATCAACAAAAGGAAGTGTTAGATTTGGTTTTGCCATGCAAATTTAGTACCTTTGCAGCCTTAATGATAAAAACATTATACGGAAATGTGTTCTGTACAGATTAAGAAAGTCGAGACCAAGAAAGACCTAAAGGCTTTCATTGAGTTTCATTACGACCTTTACGAAGGTAACAAATATGATGTCCCCAATCTTTTTAGCGATGATCTGAACACTTTGTCTAAAGACAAGAATGCAGCTTTCGATTTCTGCGAGGCTGACTATTTCCTTGCCTACTTGGACGGGAAGATTGTAGGTCGCGTTGCCGCCATCATTAACCACAAAGCAAACGAAAGGTGGAAACGTAAGGATGTCCGATTCGGATGGATTGACTTCGTTGACAATATTGAGGTTTCGGCTGCCTTACTTAAGGTAGTGGAAGACTATGGCAGAGAAAGAGGAATGGAAGCGGTAGTAGGCCCGCTGGGATTCACTGACATGGACCCCGAAGGAATGCTGACATGGGGTTTCGACAAACTTGGCACGATGGCCACCCCCTATAACTATGAGTACTACCCCAAACACATGGAAGAACTCGGAGGATGGGAAAAGGATAACGATTATCTGGAGTATCTCATCAATGTTCCTGACAAGGTGCCAGAGAAACTTTCGAAACTGTCGGAGATGATTGAGAAACGATACAACCTTCACGTAAAGAAACTCACGAAAAAAGAGATCTTCGAAGGTGGATACGGTAATAAGATATTCAAGCTGATTAACGATACGTACAAGGATATCTATGGTTTCTCCGAACTATCCGACCGCCAGATCGACCAATACATCAATATGTACTTCCCGTTTGCTGATCTCGACCTTATTACTGTCATAGTTGATGGAAACAAAGACAATGCCATCGCAGGCATGGGTATCACCATTCCCTCACTCAGCCGTGCATTGCAGAAGTGCCGTCGTGGCAGATTGCTGCCTTTTGGATGGTGGCACATACTGAGAGCCATCAAGTATAGCAAGACCGATGGTGTTGACCTGCTACTGTTGGGTTTCCTTCCAGAATACCGCTCAAAAGGTGCGAATGCGCTTCTCTTCAACGATCTCATCCCGCGCTATGTGGAACGAGGCTTCAAATGGGGCGAGAGCCAGGTTGAGATGGAGAGCAATGCTGGTGTGCAAAGCCAGTGGGAGATGTTCGATACGGTCAATCACAAGAGACGTAGATGTTATAAGAAAGACATTTCTGCCCACCTTTCTCCAGCAAAAGAGGAGAACGGGCAAGCCGATTGATTGGGCACTAACCTGCAAATAGCCAGTTTCCACATCGTAGGACTGGCCTAATCGCATTACAAACATACATTGGTTTGACCATCTCTGCTTGGCGGAAATAGGACAATCGGAGAGTTTTTTAATATTTATGGACAACAACCCAGTATCATACACCGACGAAAATATCCGTCATCTATCGGATATGGAACACGTACGCACACGTCCCGGCATGTATATCGGACGATTGGGCGACGGAAATCTGCCCGAAGATGGTATATACGTGCTGCTGAAAGAAGTTCTTGACAACTCCATCGACGAGTTTAAGATGAATGCCGGCACGAGAATAGAAATCGATGTCGAGGACAACTTGCGGGTATCGGTGCGCGACTATGGACGAGGCATACCCCAAGGGAAGCTCGTTGAGGCTGTGTCGGTTCTGAATACGGGTGGTAAATACGATTCAAAGGCGTTCAAAAAGAGCGTCGGTCTCAATGGCGTTGGTGTGAAAGCCGTCAACGCACTCAGCGCAAACTTCGAGGTAAAGAGCTTCCGCGACGGTAAGGTACGTGAGCTGACATTCGAGAAAGGAGAGCTGAAAAGCGACAATACACAAAAATCGAAGGACGAAAACGGCACATATATTTTCTTCGAACCTGACGCAACACTGTTTAAAAACTATAGTTTCCATGATGATATCGTGGAAACCATGCTCCGAAACTACACCTATCTGAACACCGGACTGACCATTATGTACAATGGTCGGCGCATTGTCAGTCGCCATGGGCTCAAGGATTTGCTCACCGATAACATGACGGTCGATCCGCTATATCCCATCGTTCACATGAAGGGCGATGACATAGAAATAGCGTTTACGCATACAAACCAGTATGGAGAGGAATACTATTCGTTCGTAAACGGTCAGCACACGACGCAGGGCGGTACGCATCAGTCGGCGTTCAAGGAGCATATTGCGAGAACTATCAAAGATTACTTTGGAAAATACGAGTACGGAGACATTCGTAACGGTATGGTTGCAGCCATCGCAGTAAACGTTGAAGAACCTGTTTTCGAATCGCAGACAAAGATAAAGCTCGGCTCAACGCAGATGTCACCTGACGGAGAGACCATCAATAAGTTCGTGGGCGACTTCATTAAGACCAACGTTGACAATTTCCTGCACATTCATAAGGAGGACTTTACTGACATTCTTGAGAATAAAATCAAGGAGACTGAGCGCGAACGCAAAGCGATGGCTGGCGTAACGAAGCTCGCTCGCGAGCGAGCCAAGAAGGCAAACCTTCATAATAGGAAACTTCGCGACTGTCGTGTGCACTTCAGTGACACGAAGAGCGACCGCAAGGAGGAGAGCTGTATCTTCATAACCGAGGGCGATTCGGCCAGCGGAAGCATCACAAAGAGCCGCGATGTGAACACCCAGGCCGTATTCTCTTTGCGTGGAAAGCCCCTCAACTGCTTCGGGCTTACAAAGAAAGTGGTCTATGAAAACGAAGAATTCAACCTGCTGCAAGCGGCCCTTGACATAGAGGATGGTCTCGACACGCTGCGTTACAATAAGGTAATCGTAGCTACAGATGCCGATGTTGACGGCATGCATATTCGCCTTCTGATTATTACTTTCTTTCTACAATTCTTCCCTGAGCTTATCAAGAAGGGGCACGTATATGTGCTTCAGACGCCGCTTTTCCGTGTTCGCAACCGTCGAACCAAAATAAAGAACAAACAAACTATAGAGGAAATTGACGCCAAACGAGCCAAAGGAGAGAAGAAAAGCGACTTCGTCACAATGTATTGCTACAACGAGGAGGAGCGCCAGAATGCCATCCGCGATCTCGGACCAGACCCAGAAATTACCCGATTCAAAGGTTTGGGAGAGATTTCACCCGATGAATTTGCCCATTTCATCGGCCCTGACATGCGCTTGGAGCAGGTAACGCTTCACAAAAACGACCAAGTGCAGAAACTATTGGAGTATTACATGGGCAAAAACTCTATGGAGCGTCAGAATTTCATCATCGACAACCTTGTGATTGAGGAGGATCTCGCCGAGGAAGAAGAGGCAGAAGCGCAAGAGAACTGATCTTTCGATGACGAATACACGGCGCAACGCAACACCTACAACAAGGTGTCTTCACACCAAACAGCTTAATTCATTATCCGATGCTGACCAAACCATCCATCTGAACTTAAATAAATAACACAAAACAAGATTGAAGGGAGAAAACTTCAAATGAACAATCATGCTATAAATAATCCAAATAGGGTGCAGTCTCTATCCGCACCCATCTCCTCACAGTACTGCAACCGGGGAGCACTCACCATCCTTTTCTTATTCATCCTCTTACCTTTGTCGGCGCAAATAAGCCTGAACCTTAGCGGCGATTCACCCCTCCGCAAGCTGCAGATGGCCGAGATTGCCATCTCAAACTTCTACGTTGACAAAGTAGATGAGACCAAACTGGCTGAGGATGCTATTAAGGGGATGCTCAAAGGGCTTGACCCCCACTCCACTTACACCAATGCCAAGGAGACGAAGGAGATGAACGAGCCGCTGCAAGGTGACTTTGAGGGTATCGGTATCCAGTTCAACATGATTGCCGACACACTGGTGGTGATACAGCCAGTGGTGAACGGCCCGTCAGAGAAAGTGGGAATCGTTGCCGGCGACCGCATAGTGATGGTTGACGACACACTCATCGCCGGCGTGAAGATGGCGAGGACGGAAATAATGAAAAGGCTTCGGGGCAAGAAAGGTACGAAAGTGAAAATAGGCATTGTGAGAAGAGGCGTCAAAAACAAGCTCAACTTCATCGTCACACGTGCCAAGATTCCTATTCACACGTTGAATGCCTCGTACATGATTCGTCCAGGAATAGGCTATATCAGACTGGAGAGCTTCGGAGCAAAAACCTACGACGAGTTCATAAGCGCCGTTGACTCGCTGAAACAAAAGGGAATGACCAACCTCATCCTTGATTTGCAAGATAATGGCGGAGGATACCTACAGTCAGCCGTTCAGATTGCCAACGAGTTCCTGCGCGATAACGACATGATTGTCTATACGGAGGGACGCCGAGTGGCACGTCAGGAATTCAAGGCCAGAGGCAACGGCAAACTGCAGAACATCAGCGTATATGTCCTCGTTAACGAATTGTCGGCCTCTGCTGCCGAAATTGTCTCAGGAGCTTTGATGGACAACGACCGTGCCGTAGTAATCGGCCGCCGTACCTTTGGAAAAGGACTCGTGCAGCGACCTTTCAACCTACCTGACGGAAGCATGATTCGACTCACAGTGGCCCATTACTACATACCAAGTGGCCGTTGCATTCAGAAACCTTACAAAAAAGGTGACCAAGAAGACTATGCGATGGACCTTGAGAAACGTCTGAAGCACGGAGAGCTCACCAATCCCGACAGCATCCACTTCGACGATTCGCTGAAGTACTACACCGTGCGCAAGCATCGTCTGGTATATGGCGGAGGAGGCATAATGCCCGACTACTTCGTGCCACTCGACACAATGAAATTCACAAGGTTTCACCGGCAGTTAGCTGTCAAGAACATTATCATGGACGCTTACTTGAAATACGTTGACACCAACCGCAAGAGCCTTAGGGCGAAATACAAGGCCTTCGATGCTTTCGTGAAGAGCTATGAAGTGCCTGAGAATCTCATTCAGAACATCGTGGCCGAAGGAAAGAAACAGAAGATCGAGCCTACCGACGATGCTGAACGGGAACGAACCATCGCATACATCAAGCTGCAAATCAAATCGCTCGTTGCCAGAGACATTTGGAACATGAACGAATATTTCAGAATTTGGAACGAGGAAAGCGACATAGTGAAAAAAGCACTCGAAGTTGTGGGCAAGCCATTGCCCAACTAACGGATAGGAATAAAAGGGAAATTCAAAACGGCCCATTCATCTACGACATGAATTGGCCGTTTTTTTTATTGGCTGAAAGGGGTTTCATACGACAAAGCCCCTATCGGCTCGGCACATCGAAACAGAGAGTTCAGAAATCAACGCAATAGTAAAAAATCATTACAGTAACAGAATTGGGGTTGTATTTTATAAGTAACTTATTTTCAATAAAATAGATTTTGATCGATAAAAGGTGAGCTATGGCGTGGCGATAGCTCACCTTTTGCAATGCGAAAGTTCATCTTTTGCGATTCGAAAGCTGAGGTATCCATAAGCAATGCCGAAAATATTTTACATTCATCACTTCCGATTGGCCGTTGAAATACTTTAAGAGCATTCACCCAAGACTTCATCAGGCATCGTTCTTTTGGTAGTCATCATACGTCAAAAAAAGTGAGAAATAGCATCATCCGACCGATGAATACGCTTGATTTTGAACAAACGGAAGAGCAGACACAGCCTATTTTTCCAATAATGCCAGCGCCTTGTTTTCGTTATCCTCCATGATTTCTCGCTCACCAGGGCCCTTGTCGTTGATTCCACAGAGATGAAGCACACCGTGGATGATGACCCGATTGAGTTCTTCCTCATAGGTCTTGCCGAATTTTTCAGCATTGGTGCGCACCGTATCAAGCGAGATCACAATGTCGCCGTTGAGAATATCTCCCTCGCAGTAATCGAACGTGATGATGTCCGTATAGTAGTCATGACCAAGGTACTGGTTGTTCACCTCAAGTATCTTCTCATCGCTGACAAACATATATCCGATTTCACCCACCTTACGGTCGTGCATGGCTGCGACAGCTTTGATCCAACTCGTTGTGTCACGCTTTCTGATTTTGGGAAGTTTTACATCCTCTGCGTTATAGGTAATCATATTCTCATTTGTTTTTGTTGCCCTCACGAGGCGCCTCAGACCGGTTTACCCCATCCGTTCCCGGCAGAAAACGGCTCACATCGCAACCGAAATGGATGAGCTCGCGAACCATGCTCGAACTGACGCTCTCATACTGCGGTTCGGCAAATAGCAAAAGGGTCTCCAATCCGCTCAATTCTCGGTTGATATCGGCCTGTTCACGCTCGTACTCGAAGTCCTTCACGCTGCGCACACCTTTAATAAGACACTGCGCTTGCTCGCGTCGGGCGAAGTCAACCACAAGATCGCTGTAGGCTTTCACCTCGATTTTCGGCTCATTGGCATACAGTTCCCGAATGCCGGCTATGCGTTCATCAACTGGGCGCATATACTGTTTGCGCTCATTGATGCCTATCCCGATGACGATTCTATCGAAAAGGGGCAAAGCTCGGCGCACTATCGAATCGTGTCCGATGGTGAATGGGTCGAAACTGCCTACAAATAAACCTGTTATCATTGCTTCATTTAAATATAAAAGGGAGCACACGAAAGTGAACTCCCTGCAAAAGTAAGCTATTTCTGCTATATTACCAAATTATGTTTGCTGATTATTTGCCTCCTGCAATGGACTGAATATCCTTCAAAGATACATTTCCGAAGACATTGATGATGCTCAACTCGTCCTTTTCCGAACTCAATAGCACAAACTCATTCTTACCATTCCCATATCGTTTCTCGTAGATAATAACGTTTTCGCCGCCTTCTCTCACTTGCATCACTACCTCGTATTTCATTCGATTGAAATAGCTGATGGCAGTTTTCCTAATGCCTGGAATCAGCGAAGGTCGTTCACAATCGAGAATCTGCAGACGGTCGAGTTTGCCGGATATCTTCGAAATATCACGATTACCTGTCGGCAAGTTCCTCATCATGCGTAGCATGGCCTTTGAAATATAAACAGTCGTGACACCATTAACATCCTCATACTTGTCGAATAGCGCCTTTTGAGCAAACGTCAGGCTACTGATGGTGCTGAGTAAGAGCAAAAGCAATATTCTTTTCATGTCATTAATCTATTTGTTTGTTCGTTACATCTTCTACTTTCTCTAAGCCTTTGTTCAAGCTTTTCGAGAATTTCAACAATGCTCGGTTAGCTTCGGCATAGGCATCCTCCGGGTTATCGTAGGTGTCGGTTGGCTCGATGTGGGTCAACTGGGCTTCTTTTTCCTGATGATAGATGAAAATTCCAACGCTGAAAAGTAGAATCAGGCTGGCCGCTATGCCCACTATCCAACGCAGATTGAGGCGGGTAGCGGTTCGTCGGGCTGACATATCAACCATATTCCATTGGTTGATTTGTCTTTCAATGCGTTTTTCCAGTTGCGCCGGAGCTGAGACGTCAACCTGTTGCAAGGCAAGAAACATGGTCTTTTCCGACTTCAATTCCTCGGCAACCTCTCCACTGCTGAAATACGTTTTCAGCCATTTTTCCTCGGCTTCATCGGTCATTCCATCATAAAACCGTTCAATCAATTCCCTTATTTCATCGGTAGTTCTCATTGTTTCATCTCCTTTATCTGTTCTCTGATTCGTTTTCGTGCACGGCTTAGTATGGAACGGATGTTCACTTCCGTAAGTCCCGTCACAGCACTGATTTCTTTATAGGGCTTGTCTTCGACATCCCGCATCAGCATAACTCTACCTTGCGGGTCAGGAAGTTGGGCGATCATCCGCTTTATGCGCTCGCATTCGTCGGCAGCCTCTAACCGCTGGTGGATTTCCGTTGATGCTCCGACTGCCATTTGACCGATGTCCAATGCCGCCTCTTGTATGCGATTGGCCCTTTTTACGTCGTAAAACTGGCGCCGAAGTACGGAAATGCTGTAGGCTTCGGCATTCTCTATATCTGCAATCTGGTGACGCTTGGTCCACAATCGCAGATAAGTCTCCTGCACTAAATCCTCTGCCGCCTGACTATTGCCCGTCAAACGCCATGCCACAGCATAGAGTTTGTGGTGGCAAGGCAAGAAGAGAGATTTGAATTGTGAAGCCTCCATACAGGACAGGTTTATCTTTTGGCAGATATTTTCTTTCTGTTTTCGATGATTTCCTCTACATCTTCGGGGCGAATCTTACCCTTTATCTGCACCAATGCGCAGTCCTCGACATCGCAACTGACAACGACGAGCTGGCGAATATAATCTTTCTTCGTCTTAACCATCACCAATGTGTGCTCATCTCTGGTCTTTTGGCGCACGATTTCTTCGTAACCATTAGTTTTCAGCTTCTTAACCCTTTGTAAAAACTGTTGTTTCACGTCAGGAGAGCAAGCCTCCAAGTCGAGAGTTCTTACCGAAGAGATGACCTTCAGCACCTTCTTCACCTCTGGGTCATCGTCTTTTACCACGGCAGAGACGACCTTCAGCAGCAATTTTGGTACGTGAACATACTCTGCTTTCTTACAATACTTGAAATCCCTGAACAGGTCTGATACCCCATCACAGTTGTATTGCTGAGCTGCGGCTGCAAAACCGACACTGAAAACAACAACTATTGACAATAATAACCGTCTCATAAGCAAGGTGTTAGTTTCGTGTTTGGTTGTCAACAATGGCATTTACCTCGTCAGGAGCTATGCGCCCGTCAATCTTTACCAGAGCACAGTCATTCTCATCTATGGCAAAGATTATCAAACTGTTGATGATTTTCTCTGTCCCTTTGGTCAGAATCCTCACCTTTTCGCCATCGGAGTTGACCTTAATCATGTCCTCATAGCCGCTGGTGTCCAGCTTTTTGACTTCGGCGTTGAACAATTGCTTGGTGCTTACCGAGGCCTCTTCCAATGAAAGAATCTGAATGGCGTCAATTTTATCAGCCCAATTCGCCACGGTATCTTTGCCAGCAGATTTCAATGCCATGCCTACGACCGACTTGGGTATATTCACGTAAGTGACATTCTCCATCTCTTTGAATTTCTTGAATACGTCATTGATTGTTTGTGCCCAACCTGTCAAACTGGTTGCGAGGAGCGCAAGGGCGATGATAATTGATTTCATACGTCTTTTTGTTAAAGGTTTTTTATTGCGTTTACAATTATATAGACGGAAAATGCGGACCTTTTGTGGCAAGAAAGTTCAAAAAAATATCAAGATGAGTGAGAAAAGTTGTTGTCTTAGGCCTAAAGTGCTACCTACATGGCATAGATTGCGCAACGAAAAGCAAAGCCAAAGTACTGACTATAAGTCAGTTTCGTTAAAAAGAACGTTCGGGAACGGGGATAAGACTGCCCACTTCCACATTCCCGTCAATGGTATTTACAAATCAAAAAGATTCGGTTCTACGGCCGCAGAGCCCAGCATATTGCGTCCCAAATGCTCATAGGCGAGTGGTGTTGCCATGCGTCCGCGAGACGTGCGCTTGATGAATCCCTCCATGATAAGGAAGGGCTCATAGACCTCTTCCAGTGTTCCAGCATCCTCGCCGATGGCTGTGGCGATGGTCGATACTCCCACCGGACCTCCCCTGAACTTATCGATGATTGTCAGCAGTATCTTGTTGTCAATTTCATCGAGGCCATACTGGTCGATGTGCAATGACTGAAGCGAACTCTGCGCTATGTTATTGTCGATGGTTCCGTTGCCTTTGACCTGCGCAAAGTCACGAACGCGACGCAGGAGTGAATTACAGATACGCGGTGTGCCACGCGAACGGCGCGCAATTTCAACGGCGGCATCGTCCTTGATTGGCACATTGAGCAGCCGAGCCGAGCGACGGATGATTTTCTGGAGAGTCTCCGGATCGTAATACTCAAGGTGCAGATTGATGCCGAACCTTGCTCTGAGTGGCGCCGTCAAGAGTCCGCTGCGTGTTGTGGCAGCGACGAGCGTGAAAGGATTAAGGTCTATCTGAATGGAGCGTGCCGAAGGGCCCTTGTCTATCATGATATCGATGCGATAATCCTCCATAGCCGAGTAGAGATACTCCTCAACGACGGGTGACAGGCGGTGGATTTCGTCGATAAAGAGCACGTCATTGGGTTCGAGAGATGTGAGAATGCCCGCCAAATCGCCAGGTTTATCGAGTACAGGTCCTGAAGTAATCTTAAACCCTACCCCCAATTCGTTGGCAATGATGTTGCTCAACGTGGTCTTTCCCAGTCCAGGAGGGCCATGCAACAAGGTGTGGTCGAGTGGCTCACCACGGTATTTGGCCGCCTCAACAAAGACCCGCAAGTTCTCGACAACGTTATTTTGTCCGCTGAAATCATCGAATTTGGGTGGGCGCAAAGCGTTTTCAAACTCCTTCTCGGCCGAAGAGAGCCTTTCTTCCCTTATATCGAAATCTTCATCCATGTGTTCGTTACTTGTTTATTTCTGCAAAGATAACGAATTTAATTGATAATCGGTTCATGATTCAGTGCGATATAAGGAAAGGAAGCTTAAATTTTAGAATTATTCCACATGCCATTCTACAGTCTCGTTGCCCATCTGCCCCCCCTCCTCGTCAATATCGATAGTCGTAGGGTCAGGCCCTTTCACGTCGATGGCGACTTTCGTCATAACGTTGCGCTTGATAGTGATCACTTTTTTTGAATTTATGACGGTTCCATCAGCCTTTTCCCAATCAAGTGTGAGTTCCACTTTACCCTCATATCCCTCAGCACTGGCCGGTACAATTTGGTTGAAAGAGAACACAGAAGCATGGTCGTACAGAGCGTCGGTTGAGGCAACCGTGAGCGTATTATAAAGATAGGTGATGTCAAGCTTACCCTCTGATGGCGGAGTGACAACCAAATGCAGTCCGAAAACAGCCCTGCGAGCCGCTATTGTCACCTTCGTGCCCGTAGATGGGTCGAAATCCTCTACCACTCCATAGTGTTTGTAAGCCCTTGGGTACATGACGACTTTCGAATCGGTGAGGTTCGTATTTCCCTCCGTGATGTGTGAGAGATTGGCTGACGTTGACTTGACAAACTTGTTCTCTGCCTTTGTTGGCGCATTGGAGCGCCCGTGCAGAAAAGGTGCAAGGTATTCGCCATCCTTATGATACACGGCATCCTCGTTGTTGGTGACAATCAGGCACTCGAAACGGTAGAGATTGCCTTCGGTCAGCATGATATTCATCTGCGAAGGGTCGGTGAAGAGGCCATAGGCATACTTGGCATACGACTTCGCACCTGCCTTCTTCTCGTAAACATTGACAGCATAGACCTTTCCTTCGGTGACGCTTCGTGTCATAAGCGTTTCGGAAATGGTAACGAATTCTTCATCCATCAACAGGGAAACATTGCGGAAGGTGCGCTTTTTGGTGTCCGACTGGTCGGAATCGTCCAGCACAGCCTTCTGACAGGAAGAGGTTCCTATCGCCAAAACAGCAGCAAACAATAGTGATAATGTTTTTCTCATAAGTATTTGATTGATTAAAAACTCCTACAAAGGTATAAAAAATGAATCTGCCAACAAATAAAAACAAAGTAAAAGTGAAGGAACATTGATCAATCAGTGAAAATCCTAAACATAGCCCATCAACAGATGGAAAACGACACAACTTTAGTGATGAAGGCATGTATAACGTATGAGGAAAGATGTGTTCAGGCCACAACAAAGAGGCACTCCCGTGCAATTGTAAAATATTTTCGCAAACGGAACGTCATAACTGACCTTCGATGAGCCCAAAGGTCAGCTATCGCCATGCAAAAGGTGAGCTTTTGAGAGCTAATAGGTAAGGTTTTGCGTATCAAAATATAATATACTGATTATCAATTTATTATAGATGAAAAAAGATTGCTTAGCATTGTAAAGAATTTTTACGTTCACTGGAGTTGGGATGTGGGAGGAAGCAAAGGCAGAATCGGACACAAGACCGTGGGGTTCACACCATCATCAGGAGAAATGGCTGCGCCGACAGCTTTCAGATGATGGGCGGGAAGATTCACAATGGCACGGTTTGACTCAAAAAAAATCCCACGACACCAATGAAAGTGTCATGGGATTTGTATCAGATCTTAGTAAGAAAAGTGTAGCTTTCCTTAAAAATTAGAAGTTAGTCGGCAAGCTTCGCCTTGATGAACTCACGGTTCAGGCGGGCGATATTGGCGATAGACTCGTTCTTTGGGCACTCTGCCTCACAGGCACGGGTGTTGGTACAGTTACCGAAGCCGAGCTCCTCCATCTTCATAATCATGTTCTTGGCACGTCTTGCAGCCTCTGGGCGACCCTGTGGGAGCAATGCCAGCTGACTGACCTTTGAAGAGAGGAACAACATTGCCGAACCGTTCTTGCAAGCTGCAACGCAAGCCGCGCAACCGATACATGTGGCACAGTCCATTGCTTCGTCGGCAGCCTCTTTGGAAATAAGGATGGCATTGGCGTCCTGTGGTTGTCCGGTGCGAACACTGGTGTAGCCACCTGCCTGAATAATCTTGTCGAATGCGCCACGGTCAACCATGCAATCCTTGATAACTGGGAATGCGGCTGAGCGCCAAGGCTCTACGGTGATGACGTCGCCATCGTTGAAACGACGCATGTAAAGCTGGCAAGTGGTAGCACCCGTAGCAAGTCCGTGTGGGTGACCGTTGATGTAGAGTGAGCACATACCGCAGATACCCTCGCGGCAGTCATGGTCGAAGACAAATGGCTCCTGACCGTCCTCGATGAGTTGCTCATTGAGTATATCCAGCATCTCAAGGAAGGAAGTGTCGCCAGTGATGTCCTTCATCTCAAAAGTATCAAAATGGCCCTTTGCTGTAGGTCCGTTCTGACGCCAAACTCTAAGTGTGAAACTTATATTTTTTTCCATATTGAATTTCTTTTTATTGTTTGTTGAAAGCAACTTTGACCTATATTAATTCTTGTAGTTACGTGTTTGAACCTTGATTGCCTCATATTCGAGCGGTTCCTTGGTGAGTTCTGGAGCAACCTTATCATCGCCCATGTACTCCCAGCAGCCTACATAGAAGTAGTTTTCGTCGTCGCGCTTGGCCTCGCCTTCCTCGGTTTGATACTCTTCGCGGAAGTGACCACCACAGCTTTCATTACGTGAGATTGCGTCGAAAGCAATCAGCTCGCCCATAAGGATGAAGTCACGGAGGTGGATAGCTTTGTCGAGCTCGACGTTGAGTCCTTCCTTGCTTCCGGGAATGAAGAGGTTGGTGTTGAATTCGTCACGAAGTGCTTTCATTTTCTCAAGTCCCGTCTTCAGACCTTCGAGCGTACGGCCCATGCCTACGTACTCCCAGAGGATGCGTCCGAACTCCTTGTGGATTGAATCAACAGAGCGCTTGCCCTGAATGCCCATCAAACGGTCGATTTCGGCTTGTACTCCCTTCTCGGCAGCTTCGAATTCAGGAAGATCTGTTGATAAATGCGGCCAGATTTCCTGATCGGCCAAATAGTTCTGAATGGTGTAAGGCAACACGAAATAACCGTCGGCAAGACCTTGCATCAAAGCAGAGGCACCCAGACGGTTGGCTCCGTGGTCTGAGAAGTTGCATTCTCCGATAGCGAAGAGACCCCTGATGGTAGTCTGAAGCTCATAATCTACCCAAATTCCGCCCATCGTATAGTGGATGGCAGGATAGATCATCATTGGATTATAGTACTTAACACCATTGATTTCCTTAGCCAACTCGCCTGGATTCACATCGGTGATTTCCTCATACATGTCGAAGAGGTTGCCGTAACGCTGGCGAATGACGTCGATACCGAGACGGTTGATACTCTCGGAGAAGTCGAGGAATACGGCCAAACCAGTGTTGTTGACACCAAATCCGTGGTCGCAACGTTCCTTTGCAGCACGAGAAGCCACATCGCGAGGTACGAGGTTACCGAATGCTGGATAACGACGTTCCAAATAATAGTCGCGCTCTTCTTCAGGAATGTCTGAGCCCTTCTTTGTCCCTTCCTGAAGTGCCTTTGCGTCCTCGATGTTCTTAGGCACCCAGATACGTCCGTCGTTACGCAGAGACTCTGACATCAGGGTCAACTTTGACTGCTTGTCGCCGTGAACGGGGATACAGGTTGGGTGAATCTGAACAAAGGCAGGGTTGGCAAAGAACGCACCCTTGCGATAACATTGAACGGCCGCAGTACAGTTGCAACCCATGGCATTGGTTGAAAGGAAGTAAGCATTGCCATAACCACCAGTGGCAATCACAACGGCATTGGCTGAGAAACGCTCCAACTTTCCGGTAACCAAGTTCTTGGCAATGATACCGCGTGCTCGGTCGTTGACAATCACCACGTCTTCCATTTCGTAACGGGTGTAGAGCTTTACACGACCGTCGTGAACCTGCTTGCTGAGCGCAGAATAAGCGCCGAGAAGAAGTTGCTGACCCGTCTGTCCCTTGGCATAGAACGTACGGGAAACCTGTGCGCCACCGAAAGAACGGTTTGCCAACATACCACCATACTCACGAGCGAATGGAACGCCTTGTGCCACACACTGGTCAATTATGCTGTTTGACACTTCCGCTAAGCGATAGACGTTGGCTTCACGAGCACGGTAGTCGCCACCTTTGACTGTATCGTAGAAAAGGCGATAAATAGAGTCGCCATCGTTCTGATAATTCTTTGCGGCATTGATACCTCCCTGGGCAGCAATAGAGTGAGCGCGACGCGGTGAGTCCTGAATGCAGAAGTTATATACGGTAAAGCCCATCTCACCGAGTGAGGCAGCAGCACTGGCTCCGGCCAGTCCCGTACCAACAACGATGACATCAAGCTTCAGTTTGTTTTTAGGATTAACCAGTCGTTGGTGAGCTTTGTAGTTGCTCCACTTCTCAGCTACTGGTCCTTCTGGAATTTTCGAATCTAATATTTTAGCCATAATCTTGTACTTTTCTAAATATTATGAATTAAGCAACACAGCAAAGACTTGGTGCGCAGCCAAATGCGAATGCAAGAACAACAACCAAGAAGCCGAGCATGAGAAGGGTTGTGTAAACCAAACCTATGATTCTCCAGCGGTTGAACCACACCTTGCCATTGATACCAATGGTCTGCATGGCGCTCCAGAAACCATGTGAGAGATGGAACCAGATGGCAACAAGCCAAATGACATAGAGAACGACGAATACTGGATTGGCAAATGTCTCCTTGATGTAACCGAAACCGTTAGTAGGGTCGCCCAATGGATCGGCAACATGGAAGAGTTCAGCAAACATCATGTTGTACCAGAAGTTGAAGAAGTGGAGTACCAGACCCAAAAGGATAATGATACCCAGCACCAACATGTTCTTTGAAGCCCACTCTACCATTGGTTGTGAAGCGGAAACTTCATAACGCTCGTTACCACGTGCACGACGGTTCTGCGCTGTCAGAATAAACGCGTAAACAATATGACACACTGTCAATGCTCCAAGTCCAATTGTAGCAACGACTGCATACCAATTGGCACCCAGGAACTCACAAATCATGTTGTAAGCCTCGCCTGAGAACAACGCAACAACATTCATCGACATGTGGAATGTCAGGAATAGAATAAGAGCAATGCCGGTTACGGACATCACAACCTTTCTACCGATGGATGAATTGATTAACCACATAAATGTTTTGATTTTAAATATTTAAACTGTTAGAATTAATTTCCTCGATAATACATGAAGCTTTCGCAAATAGGTGTTTTAACTATTTTTAAACGAATAATACCCACGTATTGGTATTCATAGGGTCTTTCTGTGCTGCAAAAATACTACATTTTAATGATAAAACAAAGTTTTTTGACTAAAAAGCAAGGCTTCATGACACGCTAAACACACTATATTGACAATTTCTAAACAAGAAATGTAAAACTATCAGTAAAGTGGCTAAACCACGGCACTTACAAAGAATCAAAAGGATGATGATAAAGCGGAACAAATATATACAATATTCAAAGATTCACTTACAAGATGTTAGCCAGCGGGAAAGGATTGAAATTATCAGTCCAGAGTACTGATCATTCATGCATGTCTTGACTTTCATTCTCTCGTCAATAGTCGTTGCACTTACAGGGAATTATCACTATTTTAATCGGATTTGGCCGTAGATTGTAAAATAATTTCAAAAACAGCGGATAAAGACTCAGCTATGACAGTGCAAAAGGTCAGCTATGACGTCACAAAAGGTCAGCTATGACATCACAAAAGGTCAGCTTTTTAGGATAGTTTTATAAGTCGCTATATATCTGTCTATTAAAAATGAAACAGAAAAATTGAATTTTGTAAAATAAAAGGATGTCAAAGGAGATCAAAACTCTTTTCAAAGATACTGTATATTCAACATTAATGCCCGTCACTCACCTTCTCCCACCCGCTAATCGAAAAGATGTGTAAAATCATCTGTTGAATGGTTATAAGCCGATGGCTCACATTATTATACAGAGGTCATCAAGTCTAATAATAAGAAATATTTACGGATACTTTCAATTAAATTGCTTACTTTTGCAAAAAAAATAAGGCAAAAAGATGAATTTCAGGTATGATATACTTGTAATAGGTGGCGGACACGCAGGTTGCGAAGCAGCAACGGCGGCAGCAAACATGGGTGCAAAGACATGTTTGGTTACAATGGACATGAACAAGATTGCGCAAATGAGCTGCAATCCTGCCATTGGGGGAATTGCCAAAGGCCAAATAGTCAGGGAAATAGATGCACTCGGAGGTTATATGGGACTTATCACTGACGCAACTGCCATCCAATTCCGCATGCTTAACCGCTCTAAAGGACCAGCAGTGTGGAGTCCGAGAGCTCAATGCGACCGCGAGAAATTCATTTCGGAATGGAAAAGAACACTTGACCATACCGACAACCTCGACATTATTCAAGACCAAGCCGACGAATTGCTTGTAAAGGATAATAAAGTGATGGGTATCAGGACAATATGGGGTATTGAAATATTTGCCAAAGCAGTGATAGTGTCAGCTGGAACGTTCCTAAACGGACTGATGCACATCGGACACCGGCAGGTGGAGGGTGGACGATGCGCCGAGTTGGCCGTACATAACTTTACGGAAAGTATAACACGTTGGGGGATAAGGAGTTTGCGAATGAAAACGGGTACACCGGTACGCATAGACAAACGGTCGGTTCACTTCGACGAAATGGAAGAACAGCCGGGCGAAAACGACTATCACCACTTCTCTTATCTTAATAAAGTGAGGAAGTTGCCTCAACTGCCGTGTTGGACTTGCTCCACCAACGAGGAATCACACGAGATTCTAAGGTCGGGAATTGCAGACTCTCCGCTCTTCAACGGACAAATTCAAAGCACAGGACCACGCTACTGTCCGTCTATCGAAACAAAGCTCGTCATATTCCCCGACAAACCTACTCACCCGCTTTTCCTCGAACCTGAGGGTACCGACACAAACGAAATGTACCTGAACGGGTTTTCATCAAGTATGCCATGGGAAATCCAACTGGAGGCCATACACAAGATACCAGCGTTGAGAGATGCGAAAATCTATCGGCCAGGATATGCCATTGAGTACGATTACTTCGACCCAACGCAACTGAAACCTTCGTTGGAATCGAAGATTATTGAAGGATTATTCTTCGCAGGACAGGTGAATGGAACAACAGGATATGAGGAAGCTGGTGGACAAGGATTGGTGGCCGGCATCAATGCAGCCCACCTATGCTCAGGCAAAGACCCGTTTATCATGAAACGAGACGAGAGCTATATCGGCGTACTCATCGACGATTTGACCACTAAAGGTGTCGATGAACCCTATCGAATGTTCACATCAAGGGCAGAATACCGAATACTTTTGCGACAGGATGATGCTGATGCCAGACTCACGGAGAAGGCCTATGAATTAGGAATTGCAACAAGAGAGAGATATGACTGGTGGGTAGAAAAGAAAGAAAATATCGCCAGAATCATCGGCTTTTGTGAGAAAAATGCTGTCAAACCAAACGATATCAACGGCTATTTGGAAAGCATCGGCAGCTCCCCACTCCACTCAACTGTTAAGGTTGTTGATCTGATTGCGCGTCCAGGAATTAGCATTGAAGAATTGGCAAAGCAGATTCCAAAGCTCAAAGAAATATTGGAAGCGTCGAAAAACCGAAAGCACGAAATTTCCGAAGCTGCCGAAATAAAGATGAAATATAAAGGTTACATCGAGCGGGAGCGAACCTTCGCAGAGAAAATGCATCGTCTGGAGGACATCAAAATAAAAGGTCACTTCGACTATAACAAGATTCATGACCTGTCAACCGAATGCCGACAGAAATTGGAACGCATACAACCTGAGACATTAGCCCAAGCAAGCCGCATTCCAGGGGTCAGTCCAAGCGACATAAATGTTCTGCTCGTGCTGATGGGAAGATAGGGAATATATAGTTTCACGTGAAACAAATAAAAGAAAACAATCATACAACTAACTGAAAATGAACAGTAAAATATTACTTGATAATCTGAGATGTATTCCAGATTGGCCTATCAAAGGAGTTAATTTTCGTGATGTCACAACCCTCTTTAAATCACCAGAGGCCTTGAGAGAGATAACCGACGAGATGTACGACATCTATAAAGACAAAGGAATCACTAAGATTGTGGGCATCGAAAGTCGGGGATTCGTGATGTCTTCTGCTCTTGCGCTCAGACTTGGGGCAGGTATCGTCCTCTGTCGCAAGCCCGGCAAGCTACCTTGCGAGACCGTTCAAGAGAGCTATGCTAAGGAATACGGTATCGATACAATAGAAATCCACAAGGATGCCATCAACGAAAACGATGTGATTCTTCTGCACGACGACCTATTGGCTACAGGAGGAACGATGAAAGCCGCATGCGATCTTGTCAAAAAGTTCAATCCTAAGAGAGTGTATTGCAACTTTATCATCGAACTGCATGAGGAGTTTCCTAACAGTAGAGATTGCTTTGACAAGGACATTGAGATAACATCGCTTCTCAAATTCTGACATTCATCTGATTATTGCTTCAGTGAACAAGCACTAATCCCGCAACCTTTGGATGTCATTTGACTATCGCACTAATCCCATTAGCTTGCCCACGACAAAGTGAATCCAAATCGGCCACGCTTTGTTCCACGTGGAACAAGCAAGCGTTTAACCGCTTTACATAAGTTAGTTACAACATGACAAAGGAAGAAAACCTGAAACGTTTGGAACGTTTGAAGAACATAGCATTGAACTTGCCTGAACTACCAGGCACGTATCAGTACTATGACGACCAACATACGATTATCTATGTCGGCAAGGCGAAGAACTTAAAGAACAGGGTATCTTCCTATTTCCACAAGGAAGTTGACCGGTTCAAGACGAAAGTGCTGGTTTCGAAGATTCATGACATAACTTACACAGTCGTAAAGTCGGAGGAAGACGCATTGTTGATCGAGAATCAGCTCATCAAACAATATCAACCGAGGTACAATGTTTTACTGAAAGACGGCAAGACCTATCCCAGCATCTGTGTAACCAACGAATACTTGCCGCGTATCTTCAAGACTCGAACCATAAACAAGCGATATGGCACCTATTATGGTCCGTATAGCCATATCGGGAGCATGTATGCCATTCTCGATATCATCAAAAAAATATATAAGCCTCGTACATGTTTGATGCCAATTACCAAAGAGGGGATTGAGCGGAAGAAGTACAAACCTTGTTTGGAATATCACCTTGGGAACTGCGGTGCACCATGTATTGGGAAGCAAGGGTACGAGGATTATCAGCAAAACATCGACCTTGCCCGACAGATTCTCAAGGGTAACACCCGTGACGTTCAACGCTTGTTACGCCAGAAGATGGAGAAATGCGCCGAGGAGCTTCGATTCGAAGAGGCGGAGGCCTACAAACAACAGTTTATAGCACTCGAAAACTTTGCCGCTAAAAGCGAAATCGTAAGCTATTCCATATCAGATGTTGATGTATTCTCTATCGTAAATGACGATAAGAAGAACGCTTTTATCAACTATATTCATGTGACTAACGGTGCTATTAATCAGAGCTTTACCTTCGAATACCGACGTAAATTGGACGAAACAGACACCGAGCTGCTCAACGAGGCTATCCTTGACATTCGCAAGCGATTCAAGAGCACAGCAAAAGAGATTATTGTTCCCTTTGAAATGGATTTCCGAATCAAAGACGCTGAGTTCTTTATCCCACAACGAGGGGACAAGAAACACTTGCTGGAGCTGTCGGAGATGAATGCCAAACAGTACAAATTCGACCGCCTTAAAAGAGCTGAAAAGTTGAATCCGGAGCAGAAACAGACTCGATTAATGAAGGAATTACAGGAGAAACTCAAACTGCCGAAGTTGCCTTATCATATTGAATGTTTCGACAATTCCAACATTTCGGGAACTGATGCCGTAGCCGGCTGCGTCGTATATAAGGGGATGAAACCCTCGAAAAAGGACTATCGGAAATACAATATCAGAACCGTTGCCGGACCAGACGACTATGCTTCCATGCAAGAAGTTGTGAGAAGGCGATACAGTCGCATAATAGAAGCTAAGGAACCCCTACCCGACCTCATCATCACCGATGGCGGAAAAGGCCAGATGGAGGTGGTCAGAGAGGTCGTTGAGGACGAGTTGCAACTACAAATCCCAATCGCTGGCCTTGCCAAGGACAACCGACACCGCACAAACGAACTGCTCTTTGGCTTTCCCCCACAAACAATAGGACTGCCAACAAACTCCGAACTCTTCAAAATTCTGACACAAATACAAGACGAAGTGCATCGGTTCGCTATTACATTCCACCGCAACAAACGCTCCAAGCATCAGCTACACAGCGAGTTAGATGAGATAAAAGGAATCGGTGAGAAATCAAAGGAGCTACTATTGAAGAACTTTAAGACCGTAAAAAGGATAAAAAGCGCTGACATTCAAGAACTTACTGGAGTTATTGGACCACAAAAAGCTACATTAATACACAATTATTTCCACCTCTCTGGGGAGCAATCAAAATAAAATGATTATATTTGCGCTATGAGAATAGTAATCCAACGCGTAAAAAATGCCTCCGTTACGATCGAAGGCAATGTGAAATCTGCCATCCAACAAGGATTTCTCATCCTTTTAGGTATCGGCGATGACGACAGCAACGAGGATATAGACTGGCTCGTGAGAAAAGTCATCGGACTACGTATATTCGACGATGAGAACGGGGTTATGAACCGGAATATCATGGAAACAGGAGGTGACGCACTCGTTGTGTCGCAGTTTACACTCATGGCGAGCTACAAAAAGGGCAATCGTCCCAGCTATATCCACGCCGCCAAACATGAAATCGCCATCCCACTCTACAACCATTTCTGCGAGGAACTGAGCAAGGCGATGGGCAAACCTGTGGGAACGGGCGAGTTTGGGGCTGACATGAAGGTGGAATTGCTCAACGATGGTCCGGTAACCATCTGCATGGACACGAGAAACAAGGAGTAATGACGCTCACATCTGACATAAAATACAGAATAAAGAAACAACATTCAGCAATGGATAAGCCCGATAAGTAGATGAAAATCAGAACCAAAGACAATGAGGATAGTCTCCGAATAATTACTCTGATTACTGCCATTTCCGCCTCTCTCCTCACCCATTTCAGCGAGAATATAGGCGAAACTGCGATTCCCTTGGCAGCCATCTTCGTCGGAGTTGGCACCTTAGCCCTCACCGCCCACCTATGGTTATACTGGGGTATGATGTCGAAATTTACAAAAATCATCGACCTCCTCGCTTTGATAATTATTTGTTTGTTTATCCTGATTTACGCATTTGGATTAAATACCTTCACCAATTAAGGAGCAACATACGCACAAGACAATGACGATAGATGAATTGCAAAAGCAAGTAGATCAATGGATTCACGAATACGGTGTGCGCTATTTCAGTGAGTTGACTAATATGGCGTGCCTCACTGAGGAAGTGGGCGAGCTGGCTAGGGTGATGGCTCGCACTTATGGCGACCAGAGTTTCAAGCCCGGCGAGCGACCCAACATAGGCGAAGAGATGGCTGACATTCTATGGGTGCTCACCTGTCTGGCCAACCAAACGGGTGTAAATCTTACCGATGAACTTCAAAAGAGCTTTAAAAAAAAGACTATCCGCGACAGGGAAAGGCATAAAAACAACGAGAAACTAAAGGAAAAGCCCACTAACTCTTAAGCGTTATACTTCATTTTCACAACTGATAATCACAATAAAAAAACAGAATGAACAAAAAGACGGTTATCGACAATCTTCGCTGGATTACAAAACTGGTACTCGGATTCGCACTCTTCATCATCTTAGGAGGCGTTGCCGAGGTACCATTCGAGCTAAGTACATCGCCAACGGTCATCATAATAGGTTGCAGTTTGCTCTCAATCGCCGTTTTACAGCTCTACAAAATATGGGTATGGAAGGTGGAAAAACGAAGCGCAGACGAGCTTAAATGGAGCAATATGCCATCCATGATCCTCAAGGGCTTTGCCATAGGATTCGGCTTCTTCAGCTCTGTCGTCCTAATCATGGCGCTACTGGGTGCCTACCGGATAGCCAACGTCCGCTTCGACCTGATTTCCCAGCTGCAAGGCTTTGCCTTCTTTCTGAGCGTTGCCGCCTGCGAGGAAATCACTTTCCGCGGATTTCTTTTCCGTATGCTCGACGAGAAATACGGCTTTTGGCTAGCAACAGCCGTCTCAGCCATCACCTTCGGCTTCATCCACCTCACCAACGACCATACTACATGGTGGTCAGCAACGGCCATCGTTCTCGAAATAGGCTTCTTTTTCGGAGCCATCTACAAATATACAGGTAGTCTCTGGGTGCCAATCGGAATCCATTGGATATGGAACTACATGCAGGGCAACATCTATGGCTTTGCTGTGTCGGGCAATAACATAGGAGATAGCATCCTCACCCCAGTCATCGAAGGCAACAACTACATCACCGGCGGTGAGTTTGGGGCCGAGGGCTCGGTCATTGCCGCAACAATAGGTGTGATTATCAGTGTTTATCTCATCAAGAAACTGTACGACAAGGGCCTCATCAGTGGCCAAAGACAGAGCAGGAACTAATTGTTTAATTAATAATAAATAGATTATGGAATCAAACGAACAAAAGATTGTAAGCGTAAGCAAGTACGATGAAATGCTGAAAAACTACAACCTCGATATCACCGACGAGGAAGTGAAAGCAGCCGTTAAGAAAATCATCAGCGAGAAAGTACCAGAAAATGACAACAAAGAAGTGAAGAAATTCCTGTTGGGCAGCGTAGAGCTGACCTCGCTCCGCACTACTGACACCGAAGAGGAGATTCTGGCCATGGTTGAGAAGGTAAACAAGTTTGCCAGCGAATATCCCAACTTGCCTCACGTAGGTGCCGTGTGTGCCTATCCTTGCTTCACCAAGTTCATCGCCGACAGTCTTGAGGTAGATGGCGTTGACATCACCAACGTGACAGGCTGCTTCCCATCATCGCAGGCGCTGCTTGAGGTCAAGACCATCGAGACAGCACTGGCCGTAAAGGACGGAGCGACACAGATTGACATTGTGCTCCCAGTGGGCAAGTTCCTCTCTGGCGACTATGAGGATGTCTGCGACACCATCAGCGAGCTGAAACAGACTTGTGGCGACATTCCAATGAAGGTCATTCTCGAAACCGGCGACTTGAAGAATGCCAAGAACATCAAGACCGCTGCCCTACTCTCCATGTTTGCTGGTGCCAACTATATCAAGACAAGCACGGGCAAGGAGAAGATCAGCGCTACACCAGAGTCGGTATATGTAATGTGCCTTGCCATCAAGGAATTTTACGAAAAGACTGGTATTCAAGTTGGTTTGAAGCCTGCAGGTGGCATCAACACCGTAATGGACGCTGTTATTTTCTACACCATCTATAAGGAAATTTTGGGCGAGAAATGGCTCGACAACTATTGGTTCCGCCTCGGTACAAGCCGTCTCACCAACCTCTTGTTGAGCGAAATCGAAGGCAAGGAAATCAATTTCTTCTAAACTGATAGGAAATACTCCTCCTCCTTTCCGGCGGAGGGGTATTTATTTTCCATCTGAATTTTAACATTCCAAACACAAAATATGGTCATAGCCACAATGAAAAGACACTTACTGCTACTCGCTTTATTAATACCTACCGTGTCAAACCACCTTTTCGCACAAAACAGAAAGCCTATATACCATATTGATCTCGTTGAAAGGACTATAAGCGAGGCACCAAACGGGAAATATATTCTATGGAAATATCCGAATAAAAAGGTTATCAGCAATGCCGACAGTATCAAACTAAGGAAAAACAGATGGTATTATGTATGGAAGAAGGGCAAACAAGGCTTGTACAACGAACGCAAGGAGCGTTGCATTCCAATAAAATACGAGGCCATTGTACAAATCACCGATAACTTGTTCCGCGTAGAAAAGAACGGGAAAAAAGGTGTTTACAACAGCAATGGTACCAAGGTTCTCAGTCCTATATACGATGAAATCATAGAAAAAGGCTTCTGGTTTGGCAACAATGGGTGTCTGAAAGTTGGCAAAGATGGGAAATATGGTATCTGCAACGAGCATGGAATACCCATTACCAAGCTTATATACAGCAAGATAAAAGGAGACTCCTATAAATTAGAACTTGTAAAAGGAAATACATCCGACTTCCTTTTGAACTATAAATACTTGGTTTACGACTGCAAGACTATCAAAGATGCATTCTCAGTGCCTGTCAATGGAATACAAACTAAGGACTATTTCGTATTTAAGAAAGACTCCTTATTCGGCTTACTCAACGAAAAGGGCGAAATGGTCATTACCCCCCAATACACAAAACTTATAAACAGATACTTAGGCTATCGATATGGTAAAACTTCTTGGCTTATTGCCTGCAATGGAAAAAAGTACGGAATTATCGATATAAACAACCATATTATCCTCCCATTTGAGTATAAAGACATCCGCTCAACAAACATTGAGGATTACTTCAGCGTAGAAACGGAATCGGGAAAACATTTCTACGACTACGTTGAAAAGAAGTTTATCACCGATTATACCTACGATTATTTCTTCGGTAACGGCACATACACCTCCATTAAGAAGGACGGTAAGGTAACAGTGATTAACAATGACACTAAGAAAATGATGTTCCCATATAAATATCAGGACATTATCAGTATATGGTCCAAACCGTATTTCTGCGTGCAACAAAACGATTTATACGGTATTATTGATGACAACGACAATCTAATCGTTCCCATTATATACCAAAGACCACTCTGGATCGTCTGCAAGGACAAAGTGGTTGTTTACAAAGATGGCAAGTATGGTATCATCAACCTAAAGAATGAACTACTGTATGGTATGACGGAGAAACGCATTGTGGGCTACAAAAACTTTTTCTCCATCATAGATTCCAAAGGAGAAGAGACAAAGTTGGATGCCAACTTAAAGGTTATCGAGACAGCAAAGTAAAGCAAAAATATTTACAAACAGAACCATCTTAGTATCATTTGTAAATCACTGATTACCAAACAGATATAGATTGCATTATAAAAGGTCATCTTTTGCATGCCAAAAGATGACCTTTTACATTGCGAAAGCTGACCTTTTGAACAACAAAACATCACCTTTAAGTCTGTGCTTCTAAAATTTTTTTACAACAATCGCTTATATTTAGCTCTTACGCTGGATGACAAAATCAAGATAGGCAATAAGCGACTGGCGTATTGCATCGCACTTAACATATTGATGAACGAACGAAAGGGCTGCATCGTGAAACTCCAACATCTTCTTTTCAGCATACTCAATACCGCCGTTTTCTTTCGTAAAAGCGACTAAATGGGCGATTTCATCGGCAGAAACGGTTCCCTCTTTCACCTTCATAGCCAACTTCATCATCGGCTGGTTACCAGCCGATTGCAAAGCATGAATCACCGGTAGCGTCAGCTTTCCTTCCGCCATGTCATTGCCCGTTGGCTTACCGATTTCCTTTGAGTCGTAATAATCGAATATATCATCGCGGATTTGGAAGATAATTCCTATGTTCTGACCAAACAAACGGGCTGCCTCCACCGCCTCCGAAGTGGCATTTCCGGCTTTCGCCCCTATCACGGCACAGGCCTCAAAGAGTGCTGCGGTCTTTTGTTTAATCACCTGATAGTAAACATCTTCTGATATTTCCTGATTCGATATGTTCGTCAATTGCAGTATTTCGCCATTGGAGAGTGTGCGACCGAGATTGGCCAGGTCGCGAACGATGGATTCCGATTTTGTGAGCGATACGTTCAAGAGTGCGGTTGACAAGATATAATCGCCCACGAGCACCGCCACCTTGTTGTTATAGGTGGCATTCACCGATGCCTGCCCTCGCCGTTCGCCACTCTCATCCACTACGTCGTCATGGACAAGGCTGGCTGTATGGAGCAGTTCCAATCCCACCGCAGCACGTTGAGCCACATAAGTAACATCACCGAAGTTCTTGGCAATGAGTAATATCAGCATGGGACGCATGCGCTTCCCTCCCCTATTTCGGATATGTTTTAAAGCACTGGCCAGCAATCCCTCCTCGTGCGTCAAAGATTGGTTGAAGAGCGAAACAAACTCGTCCAGTTCCTTTATAATCGGTTGTTTAATAATCGACAGATAATCCATACACTGATATTTTGTTACAAAAATACTGAATAATCTCCGTATATATGCCATTTTTTTAGTAATTTTACCCTAAAATTAGATTTAATATGGATAAACTGTTTCTCATAGATGCCTATGCACTGGTCTATCGTTCCTACTACGCATTCATAAACAACCCACGCGTCAACTCAAAAGGACTGAACACATCGGCCATCATGGGGTTCTGCAACACACTCAACGAGGTGTTGACCAAGGAACAACCAACTCACATCGGTGTAGCGTTCGACCACGGCCTCACCTTCCGCCACGAAGCATACCCACAATACAAGGCGCAACGCGAGGAAACACCAGAGGACATCAAGCTGGCGGTGCCCATTATCAAGCAGATACTTGAGGCTATGCGCATCCCTATCCTACAAGTCGATGGCTTTGAGGCCGACGATGTTATAGGGACTGTTGCGACAAGGGCTGGCGTTGATGGAATAGAGACTTTTATGCTCACACCCGACAAAGACTATGGACAACTGATCCGACCGAATGTATATATGTACCGGCCTCGGCATGGTGGCGGATACGAGCAAATCGGTGAGAAACAAATACAGGATAAATATGGCATCGCCACCCCGCAACAGGTCATCGACCTGCTGGCACTCATGGGCGACTCCGCCGATAATTTCCCAGGATGCCCTGGTGTGGGAGAAAAGACAGCTGCCAAACTCATCAACCAGTTCGGCTCTATTGAGAACATGCTTGAACATACCGACGAGATAAAAGGCAAACTCAGAGAAAAAGTAGAGGCAGCTGTCAATGACATCAAAATCTCAAAGTACCTTGCAACCATCCGACTTGATGTTCCGGTTGACATCAGATGGGACGACTTGAAGTTAGAGCAGCCCGATATTGAGAAATTGCGCACCATCTTCACCGAATTGGAATTTAAAACGTTGCTCAAGAAGTTTGTTAACGAACCTCAACAAACGCAAAAAAAAGACGATTCGCAGCTCGATTTATTTGCCGTAAATCAAGACAAAGACCAGGAAATGCCAGAAAAGACGAAATTTGACAGCCTTAAAACGGTATCAACCGACTATAAACTCATTGATAATGAGAAGGAAGCGATTACGATTCGTGACTTTTTCTTGACAAAACAAATTCTAAGTATAGACACAGAGACGACCTCTACCGATCCGATTGATGCCGAATTGGTCGGTTTGAGCTTTGCGGTGGAGGAAAAAAAGGCTTTTTATGTGCCAATCCCTGCTGACCGTCAAGAAACGTTAAGATTTGTAAACATATTTAAACCGCTCTACGAAAACGAAAAAATCATCAAGGTAGGACAAAACATCAAGTATGACTACGAGGTGCTGAACAAGTACGGAGTGAATGTGAAAGGTAAGATGTTCGACACGATGATTGCCCATTATCTCATCCAACCTGAGCTTCATCACAACATGGACTACATGGCTGAGACGCTACTCCACTACAAAACCGTTCACATTGATGAGCTAATAGGACCAAAAGGTAAGCACCAGAAAAACATGCGTGACCTTTCGCCCCACGACATCTATGTCTATGCGTGCGAAGATGCCGACATCACGCTGCAATTGAAGAACGTCCTCGAACCGAAGCTCAAGGAAGTGAATGCCGAAGATTTGTTCTGGGACATCGAAATGCCACTCGTTCCCGTTTTGGCAGACATGGAACTCAACGGAGTTTGTCTGGATACGGATGCATTGGAGGAGACATCACGAATCTTCACCGAACGGATGAAGCGCTACGAGCTCGATATTTACGAGCTGGCAGGAGAGCAATTCAACATCTCTAGTCCAAAACAGGTGGGTGATATCCTCTTCGGCAAGTTGCAGATCATGGAGAAACCCAAGAAGACCAAGACTGGACAATATGTCACAAGCGAAGAAGTCTTAGTGAGTTTGAAAGCCAAACACCCCATCGTAGAGAAGATATTGAATTACAGAGGGGTAAAGAAGCTGCTCAGCACCTATATCGATGCACTTCCGAAGCTCATCAAGAAGCAGACAGGGCATATCCACACATCGTTCAATCAGGCATTGACAGCCACAGGACGCCTGTCGTCGAGCGACCCAAACCTACAGAATATTCCGGTGAGAACCGACGATGGCAAAGAGATTCGCAAGTGCTTCATCCCCGAACCAGGATGTCTTTTCTTCTCAGCAGACTACAGTCAGATTGAGTTGCGCATCATGGCGCATCTCTCTGAGGATGAGAACATGATGGAAGCGTTCCGCGAAGGCTTCGACATTCACAAGGCAACAGCGGCCAAAATATGGCATGAGGACATTGAAAAGGTGAGCGACGCACAGCGAAAGAAGGCTAAGCAAGCCAATTTCGGTATCATCTATGGCATCACCACCTATGGTCTGGCGCAACGAATGGACATCCCCAACGGCGAGGCAAAGCAGCTGATTGAGGATTATTTCAAGACTTTCCCGAAAGTAAAGGCATACATGGAGAAAGCAAAGCGCATGGCCCGCGAGAAAGGATATGCCGAAACGCTTTTCCAACGTCGGCGATATCTTGCCGATATCAACAGCCGCAATGCCACCGTCAGAGGTTTTGCCGAGCGGAATGCCATCAATGCCCCTATCCAAGGGTCGGAAGCCGACATCATCAAAGTGGCAATGATTCGCATTTGGAAACGTTTCAAAGCCGAAAACATCCGTTCGAAGATGATTCTGCAAGTCCACGACGAACTCAACTTCTCGGTTTATCCCGACGAACGTGAGCAAGTGGAGCGCATTGTCATAGAAGAGATGGAAAACGCCTATCCTCTCAACGTGCCGTTGGTGGCAGATGCCGGATGGGGAAAGAACTGGCTGGAAGCGCATTAGGACCAATGTCACACAACCGCCCTACTCATCGTGCTGCCCTGAAGAACTTTTTTCTACCAAAGACGTTAGACAAGTTGGTCTTGTCCAACAGCCATGCAATAAGGAGCGAACCGCAAACAGCAAGCAAGAGGGTGAGAATGGTGAAGCAAATGCCTGTTGAATCCCATGCAAAGAAGGGGAGATAGAACTTCCCAACCATCGTAAATATGGGATGGAAGAGATAGATAGGCAGCGTGTTCATGCCTATCCAGTCGGCATAATCGCTGAGACGGGGAGAGAGAAAACGATGAACCCAGTTGGAAAAGGCCAGAAACGAAATAACGGTCAGCACGACAAAGATGCTTCCCCAGTCTCTGTTATTGGTAAGAAAGAGCAGCGCAAAGAGGCAAAAACCGCCCAAAACCGTAGGGAAAAAGACCGAACTGTACTCCAGTTTCAACTGTCGCAAGGCAGCACCGGCAAAATAGTACATCACAATCTTCACCGTCATGAGTGGCACCACTAAGGAAGCGAGATACAAAAGACCAGCGAACGCTATCAACCGCACGGCGACGTGCTTCCCTATCGGCAGAATTTTGAAGCTCAGATAGTAGCAGATGCCACATCCCATCATGACATAGAGAAACCAATAGGGGCCAATCGACGACACGAACACCCTCTCTAAAAGCACCGAAACAGTGATTTCCGCTATCCCGTCGCGTACGGGCAGAAAGGCGGAAAGCACTGAGAAGCCAACCACCATTATGAGATAGGGAACGAAGATGCGGAAAAGATAAAGCGAAAACTCCTTGAACGTCTTTTCGATGTTCACCAAATAGCCCGTTACGACAAGAAACGAAGGCATCATGAATCCCAAAATGCCCGCCTTGACTGTGGGATACAACTCTCCGAAGTACACAATGTGTACTAAAATCACCAACAGTATCAGCACCGACCGCACAAAGTTTATTTCATGATATTGCTTCATCCTTCATAAAAATCAAGTCGTTGGCAAAATTACAAAAATAAAATTGTTTGACTGCAAACAAACTTCCATTAATGATCTCTCAAGTGCTAAACCTTAATCGGCCGCCTGACCGCAAGAGCACTCATCAATATCGACAACATCATAGTACGTCAGCCCCTGATGACGGAATAGGTTTAGATTGAGCCGTTTAAAAACATTTCATTAGAAAGCAAAAGCTATTAATTTCTGTAAATTACACTGTTTCAATCAAAAAACAAATTGATTTCAATGCGATTCGGCAGTTAATATTCCGTTTTAAAGAAGAATGGCAGAGCATTTGCAATCCATTTTACAGCCCTTTATTTTCCATTAAAATATAATTACCCGACATTTTATAATAACGAAATCAAGATAAGATGATGTCACTGTTGTAGAAACAACAAAGATGGGAAGTTCTAAAACTTACTTCAAAATAAGCAATAATTAGAAGATATGCAACTATCTGTTAATCAACATCATATAGAATGCATTGTGAAAGGTCAGCTATCATGTGGCGATAGGTGAGCTTTTACCGCCTGATAAGTGAGCTTTCGCAACGCGATAGCTAAGCAATGATAAAATCACTGGTCACAGCATTAGCTGCAGTTGCTTTCCTTCAGGCGAAAAACTGTGGCGGAGATAGGCGCCGTTCATCAGCAAAAACGTGGCAATGACGCCGCTCAGCACATGGCGCCGATAATTGCCTAACACTCTATAACGAGCCGTTGCCAGACCTGAAATGAGCATTCGTCCATCATCGCACACAATCCCGTTTAAAAAAACGCTTATTTCTCGATTTTATTCCCTACCTTTGCACACAAAGAAAATAAACGTTTATTTAAGATATGGCATTAAAATGTGGTATAGTGGGTCTGCCAAACGTGGGCAAATCTACTCTTTTCAACTGTCTTAGCAGTGCCAAAGCACAGGCAGCCAACTTTCCATTCTGTACGATTGAGCCCAATCTCGGCGTCATTACCGTGCCCGACGAGCGTCTGAACAAGCTCGCCGAGATTGTCCATCCAGGCAGAATCGTTCCCGCAACGTGCGAGATTGTCGATATTGCGGGCCTCGTCAAGGGCGCAAGCAAGGGCGAAGGACTGGGCAACAAGTTCTTAGGGAACATCCGTGAGTGCGACGCTATCATCCATGTGGTTCGCTGCTTCGAGGACGATAACATTGTGCGCGAGGGCGGAGCGGCCGTCAATCCTATTGAGGACAAGGAGATTATCGACACCGAATTGCAGTTGAAAGACCTTGAGACGATAGAGTCTCAACTGGCGAAAAATCAGAAAATTGCCGCTACTGGCAACAAGGATGCAAAGGTTTTGGTCACGGTTCTGGAGGCTTTCAAGGAGGTGTTGGAGCAAGGAAAGAATGCCCGCAGCGTCAGTTTCGAGAGTAAGGAGGAGCAACTGGCTGCCCACAACCTGTTCCTTCTGACCACCAAGCCGGTGCTCTATGTCTGCAATGTGGACGAGAACAGCGCGAAAGAAGGCAACGAATACAGCCGACAAATCGAGAAAATTGCTGCCGAGGAAGGTGCTGAGGCAATGATTATTGCCGCCAAGACCGAAGAGGATATCGCATCGTTGGAGAGCTACGAGGACAAAAAGCTCTTCCTCGACGAACTCGGATTGGAGGAAAGCGGTGTCAATCGACTCATCAAGAAGGCTTACCACCTGCTCAACCTCCAGACATTCATCACTGCCGGCGAGATGGAAGTGAAGGCATGGACATTCCAAAAGGGATGGAAGGCACCACAATGCGCCGGTGTCATCCACACCGACTTTGAGAAAGGTTTCATCCGTGCCGAAGTTATCAAATACGAGGATTACCTCAAATACGGCTCAGAAGCTGCCATCCGTGAAGCTGGAAAATTAGGTATCGAAGGCAAGGAGTATGTCGTTCAGGACGGCGACATCATGCACTTCCGCTTCAACGTATAAGAGAACCTCATTCCGACGCTCCCCTTCGTTGAGGGGATTTCCGGCTGATGGCTTCCCAGTCGTACGGCAGCTTTCGCTTTTTCAGACATCGTTATAAACAAAGATATATAAACAAGTACCCCGCATGCAGCTCGCTCTTTGGAGAAGAGGGCTGGGGTTGAGGCTTCATTATGAACAAATTACTACTTTATATCCCATGGCAACCCGACGAGTATCTCGTTCGTATCGGTTCCACAGGCATTCGCTGGTATGGTCTGTGCTGGCTCATTGGCCTGTCACTCGGCTTCTTTCTGATGCAATGGCTCTACAAACGGCACAAATATCCCGATGAGAAGTTCGAGCCTATGTTCCTTTACGTCTTTCTCGGCGCACTCATCGGAGCGCGACTGGGACATTGTATTTTCTACGAACCTGAGGAATTCTTCGATTCATGGCAACATTTCGTTGAGATTTTCATACCTATCAAGTTCCTTTCCGACGGCTCGTGGAAGTTCGTAGGTTTCCAAGGACTGGCCTCTCACGGGGGTGTCATCGGCCTGTTGGTCGGACTTTATCTCTACATCAAGCGGTCAAAGATGAACACTTGGGTAGTGCTCGATTTCATGGGCATCTGTTCGGCCATAGCTTCAACGTTCATCCGGCTCGGAAACCTCATGAATTCAGAAATCATCGGTAAGGTAACTGACGTTCCTTGGGCATTCATCTTCTATAAAGTAGATACCTATCCGCGCCATCCGGGGCAACTTTATGAGGCCATTGCCTACTTCTGCTTCTTCTGGATCATACTGCTCATCTATCGGAAGCATCCCACCAAGGTGGGGACAGGTCTCTATTTCGGCCTTTGTCTGACACTTATCTTCACCTTCAGGTTCTTCATCGAATACACGAAAGAAGTGCAGGTGGCTTTCGAAGCTGGCCTACCCATCGACATGGGACAGATTCTCAGTATCCCGTTCATAGCCATCGGCTTGTGGTCGGTGATGCGATCGAGGGGGAAAAACGTGCCTTTGGGTGCCTGACGGCTGCAGCTTCAGGCTGCGATGGCCGACCGCTTAAAGCTGGAAGTAAGATCATAAAAAAATGGCTGCCCAATAAATGAGCAGCCATTATTCTTTTCTGTGATTCCAAAACTTGCCTGTTGTAGGACGAACAGCGCCTGACCAACGGGCGACAGGTATGCCACGATACCGGTTTTGCCGAGTCAGGCATTGGGGTTCACTATCTTCTTAATCTCGTTGAGCTTGTTGAGCGCCTCCATTGGCGTGAGGTTGTTGATGTCAAGACCTAATATCTCGTCACGGATTTGCATCAGCACGGGGTCGTCTAATTGGAAGAAACTCAGTTGCACCCCTTCCCTACTGCGGTCCAGTTTCTCTGCCGACGGCTTCCCCATGCCACCCACCTGCGCATTGTCCTCCTCCAATTGCCGCAAGACTACATTGGCACGCTTCACGATAGATCGGGGCATGCCGGCGATATCTGCCACATGGATACCAAACGAGTGCTCGCTCCCACCCCGTTCGAGCTTGCGAAGGAAGATGATCTTTCCGTCAACCTCCTTAACCGATACGTTGTAGTTCTTGATTCGGTTGAAGTTCTTCTCCATTTCATTCAGCTCGTGGTAGTGCGTGGCAAAGAGAGTGCGGGCCGCTGCCTTAGGATGTTCGTGCAGATACTCCACAATCGCCCATGCGATACTGATGCCGTCGTAAGTGCTTGTGCCACGTCCGAGCTCGTCGAAGAGCACCAATGAGCGCGGCGTAACATTGTTGAGGATGTTCGAAGCCTCTGTCATCTCCACCATAAAGGTAGATTCGCCGAGCGAGATGTTGTCCGACGCACCCACACGGGTGAATATCTTATCAACCAGACCTATCCTGGCGCCTTCTGCCGGTACGAAACAACCCACTTGGGCCAGAAGTACGATCAGAGCAGTTTGGCGCAATAGAGCGGACTTACCAGCCATATTCGGACCCGTTATCATCATAATCTGCTGGCGTTCGTTGTCCAACAGTACATCGTTGGGTACATATTGCTCGCCCAAAGGCAACTGCGTTTCAATCACTGGGTGACGTCCTTGCTTGATATCAATCACCTCCGACTCGTCAACTACTGGTCTGACATACTTGTTTTCCTCAGAAACGGCTGCGAAAGAGTACAGGCAATCCAGATGGGCGATAAGGTTTGCGTTGATCTGTATTTGTGGAATATACTCCTGCATGTCCTGTATGAGCTCCGCAAAGAGTCTTGTTTCCAACATAATAATCTTCTCATCGGCCCCCAATATCTTAGCCTCGTATTCCTTCAGCTCAGGTGTGATGTAGCGTTCAGCCTGTGCCAGCGTCTGCTTTCTTATCCAATCTTCGGGCACTCTGTCCTTGAACGTGTTGCGAACCTCAAGGTAATAGCCGAAAACATTGTTGAAACCAATCTTCAATGAGTTAATTCCCGTCTGCTCAGCCTCCTTCTCTTGTATCTCAAGAAGATACTGTTTGCTATTGTCTCGCATGGAACGGAGGTCATCGAGGTCAGCGCTGAATCCACTTGCGATAACCCCTCCCTTGTTCACCAGTTGCGGAGGATCGTTCTTTATCTCAGCTTCGATTCTGTCACGAATCAACTCACACAGATTCAATTGTTCGCCAATACGCTTCAATGCCTCATTATCCGTACTCAGACAAGCAGCTTTCATGGGTTTGATGGCCGTCAACGCATTCTTCAACTGCACCATCTCACGTGGCGAGACACGACCAACGGCTACCTTGGAGATGATTCTTTCCAAATCGCCGATGCGGTGCAACTGGTCGTCGAGGCACCTACGGAAGTCTGGTTGACGAAAGAAGTAATCCACAACATCCAGCCTTTCGTTGATAGGCTTCACTTCTTTGAGAGGGAAAACGAGCCAGCGACGCAGCATTCGTCCACCCATTGGTGTGATAGTGCGGTCGATTACGTTGAGCAACGATGAGCCGTCGTCTTGCATTGGCGCCACCAACTCCAGCGAGCGGATGGTGAAACGATCGAGCCTGACATACTTTTCCTCTTCTATTCGAGCCAATGAGGTGATGTGATTGATGTTCGTATGCTGCGTCACCTCTAAGTATTGCATGATGGCTCCTGCTGCAACGACACCGTTATTGAGATGATCCACACCGAAGCCCTTGAGGTTTTTCGTGCCGAAATGCTTCAAAAGCTTCTGCCGTGCCGTCTGATCGGTAAACACCCAGTCGTCCATTTCGAAGGTACAGAGGCGTGTTCCGAACTGCTTTTCAAAGTCATTCTTCCGCGCTCGGTCATAAAGGACCTCCTTTGGGGAGAAGTTTCCGATAAGTTTTTCCACATAATCGAACGTTCCTTCACCTGTAAGGAACTCACCAGTGGAGATGTCAAGGAAGCTGACACCACACGATCCCTTACCAAAATGCACAGCTGCGAGAAAGTTGTTCTCCTTGTAATTCAGCACGCTGTCGCCCATTGCCACACCCGGTGTTACGAGTTCGGTAATGCCCCGACGCACCATCTTATCCTCGGCCGTGAGCCCTTTCTTACCCTTCAGTTGCTCACGTTTCTTCTTCGGGTCTTCCAGTTGGTCGCAAATGGCCACCCTCTTTCCGGCCCTGATGAGTTTCGGCAGGAAAGTATCTAAAGCATGGTGTGGGAAACCTGCCATCTCGTCGCCCGCTGCCGCACCGTTGTTTCGGCGAGTCAGCGTAATGCCGAGTATCTTAGCGGCTTCTATGGCATCATCACAGTAAGTCTCGTAGAAGTCGCCACAGCGAAAGAGCATCAAAGCATCGGGATGTTGCGCCTTCATTGAGAAGAACTGTCGCATCATTGGGGTTAGTCCCTTGTCGTTTTTTGCCATAACTGGGTATTCTTTCTTACTTGTTTGTAGAAATGCAAAAATACAAAATAAAGGCTGAATGAGCAAATGATAACCTAATCTTTTAGTGGTATTAATGTCGTTTGGCTAACTTTGTACCATTACTTTGCCCATTGGCTATACCGTCCTATCAGAACCTATACTTCACCCCCACTCTATAGTCATAGGCTGTGGATGATACATCGGGATGATACTTGTAATGGAAATCTCGGAAAACAAAGAAGGCCGAGGTCTCGATTCCCCAATGACGGTTGAGCAAAAGTTCCAAAGACGGACGCAAAAGCAGGCTGACCACACTCCCACGGTCGCCCATCACGCTGTATTCGATGTATTCCTTTGTGGGATCTTCGTCCTCATAGCCGTGCCACGAGAACAAATGCTTCATGTCGGCTAACAGACGCACACGTAGCCACCAAGCTATGTCAATCCCAGTGATGCTCTTCAGGCTGTAACCGCTGCCCACACTGTACTCGCGCTTGTAGCGATTCTCACGATAATCGGAAAGTGCGCCACCCAGCAGCACACCATTCACATAGAGCTCCTCGGACAACCGCACGTCGTGCTTCTGCCGACACCATGCCAGACCTGCCCCAACACTCGCCGCCTCTGATATCTTGTAGGGCGTTTTGCCGTGAATGGAATCGGTGGCATAATAGTCGAAATGCTGATAAATGCCCAGCGACAGTCTGTTGGCATCGGTTTCGGTGAGCATCCATTGCCTTATCTGCCCGATGATGTTCAGATTGCCCACTGTTGATTCGCCTCCTGACAAGTCAAATCCTATGTTAGCACGGAAGAAATCGTAGGGCTTGGAATTGGTCGGTTCAACCGGTGAACCGTAGGTGAAATCGAAATTGAGCGTGCCCCCTAACCGATGTGATTGCTCGCCCTGATTTGTGCCCAGAAAACGGCCTCCCAAAAGCACCGAAAACTCAAGCGGTAACTGTTTGATTTCCAAATCGTTTAAAGGGTCATTCGTCAAGCGGAAAGTATTGCCAGTCACCAACCGTGTAAAACCACCTGCCGGATTGAGCAACGCACCCACAATTTCGCGACCCACACGCTCAGCTCCCCGTGAGCGGTTGTCGTAGATTCGCTCTGCCAAACGATGGGTCACCTCCCCTATCGCCAAGCCACTGACCGACGTTGCCAGAAAATCGTTAATCGACGGATGTTCCATCTCACCGGCAATCTCCCACATCAGACTACCGCCGACAGCAAATGGTATCGACTCGTAGAAGTTCAGTCCATTGCTCCGTGCGGCATTGTAATAAATCGAGCCATGATAGGGATGCAGCATCAGGTTAGTGCGGAAGATGTCGCTATCCCAATACCACTTCGAGGGCGAGAAATTGCGACCCACCGTTCGCCAAGTGACTTTCGCAAACTCTGCATCGAGCACATAATGATCGAAAGCCAATATGCCAAGGTTCGCCGCCACCACCTCGGCAGCCGCCAACCACGGACGTCGGGGTGTACGATGAGCGACTGGCACCGTATCGGCGACAGTCAGTGTGTCGTCAACCGCCACCGTCGCCACACTGTCCACACCGCTGGGCCGCAGTGTTTGGGAATGACAGGCTACAGCAAGAGAAGTCAAAACAAAAAGAATCAGACTTCGAATAGTCATACCAACTTATTTCTCGAATTGAGCTACAAAGATAATTCATTTTTGTATCATATTATCCCGATTGACCAAAAAGATGAGAACAGCTCCGCCAATCGCCACAATTTTGTAAAGAAAAGCTACCCGATTTTAACACTTCGCCAAGTGCCGTTTCAGCAATCGGAGAGCTAAAGACAAGTGAAAAGACTGTCATAACAACCAATTTTTACACCGTTTCACTGCCACAACTCAGTCGTTGCTTACCTATGACAACGTGGAAGCTCAGCGATGGTCCGACAAAAGCTCATCCATCATCTGGCGAAAGCTACATCTACGGCTGGCAGAATGTCGGACACTTTTGCACAATCGGGCATTCAAAACGGAACGGAAATCGGTTAATCATCTATCCATCAGTAGGTTGCTAACAAACTGTCACATTTCTCTCATTTCCAATCCACCGACCTTCTATTTCAGAATACTCCCGTATTTTCATCCCGTTTGTAAATATTTTTCACAAGCGAGCCTACTTAGTTGTTGAAATTCTGAACACAAGAAACCTTCAAACACATGGCTTTTTAGCTTTCAGATTGGTGACTATTCGAACATGTCTTGAGACAAACAAGCTGTCGGAAGTGTACACTTTTTCATGGCTATTGAGCTAATTTACAGAAACATTTAGTAATTTTGCAGCTGATTATTGTACTCATCCGATAATTCAAATATCAGTACAGTATTGCAGTACAATACAGATTAAAATTCAATAGTATAAAGAATGGAATACAACTTCACTGAAATTGAGAAGAAATGGCAAAGGAAATGGGTCGAGAAGCAAACCTATAAGGTACAGGAGGACAAGAACAGAGAGAAGTTCTATGTGCTCAACATGTTCCCTTATCCATCAGGGGCAGGTTTGCACGTAGGACATCCGCTCGGATACATCGCCAGCGATATCTATGCACGCTATAAACGGCTCAAAGGATTTAACGTCCTGAATCCGATGGGTTACGATGCATACGGACTTCCAGCCGAACAGTATGCCATTCAGACAGGTCAGCATCCTGCCATCACTACCGAAAAAAACATCACCCGCTATCGTGAGCAGTTAGACAAGATTGGTTTCAGCTTCGACTGGGATAGGGAAGTGCGCACCTGCGATCCTAAATACTACCATTGGACGCAATGGGCATTCCAACAAATGTTCAACTCTTGCTACGACAACCGTCAGCAGAAGGCTGTTCCCATCAAACAGCTAATCAGACATTTCGAAGAAGAGGGAACGCTGAACCTAGACGTGGCACAGGGCGAAGAGAAGATGTTTTCGGCCCGCGACTGGATGAGCATGGACGAAAAGGAACAGCAGGAGATATTGATGAACTACAGAATAGCTTATCTCGGCGAAACGATGGTGAACTGGTGTCCAGGACTCGGCACGGTATTGGCCAACGACGAAGTGGTCGATGGTGTCAGTGAGCGTGGCGGTTTCCCTGTGATTCAGAAGAAAATGAAGCAGTGGTGCTTGCGAGTATCGGCCTATGCACAGCGCATGCTTGACGGACTCGACAAAGTTCAGTGGTCGGACTCCATAAAAGAGACACAGCGCAATTGGATCGGACGTTCGGAAGGAACGGAGATTGAGTTCAAGAGCGTAACTCCAGTCGATGGGAAAGAAGTGGAAAATGCTTTCACAATCTTTACCACAAGAGCTGACACGATGTTTGGAGTAACGTTCATGGTACTGGCACCGGAAAGCGAATTGGTGGAGAAACTCACAACTGCCGAACAACGGAAAGAAGTGGAAGAATATCTCACTTATGTGAAGAAGCGCACCGAACTCGACCGTATGAGCGACCGAAAGGTTACAGGAGTATTCACCGGTTCTTACGGCATCAATCCTCTTACAGGCGAGAAATTGCCAATTTGGATTTCAGAATATGTGCTATCTGGTTATGGAACGGGAGCCATCATGGCGGTTCCAGCTCACGACAGCCGCGATTATGCCTTTGCAAAGCATTTCAATCTTCCCATCATTCCATTGATAGAAGGTGCCGATGTGTCGGAAGAGAGCTTCGATGCAAAGGAGGGAACGGTGATAAACAGTCCTGTAAAGGAAACCGAAGGATGCTTCTCGCTCAATGGATTGAGTGTCAAAGAAGCCATCGCCGCTACCAAAAAATATGTTACGGACAAAGGTATCGGACACGTAAAGGTGAACTACCGCTTGCGCGATGCCATCTTCTCGCGTCAGCGTTACTGGGGCGAGCCATTCCCAGTCTATTATAAAGACGGTATGCCTTATATGATTCCGACGGATTGTCTGCCATTGGAATTGCCTGAAATAGACAAGTTTGAGCCGACCGAAAGCGGTGAACCACCATTGGGTCGGGCAAAGATATGGGCTTGGGACGAGGCAAACAAAAAGCTTGTTGATAAATCGCTGATCGACAACAAGACCATTTTCCCCGTTGAATTGAACACCATGCCGGGGTTCGCAGGTAGCTCAGCGTATTACCTTCGCTACATGGATCCGCACAATGACGAAGCACTCGTGGGCAAGGAAGCCGACGAATACTGGCAGAATGTTGACCTCTATGTGGGTGGAACGGAACATGCCACCGGGCATTTGATCTACAGTCGCTTCTGGAACAAGTTCCTACACGACTACGGTTACAGCTGTAAGGAAGAGCCATACGAGAAACTTGTCAACCAAGGCATGATACAAGGGCGCTCCAATTTCGTATATCGCATCAACTCAGACGACCACTCTAAGGCTCCCGTATTTGTGAGTCTCGGACTCAAAGACCAATATGAGACCACACCAATCCACGTGGATGTAAACATCGTTCATGGGGATATGCTTGACGTCGAGGCATTCAAGGCATGGCGACCAGAGTACAACAATGCCGAGTTCATCCTCGAAAACGACAAGTATGTTTGCGGTTGGGCAGTGGAAAAGATGTCGAAATCCATGTTCAACGTCGTCAATCCCGATGTCATCATTGAGCAATACGGCGCCGATACTCTCCGTTTGTACGAAATGTTCTTAGGTCCTGTCGAAGCAAGCAAACCTTGGGACACCAATGGAATCGACGGTTGTCATCGCTTCCTGAAGAAATTCTGGAAGATCTATCAGCAAGAACTCACCGAAGACGAACCTTCTAAGGAGTCGTTGAAGAGCGTTCATAAGCTCATCAAGAAGGTTTCGGGCGACATTGAACAGTTCTCGTACAACACTGCCATATCAGCATTCATGATTTGCGTGAACGAACTCGGACAGCAGAAGTGCAACAACCGTTCCTTGCTCAAGGATATGCTCATCCTCATCGCACCCTTCGCACCGCATATTGCCGAGGAACTCTGGGAGACACTGGGCCAAAAAGAGAGCATTTGCGACGCTAAGTGGCCACAATGGAACGAAGCTTACCTGATCGAAAGTGAGGTTCAGCTCACCATTTCCTTCAACGGCAAGGCGCGTTTCCAGATGACTTTCCCAGCCGATGCTGGCAAAGAGGAGATTGAGAGGATAGCCGTCGCCGACGAACGGAGCCAGAAATACATCGATGGCAAGACTATTATCAAAGTCATTGTCGTACCAAAGAAGATCGTTAATATAGTCTGCAAGTAATCACAATAGGACAAAAACTCCCAGTTTCCTCAACTAAGCATGAGGAAACTGGCCTTAAAACATCATAATAGAAATATGACAATTAATCAACAACTCATCAGAAATGAAATCAAGGATTATGTTTTCATAACTCTTGGTTTACTTTTGTACGCTTCGGCCTTCACTGTTTTTCTCATGCCTTATGAGATTGTGACAGGCGGTCTCACTGGTTTCTCAGCCATTATCTTCTATGCCACGAGCTTTAAGATTGAGAACACATACATGATAGTCAACATTATATTGCTGTCTGCCGCACTGAAGATTCTCGGATTAAAGTTCATGATGAAGACCATCTATGCCATTTTTGCCTTGTATTTCATGTTGAAGTTTGCTCAGGAGCTGATGCCAGTCGATGCGAACGGCGACTTTATAAAGGTACTGGGCAAAGATCAGGCATTCATGTCGCTCATCGTTGGTTGCTGTATAACAGGTGTTGGCATGGCAACAGTGTTCCTCAACAACGGCAGCATGGGCGGTACGGACATCATTGCAGCCTGCGTCAACAAGTACCGTGACATCTCTTTAGGTCAGGTACTTATGGCTGTGGATATCTGTATCATAGGCACTTGTATGCTGTTTCCACAGTTTGGTGGCTATGTGGAGCGTTTCCACAAGGTGGTCTTTGGTCTGTGCACCATGTTCATTGAGTGTTTCATGCTCGACCATGTCATGAATCTGCGACGCCAGTCGGTTCAATTCCTTATCTTCTCAAAGAAATACGAGGAAATATCCGATGCCATCATGAAGGAAAGAGACAGGGGTATCACGATTTTAGACGGCCACGGATGGTACACAGGAAAAGAAGTGAAAGTGATTTGCTTGATGGCTAAACGCAACGAGAGTCAGTCAATATTCCGCATTGTCAAGATAATCGACCCACTGGCGTTCGTCTCCCAAACTTCGGTCATTGGTGTTTACGGTGAGGGATTCGATAAAATCAAGGTGAAAACGAAAGATGCCGACAAGGCGTTAACGCAGGTTTATGCCGACGATAGCGAGGTGAATGTATAACGAAATCAAAGCTATATGAAGATCGTTTTTGCAACCAACAACAATCATAAGCTCAAGGAGATAAAAGAAATATTAGGCAGCGACTTCGAAATAGTTTCATTGAGGGACATCGGTTGTGACGTTGACATCCCTGAAACAGCCGACACGTTGGAGGAAAATGCCAGCATCAAGTCGAGATACATCTATGAGCACTACGGATTGGATTGCTTTGCCGACGACACGGGGTTGGAAGTAGATGTGCTCGGAGGAGAGCCGGGGGTTCACTCGGCCCGCTACGATGATCACACCGACCACGATAGTGAGGCAAACATGGCAAAACTCTTGCGGAAATTGGGCGACAATCCCAATCGGAAAGCTCATTTTCGGACCGTCGTTTCGTTGCTCATCGGAGGTGAGGAGCACCAGTTCGAGGGTAGGGTAGAAGGTCGAATTGCAAAGGAAAAATCGGGTAGCGAGGGCTTTGGCTACGATCCCATCTTCATCCCAGAAGGCTACGACAAGAGCTTTGCCGAGCTGGGAGAGGATGTCAAGAACCAAATCTCACACAGGGCAAGGGCGGTAAGGAAGCTGGCCGAGTATTTAAAAGCCTCGAAAAACTGCATGAAATAAGGAGTTGAGCTACGTGGAAGGCAAGTCATAGGCCAGCGAAAAAATTTTACAAAACAAATATCGCTTATTGATTTGTAATCATTTGGTAATCAATGGGTTAATTTTCACCCTCCAAAAGCTGACCTTTGATGCTCCCAGAGGTGACCTTTCACCATCCAAAAGATGAGCTTTTGCGAGACAAAGGCTCAACTTTTGGAACACGATAGTAAATTTATTTTACACAAACCGCTCATCGCTCATAAAATCATACGACAATATGCAGAAGTCAATATCCATACTTTTACCCACTTACAACTGCACTTGCGTGGCACTTGTCAGAGCGTTGCAGGCGCAATGTGTGGCTGCTGGGATTGACTTCGAGATTCTTGTAGCCGATGATGCCTCGACCGACAAAAGCTGCATTGTCACCAACCGTGCGATAGAAGCTTTGGAGGGCGTCCGCTATATCGTCAGAAACGTTAACGTTGGACGTTCTGCCATCCGCAACTTCCTGGTCAACGAAGCATCGAAAGAATGGCTCCTGTTCATCGATGGAGACCTTTCGCTGGACAATCCGCAATTCATCCGCAACTATCTGGCGACCGACGGCGATGTCATTGTGGGCGGATTGAAAATCGGAGGAGATGAAAATGTATGGAAAAGCAACCTCCGCTACCGCTACGAACGAGCAAGCGAGGAGCAAATCAATGCCATCAACCGCGCCAAACGACCCTATCAGCATTTGAGTACCAACTTCATGGTTCACAAAACGCTGACAGGAGAACATCCCTATAACACGAATTTCAAGAGATATGGCTATGAGGATGTGCTATTAGGCAAAGATTTCCAACGGAAGAAACTGAAGGTTCGCCACATCGACAATGCGGTATTGTTTGATTCTTTTGAGCCAAACGACGTCTTTATCGCCAAAACTGAAGAGTCCTTGCGCACACTTTATCATTTCAAAAGCGAGCTGAACGGCTATTCAAAACTACTTGCTATGGCTGAGAAAATTAACAGACTCCATTGTGCGGGGGCAGTTTCCTTCCTTTACAAACTCACCAACAAGCCCATCAAACGGCAGCTCCAAAGCAATAATCCAAGCGTTTTTCTGTTTAATATCTATAAACTCATGTACTATTGTACACTACCAATCAAGTAAATCATGATAAAAAGACTCTATCTTTTGGCATTCGCCTGCGTGTTGGCTTTTCTTCAACAACAAGTTCAGGCAGGTGGGGTAGGCACTTGGAAGGCTTATTTGGCCTATCACGATATAACATGGGCCGAGAAAGGGGGCAACCGAATCTATATCCTCGCATCCAACGATCTCTATTCCTACAACGAGAACGACAACAGCATTCAGACATTCGACAAGATAAACGGACTGAGCGACAATAATATCGGCTTCATCGGTTGGAACAAAGTGGCGAAACGGCTCGTGATAGCCTATTCCAACTACAACATCGACTTGATGGACGAGAAGGGGAATATTACGAATATAGCAGATTATTACAACAAGTCGATGACCGAGAACAAAGCCATCAACGACCTCTATATGAACGGTAATTTCTGTTACATCTCCACCGGTTTCGGGATTCTCAAACTCAATGTAGCCAATGCCGAAGTAAGCGACACATATAACCTTGGCTTCAATGTCAACTACACCTATATTGAGGGAGACAACATCTATGCAGCCAGCAGCCAAAGCGGACTTTACAAAGGCTCACAGGCCAGCAATCTGCTCGACAAGAAGAACTGGACGAGGGTGGGGGATTACGTCCAGCAGACCAAAGCTGCTGATCCAGACCTGATGGCAAAGGCAAGGACACTCAATCCCGGAGGTCCGAAATACAATCGCTTCTTCTTCATGCAGTTCAAGAACAACCGACTCTATTCGTCAGGGGGCGCCTTCGAATCGGGTAGGGTGGCAATGGAACAGCCCGGAACCATCCAAGTGCTCAACAACGATGAATGGACGATTTTCCAAGACGACCTTTCAAACATCACTGGCTACAGATATACCGACATGAACTGCCTGGCCATCGACCCAAAGAACCCTGACCACGTGTTCGCTAGTGGTAAAACAGGACTTTATGAGTTTCTCAACGGACGTATGAAGGCCTACTATAATAAAGACAACAGCCCGCTCCAACCCGCTGTTGATGACGGAAAAGAACTCGACAACAACTATGTGCTGGTTCATGGCTTGGCCTTCGACAACAAAGGCAGTCTGTGGATACTCAATAGTCAGACCAAATCGCAGTCGATTCTCGAACTTAAACCAGATGGAACAATGACGACCCATCACCAAAACACCTTGACACAGGATGGCGTGGGTCTGTCGGTAATGAGCCATGCCATGTTCGACAGCAAGGGACTGCTATGGTTTTGCAACAAACACTTTCTGTTTCCTGGACTGTTCTGCTATGAAACAGCTACGGGAGAGCTCAACTCCTACACAAAATTCATCAACCAAGATGGCAGCACTGTGGCAGTAACAGTGGTGACTTGCCTAACCGAGGACTTGAACAAAGATATATGGGTGGGCACGAATGTCGGCCCATTAGTGCTCAAGCGGTCGCAAATGAACAATCCTGACGAGACGGTTTTCGAACAGGTAAAAGTGCCTCGCAACGACGGAACCAACCTTGCAGACTACCTTCTTTCAGGAGTCAATATCACTTGCATGGCGATTGACAGTGGCGGACGTAAGTGGTTCGGAACGGCGAACAACGGAGTCTATCTCATTAGCGCCGACAACATGACGCAGGTACACCACTTTCTCAGCTCGAACAGCAAGCTCCTGTCCGACAACATTGAGAGTATAGCCATCAACGATAAGACAGGAGAGGTGTTTTTCGGAACAGACAAAGGCCTTTGCTCCTACATGAGCGATGCGACGCAGACCGTTGAGAAGATGGACACGGAGGTCACCTACGCTTATCCCAACCCCGTCCGTCCTGGTTACACAGGCCCTATCACAATCGTAGGACTCACTTATAATACCGACGTTAAGATAGTGACCACCAACGGCGTACTCGTGGCAGAAGGAACAAGCAACGGAGGCACGTTCGTATGGAACGGAAACGATAGGAATGGAAAGCGTGTGGCATCGGGAGTTTACATGGTGCAGACGGCCGATCAAAACGGCGACAACGGAACAGTATGCAAAATAGCCATCGTCAACTGACCAATAGAATCACCATCATTCAGCAAACGGCTGTTGTTTCTTGTTGAGACGGCAGCCGTTTGGTTTTGTTTCGTTTGTCTTAACCCAAACCGAGCGATAAAGCCTGAACAGATTTTATTTGGTTGTTGAGCAGATTGTTTGACGTTGGCTCAAAGGCATAGCGAGCTACGGCGAGAACGAACAACAGACAAGATGCTAACAAGCAGATGAAAAATGACCGAAGCTAATCATCTCAATACTGCATAGTTCAATTGTGATTTGACAACCGCTTTGGATTTAATCTAAGAAGCAGCAAGTTATTTGCTTTGTCTCTGCGATACGGAAGATAACGTTTTTCGAGAATATCCCTTACCTTACTTGTTTCAAAATCTTGCACAAGAATCCATTCTGCGTTGCCTTTTGTATAAGTTTCTCTTACTTTCTGCAATAGCGAAGCACCATTCTTTATTGCCCAATCTTGACAAACGAAGAAACGATAATACGGCTTAATACCCAGCGAAAGATAGATGTCCGGTTCGCAATTATAAGCCACAAAAGAAGCACCGACCTTATTTTCAAGTCCCTTCATTATCTGTCTGTAGGTAGGAACCTCATGAGTATAAGAGCGAAAGACTCTCACATGGTTGACAAAACCAAGCAAAATGAATCCAAAGAGAACAACCCCGACAAGTCTGAACTTAGGCTTTACTTCTGTTATTTGTCGCATTTCCAAAGCTGCAACCACAACAAAAGGCGAAAAAATAATACCATAATTAGCATTTGCATACGACTTGTAGAGCCACAATAGCACTGCAATTGCCACGAGTGCCCAAAGCATATTCAACTTCCTTCGTCGGGGATTGAACAACAAATTCAAAATATTGACGAACAGAAGTACAATGACTGGCGAAAAATAGAGTAGGGAATAAACAAGGTTTGAACTGCTCTGAACCACCTTTTCGGGATTAGACACCAAAGCATATTCCACATTATACTCCAACATAGCATACCACATTTCGGCAAAAGCTCCATGCAGACCAAAATATAAGGCAAAAGGAACGAACAAAAGAGCAAAGCCTACCACAAAACCAATGGTGTTTTCAAGCAGATTATGCCAAAGATGATGCCGAACAAGATAAACAAAAACAATCAGAATCATCAAGCAGAGTGCTGCAGCATTGGTAAGTCGGGAAAGCAGACTGGCAGCAAAGAATATCCCATAGATAAGCGCATATTGCCAAGGATGGAATATCTGTCGCCTCGTCTGCAACCGATGGGTCCATTGATAAAAAACAACCATCGACCCAATGGCTGGCAACAAGCTGTAATCGCTCACCTGATTGCCACCACTGCACACCGTAATATAAGCAAAGAGAACGAATACGGTGGCGACAAGCGAGAAAACAGACGATAAATGCTTGACAGCGAATAGATAAATAACTATCAGGCAGAGCGAAAGGTTGACCACTTCAATCCAAAAAATGGCCGTTCTACCACCCATTAAGTAGCCCAACATATTAAAAAAGAATATAATAGGACCTTTGCTGTCCCAAGTTTCTATATAAGGTAGATGTCCTTCTGCCCAGTCGCGCCCAATAATCTCAAAGATTCCCTGATCGAAATTCATTACCATATCGTAGAGAAACGATGTGGTAAAGGCGAAAACCATCTGTGACAAGAAAGCAAGAAGACTTAGAAAGCCAAAAATAAGTATATTTCGTTTTATTGAAGCCATATTAATCTATCACTTTTTCGATGTTGAAACGTGGCCGGTCTTTCACTTCGATGTAAATTTTCCCAACGTATTCGCCAATAATTCCCAGTCCCATCAATATGCAACCTCCAACAAACCATACAGAAAGTATCAATGAAGTCCAACCCGGAACAACATTGCCAGTCCAATAAGCAATGATTGCATAAAGAAGAATGATAAAAGCAACGGTGATGAATAGTATGCCCATTGTCATGACAAGGCGAACAGGTTTGACACTAAACGATGTGATGCCATCAATGGCAAAGTTCATCATCTTTCTGAAAGGATACTTCGTTGTGCCAGCAACACGCCTCTGACGATTGTAATAAACACTTGTCGAAGCATAGCCTATAAGGGGAACCATGCCACGAAGAAAAAGGTTTCGCTCACGGAACGTACACAGGTGTTCAACAGCCCGACGACTCAAAAGTCTGAAATCAGCGTGATTGTAAATCGTTCTTACACCCAACGCACCCATTAGCTTGTAGAAGGCCAATGCACTGGTGCGTTTAAACCAACTATCCACCTTGCGAGAACTCCTCACACCAAAGACAATGTCGAAACCTTCGCTATACTTCTTCACCATCTCTGGAATCACCTCGATGTCGTCTTGCAAGTCGCAATCTATCGAAACAATCATATCGGCCATACTCTTTGCATGCTCCAATCCAGCCATCAATGCGTTTTGATGGCCCACATTGCAAGCAAGTTTCAACCCTTTCACATGCGAGTCCTTTGAATGTGCTTCCTCAATTATCTTCCAAGTGCTGTCTGATGACCCATCATCGACAAACAACAGTATATAATCGTCGATTAGAATGTCTTGCAGACGCTCATCCATGAGTTTCTCAAGTCGTGATATTGTCTCAGGCAAAACTGCTTCCTCATTGAAGCAAGGCAGTACAACGGCTAGCTTTCCCGTAGATATGTTCATGATTATGAAATGTTTCTACAAAGATAACAAATTATCGTAAATAGAGAATAGGAATCATCTAATTTATTTATATCTTTGCAACACTATGCTTGAAAGGAAAACATGGATTGACCTTCTTCGTGGAATCTGTATGCTGGCAATACTGCTCGACCACACAGAACTATATTATACGGGAGGAAACATCATTGACTACAATTTCTATGTTGTCAATGCACTTGTAGTTTTCTTTTTCCTTTCGGGCTATCTTTTCTTCAAGAATGAAGCTTTTTCGCTGCAACGGAAACTCAAGTCGGTAGGACAGAGCATCATTATGCCCTATTTTATCTTCACTACGGTCATTGCAGTTCCAAAAGCATTGGTTCATGGCCACAATATCAGTGACACGTTGATGACCATTGTTACAGGCGAAGCATCGTGGTTTGTTGCTGCTCTTGCCGTTTCAGAAATTGTGTTTGCCATTCTACTGTGGATAACCAAATCTAAAACATGGATTTTATCCACTGTCGCAATAACGAGTCTTATCATCTGCACACTTTTACCCAGTTATACCGACACTTATTGGCAACTTGAAAATGCTTGCTTTGCACTCCCAATCCTCTATTCAGGTTACTTGTACCATCAGTACGAAAAAGTTTTCAACCGTTTCAACACACCATCATCTATTTCATTCTTATTCATTCTATTAGTAATAATAAAAGTATATGAATATAAGCATGGCATAAATCTACTCATCGAACCCATTGCGGTCAACAACTGGGCGACTTTCATCATCGATTCCATCATCGCTACTTTGTTTTTGGTGAGTCTTGCCAAACAACTTCCCACCAATCGTCCAATAGAGTGGATTTGAGCGCACAGCATCGTTTATTACTTTATGAGTGGGGGAATACCACTTTTAGTGGCAAAAGCCCTTCAGAAAGCAAATTTACCCTATCAAGGCCAATATCACAGAGTAGTCATCGCCTTTCTTTTGGTATGCTTTTTCGCCTCGATTGTCACATGGTTGATTTATCGTTATATTCCTTTCATCACTGGTAGAAAACCAACTGCACGGAAAATTAATTAGAAAAATCTTTACAAACACCTCCAAATAACTGACCTATTCTGAACCAACCCTTAATTTGATTCGAAATACGCAAATTTTTAGTTTATCCATAACCTATTGTTTTCCAAAGTTTTATAAAAATAATATTCGAAAAAAATAAAATAAAACCCCATTATTACTCATCATAGCTTAAGCTTTCTAATTGCAAAAGGTGACCTATGGCAAGACGAAAGGTCAACAATCATCGTGCGAAAGGTCAGCTATTAAAAAATTATCCTCAACTTTCAATAAAAAAAACGTAAAAAACAGACGTAAAAACGTTGAATGTTGAAGTTGGAAAACATAGAACAAGGAGTGCCAGAATGTTAAATTTAGGGAATAATATTTTACAAATCAGCGTGCAAAGGTTAGCAACAGAAATGCAATGGCTAATCCATAACAATGAAATCAACGAACAAATGGCATTGAACCAAAACGGTTCATTAGACCGCATTTACTCTATTGATTATTGATTTTAATGCTTCCTATAATCTTTCATTTGCTTGTTGGCAGCTTGTCTGTCGTTCGTTCTCGACGTAGCCCGCTACGCCTTCGAGCCAACGGCAAACAATCTGCTCAACAATCAAATAAAATCTTTTTCACTATAATGAACGATTTGGCTTGAAAACTATGAAATGATGAGGAAAACATTCAATACTCATATAATTTAATTTATATTATAATATAAAATAAGTTATTTTATAAAACATGTAAGATAATTCACTGATAAAAATATTTTTATATATTATGAATCATTAGATTGATTTACCCAAGAAAATGAATAACAAAAAGTTTGAATATCGCTAAGATGAATACAATTTATAAATCATTTATTCGTTAGTAGTAAATCGTTTAGCAACAGAAAAATCAACAGATTCAATAACAATTAAATTACCAAAATTATGATTATTTCAACAACACCCACCATCGAAGGGCACAAAATCATTGAGTATAAGGGCATTGTAACAGGCGAAACCATTATCGGTGCCAACTTCATCAAAGACTTCCTGGCAGGAATCCGTGATATAGTGGGCGGACGAAGCCAATCGTATGAGAAGGTTTTGAGAGAGGCAAAAGACACGTCAATCCGAGAGATGATGGAACGGGCACAGGCTCTTGGCGCCAACGCTATTGTGGGAATCGACATTGATTATGAGACAATTGGGAGTGGAAACTCCATGCTCATGGTCTCTTGTTCAGGTACGGCAGTCGTCATCTGAAACATTTCACTTTTTTGTCGCAGTTGTATTGGATTCAATTCAGGGAATACAACAAACGGAACGTTGATTTTCGTGATCTAACAGCTTCACTTTGGGAGAATATTCCATCCAACAAGGCAATCTCGTTGCTTGTTACGGCAACGAGACTTCTATTTATATATAATGTATAGGCTCATTTTCGGAGAATGAGAGTTAATTAACGCTTAGATAATGTGACTTAATTAAAAAAAAGTCGGATAAATATTTGGTATATAAAAATATAGTGCTAAATTTGCAATTGTAAACTCTACATTGCAAAATGGGGGTTTAATGCAAAAACAAATGGACAGCAAGATAAAACATTTTGGAGTCATTCAGTCGATTGAATCCAACCATGTCAAGGTTCGAATCGCACAAACATCAGCATGTGAGACTTGCAGTGCGTCTGCACATTGTAGCGCATCAGAAAGCAAAGAGAAGATAATCGACGTTTACAACGTACCTAAACAACAACAATTCAAGGTCGGCGACGGAGTAATACTCGTAGAATCGCAAGCCACGGGTATGAAAGCTGTATTCCTTGGCTTTGGAATACCTTTCTTAATCCTCACCGCCACACTGTTCATTAGCATGAAACTCACTGCCAATGAGCCTTTTGCGGCTCTATTAAGCCTTGCCTCACTGATACCGTATTACGCCATATTGTACATCATGAGAGGCAAATTACGCAGAAAACTCACATTCCATATTGAGCAGGCGGTGGCTGGAGATGCATAGATTAATAATCTGCTTCTAATAATACAAAGACATATATGAACTTTATTTTAATTGCAGTAATCGTACTTGGGGCAATAGCGCTCGTTTCAGCAGTGGTATTGTACATCACATCCAAGAGATTTGCTGTGTACGAAGATCCAAGATTGGAAACCGTTACCGAAGCCTTGCCTGGTGCAAACTGCGGTGGCTGCGGATTTCCAGGCTGTGGTGGTATGGCCGACGCACTGGTGAAAGGTGCTGATGCCGGGTCAATCGAAGGCCTCTTCTGTCCAGTTGGTGGACAGAAGGTAATGGAAAACGTGGCCGACCTCTTAGGTATGACGGTGGAAAAGACTGACCCAATGGTGGCTGTTGTCCGCTGTAACGGAACCTGTGAGAACCGTCCTCGCATTGCCGAATACAACGGCTTGCGCACGTGTGCTGCCATACATGCCACGGGAGCTGGCGAAACGGCCTGCGGTTTTGGATGTCTTGGATGTGGCGACTGTGTTTCCGCATGCCAATTTGAAGCCATTCACATGAATCCGGAGACAGGTCTGCCCGAAGTCGATGACGAGAAGTGTACGGCTTGTGGAGCTTGCGTCAAGGCTTGCCCACGTAGCATCATTGAATTGCGCAAGAAAGGCCCGAAAAACCGCCGCATCTACGTGCAATGTGTCAACAAAGACAAAGGCCCTGCTGCCATGAAGGCATGCAAGGTGTCGTGCATCGCTTGCGGTAAGTGTTTCAAGGCATGCAAATTTGATGCCATTACCATAGAAAACAATCTTTCTTACATTGACTATAACAAGTGCAAAATGTGCCGTAAGTGCGTCAATGAATGTCCGACACATGCCATTACAGCACTCAATTTCCCTGTAAAGAAGACCGTAAAGGTGGAAGAAAAAAATACCATCGACCAGCAACCGGTTGCGGAGAACAAGCAAGAGGAGGTAAAGCAATGAGACTACATACATTCAAAAAGGGTGGAGTGCACCCAGAAGAAAACAAACTGACCAACAATGAGGTTACGAAAGTAGCAGCTTTGCCCAAGCAAGCCATCTATCCTCTTCAGCAACACATTGGCGCTCCCACTAAACCCGTGGTGAAAAAGGGCGATGAAGTGAAGGTGGGTACACTCATAGCAGAGGCGGGAGGTTTCGTTTCGGCACCCATTTTCTCAGCCGTTTCGGGCAAAGTTTTCAAGATTGACACAGCAATTGATGCAACGGGATATCGTGTTCCAGCTATAATTATCAACGTAGAAGGCGACGAATGGGAGGAGAGTATCGACCGTTCTGATGAACTTGTCACACTGGAGCAACGACCAGAACTGACTCCCGAAAACATCATTCAGCATATCAAGGATGCCGGTATCACTGGCATGGGAGGCGCAAGTTTCCCGACTTTCATCAAACTCACTCCGCCTCCAGGCACGAAAGCTGAGTGCGTGATCATCAATGCCGTAGAGTGCGAGCCTTATATCACCTCCGATTTCCGATTGATGATGGAACATGCAGAGGAGATTATCGTAGGACTGGAATTGCTGATGAAGGCCGCTAAGGTGGAAAAAGGGTACATTGGAATCGAGGAAAACAAACCTGAAGCCATTGAACTTCTGACGAAAAAAGCTGCCAAAAACCAAAAAATTGAAGTTGTTCCATTAGCTCAGAAATATCCGCAAGGGGGTGAAAAGCAATTGGTTGATGCCGTAATTGGGCGTCAGGTGCCAGCTCCGCCAGCCATTCCCGTACACGTTGGTGCGATTGTGCAGAACGTTGGTACCGCGTTTGCCGTCTATCAAGCCGTAATGAAGAACAAACCACTGTTCGAACGCTACACGACAATCACCGGAAAGAAACTTTCCCATCCAGGAAACTTCCTCGTCCGCATGGGAACACCGATGAAAGACCTCATAGAAGCTTGTGGAGGAATGCCAGAAGGTGACAACAAGGTACTGGCAGGTGGCCCAATGATGGGCAAAGCCTTAATCACCACCGATGTACCAGTCTGCAAAGGTACGAATAGCGTAACCATTCTCACCGAGAACGATGCGCGACGGAAGAAAGTTCAGCCATGTATCCGCTGTGCTAAGTGCGTAAGCGTCTGTCCTATGGGACTTGAGCCATATCTGATTGCCACCGCAAGCAACATGAAAGATTGGGAACGGTGTGAGCGTGAAGACATACCATCGTGCATTGAGTGCGGTTCGTGCCAATTTACATGCCCGTCTCATCGCCCGCTTCTTGACAATATCCGTAACGGAAAACAAACCGTTATGAAGATAATCCGCAGTAGAAATGCCCAACAAGCTAAAAAATAAAGAGAAAGATGAGTAAATTAATAGTTTCATTATCACCACATGCGCATGGCAATGAGACAGTGGAGAAAAATATGTACGGAGTGATCATCGCACTTGTACCAGCTCTGCTCGTGTCGTTCCTTTATTTCGGTATTGGTTCGGTGATAGTTTGTCTTACCAGTGTTTCCGCCTGTATGTTCTTTGAGTGGGCAATCACCAAATATATGTTGAAGGAAGAACCCACGCTTATGGACGGTTCAGCCATTGTTACGGGACTTTTATTGGGATTTAACTTACCCAGTAATCTACCAATATGGATTACTTTGATTGGTGCTTTGGTAGCCATTGGTATTGGAAAGATGACTTTTGGCGGACTCGGATCTAACCCTTTCAATCCTGCTTTGGTGGGCCGATGCTTCCTGTTAGTTAGCTTTCCAGCACAAATGACCTCATGGCCAGTACTCGGACAGTTGAGCAAATACACCGATGCAGCTACGGGAGCAACTCCCCTTAGCGTAATGAAAAGCGCCATAAAGACGGGCGATGCCACAATGCTTGACAAGCTTCCGAACTCACTCCATCTGCTTTTAGGTAACAATGTCTCTGGCGGTATGGGTACAATCGGTGAAGTCTGCGCATTGGCGCTCATTGGTGGATTGATTTTCATGTTATGGAGAAAGATCATCACATGGCATATTCCAATCTCAATCTTCGCCACTGTATTCGTATTTTCTGGTCTTTTGCACCTTGTAAACCCAATCTATGCCGATCCTCTCACAGTGTTATTCAGTGGAGGACTGATGCTTGGAGCCATATTCATGGCCACAGATTACGTCACTTCGCCAATGACGCCAAAGGGACAACTCATCTACGGCATTGCGATTGGTTTCCTAACAGTTGTACTTCGTAACTGGGGAAGTTATCCAGAGGGCATGTCATTTGCCATTCTCATCATGAACGCATTTACACCGCTCATCAATGCTTACATTAAACCTAAACGATTCGGGGAGGTAGTGAAGAAATGAAAAAATTAGAATCCTCTTTAACAAACATGGTAGTTGTGCTTGTGGCAGTGGCTTTGGTGATGGGAGGCATCCTTGCCTACATCAACGAACTGACAAAGGGCAAAATTGAGGCACAAGCAGAAAAGAATTTAGCCGATGGTATCACAACAGTCATGGGCGGTGGCAAACTCTCCGTGACATCGAATGACACCATCAAACAGATCATTGATGGAAAAGAAGCTGCCTTTGTTGTACACAAGGTTGCCAACAACGGACAACCATTGGGTGCTGCCGTAGAAAGCACGACACAAGGTTTCGGCGGCGACCTGAAAGTGCTCGTCGGTTTCAGTCCTGAAGGAAAGATTCTGGGTTATACCATCTTGGCTTCGACCGAAACACCAGGACTTGGTGCAAAGGCAGATAAGTGGTTTCAGAAAGACGGAAAAGGTTCAGTGATAGGCAAAAGTCCAAGTGAGAAGCCGCTGACGGTGAGCAAAGATGGTGGAGACATCGACGCTATCACTGCCAGCACCATCACCTCGCGTGCGTTTCTCAATGCCATCAACCATGCCTACACAGCCTACGTAAAGAAATAAAGAAGGGAAAAAACTATGAACTATCTGAAAATATTGACAAACGGACTGATAAAGGAGAACCCTACCTTTGTGTTGCTCCTTGGTATGTGTCCCACGCTTGCCACAACGACGAGCGCTCTCAACGGATTATCTATGGGACTTGCCACCATGTTTGTGCTTATCTGCTCAAATCTGGCCATCTCCTGCATTAAGAACGTCACTCCCGACAAGGTGCGCATTCCTGTTTTCGTTGTGGTGATAGCCTCATTCGTCACCGTTCTGCAAATGCTCATCAAAGCCTACGCACCTGCGGTAGATAAATCACTGGGCATTTTCATCCCATTGATTGTGGTAAACTGTATTATTCTCGGACGTGCCGAAGCCTTTGCCTGCAAGAATACACCGTTGGCGAGCATCTTCGATGGATTGGGAATAGGACTTGGTTTCACGTTTGCTCTTACACTGCTTGGCGCTGTCAGGGAATTGCTCGGCGCAGGATCACTCTTCGGTTTCGTCATGTTGCCCGAAACCACCAACATACTTCTCTTTGTGTTGCCTCCAGGCGCATTCATCACGCTGGGCTATCTAATTGCTATTGTAAACAAACTCAAGAAAGGATAAAGCACTATGGAATATTTACTGATATTTATCTCGGCTATTTTCGTCAACAACATCGTTCTTTCGCAGTTTCTCGGCATCTGTCCGTTCCTCGGAGTCTCACGAAAAGTTGACACAGCCTTAGGCATGGGTGCCGCAGTGGCTTTCGTTCTTACGCTGGCAACTATCGTCACCTATCTCGTTCAGGTGTATGTGCTCAATCCTTTCGGACTTCAGTATCTACAGACACTGGCCTTCATCCTCGTTATAGCTGCACTCGTGCAGATGGTTGAAATCATTTTGAAGAAAGTTTCGCCAGCCCTCTATCAGGCTTTGGGCATCTTCCTGCCGCTGATCACCACAAACTGCGCCGTTCTTGGTGTAGCAATTCTCGTGATACAGAAAGACTTCTCACTACTGGAAAGCGTGGTTTATGCCTTCTCAACCGCATTAGGTTTCGCACTGGCCCTGACCGTTTTTGCCGGCATTCGTGAGCAACTGGCTTATACTCGTGTACCGAAAGGAATGCAAGGCATGGCTATCGTACTTGTGACCGCCGGACTTTTATCACTTGCCTTCATGGGATTCTCTGGAGTTGATGGTGGTTTGAAGACATTGTTTGGACTGGATTGATTGGTGGAAACCAATCTATAAACCCATCATTTCAGCACTATCAGATACAGAATGCCCCATCTGATTGGCAGACAAGCAAAATTAGAACAGACATTCAAAAACAAATTAGATTTTTATAAAATAGATGCGAGATTACCTTAAACTGGCAATCTCGCATTTTATTTTATGGAAAGAAGCTCAAACTAACCACTTTCCGCTCTCTACAACCATCCAAATAATATCACCTCACCTGTGAGCTTATATTGCTTCTGATGCCTTTCATACTGACTAAAAATGCCTTTGCGCTACCAAACTTTAGACGCATGTCGAGGCGAACGGGAATATGGTTGGTGTCGTCAGTGACATAGAAAGTAGAGATATTGCGCCATTTCCTATCTTCCTGCTCATAATAGGCCAACGTAAGACAACGGTATTTTTTACCATTATCAGCCTTAATTTTCTTTTTTCCTTTATAAATGATACGAGCAGAGTTCAGACTATTTCCATCAACAATGCCGAAATTGACCACCTGACCGTTTCTCCAGCTTTCAGGATTGAAACTACGTGCTCGCAGGAAAATACTCATCATATCGAAAACACATTGCCCCGGCGTTTTCGTCATCCAGTGATGATTGCCATCATTGTCAATTCTATGAAGCCTCACCTTTGGTTTGCCATTGGGATAGCTGTAGAAAACCTCATCGACGGTATAACGCTTTCCTTCCCTCGCTCCTTTTCGATAGTAGAGTGGTGCCATATCTTTAGTGTTATAACACAGCAACGTATCGCGCAAAACGAAGTACGCGTCAAGTTTGCCATTGCCACGGGTGGTGAGCGACGCACGATAAGCAGACCGACCCTGATAGGTTGATGCCACAGTGTACCACGATGCCGTTCCGGCCTTCACCCAAACGAACTTCCAGTTATAGTAAAGATTGTAGGTCAGGTATTCACCGCTATTGAAAGCAGTGTTCTTAAAAGTGCACTGTGCTGCTGAATGCAATGTCAACATCAGTAGCACAGCCGTGATATACGTCTTAAAATTTTTCATTATTCAATAGTTATTCGTTCTCATTTCATTATATTCTTATTTTTATTTTAAAATAAAAAAAGAATGTATTAGTATGATATGCCGTTGATAAGTGCAAAAGTTTTTCGCTTATTTCTTGCTTATTTGGTTATCAACCCGTGGAAATGAATTATCAACACTCACTGTTTATTTTTAAATGCTGACTATCAGTTCATTTTTTGACTTATCCACAATGTTTTAATCCATTGCAAAGATAATAAGTTTATATCTTTTTAAGCCCTAATCATGTGCAAAACTTCCATAAAAGCGCATTAATAACTCTGTGAATATCCACACATCATTGCTTTTCTCCTTTCTATTGTGGATATTCAGGTGGTTGTTAAAAACTTGTTAGGTAGTTTTCCACATACTTTTCCACAATAAAAATTATTGCTTTCACAAAATATTGTATATTTGTAGTCTGAAAATGATCATTCATACAAATATAATATATTAATAGAAAGGAAAATATCGATGAAACCAATATTGAGCGATTATTATAAGATATTTCTTTCTTGTCCCGTGGGAGCCATGATGCAGGCAGCCCAGCGGCGGATGCTTGAAAATGTGAAGCTATGGGCAGAGAAAGAATATACTGAGCAAGCGACTTTCGATGATGTGAGAGATTTCTTAGAAAGCTGTCAGGATGCGCCTGTGCTCACCGAGTTTATTGAGAAGGTGATGCAACCGTTGATTGACGAAGAGTCAACAAAGGGCGAAACAACCGTCAGCGACTACTTGGAATATCTGCGCGAAGAGGACAGGGTGGATGAGTAAAGGTTGAAATTCAAGAAATTAGTCTGAAATGAAAAGGAAACCTTATGAATCATTATTATAAAAGAAAGGCAGTTTTAGAGATCATCGCAATGATCTATGTGACTATTGTTATCATATTATCAATTCCTAATATGGGTTGGTTTATGTTTTTTATGGGTATGCTGTGCTTCATCACTTTCCCTGTCATACTCGTATCGCTTTTTCTATTTTTCAGAGCTTTCAGGTTTAAATATAGGAAAGACAAGATTATATTGGCTTTAGGACTAATAAATATTTTGTCATTGTTCTATTTATTTACCAGAACGATTAGCTACGCTGAGGATATGGAAGATTTCTACGAGGATAACAAAGTGGAACTCAACGAGCTATGTAGCTACACTCGTTCGGCCATTCTTCCCAACTCATCGGTATATATTGAATTTGAGAACGACACCATAAGCATATTCAATGTATCGACTCCAAACGACTCGATAGTTTCTGATAATTATCATGAAACCAAGGAAAATAATGACTCTTTGATGCGTGTTGCCGGACTGACATCACAGGAATTGTCTGAAATAAAACAACGGTTATACCATTTAGGCTGTATTTCAATATCTTCTGATTCCAAAGATAAGAATCAGACAACTGTGGGTTACAAACGTGTTGGCATGGGACTGTATTCATTTTTATTGTACAACCGTCCGATAACCTCTTCCAAATTCAATGAATATCTTGAAGATATGTCAACCATCCCTTATAATAGCAAGGTGATATTCCTATATTCTTCAGGTGCAATTGGTAATATGGATTTTGACGGTAAGGAAGAGTATCTGAACAAACTCTCAAAGAAGTCTGTAAAATAAATTCACAACGATTATCCCCAATCGGCCAATGGCTCCTGTACCGATTTTATTTGATAGCCGGGCGGCTTGTTCTTCGTTCTTTTGAAGACGCAGAGAGCTACGGCGATATCGAACGAAAGGGAAGTTGCCAGCAAGCGAATGAAACCATTTTGAAATCCATATTGTCATCAGCTAATTGTGAAATTGCGGTTAAAAAAATGATTTGTGATTATTCCATACCTCAGTTTCGGCAATGCAAAAGGTCAGCTATCAGCGAGTGAAAGGTCAGCTTTTGGCCAACGATAGCTGACCTTTTGTAATACAAAATCTATCTTGTTGATTATCAGATAATTATAAAATAGGATAAGAAACACCTATTGGCATAAAAAAACACAGCTGCGAAGGCGCTTTGTTTACTCGTTGTTTAACTTCAATCGGCTGACAATGTCTGCGGGTTCAATGGTATTCATGCAAGCAAAGTCGCCACGATGGCATGGTTTGTTGCCAAATACGGAGCATGGACGGCATGATAGTTGGTTGTTCTGAACAGCATCATCGCTACTCTGTTTCCAACCGAGGAAACCGCAATAGGGATGAGTAGCGCCCCAGATGCTCACCACACGTGTTCCAACGAGCGAGGCAAGGTGCATGTTGGCACTGTCCATGGAAATCATGACGTCGAGATGGCTCATCAGAATAAGTTCTTCCGATAGTCCGTGAAGAACCGATGAAGCACAGAGACAGCCCTTATATTTGGTAGCCCATGAATTGAGTATTTCCTTTTCTTGGCTGCCACCACCGAAAAGGAAGATTCTGAGATGCTGATGCTCTACAGTCAGCAACCGCACCGTTTCCTCCATCTTCTCAAGTGGATACATTTTGCCTTCATGGGCGGCAAAGGGAGCGATTCCGAGCCAAGTCTCGCCTTCGTTTTTCACACCTATTATATTTGGGAGTGTATGGATGTCGTTTCCGCCATTGGTGAAAATACTCTTGAAATCTGGTTGGATGGGATAGCCTAATTGTTCCAAAACATCCATATAGTTTTGGAACGAGGTGGGTTGTTGGACGAAACTCTTGTTGTTTTTTCGGCAAAGCTTTCGCTTTCCTGACTTGTGCTTGTCAATATGGGCTGTCTTGAACCTGTCGAAGTTAAAGCGGAATCGCAGGTATCTTGTGCGCAGTACGTTGTGAAAGTCAGCAACGTGAGTGGGATGCTTCGCCAGCAGCCTCCTGTAGAGTTTGTTGAGGCCGTGGATGCCTTTGTACTCATTCTTTAAATCGGCTTCCATGAATTCCACGTTGTCCGGCAGATTCTGAAAGAAAGCCCGTGCAAAGGGTCGCGACAGTACACTGATTCGTAGTTTAGGGTATTGGTGTGCCAATGCGAAGACCACAGGCACCGTCATGGCGACGTCGCCCATTGCGGAGAACCGCATGATGATGATGTGGTCGGTCTTCAATTACTTTTTATAGAGAACAGGGTTGGTTGCTGGGTCATTGTACATTTTCATCTGACGATACACCTTCATGTACTTGCGCCCTTCTTTGATGTCATCGAGCAACTGGTCGATGGCCGTTCCGAGATCCACCTGCTGTTCAAGAAGGATGGCGAGCTTGTTCTTGCATTTTTGGAGATGTTCCTCAGATGCATCGGTACGCTCTGTCTGTTCCTTCATGTGGTAGATTTTGAGTGCGAGGATAGACAATCGGTCAATAGCCCATGCCGGACTCTCTGTATTGATGGTGGCATCGTCGTGCACTTTCACGTCGGAATAAAGCTGTCTGAAGTACGAATCGATCTGCTCTACGAGATCTGTTCGGTCCTGATTTGATCGATCGATTCGATGTTTAAGGCTCATCCCGTCTTCGGGTGCGATGTGTGGATCGCGGATAAGGTCCTCAAAATGCCATTGTACAGTGTCAATCCAACATTTCAGATAGAGGCGATTCTCAATGGAATCTCTATCATAGGGATTATTAATAGGTGTGTCAACGTTGTCTGTGATGTGGTAATCACGAATAGCCTGACTGAAAATCTTGTTACAATGTTCTGTAAATGACATTTTATTTAGGTTTTAATTTATTGTGCAAATATACTCTAAATTAATTAGATGAGCAAAATTAAATTGATAGTTTTGACTTTATGAACGTAAAAATGTCAGTTGTTGTCCGTCTTTGCTATGAAAGTATTATTCGAATAGTTTATGATAAAGTCTTGATTTGTCGCAATATAATGCTTTTTTTTGTTAAAATGTATGCACAATGTTGTATAGTGTGTGCAAAGTGATGCACTTTTTTAATAGAAAAATTTGTGTACGTGGAAAATTTGTCTTTCCTTTGCAGCCGAATTTTAGATTTGAAAATAATATTAAACGTTTTAAAACTTAGAAATTATGTCAGAAATTGAATCAAAAGTAAAGGCTATTATTGTGGACAAGCTCGGTGTTGATGAAGCAGAAGTTAAGCCAGAAGCAAGCTTCACAAATGATCTCGGTGCTGACTCATTGGATACCGTAGAGCTGATTATGGAATTCGAGAAGGAATTCGGTATTTCTATTCCTGATGACAAGGCTGAGAACATCAGTACCGTAGGTGACGCTATCAGCTATATCGAAGAGAACGCAAAGTAAAGTCAAAATAAAATAAAGGCGGAGGAACAGTTCTCCGCTTGACTTTTGTCTTTAACTTTTCACTTATATCTTTACTCAAGTTTCGCTATAAGCAAGGAGTAATGAAATAAGAATTAGGGAGTTATGCCAACAGTTTTACTTCTTGGTGTTGTTTCAGATGCTGGTGGTAGAACGTTAGCCTAACTCCCTAATTTGAATTATTTAGGAAAATCATGTTTATTCCGAGATGATGCGAAACAAAAAATATTACTTAAATGGAATTAAAAAGAGTAGTAGTAACAGGCCTTGGTGCTGTAACACCATTAGGTAATTCACCAGAGGAAACCTGGAAGGCTATGCTGGAGGGCAAGAGCGGTGCTGCTCCTATAACACAATTCGATACAACCAACTTCAAGACTCATTTTGCCTGCGAGGTGAAAGACCTCAATATAAATGATTATATCGACCGTAAGGAAGCTCGAAAGCTCGACCGCTACACACAACTGGCCATCATTAGCGCCATACAGGGTGTGAAAGATTGTGGAATCGATCTCGAAACAGCCGACAAAAATAGAATAGGTGTGGTCTATGGCGTTGGAATCGGCGGTATAAAGACATTCGAGGAAGAAGTGGTCTATTGGGGACAACATCTTGATCAGGAACCAAAGTTCAACCCATTCTTCATTCCAAAGATGATTTCCGATATCGCAGCGGGTCAAATCAGCATACGATTCGGATTCCACGGACCTAACTTCGCAACAACGTCGGCTTGCGCATCATCAACCAATGCCATTGGTACGGCATTGAATCTCATTCGCTTGGGCAAGGCCGACATGATTGTAAGCGGTGGTGCTGAAGCAGCTATTTGCGCCTGTGGATTGGGCGGTTTCAATGCAATGCACGCACTGTCAACTCGCAATGATGACCCAGAGCATGCTTCCCGTCCATTCTCGGCAAGTCGAGACGGATTCGTTATGGGCGAAGGAGCTGGTTGTCTCATCCTCGAAGAACTCGAACACGCCAAGGCTCGTGGAGCTAAAATCTATGCAGAGCTCGTTGGAGAAGGAGAGTCAGCTGACGCATACCACATTACTGCTTCCCATCCAGAAGGATTAGGTGCCCGCTTGGTGATGCAGGCAGCACTCGACGATGCAGGCTTGAAGCCTGAAGACATCGACTATATCAATGTTCATGGTACCTCAACGCCAGTCGGCGATGTGTCAGAAGCAAAGGCTATCAAGGATTTGTTTGGCGATGCGGCATACAAATTGAACATCTCCTCGACTAAGAGTATGACCGGTCACCTCCTCGGAGCTGCCGGAGCAATAGAGGCTATGGCTTGTATCTTGGCCATTAAGAATGGAATCATTCCTCCAACCATCAACCATGAGGAAGATGACAAAGACGAAAATCTTGACTATAATTTGAATTTTACGTTCAATAAGGCCCAAAAACGCGAAGTACGTGCTGCGCTCAGTAACACATTTGGCTTTGGCGGACACAACGCTTGCGTGATTTTCAAGAAATATGCTGACTAATATTATTGATAGAATAAAGCTCCCTTTCCGAAAGGAAAAGGAACTTTATTTGTCTTTGTATCAGATAATAGGAATACTTCCGCACAATCTCAGCTACTATCAGACAGCTCTCTTGCACAAGAGTGTGGCACATCGCAACGCAAAAGGAAAGCCTGTAAACAATGAAAGGTTGGAGTTTTTGGGTGATGCCATCCTCGATGCTATTGTCGGAGATATCGTTTACGAGCATTTTCCTGGTAAACGGGAGGGATTTTTGACCAACACTCGCTCTAAGATAGTACAGCGAGAAACGCTCAATCATTTAGCCAAGGAGTTGGGAATCAATGATTTAATACTATCAAACGGTCATTCATCGTCGCATAATAGCTATCTTGGGGGCAATGCGTTCGAGGCTTTAGTAGGTGCGCTTTATCTGGATCATGGCTACAATGCCTGCATGAAGTTCATGAAAAAGCAGATATTGGGCGAGATGATCAACATCGATAAGGTGGCTTACAAAGAAGTGAATTTCAAGTCGAAGCTGATTGAGTGGGGACAGAAGAACAAGGTTAAGCTTGAGTTTAATCTGCTCCAGCACGCCAAAGATAAGGAAGGAAGCCCTACTTTCGACTTTCAGGTCGTCATTGAGGGAATAGCCTCAGGTCAAGGGCACGGCTATTCAAAGAAGGAAAGCCAGCAGGAGGCTGCAAAAATTACGCTACAGCGTCTGCGTCGTGAGCCACAATTCATCGATGAAGTGTTCAATGCAAAGTCAAACCGTACTAAAATGGAGGAAGAACCTGTGCTCGATGTCCCTGATACCAAACAAAATATGAACTTTATGGTGGGTACTGAGATGAAAGAGGAGAAGTGCGAAAATCCTATTCATGAGGAAGTATTCATTGACGGTTCATCGGAATCTTCCATTCCGGCTGCAAAAGAAACGGCCGTGGATGAGGCAAAGGCCGATGACCACAAACTCCCTGAATTTGAGACTGCCGCTGATGATGATAGAGAGGCTATCATTGCAGCCGCAGAAGCTAAGGCCTTCGGTTAGCGAAGACTTTGTATAGGAAGTGAAGGAGTGAAAGACAAGACTACAAACTATCAATGGTTTACAAGTAGTATTTGCTCTTTCGCTCCTTCACTTCTTCAGTATCTTCCTATCATTATTAAAATAAGTAAAAATCAGACATATTCAGTAATTTTACATTACTTTTGTATTTTTAAAAACAATATGGATGACCAATGAATCTTACGAGCATAGTAAATAAGCTGTATTTTCAACCACGCCACCGTGAATTGGAACGTTACACGCATGGTGGTGATGCTATCCAGGATGAGATTCTACGCTATTTGGTGGAACAAGGAAAGGATACAGAGTATGGGAGGAATCATCTTTTTTCTACTATTCATTCATATGACGACTTCGCGCAGAACATTCCCGTCAACACCTATGAGGAACTCAAGTCCGATATCGACCGAATGCGTCATGGTGAGCATAATGTTCTGTGGCCGGGACAGGTGAAATGGTATGCCAAATCGTCGGGAACGACAAACGACAAGAGCAAGTTTATCCCCGTTTCTTCAGAAGGATTGCAATCGATTCATTACCAAGGCGGAAAGGATGTTGTGGCTTTGTATCTGGCCAACCATCCAGAGAGCCGTCTTTTCGATGGAAAAAGCCTTATTTTAGGCGGTAGTCACTCCCCAAATTATAATCTTCCTAACTCGTTGGTTGGCGATCTGAGTGCCATTCTCATTGAGAACATCAATCCGCTGGCCAACCTTCGTCGCGTGCCTTCCAAGCAAGTGGCTTTGCTGAGCGACTTCGAGGTGAAGCGTAACCGCATTGCCGAGGACACGCTGAGGCAGGATGTCCGCAGCATTTCAGGCGTACCGTCATGGATGCTCTCCGTGTTGGTGCGTGTTATGGAGCTTTCCGGCAAGACCCATCTTGAGGAAGTGTGGCCGAACCTTGAGGTATTCTTCCACGGAGGCATAGCCTTCACGCCCTATCGCGAGCAGTTCGAGCAGCTGATAACCAAGTCGGACATGCACTACATGGAGACTTACAATGCCTCAGAGGGATTTTTCGGCATCCAGAGCGACCCTTCCGAACGCAGTATGCTTCTCATGCTCGACTACGGAGTGTTCTACGAGTTTCTTCCGATGGACGAGTTCGGCAGCGAGAAGCCCAACATCGTGCCCCTCAGCGGAGTAGAAGTGGGAAAGAACTATGCCATGCTCATCACCACCGCCTGCGGATTGTGGCGTTACGAGATAGGAGACACCGTCCAATTCACCTCCATCAATCCCTACAAGTTCATCATCACCGGTCGGACGAAATACTTTATCAATGCCTTCGGTGAGGAACTGATTATGGACAATGCCGAAAAGGGGATTGAGGCGGCATGCAAGGCAACGGGAGCGCAGGTTTCCGAGTACACCGCTGCACCCATTTACATGGATGCCAATGCAAAATGCCGCCACCAATGGCTCATAGAGTTTGCCAAAGAGCCCAGCAGTCTTGAGGAGTTTACAATTATACTCGACACCAAGCTACAGGAAATCAATTCCGACTATGAAGCCAAGCGTTTCCGTGATATCACGCTTCAGCGACTGGAGGTTATCCCTGCTCGCAAGAATCTTTTCAATGACTGGCTCAAATCGAAGGGAAAGCTGGGTGGGCAACACAAGATTCCGCGTCTTTCCAACAGCCGGAAGAACATCGAAGAGATGCTTTTGCTGAACAATGAGGCACCGAAGCCCACCTCAATATAAGGTAATTCACGCACGGTTGCCTACAATGAAATGCTTAAACATCTGCTGAGAATAATCTCATGTAAAGGATAAACTCATGTTTTCAAGATTGTTACATATTATAATAAGCTTCTTCAAGTATCTCCTCTCTTTGCGAGAGGTTTGGAGAGGCTTTTCTTTTTTCTTTCAATCCTCCCGCTACGGAGGATTCCTCCCAGTCCTTTTGTTCGTCTTGCTACTGGTGTCGTGCGCCAAGATGGGTCAACCCGACGGCGGTTGGTTCGACGAGACGCCACCGAAGATACTCGGTCAGTCGCCCGCTGACCGCTCAACCGACGTCAACAGTCGGAAAATAAGCATCCTCTTCGATGAGTTTATCAAACTTGACAACCCCACAGAGAAAGTCGTTGTATCGCCACCGCAGCTGGAGGCTCCAGAAATCAAAACCAATGGAAAGCGAATCACCGTGGAGTTGCAAGACTCTTTGAAGCCCAATACCACCTACACGATTGATTTTTCGGATGCCATCTCCGACAACAACGAGGGCAATCCGCTCGGCAATTATACCTACACATTCTCCACTGGCGACCATATCGACACCATGGAGGTGGCCGGCTATGTGCTGGAGGCCGAGAACTTGGAGCCTATCAAAGGCATACTCGTCGGACTTTACACCAACCAGTCTGACACGGTCTTTCAGAAAGAGCCGATGCTTCGCGTATCGCGCACTGACGACCGTGGGCATTTCATCATCAAAGGCGTGCCACAAAGGGATTGCCGCATCTACGCATTGCAAGACGCCGATGGAAACTACAGGTTCAGTCAGCAGAGCGAAAAATTGGCGTTCACACCCGAAATCATCATGCCTTCGTCCAAACCCGACATCCGTCAGGACACCATTTGGCAAGATTCACTCCGCATTTTGGACATCAAACGCTCACCCTACACCCACTTTTTGCCCGACGACGTGGTGCTGACGGCCTTCAACGAGGTGCAGACCGATAGGTATTTCCTGAAAGCAGAAAGGCTGAAAGCCGAGAATTTCACCCTGTTTTTCAGCTATGGCCACAAGGATTTGCCAATTATCAAGGGCTTGAATTTCGATGCCACCGATGCCTTTGTCATAGAGCCTTCGCTCAATCAGGACACCATCACCTACTGGCTGCGCGACAGTATGCTTGTGAACCAAGACACACTCCGCATGGAATTGAGCTATGAGGCCAGCGACTCACTCGGAAAACTTCAGCTGATGACCGACACGATGGAAGTGTTGTCGAAAGAGCCCTATGCCAAACGGGTGAAAAAGCGCCAAGAAGCATACGACAAATGGAAGAAACGACAAGATAAGAACAAGGAACGGGGACGCGACTACGAAACTGTGTTTCCCGTAGATCCGCTCGACGTGCGCTATAAAGTCAACTCGCAGATGGCGCCCGACGAGAATCCGACATTCGATTTGCCGTCGCCCATTGCGGTTTTAGATACCTCGAAGATACATCTCTACGAGAAGATAGACACCCTCTGGTATAGGGCGAAGTATCAGTTGGGCACCGATCCCAGTGTGTCGCGCCGCTACAAGCTCATTGGAGCATGGAAACCCGGCCACGAATATAGTCTTGAACTCGACTCAATGGCTTTCACAGACATCTACGGAAAGGTGTCGAATAAGTACAAGCAGGGCATCAGCGTGAAGGCGCTCGAAGAGTACTCAACCGTCATCATCACCGTTCAGGGACTCGACGGACGCAACTGCATACTGCAGCTCCTCAACGAAGGCGACAAACCAGTGAAGGAAGTGCAGGTGAAAGACAACCTTGCCACCATCTACTATGTGAAACCGGGTGTCTATTACATGCGTCTTTTGGTCGATGACAACGACAACGGCCGATGGGACACCGGACTCTACAGCGAGCAGCGGCAGGCAGAGGCGGTGTATTATTACCCACGTGAGATTGAGTGCAAGGCAAACTGGGAGGTTCGGGAGACTTGGCGACCGCGTGACATCCCGTTGTATCAGCAGAAACCTGGACGGATAACCAAGCAGAAGCCAGAGACCGAGCGCAGAAATAGGGGCCGCAACATCCAGCGGGCCAAGAGTCTGGGATTGGATTACAATCCAAAGATGGGTGCGAAGTAAGTAAAAAAATGCGGACAAGCCACCATTGAATATCTGTTTTGCAAACATCTGGAAATCAGCAGTATAGACATCATGTTTCAATAGGTCACCTTTCGCAGCCCGAAAGGTGACCTATTGTCTTGCAAAAGCTCACCTTTTGCCGTGCGAAAGCTCATGCTAAAGAAATCTAACCCCACAGTCTGATGTATCCGACAAACAATCAACCCAAATTATTCATTAGACCGCACGCTCACAATGAGATGATGACAATATGTCATCCTGACTGCTTTTATTCGTTTATCGGTCCCTTTCCAGCCATTCTCTCTCGCTGTAGCCCGTTACCTCTTCAATCAAACGACAATCAAACTACTCGGCAATTCAATTCAATCAATATAGGCGCTAATGAACGATTTGAGATAAATCGTAAGTGCTTTTTAATTAAACATTTGCGAGTGTGCCGACAATTTCTTACCTTTGCACGCCAGCTCGAAAAGTAAACGGTAGGAAATCGAAAGCGAAACCATGGGCCATTGATATGGCATGGATGTCCTTGTGGCAGCTTATCGGCATCGGACTTTTCGGCTAAAACAACTGAAATAAAAATAGATTAATGAAAAAACTCTTTATAGAGACCTATGGATGCCAGATGAATGTGGCTGACTCGGAGGTGGTAGCTTCCGTCATGGGTATGGCAGGATACGACATTTGTGAGAACGAGGGAGAGGCTGACGCCATCTTTTTGAACACCTGTTCAATACGCGAAAATGCGGAAAACAAGATTTATAACAGACTTGAGACACTCTATGCGGAGAAGAAAAAAGGGCGGAAGCTCATTCTCGGCGTACTCGGATGTATGGCAGAGCGCGTGCGCAAAGACCTTATAGAAAACCACTACGCAAACCTCGTCTGCGGACCAGACTCCTATCTGAACCTGCCGGAGATGATTGCCCGTTGCGAGAATGGCCACAACGCCATGGATGTTGACCTGTCAACGACAGAGACCTATCGCGACGTAGTCCCACAACGCATCGGAGGCAACCGCGTGTCGGGCTTCGTGAGCATCATGCGCGGATGCAACAACTTCTGTCACTACTGCATCGTGCCATTCACACGTGGACGTGAACGATCGCGCGACGTGGAGAGTATCTTGCGGGAGGTGAGCGACTTGCACGACAGAGGTTTCAAAGAGGTGACGCTACTTGGACAGAACGTCAACTCATACGGACTGTTGCCCAACGGAAAGCGACCGGAGGAAGGCACATCGTTCGCCGAACTGCTGCGGAAAGTGGCACGGAGCGTGCCCGATATGCGTGTACGCTTCTCGACATCGAACCCTGAGGACATGACGGAAGATATACTCCATGCTGTCGCTGAGGAACCGAACATCTGCAACCACATCCACTTCCCCGTGCAAAGCGGCAGCTCCAAGGTACTCAAGATGATGAACCGCAAATACACCCGTGAGGACTATCTGGCGAAAGTGGCTGCCATCAGAAGGATAATCCCCAACTGCGGACTGACAACCGATATATTCGTAGGCTACCATGATGAGACGCTTGAGGATCAGGAGCTCACCCTCTCACTGGTCAGAGAGTGCCAATTCGATTCCGCTTTCATGTTCAAGTATTCCGAACGGCCAGGCACCTATGCCGCAAAACATCTCCCAGACAACGTGACGGAAGAGGAAAAGGTGCGCCGTCTGAACGAGCTCATCAAGCTGCAGACCGAGATTTCTGCACAACAGAACAAGAAAGACGAAGGCAAGGAATTTGAAATACTCATTGAACGGTTCAGCAAGCGTAGCCGTGAGCAACTCATGGGGCGCACGGAGCAGAACAAGGCTGTGGTCATACCACGCGGTAACCACCATATTGGCGAGACTGTCAAAGTGAGAATCATCAGCTCCAGCTCGGCAACACTCATCGGAGAGGTCGTCGAACAATAGCCCCCTCAGTCCCAAAGCTAATTGCCCAACACAAGGAGACAGAGCGGCACGACGATGAAAACTCGGAATTTTATTTGCAAGTTTCCGTCGAAACACATATCTTTGCATTTCATGAGAGAATTCATACACGTATTACGCAGGTTTGTTCCACCATACAAGAAGTATCTTGCCATGGCGGTTATCTTCAACATTCTGTCAGCACTGCTGAATATTTTCTCTTTTATGACACTCATTCCGATGCTCCAAATCCTCTTCAAAGTCGATTCGGGAACCAGCGCCACACACGCAATGGCATGGAGTGAGGGTTCGTTCAAGGATGTTTTGTCAAACAATGCCGACTACTACACACAGATATTCATCACCAGTTGGGGACCCACCAACACGCTACTCATCATCGGGCTCGCACTGGCTTTCATGACTCTTCTCAAGACAGGTGCCTATTTTCTCTCCTCCGCCTCAATCATCCCCATCAGAACCGGAGTAGTCAGGGATATTCGCAACCAGCTCTATGAGAAAATCAACAGCCTTTCGCTGGGCTTCTTCAGCGAAGAACGCAAGGGAGATATCATAGCACGCATGAGCGGTGACGTTCAGGAAATCGACAACTCTATTATGGCGTCGCTCGACATGCTATTCAAGAATCCCATTCTCATCTTATTGTATTTCACAACACTATTACTCGTGTCGTGGCAGCTGACACTTTTCACCCTCATCTTTGTACCTTTCTTCGGATGGTTCATGGGAAAAGTAGGGCGCAAACTGAAGCAGAACAGTATCGAGGCACAAGGGCTCTGGAGCGATACGATGAGCCAAGTCGAGGAGACACTGGGCGGATTGAGAATTATTAAGGCATTCTGCGCAGAGGGAAAGATGAACCGCCGCTTCGATAACGTCAACACCGAATATCGCAACACCATCATGCGGGTAAACATACGCCAGCAACTGGCTCACCCTATGAGCGAGTTCCTTGGAACATTGATGATCATCGTCGTGCTGTGGTTCGGCGGAACACTCGTCCTGGGGCAATACCCGGTCATCAGCGGACCAACATTCATCTACTATCTAGTCATCCTTTACAGCATCCTCAATCCGCTAAAGGAGTTCTCAAAGGCAGGATACAACATCCCGAAGGGTATGGCTTCCATGGAAAGAGTTGACAAAATACTCATGGCTGAGGTGGAAATAAAGGAGAATGACAATCCTATCCACATCGAATCGTTCGACCATGAGATCGAATTCAGGAACGTTAGCTTCGCCTACTCTGATGAAAAGAATGCAAATGGACAACCAGTGAAGCACTGGGTGCTCAGAAATATCAACCTCGTTATTCCGAAAGGCAAGACCGTGGCTTTGGTAGGGCAGAGCGGAAGTGGAAAATCGACCTTGCTTGACCTGATTCCCCGCTATTACGATGTTCAGGAAGGGGAGATACTGATTGACGGAATCAACATCAAGAACTTACGTTTGCACGATTTGCGGCAGCTCATTGGCAACGTCAACCAAGAGGCAATTCTCTTCAACGATACGTTCAAGAACAACATTACCTTTGGTGTCACGGCCGACGACAGAGCTGTCGAGGAGGCAGCGCGCATCGCCAATGCCCATGACTTCATCATGCAGAGCGAGAGAGGTTACGCTACGAACATCGGCGACCGAGGAGGGAGACTCTCAGGGGGGCAGCGTCAGCGTGTGAGCATTGCCCGTGCGATTATGAAGAATCCGCCAATACTGATACTCGATGAGGCTACGTCGGCCCTTGACACAGAGAGCGAGCGCCTGGTGCAAGATGCGTTGATGAAACTGATGAAGACCCGCACCACGATAGCTGTGGCCCACCGTCTCTCAACCATAAAGAACTCCGACGAAATCTGTGTGATGCACGAGGGGCGGATTGTGGAACGTGGCACGCACGATGAGCTGATGCGGATTGACGGCTACTACAAGAAGCTGCACGACATGCAGGAAATATAGTCGTTCCATCGGTAATGACTCATGATAACAACACTTATTTAAACTGATGAGACCATCTAACGGAAATAGTATTCTCAGCATTTCACTGAAGCCAGTAGCAGCATTGATTTTCAATCTGATACTGGCTTATGTCGTTTATTTCATCGCCCGTGTGGCTTACCTGTTCGAAAACTTCGGCTTCTTCAGCGAAGGGCTGACGGCGGGTCATCTGGCGGAGATGTTCCGTGGCAGTCTGATGTTCGATACCACGGCTATCGTTTACAGCAATGCCCTTTATGTGTTGCTGATGCTTTTCCCATTGTGGTTCAAGGAGACAGAGGCCTACCATCGTTTCTGCCGTATTCTTTTTGTCGTCACCAACAGTATCTGTCTGGCCATTAACCTTGCCGACGCCGTTTATTTTCCGTTCACGTTGCGGCGGACCACCACCAGCGTTTTCAGGGAGTTCGGAAATGAGAATAATTTATGGGGAATCATCGCTACGGAGTTGGTCAGACATTGGTATCTCGTTGTCCTTTTCGTGGCTATAACGTGGCTGATGTACAAGCTTTACCGGATCCCCCGCAGTCGCATCTTCGACTTTCAGAGCCTAAGAAGTCGGTGGTTGTTTGCGGGCATCAACTTTTTGTGTCTTGCTGTCGCAGCAGTGCTTTGCGTCAGCGGAGCCCGTGGGGGATTGCAGAGCGGCGTCCGTCCGATAACCATCAACAATGCCAACGAATACGTGAACCGTCCGGTGGAGTGTGCCTTGGTGCTCAACACGCCGTTCGCCCTGATGCGCACTATCGGCAAGAGCGTTTTCAGCGTACCTACTTATTATCCGAGCCTTGAAGCCTCGGCAAAGGTGTTCGATCCGATTCACAAACCAGTGGCGACCGCCCACAACAAGAAGAACGTGGTGATACTGATTGTCGAGAGTTTCGGCCGCGAGTACATCGGAGCGTTCAACAAACAGCTGGAGGGGGGCAGCTATAAGGGGTACACACCCAACGTCGATAGGCTCATCAGCAAGAGTTGTGTGTTTGAATACTCCTATGCCAACGGTCACAAGAGCATCGACGGCATGCCGTCGGTACTCTCCAGTATCCCGATGCTTATAGAGCCGTTCGTATTGACTCCTTCGTCGATGAATGCCTACACGGGAATCCCCGGACACTTGTCGAAGTGGGGCTACCAGACGGCTTTCTTCCATGGTGCCAACCGCGGCTCGATGGGATTCCTTGCCTTTGCCAACAAGATTGGTTTCCAGAACTATTACGGACGGCAGGACTACAGTGCCGACAAGCGCTTCGGAGGCGACGCCGACTTCGATGGCAACTGGGGCATCTGGGACGAACCTTTCCTACAATACTTCTGTACGAAGATGGGCGAGATGAGGCAGCCTTTCATGACTGCTATCTTCACGGTGTCGAGCCACCATCCCTACATGGTTCCCCGAAAGTACGAGAATATATTCAAAGAGGATGGACTCCCCATCCACAAGTGCATCCGATACACCGATATGGCCATCGGTAAATTCTTTGCGACGGCCAGCAAACAACCGTGGTTTAAGAACACTATTTTCATATTAACGAGCGACCATACCAACCAGAGTGATCATCAGGAGTACAAGACTGACATAGGGGAGTTTGCGGCGCCACTTATCATCTACGACCCGTCGGGCAACGTAACACCAGGAATGCGCAGGGGAATCGCACAGCAGATTGACATCATGCCGACCGTGTTTGGCATTCTCGGCTACGACAAGCCTTACCTGTCGTTTGGTTGCGACTTGCTGAGAACACCCGCTGACAGAACTTACGCACTGAATTACATCAACGGTGTCTATCAATATACCAGCAACGGTTATACCCTCCAGTTCGATGGTACGAAAACCACTGGCCTCTACAAACTCACCGATAAGCTGATGCAGCACAACTTAGCAGGACACGTCAGCGAGCAGGCACGGATGGAAGAGGAATTGAAGGCCATTATCTATCAATACATGTACAGGATGGTGAACGACCGATTGAAAAATTAACCGCCTCACATCGGCTATTGTCGTCGGATTGTCGCCCAAGGCGAACTTGGTGGAATGACCTTAGCACAGTTTGGGCGATGAACTGAAGGGCGTAAAAAGTGTTTTTTTTACTCAATTTCGGAATCTTTCAGAGACCTGTATGTAATCGTCTTATAATCAATGTTTTATGTATTGTAGTTTTATGGCTGACCTATGGCATTGCAAAAGCTCACCTTTTGTGGGCCAATAGCTTACCTTTCGTCGGGTGAAAGCTCACCTATCGTTTTTTCGTTGCTGACCGTGTGTACCACATTTATTATTTCTCTTTTGTTTTAAGACGTCATATTTACCATATCTCTTCTCTCAAATACCCTTAAGGTTGTTTTCGCAGCTACTCGCATCGGGGAACATTTTGAAGAAATTTTTCAATCATATCGGCAGACAACAAACGAAAAAATCAAATGTAAGAAGTGAAAGAAAAAAATGCAAGAAATTTGCAAATCTATGATATTCTTTCACGTATAACACGATATTGGTATAAAATATGTAAAAATATTTACAAGAATACTTATATTTTATTATTTTTGTTCAGCGTTTCTTAAGGCATCTTCCAAACAATCGCTTTAACATTTCGTTTTATCAATTAATTATCTATTCTTATGTTAAGAAAAACTACTTTATTATTCGCATTCTTGCTTTCGGTAACTCTTTTTGCCGCACCCATAACGCAAGATCAGGCAATGCAAGAAGCACAAGCCTTCCTAAACAGCAGAAAAAGCTTGCCACGCTCAATGAAAATGCGCCAGGCATACAGAGTCCCAAAACTCAAGTCGGCATCCAATCAATCGTATTTCTACATCTTCAACGTGGGCACGAACAATGGTTTTGTCATCGTTTCTGGTGACGACCGTACAGCCGCCATTTTGGGTTACACGGATGCTGGCTCCTTTGACGCAAGCAAGATAAACCCAAATATGAAATCGTTCTTGGACGCATACGTTGAAGAACTCAAACAGTTGGACAAAATAAACGTTCTACCAGGGAAACATGCAGGTAGAAAAGCGATTGTCCGACCAAAAGAACCGATATCTCCGCTGGTATCAATACATTGGGATCAGGAAGTCCCCTACAACAACCTCTGTCCGGAAATAACAGATGAAAGTATGAAAAAAGACACGTATAACGGTCGGTTCGTAACGGGCTGCGTGGCTACAGCGATGGCACAGGTCATGGGATATTACCAATGGCCACAGGGGAAAACATTGATGCCGATTCCGGCATACACCTCCAAACAAGCGAATTTGAATGTTTCAGAGTTGCCGGTAACCACTTTCGACTGGAGAAACATGCGAAACGTTTACAGTAGAAACTACTCCCAAGCAGAGGCTGATGCCGTAGCAAAGCTGATGCAGTATTGCGGAAGCAGCGTTCGCATGAATTATTACTATTCCTCCAAGGGCGGTTCTGGGGCTTTTGGCAGCGACGTGCCCAAAGCTCTTAAAACCTATTTCGATTACGCGGCTACAACAAAACTGATAACACGCTACGATTATACCGCAGATACATGGGCAGACGCACTTTACGGCGAGTTGAAGGCGAAGCGTCCAGTGGTGCTCTGTGGCGCATCGCCTTTCGGTGGGCACTGTTTCGTAGTGGATGGATATGCCGAAGGCGAGTTCTTCCACATTAATTGGGGCTGGAGCGGTTTTCAGGACGGATATTACCGCCTGTCGGTTTTAGAACCGGGAGCACAGGGTATAGGTGGTTTTGAAGGCGGTTATTCCCAAGATCAACAAGCCATCATCGGCATTCAGCCGAACAACGGGCAGCCGGCTGCCTGCACACTGGTAGGTTATGGTATATACCCATCTGTGAAAACTGTCAATCGAGCATCAAAAGACGTGAACTTCAAGGGAGCAGATTTCTATTCCAAAGATGATGAATATTCATATACATTCAAAGTGCTGAATATGGAGAAAGGCCCAAGAAACTGTTATCTCAGCATCGGGCTATGCGATGAAAATAACCAATTGATTCAAGTATTGAGCAATGGATCGGAAGAATGTAAATACAAAGACTACAACTATTATTATACCATCAAATTATGGGAGTTAAACGACTTCGGAGCAAACCTCCCATTGGGGAAATATAAAGTATTCCCAGTGTATAGAGAAAAGACAAATGAAGATTGGAAACTCTGCGACGGTTATACGAAAAACTATGTAATGGTGGAAATTACAGAAACACAGTATCGTGTTTTGGAAACTGAAGACGGGTCGAACTTCAACCTCAACGCAACTGCGAAAATTGAAGGAACACCGACGGTAGGAACTCCTTGCACATTCAATTTTGACGTTAGCAACACTGGTTCTGACTATTACGGGCTCGTGGGACTTAGGATCGACAAGAATAATGTTGAAGAGAATGTGGTGTCACTGTCCGTCGCACGTGGCAAGAAATCACAGATATCGTTCGGTTATATCCCAAAAACTGCCGGAACGTTCAAATACAGTTTGGTCAGCGTAGAGGAGTCTTATAACGAGACCACAAAGAAATGGGAAGATACCTATACGGATATTCCTGGATCATCAGGCACATTCATCGTTCGAGAGGCCGGAAACGGAGGTAATCTTAAGGCAGAGGTAAGCATTGACGCGAACAAGGACGGTGTTGTCTATGGAAAAGGCATCACGGGTAAGTTCACATTGACAAACAATGCTTCTACACCATACAATGACAAGATATACGTAACCGTGTTCCAACACTCGGGAAGTAAATGGTACAACCTCGGCGATGTTCCCCGAGAAGTATCGGTAAAGGCAAACGGAACGCTCACACAGACATTTAAATTTGTTGGTTTGAGTGAAGAGCAGAGTTATCTTGTGAGTGTGTTCACACATAAAGATGGTGGGGAATGGAACGAAAGGGGTTATTCAGCTGAATTCAAGGTGTTGCCTGGTGTAACGGCTTTCTATCCGGACGGGACTTTCAAGACTTTCAATCCGACCAATGACATAGATTTAGGCAATGCCACAGCCATTGATTTCGGTTCATCGACCATCAAGGGTGCACTTACTGGTAGTACGAACCCGAATGCGCTCTACTATTTCGCTGAAAAAGCAAACGTACCTTCCGCAGTTGCAGGAAAGAATGTCATTGTCAACGGAGAAGCCGAGAAGATAACCTTGGTAGATGATGCCAATACGGACTTCAGACCTCTTTACGACTTCACTGCCAAAGACATTACCTATACTCGTAAATTTGAAAAAGGTTATGACGGTACAAACTATAACTGGCAAACCATCGTGCTACCATTCGATGTGAACAGCATTACCATTGATAACATAGCTTATGACTGGCTCAAGTCGGAAAAAGACAAAGACAAGAGCGTCTGGTTGATGAATGTTTTCGGTGAAGATGACGCAAAGAATACGATTTACTATGACTATGTAAGAGATTTCAAGGCAAATCATCCTTATATTATTACGATAGAAAACAAATTAATGGGAACTGCTATTGACCCGACTCCAAAGGATGTTGTGTTCCATGGTACGAATGCTGAGGTAATGGCAGATGTAATTCCCGTTGTTACAGGCACAAAGTATAAATTTGTTGGTAGCTACACTGCAGAGCCTGTTGAAAAGGCATATCAACTGAATGAGACTGGTACGAAATTCGTTGTACAGCCTTCGAGCAAGAGCGCACCATTCTACGCTTATTTCATGACCGCGGATGGAATTATACCAGGAGCGGACATAGCCAATGCTTTGAAAATAGATATCGTCACGCCAACTTTAGGCATTGCAGACGTTGGGGTTGATGCCACATTTGACAATTCTATCATCTACAACATCAATGGAGAGATAATGGGATATGGCAAGGCTGACTTCCTTCGTCTTCCGAAAGGTATTTATATTATCAATGGTAAAAAAGTATTAAGAACGGTTCGTTAATTCATTTCAACCATGCAACCTCGTGGTATAATTAAAAGTCCCACGAGGTTGCCGATGACATTGATAATTCTCTTTTGATGGCCTCCAAGCCTAATTTGGGAAAAAACTCAATAACAAAGATAACCAAAGGGGCTGATACTTCGACGAAGTGTCAGCCCTAATTTTTGAAACGGTGACCTATAACTCATTTTGCATTCTGAAAAGTGTCATACCATTATACCTACCTTTCAGCTTGAGGATATCAGTTATTCGCTTTTTTCTGGCTTGCTCCATCATACAGAAAGCAAAGTCTTCAAATTCAATCTATATAATGTTAATGTCAAGTCATTCAGTAAACAAGAAAATATTTGACAAGTAAAACAGAAAGATATCGTCAGATCTGACAAGTGATTTTAGGGAAAAGACAGTGTTTTACTTTTCTCTTTTCAAAAGCTTAGGTTTTGAGATGCAATAGCTTACCTTTCATGTGTCGAAAGCTCACCTTTGACCGTGCGAAAGCTAAGGTATCGGGATGTGGTGGTAAAATTATTTTACACCGACGCTCTATTTCCACAATCTTTTCATGATTATTTGTATAGTAATTATAAAATAGGTAACTTTGCGAGTAAACAAAGAAATCTTCCTCATTTATGGCAACACATCCTCTTTGGTCTGACGAATATTGGCTCTTGCTGCTGCAACTCTATCAGCAGAAGCCAGCCGGAGTAAAACCTTTGTACTCGCACCAGCTGGTGAAGCTCAGCCTTGAGTTGCACATCCCTCCGCAGAACCTTTACGAACAGCAATTCGTGCTACGCCAACGCAATATGCCCGTCATGCGGCTCATCTGGGAAACTTATGCCGACAATCAGCGAAAGCTGAACAGGGATGTGCGTAAATTGCGCGCACTGAAAGGTTTCGGACAGCCGAAGGAATTCTACGAGGGTGTCGAGGTGAAGGAGACTTTCGAGAAAGACTTCATGCCGCTACCGCAAAACGAAAGGTTGAAGCCTGTGATGCTCATCATGATACTTGACTTATACTTCCGGTTGACGCCCATAACCATGGTGACGGAGACACCTGAGGTGAAGGAAATGGCCAAAACGCTGAAGTTAGCGCCCGCGACGGTGGTCGAGATATTGGACGTTTTCCAGTTCTGCGACCCCTATCTGAACCGAGACGACCTGATGATTTCGCCCCTCTTGCTTCCCTGTCAGGAGATATGGATCAGATATGGAAACGACAATCCCAACAAACTTTCATCACTGGCAGCACAATTACACGAATATTTCAGGTGAATATCTTACTTTTTTCGTAATTTTGCATTGAAATTCAAAAGTCGATGGCTCAAAAACAAGTACAAATCCAAGAACAGAAACAACAGCAGGTGCAGCGTCTATCACAACAGCAGATGTTGCAAGTGAAGTTGCTTGAGATGCCATTGACAGAGCTGGAGGACAGCGTCAATGCAGAGCTTGACGACAATCCAGCACTCGAAAAGGGAGGCGACGAAGGCGAATGGACCGAAAATGCCGAGGCAACCGACAGCCAGGAGAACGACTACGATACGCAACAGGAGCGGGAAGAACGGCAAGATGCACTCGATACGGCACTGGAGAGAATGCGCTCCGACGACGAACTGCCCACCTATGATGGCCGGCAGCAGCGCGACAATGCCGACTACGAGGAGATAGTCTATGGCGACACAACTTCATTCATCGACAAGCTCAACCAACAGGTTGGCGAACGGGAGATGACCGAGCTGCAACGCACTGTCATCGAATACCTCATCGGCAGTCTGGACGACGACGGTCTCTTACGAAAAGACCTTGACACCATAGCCGACGAACTGGCCATCTATCACGGAATCGATTGCACTGAGGAAGACATTGCAAGCACATTGGAGCTTCTTCACGACTTTGATCCTCCCGGAATCGGCGCCCGATCGCTCCAAGAATGCCTGCTGCTGCAAATCGACCGTAAGGTAGCGAATGGCGAATGGCAAGCCAACAGCTACATTTACCAGAATCTCCACACAATATTGACCGACTTTTTCGACGCATTTACCAAGAAACACTGGGACAAAATACAAAGCGCCCTCTCACTCTCCGACGACCAAGTGGAAGCCCTCCAAAGAGAGATCCGAAAGCTGAACCCCAAGCCCGGCGCATCAATGAGTGAGACCATGGGCAGGAGCATTCAGCAAATAACACCCGATTTCATTGTTGATACCGACGATGACGGAACGATCAGCTTCACACTCAACCACGGCCGTCTGCCCGAACTGCACGTATCGCAGAGCTTCAACGATATGCTGGCTGCCTATAAGGAGAACAAACAAGGCATGAACCGACAGGCAAAGGAAGCGCTCCTCTATGCAAAGGAGAAAGTTGAAAAGGCCCAAGGGTTCATCGAAGCCATCAAACAACGCCGCAACACACTATACATCACGATGAGAGCCATCATCGACATACAGCGGAAGTTCTTTCAGGACGGCGACGAGTCTGACCTGAAACCGATGATTCTCAAAGACATTGCCGAGAAAACGGGGCTTGATATCTCAACGATTTCCCGTGTCAGCAACATAAAATACGCACAGACAAGATGGGGAACCTTCCCACTCAGGTTCTTTTTCACCGACAGTTACACCACCGAAGATGGCGAGGAAATGTCAACACGTAAGATAAAAGTGGCACTCAGGGAAGTAATCGACGGCGAAAACAAGAAAAAACCGCTCAGCGATGAGGCCCTTGCAAAGGTGATGAAAGAGAAAGGATTCCCGATAGCCAGACGTACGGTGGCCAAATACCGCGAGCAACTCAACCTCCCCGTGGCACGGTTGCGGAGGGAATAGTGACCAAAAGCAAAATGAACAAGCCGAAAACAACTAACGGAAAGTAAAGAATGAGCGAGAAAAACATAATAATGACAGCCAGAATCGTGAGCATGCTACTCACACCCTTTTACCTCCCAGTGGTGGGAGTTCTGGCTATATTTGTTTTTTCTTACCTAAGCACGTTCCCTTGGCAATTCAAGATATCGTTAGTGCTCATGGTCTATCTGTTTACGGTGCTCATTCCCACACTGCTCATCCACATTTACCGGCAGTATCATGGCTGGACACTGATACAACTTGGCCAAAAAGAGCGCCGTATGATGCCTTACGCCATATCAATCCTCTGCTATTTCGGCTGTTTCTACATCATGAATCTGCTGCACCTGCCCCATCTCATTACGTCCGTTCTGGTTATGGCGCTGGTAATTCAGGTATTGTGCGCCATTATCAATGTCTGGTGGAAAATTTCCACACATACGGCTGGCATAGGGGGCGTTCTTGGGGGACTCATTGCTTTCTCGGTGGTGCTCAGTTTCAATCCCATCTGGTGGCTTTGCCTCACCATAATTGCGTCGGGAGTTGTGGGTTCGAGCCGCATAATTTTGCGACAGCACACGCTCACACAAGTGACGGCAGGATTTTTCCTTGGCCTTGTGAGTGCATTTGTTACGATAATGATCATATAATATTCATAGAAGATGAAACCATTAGTTAGTATTATCATGGGTTCAACAAGCGATCTCCCTGTCATGGAAAAAGCTTGTAAGTGGTTGGAGCAGTGCGAAATTCCTTTCGAGGTTAATGCATTGTCGGCTCATCGCACACCGGCCGCAGTAGAAAGTTTCGCCAAAGAGGCCAAGGGTCGTGGCATAAAGGTGATCATTGCGGGAGCCGGCATGGCCGCAGCCTTACCTGGTGTCATCGCAGCATCGACCTCTCTGCCAGTGATTGGTGTACCAATCAAGGGTATGCTGGATGGTCTTGATGCCATGTTGTCGATTATTCAGATGCCGCCGGGCATCCCTGTGGCCACCGTTGGTGTGAATGGAGCTCAGAATGCCGCCATTCTCGCTGCCGAGATGATGGCACTTGGCGATGAGGAGATAGCCCGTAAGGTTGAGAATTGGAAGTCAACACTGGGGGAGAAGATTGAGAAGGCAAACAAAGAACTGGCCGAAATCAAGGATTATCGGTTCAAGTGCTAAGCCAAACATCAATTCATCACTCACGGTTCACGACTTGTTTTCATGATTGGCTTTGCCGCTCACGACTGGTTGCTTGATGACGACAGGGCGAGAGTTGCTGCAAAACTCAATAATAGCAGTGATAATCGATCATTGCGCATGATGACTTATGGGTTAAGGAGACATGATAGATTTATTCAATTACGAGAGAAGGAAGAGTACTGTCACACATGTGGGTGTGTTGGACATCGGTGGCGATAATCCCGTCAGGGTGCAATCGATGACCACCACATCGACCGATGACACACAAGCGAGCGTCGAACAGTCGGAAAGAATCATCGATGCCGGCGGGGAGCTTGTCAGGCTGACCACACAAGGCAAGAAAGAGGCTGAGAATCTAAGGAATATCAGTGCCCGCTTGCGTGCCGACGGCTATAAGACACCTCTCTGTGCGGATGTCCATTTCAATGCGAACGTGGCTGATGTCGCCGCGTTGTATGCCGAGAAGGTGCGCATCAATCCGGGGAACTACGTCGATCCCGGTCGCACGTTCAAGGTTCTGGAATACACCGATGAGGAATATGCCTGCGAGTTGCAGCGCATCGAGGACCGTCTGCTGCCCTTTATCAACATCTGCAAGGAGCATCATACGGCCGTTCGTGTGGGTGTGAACCACGGAAGCCTGTCCGACCGCATCATGTCACGCTACGGCGACACGCCTGAAGGCATTGTCGAGAGCTGCATGGAGTTCCTCCGCATCTTCAAGAAGTACGAGTTCGGCGACATAGTCATATCCATCAAGGCGTCGAACACCGTCGTAATGGTCCGTTCCGTCCGCCTTTTGATTGCCGAGATGGAGAAAGAAGGTATGCACTACCCATTACATCTTGGCGTTACCGAAGCCGGCGAGGGTGAGGACGGACGCATCAAGAGCGCTGTGGGCATCGGCGCACTGCTCAGCGATGGCATCGGAGACACCATCCGCGTGTCGTTGAGTGAGGATCCGGAGTGCGAAATTCCTGTGGCAGCTTATCTCACGCGCTACATCCGTCGCCGACAGGGACATCTTCTCATACCTGCCGAGGCTGGAAAGGACTTCGACTACTTGCGACCGGAGCGCCGTCAGACGGTGGCCGTGGGCAATATTGGGGGTGAGAACGTGCCCGTTGTCATCGCTACCCAGAACAAAGCCAACCAGCCAGTCATGGTATCATCGGCCGATATGCCGAAACCCGATTACATATATGTCAACGACACGCTCCCGAAGCAACTCGTCAAGGGACAGAAGTACATCCTCGACTACAATGCCTACATCGAACTGGCCACAAAGGGTGAGCTACCCGAAGACAATGTCTATCCGATATTCCCGACACCGGCCATCCCTCTCATCGGAACGGTGAGGTCGGAGATGAAGTTCCTCGTGCTGAAATATGGCACACCCTCAGAAGAGTTCCTCACTTGCCTGAAGTACCATCCCGAAGTGGTGGTCGTCTGCACCAGCAATCATCAGAACAAGCTCGGCGAACAGCGTGCTTTGGTTCATCAGATGATGACGGCTGGTGTCAGGAATCCTGTCGTCTTTGCCCAGATGTACCAGCATTCCTCTGTCGATGGTCAGTGTAAATCATCGCCCATCACCACGAAAGAAGCCTTCCAATTGGAGGCAGCGGCCGACATGGGAGCACTGATGATGGACGGATTGACAGATGGTTTGTGGCTGATGAATGACGGAGACCTTTCGGCCGATGACATAGAGCAGACAGCTTTTGGAATTTTACAGGCTGGGCGCTTGCGAATGGTCAAGACGGAGTACATCTCTTGTCCAGGCTGTGGTCGCACACTCTACGATCTCCGCACGACGATTGCCCGCATCAAGGAGGCCACAAAGGGAATGAAGGGCTTGAAAATAGGCATCATGGGTTGCATTGTCAACGGTCCGGGTGAGATGGCCGATGCCGATTATGGTTATGTAGGCGCTGGCAGGAACAAGATAAGTCTTTACCGAAAGAAAGTGTGCGTGGAGCGCAACATTCCTGAAGAAGATGCCGTTGAGCATCTGTTGGCACTCATCAAGTCAGATAGGGCCACTCAGTCGGAAGGCTAAGCGTGGCAAAAAGTCGCCCCACTGGTTTCGCACCGCCAGCTTACAGCAAGGTAGCCGTTAGTTCCGCCATCTAAATGACGGGACTCAGTGGCTTGAATAACCGATGAGGGGTCGCGGAATGGATGAAGAAACTGTGATTGGATGCAGATAGGAAACAAATCGTTTCGTATCTAATTGATTATCAAGTGTCTATGAACCTATAAATAAAAGGTCAGCTTTCGCATGTCGAAAGCTGACCTTTTATTGTGCGAACGCTTACCTTTCACGATGCGATTGGTGAGCTTTTAAAATCAGGTAGTGTTCCGAAGCGAGTACAGTCGCACATCGGCTATACCTTCTTACTTGTCGAGTTTCCATGTCACACCATCCTTGGTGTCTTTCACTTGGAAACCGGCCTCGGCGAGAGCGTCGCGAATCTGATCGCTGACAGCCCAGTTTTTCTCAGCCTTTGCCTTGGCACGAAGGTCGAGAACCATGTCAACCACTTTGCCGAAAGCCTCCTCGCGTGCATCGTTGTTGGCACTGCGCTCGTTCTTCAGTCCGAGAATGTTGAATGTGAAGAGCGTCATCGTGTCAGAAAGCTCCTTTAGGTCGTCGGCGGAGATTTGCGCCTTGTGGTCGATGAGTAAGTTGACAACGTGGCAAGCCTCGAAGAGCAGCGAGATGACCGCTGGTGTCATGAGGTCGTCGTTCATGGCATCGTAGCACTTTTGGCGAAGTCCGGAGACGAATAGCCTTGTGTTGTCGTCCGATGCGCCTGCCGTCGGAATGCGGTTGAGGTCCTCAATGCCGTTCATCAGTCGTTCGTAACCTTTCTGTGCTGCCTGTAAGGCCTCGTTTGAGAAGTCAACCGTGCCTCGGTAGTGCGCCGACAGGATGAAGAAACGGATGGTCATTGGCGAGTAGGCCTGATCCAGTGTTTTGTGGTTGCCGGTGAAGAACTGTTCGAGAGTGATGAAATTATTGAGCGATTTCCCCATCTTCTGACCGTTGATGGTAATCATGTTGTTGTGCATCCAATATTTCACCATGTCCTCTCCCTGTGAAGCCACGGCCTGGGCAATCTCGCACTCGTGGTGGGGGAACACCAAATCCAATCCACCACCGTGGATGTCGAAATGGTTTCCTAAGTACTTGCGTCCCATTGCTGTGCATTCGCAGTGCCATCCTGGAAATCCGTCGCCCCAAGGCGATGGCCAGCGCATGATGTGTTCGGGCATGGCGCGCTTCCAAAGGGCGAAGTCTGCCTGGTTTTTCTTCTCTCCCACACCCGCCAGTTCACGAGAGTTGTTGATCATATCGTTCAGATTGCGTCCTGAGAGCACACCGTAGTGATGGTCCTTGTCGTATTTTGCGACATCGAAATATATACTTCCGTTACTCTCGTAGGCGTATCCGTTCTTCAGTATCTCCTTTACAAGTTCTTCCTGCTCTATGATGTGTCCAGTGGCATGTGGCTCTATTGACGGCGGAAGCACATTGAGCATGCGCATAGCATCGTGATAACGATTGGTGTAATGCTGTGCGATCTCCATGGGTTCCAGCTGTTCGAGCCTCGCTTTCTTCTCTATCTTGTCATCGCCCTCATCGGCATCGTGTTCCAAATGGCCGACGTCTGTGATGTTTCTGACGTAGCGCACCTTGTAACCGATGTGCTGTAGATAGCGGAAAAGTATGTCGAAAGTAATCGATGGGCGGGCATGGCCCAAGTGTGGGTCGCCGTAAACAGTTGGACCACAGACATACATGCCTACATTGGGTGCTGCAATCGGCTGAAAACGCTCCTTCTGTCGGTGCAGCGTATTGTAAATCACTAAATTTTGCATGGTCTAATATTTATTATTTCATTTAGTTGCAAAATTACAAAATAAATGGGAGTCTTACTATTTATCTATCAAATTTTTACTATCTTTGCAATATTCACACTTCTCTGAATGAGAATGAACTAAGGCTTATGCAACAAATAATTCATCATTTTACTGATAACGACGCCTACACCTTCAGCTGTCAGTACTACGTTCTTCAGACTTATCCTCGCGCTGAGGTAGAATATACATTCTTTGACCGCAATAACACTGTCTATCCCGAAGGCTTTGCCGAGTTGGTCAACGAGCAATTGGGCTATATGCCGCAAGTCATCATCACCGAAGAAGAAATTGACTACATGAAACGGCGAATCTATTATCTGCCCGAATGGTACTTCACGTTCCTGCGGGGCTATCGTTTCGACCCTCACGAGGTTACCGTTTCGCAAGACGAAGAGGGGCATCTCGATATATCGGTTCGTGGAAAGTGGTACTCAACCATCATGTGGGAAATGCCAATTCTCAGCATTGTCTCGGAATTGATGCACAATCTGCGGGGCGAAAACTCATCGTACAATCCAGAAAGAGAGTACGAGCGTTGTGTCGAAAAGACGCATAGGATTCTCACCAATGAGCTGATATTATGCGATATGGGGACAAGGCGGCGACTGTCGTTCGACCATCAGAATATGGTTGTCCGCACTATGAAGGAAGTCTATGAGCAAGGAGGGTTCGAAGATGAGGAAGGATTCCACCAGTGGACAGGAAAATTCACAGGAACAAGCAATGTTTACCTCGCCATGAAGTACGATCTGATGGCCGTTGGCACGATGAGCCATCAGATAATAGAGTTCGAAGAGAACGTCAGCGGTATATTCGAATGCAACTTTAACGTAATGAAGAAATTCAGTGACGTATATGATGGCGACAACGGAATATACCTTTATGATTGCTTTGGCGACAAAGTGTTCTTCAGTAACTTGTCAAAGCGCATGGCAATGATGTTCAGCGGACTGCGTGTGGATAGCGGAGTGGAGGAGGAACAGCTCGAAAAAATCATAGCCAAGTACAAATCGCTCGGCATTGACCCCGCAACCAAGCAAGTGGTGTTCAGCAACGGGCTGAACATCGACCGTGCAATCGAGCTACACAAGTATGTAGATGGACGAATGAAGGACAGCTACGGAATGGGGACGTTCATCACCTGCGACGTGGAGAATGCCGAACCGCTGAACATTGTCATAAAGTTGACGGGAATGCGCATCACCGAAAAACGCGAATGGCACGACTGTGTAAAGTTGTCATGTGACAAAGGAAAGACACTTGGCAATCCAGAGAAGTGCGCTTACCTGCTGAAACAGATTGGGTAGAAGGGGCATCGGTGGCCCCGTTTGCCCACCAATGTCAGCCGTAGGCCTATTGTGGAATATAGACGGCTATGGTTTTGAGCCTCACATAATTATAACTGAGATACATGAAGCCGTGGTAACGGTTCTGCGTTCCCCAGCTGTTCTTGCATAAAAAGTATTTGTTGCCTTTGTCATCGTGGGCAACACCCATGATTTCCATACAGTGGTCGTCGGTCGTCTTGTGTGTCTCAAAAGCCTTCTGCCGCTGCTCTTGCGTTGCCTTTACTCCTTCGTCGTCTGTCTTGGCTATGCCTTGGGCGAACGAGAACCCAGCTTCTGAGATGTCACCCTCCCAGCAAACGGGATGTCCGCTCATGACTGACCGCTCGATTCGTTGCATCATCGTGTCGATTGGCACATTGAGGAAGGTGTTGTGGAAGTAGTTATCCTTCACTTCCAATGGGAAACGCTCGTTGAAAGTGTGGTGGGTGAAGCTCGTGAGGGCCAGGTATTCGTCATTGCGACATACGCTTCGGGCAAATTCCTGTGGAGTGTAAACAACGCCATACATGAACACTTGTTTCGGCGCAGAGCCTATCTCGTCATCCAAAAACTCGTTGATGTCCTCCAGTTGATTGGACAGTTCCGATGATTTGGGTGAGTAAATAGCCTGACTTAGCTTACGGGCGAGCAAATTATAGTTAGTGTTCGTCTTCCGGTGGTAAGCTTCGAAGTGCTGAAGTCCGTAGGTGTGAATCAGATCAAGCAGCATACTCGACATGCCGCGTGTGGTAATGCCGTTTCCTTGCTGACCGAAGCGCCCCTTGTTGTTCTTCGATAGCAGTTGTTGGGTCACCTGTTCCTGAAGATACATTCGTGCAACATAGTCTGCACTCAAGTTGATAGAATCGCCTTGCATGAGGTGCTCGGTTTCAATAGTTGCCAACATGGCGTATGCCCAGCAAAGTGAGCTGCGCCCTTGGTTCTTCACTGGAGTGGTCTTCAGTCGTATTTCATCGGTAAGATGCTCAGGTCTCACCTGCTTTTGCCTTTGCTTCCCACATCCGATGAGCAGCACTAATGCTATGATAATGAATGCGTTTCTTTTCATACTTGTATGCAAAGATAAAGAATTATGGTGAAACGGTACTGCTTTTTCTTGTTAATCGTGCACCGGATTCTGACTTTTAGCTTTAAAAAAACTTTGCTTCAGCGGACTTTCTTTGAGCCATGAGGCGGTGATTTGCTGTGTTTGCTCGTTTAACAGATGAAAGTTAGAAAGTTTTTAGCATGATGTTATCAGATATTTTATTTATCTTTGCAGAAGATAAGCTGCACTCGGCCAATTGAAAGTAAACTTTTTTTGTCCTCGTTTGCATTATCTCGCACAGTAAAAGGTAACAATGAATATACAAGAATTTGAAATAATGGCACCAGTAGGCTCACGCGAGAGTCTTGCTGCAGCCATCCAGGCAGGGGCAGACTCTGTCTATTTTGGTATTGGTCAGCTCAATATGAGGTCGCATTCGGCCAACCATTTCACGATTGAGGACCTGAAAGAGATTGCCGAGACTTGCAAAGCGAGGGGAATCAAGACATACCTCACGGTGAATACGGTTATCTATGGCGAAGACCTCAGTGTGATGCGAGAGATTATAGATGCGGCAAAACAGGCTGACATCACAGCGGCGATTGTCAGCGACGTGGCTGTCATGGTGTATTGCCGTCAGGTTGGGCTTGAGGTTCACTTGTCAACGCAGCTCAATATCTCAAATATCGAGGCACTGAAGTTCTATGCTCAGTTTGCCGATGTTGCTGTTTTGGCCCGCGAGCTCAATATGAACCAGGTTGCGGAGATATACCGTCAGATTCAGGAACAGGATGTCCGGGGGCCTCGTGGCGAACTGGTGCGTATTGAAATGTTCTGTCATGGGGCGTTCTGTATGGCCGTTTCGGGCAAGTGTTACATGAGTCTTCACGATGCAAATCGCTCTGCCAACCGTGGCGAATGTGTGCAGATATGCCGCCGTTCCTACACAGTTACCGACAACGAGACGGGCAATCAGCTCGAAATTGACAACAAATACATCATGAGCCCCAAAGACTTGAAAACCATTCGGTTCATCGACAAGATGATGAAAGCCGGTGTAAGGGTGTTCAAGATCGAAGGGCGCGCTCGCGGACCGGAGTATGTTCACGAGGTTGTTACTTGTTACAAGGAGGCTATCAGCAGTGTTATCGAAGGCACTTACACAGAGAAGAAGAAGGATGCGTGGGACGAACGGCTCAAGACGGTGTTCAACCGGGGCTTCTGGGATGGATATTACCAAGGGCAAAAGATGGGCGAATGGACCCGGAACTATGGCAACAAGGCCACCGAGCGGAAAGTTCTCGTGGGCAAGGTCATCAAGTATTTCTCCAAACTGGGTGTCGCCGAGATTGCCGTTGAAGCCTCAGAGATTGCGCTGAATGAGAAAATGCTCATCACTGGTACGACAACCGGCGTGATGAAGTTCACCGCCAGCGAGATACGCTACGACCTAAAGCCTGTCGATAGGGCAGAGAAGGGATGGCGGGTGTCACTGCCCGTGCCCGACAAGGTACGCCCTAACGACAAGGTGTATAAGATTGTGAGGACGAAAGTAGATGAATAAACTTTAGTAAAACATCAAACCTATGATAGAACTACATCAAATTGCCAAACTGTTTCTAAGGCTTACCGTCGCAACGTCTATGCTTTCAGCTGTTGCCGACCGCTTCGGCTTATGGGCAAAGGATATGTGTGTATGGGGAAGTATGGACAAATACCTTGCCTACACGCAAACCTTGATTCCTTATGTGCCCGCCGAATACATTCCCGCACTGGGCTGGACGGCCACCGCCTGTGAGATATTGTTTTCCGTTTGCTTGCTGTTGGGCCTTAAATTGAGATGGACAGCCTCGCTTTCGGGTCTGATGATACTCACCTTTGCCATCGCCATGGCCACATCAGAGGGCATCAAAGCTCCGCTCGACTGTTCGGCATTCAATGCCTCTGCCGCAGCCTTTGCGATACTTGCATGTGGAAAAGGCTTGTTCGAGGTTGACAATTTGTTCGGCAACAGGAGAAGAGACAGCCGTAGAATCAAAATGATAGGTTTATAAAACGATATACCATTATGACAATAAACGAAATGCAAGATGAGGTAATCGGTGAGTTTTCCGATTTCACCGACTGGATGGACAAATATCAGATGCTCATCGACTTGGGCAACGATCTGGAGGAACTGGACCCTAAATACAAGACAGAGCAGAATCTTATAGAGGGCTGTCAGAGCCGCGTGTGGCTGCAATGCGACATGGAGGATGGCAAACTCGTGTTCACTGCCGATTCCGACGCACTCATAACGAAGGGAATTATTGCCTTGCTCATTCGTGTTATCAGTGGCCATACACCACAGGAAATCATTGATGCCGACCTCTATTTCATCGATAGGATAGGACTTCGGCAGCATCTTAGCCCTACACGAAGCAACGGCTTGCTGTCGATGGTGAAGCAAATCAAGTCGTATGCGATTGCATTTTCATTGAAATAATCAATCAGAAGCTATTTCCCTGATGCGCTTTCCAATGCCGACAGGGATCCGATACGATGAGAAAACTGCGCACAATAGAGATGAACCGCCTCTCACTCAAGGAGTTTAAAGAGGCAAACAAACTGCCTCTCGTCGTCGTCCTTGACGATGTGAGGTCGTTGTACAACGTGGGGAGCGTGTTCCGCTCATGCGACGCCTTTCGGGTGGAGGCCATCTATCTTTGTGGGATAACCGCCACGCCGCCCAGTGCTGAGATTCACAAGACGGCACTTGGCGCGGAGGACTCCGTTGATTGGAAATATTTTGCCAATACCGAAGATGCCATCCGTGAATTGAAGGCCAACCATTATTTCGTCTATAGCGTAGAGCAGGTGGAGGGATCGACTAAATTGCACGAACTGCCTGCCACTCCGTTTGCGGGCGACAGGCAGTCGTGTGCAGTAGTGCTGGGCAATGAAGTGAAAGGGGTAAGGCAAGAGGTGGTTGACATGAGCGACGGTTGTTTGGAAATACCGCAATTCGGTACCAAGCATTCGCTCAACGTAAGCGTGACAGCAGGAATCGTGGTCTGGGAATTTGCCAGAAGATTGCTGCTACAGGCAAATAATATTGACAATCAATACTGAAATAGTTGATTGCGCAATCCGTTGTGTTTCAGTATTCTACATGTTTTTATTCTGAAAGCTTACCTGTCACTTGGCAAAAGCTAAGCTTTCGCATGGTCATAGCTGACCTTTTGACAATCGAAAGGTGAGCTATGGGATGACGATGGCGAAAAAATTTTACAGTCGTCGCTCATCGGCCAGCTGATTCTTTGTCGATTTTCAGTCGATATTCGGTGGGAATCACTGTTGTCAAGTTGAAGAAAAGGCCGTCTGAAAAAAATCTATGGGGTGGGAAAAGGGCCACGGTCGGGGCGCATAAAGGGAGTAATTAGAGCAGATTATTCCAGCGACAGATGCGACACCTCTATACCTTCGGGCAAGAATATCCGCGCGTTTTCCTTGAATTTCTCCTCGTTCTCGGTAGTAAAGTACCTTGCCGATCCGCCTTTCGTGCAGCGTTCGTTCATGTCGGCATGGCGGTTGAGATAGTCTTTCAGGCTTTCGGCCACATATTTTCCTTGCGATATAATGCGGATGCCTTCGGGAACGTATTGTTTGATTTTAGGTATCAGGATGGGGTAGTGTGTGCATCCGAGTATAATCGTGTCGATACGTGGGTCGAGACTAAGGATGTGGTCAATGCGTTTCTTGACGAAGTAATCGGCACCGGGCCCGTTGGCCTCGTTGTTCTCAATAATCGGTACCCACAGTGGGCAGGCAACCCCCGTCACCTCAATATCGGGCCACAGCTTGTTGATTTCCATGTTGTAGCTTTCGCTCTTCACCGTTCCTTCGGTGGCTAAGATACCGACATGCCGGGAGTCGGTCAGTTTTCCGATTATCTCGGCCGTCGGACGGATAACGCCCAGCACACGGCGACGTGAGTCGAGTTCAGGAAGGTCGGTTTGCTGGATGGTGCGCAGGGCTTTGGCCGATGCGGTGTTGCAACCCAGTATCACCAGTTGGCAACCCATGCTGAAAAGTTTCAGCACAGCTTGTCGGGTGAATTGGTAAACCACGTCGAACGAGCGCGAACCGTAGGGTGCGCGCGCATTGTCGCCAAGGTAGATGTAGTCGTATTGGGGCAGTAGCTGGCGGATGCCATGAAGGATGGTCAGGCCGCCATAGCCCGAATCGAAAACACCGATGGGGCCTGGTGATTGTGGAAGAGCGTCAGCCATCAGCGTTTATTTCAGAACGGTTTTCAGAGCCTCGGTGATGTTCTCACCCATCGTGGCGTCAACGTAAGGCAAAGCGTTGTCATCAGTGTTGAGAATGAAAGCATAGCCACTCTCGCGCCCCATCTCGCTGACGGTGTCTCTCAGTCTTTGATGCACGGGTGCGAAGGCCTGTTTCTCGGCTTGCTCAAGCAGTTTTTGCGATTCCTTTTTGAATGCCATGTTCTTGTACATCATCTCTTGTATTTCGGCTTGTCGCTTTTTCAGGATAGACGGTGCGAGGTTGCGTTGTTCTTCAAGAAAATTCTCATACTTGGCATGGAAATCTTTTTCCGACCGTTGTGTCTCTGCATCGTATTTCGCACGCAGGTCTTTCATGTTCTGAACGACCGTGGCATAGTCGGCCATTGATTGCAACACTTCGTTGTAGCTGAAGTAGGCAAACTTCAGGCTCTGTGCCGATGTCAGCAAAGGCATCAGGGCCAAAGCAAGGAAAAGGAATGTTTTTTTCATTGTGTTTTGTTTTGTCTCCTTTTGGAGGATTAGCGTCTGGTTGGTCATCCGGTCGCATGGTTTGATTTTCTGATTGCCCGTATTGCCAGTTTCTGCCACTGACTGCCTGTCAGCATTGGTAAGGCTACAATGATCCATTGTGACAGAAAATGAGTCCGAAGGCATGAGAGAAGCGGCCCAGCAATCAGTTGAAATAGTTTCAGACCTCAACTGGAAGGTTTGGAAAGAAAAAAAGGAGGTCACCGCAACAAGACAATTCTTGCGGTGACCTCACCCTTTATCTCCACCGCTCACTTACTTCATCTTAGCCAACTGAGCCTTCACTTCAGCAGTAATGTCCTTGCTGATGGCTTCGTTGATGTAAAGAGGCTGGCCTGCGGCTTTCTCCATGATGTAGGTATAGTTTCCTGCTTTGGCTACAGCTGCAATGGCATTGCGTACTTTTTCGAGTACAGGGCCTAACTGCTTCTGCTGCTCTTCGTTGAAAGCCTTTTGGTTGTCCTGAGCTGTCTGCTGAATCTTGGTGTACATATCCTGCAGGGTTTTCTCGGTTTCAGCCTTTTTTGTAGCGTTCATCGTGCTCTTGGTCTTGTCGTATTCCTCAGCCTTGCGCTGGAGTTCTGTCTGCATGTCGGCGAGTTGTTTCTCATATTCCTTGCCTTTTGCCTCAAGTTTCTGCTGAACGCTTGTTGCTTCAGGAAGTGACTGCAAGAGTGCCTGTGAATCAAGGTGACCAAACTTCTGTGCGAACATAGTCATTGGAGCACAGAGCATCAACATTAAAATAAGCTTTTTCATTTTCTTTCTTTGTTATTTAATAGTTTATAATTCCTTTATTGTTGGCGGGCGCATTTCTTCGGATTGGTGTTTCCCCATGCGTTAGGGGATTTTTCCGTGATGCCCGTCCTTTGTTCTATTGGTTTCCGTAGCCCAGTTTCTGCAGCACCTCGTTGCTGATGTCCACCTTTGGCGAGCCGTAGATGATGCCGGCTGTCGCACTTGAGCGGTCGATTACCAGACTGTAGCCCCGTTGGTCGGAGATGTCCTTAACGGCATTGTAGATTTCTTCCTGAATCGGCGAGATGAGACTGGTGCGCTTTTTGAAGAGCTCTCCTTCTGGACCGAAATATTTGCGTTTGAGGTCGGAAGCCTGTTTCTCCTTTGCCATAATGTCTTCCTGCTTCTTCTTTTTCTGTTCCTGAGAGAGAAATACCAATTCGTTCTGGTAATTCTTGTACATCGTGCCTGCTTCGGTGTTGAGAGCCTCAATCTCGGCTTGCCATTTCTTGCTGACTTGGTTGAGCTGCTCATTGGCACGTTCATAGGCTGGAACATTGCTGAGCACGTATTCCATGTCGATGAGTGCGAACTTCTGGGCTTGCATGCTCAGGGGTAACAGAGCAAAGAAGCAGAGCGGCAGGATAATCCTGATAGCCTTCAATATTCTTTTATCTTTCATTATAAACCCTCCTTGAATTTATTTAGTTCGTTGGTGGGAAGAGAAGCAAGTTTAGTATGCTTGTCTCCCTTTATTGATTTTATTAGAATTCTTGTCCTAAGATGAAGTGGAACTGGCTTCCGCCCTTCTTCAATCCATTGGGACCAATGACTTTGTCGAAACCGTAGGCCCAGTCGATACCCATCATGCCGACCATAGGCAAGAAGATGCGCAAACCCACTCCCGCAGAACGCTTTATGTCGAACGGATTGAACTTCTTGGTCTCGTTCCATGCGTTACCAGCCTCTACAAACCCAAGACCGTAAATAGTGGTGTTGCCCAATAGGAACGGATAACGGAGTTCGAGTGAGAGGCGCTCGTAGGCATAGCCCTCTTGCCCCCTTGGCGTCAAGGCGCCGTTGTCGTAACCACGCAGTCCGATGGTTTCCTCAGCGTAGTTGCTGGAGTAACCGCTCATGCCGTCACCACCCATATAGTAGGTCTCAAACGGACTTTTCTTGTATTTGTTGTAGCTTCCGAGCAAACCGAGTTCAACACGGGTCATCAAAACGAAACATTTCGTGCCGTTTGTCAGCGCTGTGAACGTGCGAGCCTTGAACTTCCATTTGTGGTATTCAATCCATTTGTATTTCTCTTGCTGCTCTTGTTGGAACGTTGGTGAATTTTCGTCTTTGGCAAGGTTCTTGTAATCTTTCTTGTCCCACTTAGACCAAGGCGGGGTGATGGTCAATGAGGCCGTAAATTCTGAACCGCGACGTGGGAACAGTTGGTTGTCGGTTGATGTGCGGTTGATGGAGATGCTCACGTTCAAGTTGTTGGCTGTTCCGTTTGTCATAAGGAAGTAGCGCCAATTCTTAAGCATATACCGCTGATAAGAAAGCTGCAATGACAGCGTGAAATAGTCGTCGGGCCATGACAGACGCTTTCCCCAACCTACGTTGACACCCAAAAGCTGAAGGTATTTGTTGGGATCGGAGTAATTTTCGTAATTATTATAATTGTAATTTCCGTAACCGTACATATAATTATAATAATTGTTCATATAACCACTGTTGTAATAATTGTTCGAAAGGTCAGTCATTTTTGAGAAGTACGAACCTACGGTGAACTGGATAGGGCGCTTCCCACCTAACCAGTTGGTGGCATATTGAAGACTGTATGACTGGTAGAAACGGGCGTTGGTCTGTGCGCTCAGCGATAATGTCTCGCCATCGCCGATGGGGAGGATACCCCTGCGCTCCTTGTTCTTGCGGAAAAGGTTGGCCATGGAGAAGTTGTTCAGCTTTAATCCGATGCGTCCCGTCACACCTGTCTGTCCCCAACCCAGTGAGAATTCAATCTGGTCGTTGCCCTTCTGTTTCAGATTCCAGTCGATATCTACTGTACCATCCTCATAGTTAGGCTTTGTATCAGGAGATACGGACTCTGGATCGAAGTGTCCCATCGACGCCAGTTCACGAGCCGTACGCTGCAGTGACTCCTTTGAGAAGAGATCGCCTGGCTTTGTGCGGAGTTCGCGGCGTACCACATTTTCATAGAGACGATCGTTTCCATTGATTCTAACTCGGTTGATGTGGGCCTGTTGTCCTTCGTAGATACGCATTTCAAGGTCGATGGAATCGCCGACAATATTCACCTCAGTTGGTTGGAGATTGTAGAACAGGTAGCCATTGTTCCAATAGGCATTGCCCACCGCATCATCGTCCTCAGAGAGTCGTTTGCTCATGTACTTCTGATTATAGACATCTCCCTTGTGCATGTCGAGTAGTTTGGAAAGATAATCAGTCGAATAGACAGTGTTGCCCACCCATGTGATGTTGCGGATGTAATATTTTTTTCCCTCGTCCACTTTCACATAAACGTTGACGTGCTTGGCATCGGCATTCCAAACACTGTCCTTAACGATGGTTGCGTCGCGGAAGCCATATTCGTTGTATTTGGCGATGAGGTTCTTCTTGTCTTCCTCCCAACGTTCTGGGGTGAATTTCTTTGATTTAAGAAGGTTGCCCAATTTACCAGCCTCGTGTGTCTTTGCCAGCGCACCTTTCTTGAACATTGATCCCTTGATTTTGCTGTCTGAAATCTGTTCGTTACCTTCGATGATGATCTTGCGGACTTTCTTCTTTTCCTTCTTGTCAACGTCAATGTCAAGGATTACTTGATTCTTGGCTGTTACGTCATCGCGCTGCCGAATGTTGACCACGGCATCCTTGTAGCCCTTTTCATCAAAATATTTCTTTGCAAGCAACTGTGCGCGGTTAATCATGTTCGGGGTGATCTGTCCTCCCTTGAGCAGACCAAGTTTCTGTTCCATATCATCGCGCTCTGATTTCTTCAGGCCGAGATAGTTGATGCTTGATACGCGAGGGCGGGTCTGAAGATAGATGTGCAGATAGGCATTGTTGCCAATGAGTGAGTCCACGGCGATTGAGACGTCGGAGAAGAGACCGTGTTTCCAATAGCGTTTTACGGCGTCTGATATTGCCGTGCCAGGAATTTCGAGCTCCTGGCCTACCGTCAGTCCGGAAATGCCCGTCAGTACATAGTCTTCATATCCTTCAACGCCCGACACAGACAATCCTGCCAGTTTATAGACTTGTGGGTTTCCTGCGTAGGTGATAGTGGGATTTACGATTTTCTCCTGGGCATTTGCCTGCAAACCCAGTCCGAGGACTATGGTCATGAGAATCAGGACCTTATTTATTCTATTCATTGATAGCGTATCTTATATTTTTTCTTGTTCTGTTTCAACTTGTTTCTCTGTCTTACCGAAGCGGCGTTGGCGACTTTGGTAGTCAATGATGGCCTTGTGCAGGTCGGCTTCGTCGAAGTCTGGCCAATAGGTGTTGCAGAAATACAACTCGGAATAGGCCAACTGCCACAGCATATAGTTGGAAATGCGTAGTTCTCCGCCAGTTCTGATTAACAGTTCGGGGTCTGGCATGAAGTGGGTACACAAGTTCTCGCTGATGGTCTGTTCTGTGATATCCTCGATTTTCAGCTCGTTGTTCCTCACTTTCCTGGCAATGTCGCGTGCAGCCTTTGTCAGTTCCCAACGCGATGAGTAGCTCAGTGCCACTACCATGGTCATGGAATTGTTCTTTGCGGTGTGGTCCATGGTTTCCTGAAGCTTGTCCTGCACTTCTTTAGGCAGACGTTCGATATCGCCGATAACATGGAAACGCACATTGTTCCTCATGAATATTTCGTCCTCAAGCGATGTAAGCACTAACCCCATCAAAGCTGCAACCTCGTCGGAGGGGCGGTTCCAATTCTCGGTCGAGAAGGTGTAAAGTGTAAGATACTTCACTCCCAAACGCGTACACTCGGAGGTGATGCGCCGAACGGTGTCAACCCCAGCCTGATGGCCGTATGAGCGTTCCTTTCCTCGCTCAGTTGCCCAGCGTCCGTTGCCGTCCATGATGATGGCAATGTGCTGCGGTATTCGTGTCATATCCAGTTCTTCTGCCATAGAATGCGAAGATTTTTTCGTTACTTAAATGAATGGAAGGCCTGCCTCATTACTCGTCGTCGTTGTGACAAGTCCTGCATTTGGCCATGAAACTATAGGTGAATGTGACCTGTAGTGATGAATAGCAGTCGGTGTTCTTGAAGATTCCACTGCTCTTGATGTCGTAAGGGTCTTTCTGTCCGTCGAGTTCGTCGGATAAAGAGAAATGCATGGCCCACTCAAGGCCAATGTTCGTTCGTTCACCTAATTTATATTTGACACCAATTCCAATCGGCAAGTTTGCCGAAAAGACTGATTTCTTGTCTCCTTTGTCGAGCTTTACGTAGGTTGCGCCAAAGCCACCGAAAACGAATGGTGTCAGACGCTTTGCCCCCCTGTACTCTCTTCCTGTGCCATAGGGCCAGAAATTGTATTCGTATGTCAGCCCGACGTCAATCAGCGTATTGTTAAATTCGTATGGATTTTCTGCGAACTTGGGATAGTAGGTCTTTACGTCGCTTGATTTTCCTTTCATCTTGCCATACGATACATTCATCTTCAGCCCCATGTAAGGGTTGAAATTATAGCGCGCCAATAAGCTTCCCATTGGTTGTAAGTCTTTGGTTAGTGAGCCATTGAAGTCGCCAAGGTAGCCCGTCAATCCAGCTCCAGCACCTATTTCCATTCTATATTCCTCTCCATCCTGTGCCTTTGCGGGGACAGCAGCAATCATAAGTAATATGTAGAACAGAATATTTTTCATTTATTGTCTAAGCCTTACTTCCCTTTATTGGTTTCTTTGACTGTCTTTTTGTCGGCCGTCAGGTCTTATTTTATCAATAGTCAACAAGTCGGGGACTCTGCATGTATGCTGGATTATTCTGTAAATGCAGTCTGTCCCTTTATCCATCCGGCGCTGTTAAGTCGGCCGCGCCATACTTTCCCTCCGCTGATCAGCCATATATATTGCTGGCTATCGACAGTCGCTGCAAATGAGCCGGAAACTGTTGCGTCAGCAGGATAGGCAAATTTGGTAAATCTTTTCCATGTGATACCGCCGTCCTCGCTTGAGAGTATCTTTGCGAAAGCACCGTTATCGATGCCCATTGTCAATGCCTTTTCGTCGTAATTCAGTAGCGTTAGGTCTGTGTAATTAGGCAGCGAGTAAGCATTGTTAGCCTCAACGAAACTCCATTTGTAGTTGGAGGCTGACTGTTGGTCAACGAGTTTTGTCCAAATAACCGCATTTGGCTGTGTTCCCGATGTTCCAACCATCATGATGCACTCGATGGTGCTGTTGGTTGTCAGTGGTTTTGCAATGTAACCGAAGTTTGCATTGGGAAGTTTTGAAGCCTCGTCATCGAGTTCTTCGGCTGCCCATGATACGCCGTTGTCTTTCGATACGTACAAAGTGCCAGCTGTTGAAAGACCGTATAACTCTGTTTTGGTTTCTGCCACCAACCGTGCGAGTGAGGTGGAGCTGACAGACGTCCATGTCAGTCCGTCGGCAGAGCGTTTTACCACTCCGTTTTCTACAAGATAGAGATTGTTTTCGTGAGCGATGACACCCTTATATGTATCTGCTGCAAAAGTTGTTGGCAGCTGAGTCCATGTCTGTCCATCTCCTTCGGCGGTATAATAGCCGTGGGTGAGACTGTCCTTGTTTCCAAATACGAACACCTTACCACCGAAAGCGACAGCCTTATGCCCATCCAGTTGTTCCAAATCGGCGCTCGCTGGCATGGTTGACCATGAGAAAACGTCACCTTGTTGCTTGTGAGCGTTCACCGTAACCTTGTATTGGCGGTAGCTTTTGCCATCTCGCGAGGTGACAATCAGTGTGCGTGGGTTGGTAAAGTCAGTTGAATCTTTCTCAGAGAAATACTTCAGGCTCTCGTCGGTTGTCGATTTTATCGAGACGATGCCTCCGTTTTTCGCAGAGGTCTTGGCCAGAACATGTGCGATATCGGTGCCGTATGGCAAAGAGTCGGGGTTGTAAATCAGTCCTTGTGCCTGATCAATGTAGAATTTATACGCCTCAGCTTTGAACGTTGTGGTGTAGATTGAGTCCCCGCCGGCTTTGTTGATGGTATGGCAAACTTGATTCAGTGTGCCCAGTGAGAAAGCCGTGATAGCTGTGTCGCCGTAAGTTACGTTATTCTTGTCTGTCTCTTCGTCCTTCATACATGAAGTCAACAAGAGTGATGCTGTAAGGATAGCAAAAAGGGAATATATCTTATTTCTCATGAAATGCTAATAATTCAATTTGGATGCAAATTTAATTAGAATTCTTTAGATAAAGTGCTTTTTACTCGTTAATTATGTAAAATATGGTATATAACCATGTTTTTTAAGTTTGTTTAGTACTGATTTGTTATACTAAAAAGCCCTGTTCTTCAGGAGAACAGGGCTTTTTTATCTTAAATTGTCATCTTTTGCTATTAGAGCTGTGGACCAGCTGCTACGAGAGCCTTACCAGCCTCATTGCCAGTGTATTTGACAAAGTTCTTCTGGAAGCGTGCTGCGAGGTCCTTAGCCTTCTCATCCCACTGTGCTGCGTCAGCGTATGTGTCGCGTGGGTCGAGGATGTTGGTGTCAACACCTGGAAGAGTTGTAGGAACAGCGAAGTTGAAGTAAGGAATTTGCTTTGTGTCAGCCTTGTTGATGCTGCCATCAAGGATTGCGTCGATAATGCCACGTGTGTCCTTGATGGAGATACGCTTGCCTGATCCGTTCCAACCCGTGTTAACTAAGTAAGCCTTGGCGCCGTTCTTTTCCATCTTCTTTACCAATTCCTCAGCATACTTTGTTGGATGAAGTTCCAAGAAAGCCTGACCGAAGCAAGCAGAGAATGTTGGAGTTGGTTCAGTGATACCACGTTCTGTACCAGCCAATTTTGCTGTGAAGCCAGAGAGGAAGTAGTACTTGGTCTGCTCTGGAGTCAAGATTGATACTGGAGGAAGTACACCGAATGCGTCAGCAGACAGGAAGATTACCTGTTTTGCAGCTGGACCAGCTGAGATGGGGCGAACGATGTTCTTAATGTGGGTGATAGGGTAAGAGACACGAGTATTCTCTGTTGTGCTCTTGTCTGCGAAATCAATTTTGCCCTGTGCGTCAAGAGTTACGTTCTCAAGAAGAGCGTTGCGCTTGATAGCGGCGTAGATGTCTGGCTCAGACTCTTTGTCGAGGTTGATCACCTTTGCATAGCAGCCACCTTCGAAGTTGAACACACCGTTGTCGTCCCATCCGTGCTCATCGTCGCCGATAAGAAGGCGCTTTGGATCGGTTGACAATGTTGTCTTACCTGTACCAGAGAGACCGAAGAAGATTGCTGTATTCTTACCGTTGAGATCTGTGTTGGCAGAGCAGTGCATAGAAGCGATGCCCTTCAATGGCAAGTAGTAGTTCATCATTGAGAACATACCCTTCTTCATTTCACCGCCGTACCATGTGTTGATGATAACCTGCTCCTTGGTTGTAACGTTGAACACAACTGCGGTCTCAGAGTTCAAGCCGAGTTCCTTGTAATTTTCAACTTTAGCCTTTGAAGCATTGTAAACGATGAAGTCGGGCTCTTGGTCAAGCTCTTCCTGATTGATAGGCTTGATGAACATGTTGGAAACGAAGTGAGCCTGCCATGCTACTTCCATGATGAAGCGAATCTTCATGCGGGTATCCTTGTTGGCACCGCAGAAACCGTCAACCACGAACAATCTCTTGTTGGACAATTCTTTCTTGGCGATGCTGTTTACGGCAGCCCAAGCCTCTTTTGATGCTTTCTTGTTGTCGTTCTTGTATTCGTCGGATGTCCACCAAACGGTGTCATGCGAGTTCTCGTCGTCAACGATGAATTTATCTTTAGGTGAACGACCAGTGTAAACACCTGTCATTACGTTTACTGCACCAAGTTCTGAAACCTGACCTTTTTCAAAACCTTCGAGACCTTCTTTTGTTTCTTCTTCGAACAAAACCTCATAAGAAGGATTGTAAACAACTTCTGTTGTTCCTGTGATACCGTACTTTTCAAGTACGCTTTTATCAAACTTTGCCATTACTTTAAAAATGTATTTAGTTGAAAAATATTTATATTACTTACTTCAATCTTTATACCTTCAAAACCATTGCTTTTGGCCACAATCTTGGCGCTTTCTATCCTAATCGTTTGAATTCAATATGCGGATAAGACTATAATTATTGTGGCAAAGTTATAAAAAAAAATATATAAAAGATAACTTCCTCTCAAAAAAACACTTCCTTTTTCTTTTTTTATCCTATTTTTATTTAGTTCTATCTCTCTGTAACTATCATTTTGTAAAGTTCACCTTGCAATTATGACCGTTTTTTAGTGCAAGTTCTATGAAACGTTTAATCCCTTAGCAGCCATAAACATACAATTTGATACTTGGATGTTTCTATGTATATAAAGTGTAAATATATTGATAGAGAGCGTATATAAGATAAAGAAAAAAGATGCGAGTTGCAGTCTCCTTAAATACATAAGGTTTCTGTTTCTCACATCTTTTTAGTTTCTATGAAGTTTAAATTCTAATACCAAACCCAAGACTGCCTATTGGCTTTAAATAGTTCTTGTGTGCAGCACCACGCGTGTCATAATGTTTCCCACCTATACCAAAGCGAAAGAACATTTTGTGGTGTTCTATTTCTATGTAGCACATCAAATGACAAGTGTTGTATCTCCAATCACTACTTTTCAAAGAAAGGCTGTAACCAGCCTCTGTGATGAGGTTGAACAAGTCGTCTTTTATCACTCTATACCCCACATTCAATCCATAGCTTCTTGTCTTGAAATACTCTCGCTTGTCATCCTGCTTCATCAACAAAGTCGCATCTGTCAGTCTTGTACCTACATACAGTCTGTTGGTGATGTAATAATTACCTACTATTGCCCGTTCTTCTGGTTTCATATCTCCGAATGCGCACCCTTCAAATTGAAGCATAATGTCGGATTTACCTTTTTGAGCGAAATTTGTTAATGGAAACAGGCAGAAAAAAGCCAAAACTAAAAATACTTTGTTTCTATTCATTGTTTCTTGTTTTTAAAAGTGCATCGGTATTCCATAATAAAGCACTTGAATTAGCAATTGATACTGATTTCAATAGATTTTCTTTAATTTCGTCACTAAGATTTGAATCTTCTATAGTTGCGTTTACCTTTTTTATGTAAGTAGTGTCTGTATCAGGAATATTTTCTAATCCCTCTACAACAATACTGCATACATCAAACATTTCTTTTGTAACACGATCAGTTGTTATATTTTTTAAATTATTGAAATTTTCAGAAACGCTTAAATCCGGATTGAATGCATTAAGTATTTTATCTATATTCTTGATAGAGTTTTGAATATCAATATCCTCATTAACAGCTAAATTAAAATCTTTAATATCTTTATAAATAGACTTTATTAATTTTTCTGAAGGTACTTCACTAATAGTATCTCCAAATTCTTGTATCAATTTTACAGAAAGAAAATTATGTATATCCCCAATTGTTTCTCTTTTCTCAAGATATACGCTTGGGCTATCTTTAAATACACAAGCACTCGCTTGTTTGTCAGCTTCTACATCTTTATTTGCTTTCTCTATTTCTGCATTTCTTTCTTTTAAAATATTCCAAGTTAAAGTAGAGGCAGTAACAGCATCTGACACCTTGCCGTCTGCTAAATAAGCACCAACATCTGCTACTGCGGTAAGAAGAACCCTTTTAAACCAAGAATATTTTTTAGCTCTATTATATCTCAAACCATTATCGAAGTTCAAGAGGGAATAATCTTTGTTAAAATTACTTAGATTTTCTTTAAGCAATATTAACTCCTTAGAGTCGTTTTCTGCCAAATTACTTTTTTCTTCCAATTCATTGGAACAACTAGAGCATATAAATGCTACAATAAAAATAAAAAAATAATACTTTTTCATGCTTTTTGATTTTAAATTTAAATTAATGTAAAACTATTATTACTGAAACGTTTCATGCCTCAAAGGTAAAAAAATAAAATAAAAAAATATAATTTTAATCTACTTTTTTATATTTTCTATGCATTTTAGGATAAAAGCCCCCTCTAAAAACTTAGTTATATGTCTTGTTTTTGTATATTTATTATCAAAAAATCAATAAATTATAAAACTAAATAAGCACTGATTACTAAGAATATAATTCTATCTTATCTCGAATTCGCATCATCCTGATAATAATTCACTCGGTATTGATCATAAGACTAAAAACATCATCGCCCAAGATAGCGTTCTGTGATTGAAGTTTGTTGATTGCGGAATTTAACGATGAAATATCATTCTCTGAAAAGAAAAACTGAAAAAAAGAGGATAAAATATTTAGAAATTATTTTGGGAAACTGTTTTTAGATTTCGTAGTTCTTGAAAAAAAATGTAACTTTGCACAGTTTAAACCTTTCCTAAATGGAAGCAACTAAAGCTATAGATAACAAAGAATAGTGCGAAATTCTTGAATTTATCTCTTAAATTTTAATATAGGCAAATCAAAAATGGAAATCATTAACTTCTCAGAGCAAAACTCCATCATCAACCAGTACATGGCGGAAATCCGAGACAAGAGCTATCAGAAGAATCGTCTGTTGTTCCGAAACAATGTGATGCGTATCGGTGAATTCGAGGCTTTCGAAATCTCAAAGAGACTCCAGTACGTAACAAAGGAAATCGAGACTCCATTAGGCAAGTCGAAAGTCAACGTGCCTGTTGACAAGATTGTCCTCGCCACTATCTTCCGTGCTGGATTGCCGTTCCACAATGGTTTTCTCAACATCTTCGACCATGCCGGCAATGCCTTTGTCAGCGCTTACCGTGAATACAAGGATGAGGAGCATCACGAAGTTGGAATCCACGTGGAGTACCTTGCCACACCGAATATTGATGGAAAGACGCTTATCATTGCCGACCCCATGCTCGCAACAGGCGGTTCGATGGAACTGGGCTACAAGGCCATTCTCACCAAGGGAACGCCTCGTCATGTCCATGTAGCCTGTGTGTGTGCGGCGCCCGAAGGAATAGAGCACATCAGGAAAACCTTCCCCGATAGCACCACCACCATTTGGTGTGCGGCCATCGACGAAGGACTGAATGAGCACCAGTACATCGTTCCCGGCTTTGGCGATGCCGGCGATCTCTGCTACGGAGAGAAAATCTAAGTCTCCCGATTGACTGCACACGACTCACGGAGTCTGTATCCAAAGGCCAATTTACCTTTATGCTTGAAGCTTTCTTCAATCGTAAATCAGCCTTTGGATATGGGCTCTTTTTTTTCTTTTATCCGCAAATCGTTAGTTCAAGATGCCCCTGATTTTATTCGTTTGCCGAGCTGTTCGTTTGCCCTTCTGTGGAAAACGTCGTGAGCTGCGGTGAGAAAAGTTGGCAGGGAAGCGGCAGACAAGCGAATTGAATCATTCCGGAAACAAAATTATCATCTTCTAATAGTGAGCATTAAATCTGATAACAGATTGTGAATCAAAGCGCTCAAGCAAAGGTGTGGCGGACTATGCCGATGCGGAAAGGAAGGCGAAAGGCCAACAACGGGATAAAAAACGCTTGGGAGCGATGTGCCCAATATCGAATGGTGAAATTGCGGTGGAACGACCGGTTAGGGCTGATTTGTCGGCAATGATTGGCAAGTCTGCCGTACATCTTTGTTGATGCGTTTTTCATTGTTGTTGCGATGTGTGAGGTTTGGCATTTCAATAGCTTACCTATTGTGCAATGAATGGTAAGCTATCACACAACGAAAGCTGACCTTTTAAATTGAGTCTTCTGTATCTATGTCTTACTGCTCCTATTTTATAGGTGTGCGACTCACTTTTCAATTCTGTCAATCGTTGCCCGAAGAGTGGGATTCGGGCAACTGTGACAAACGAAAAGAGGATGCTCTCCGTATGGAAAGCATCCTCCCGATTATGTTTGTCTGTACAATTGACTTATTGAACCTCCCAAATGTCGTTGGTTTCGAGCAGTTCCATGAAGTTGTGATAAGGCTTCTTACCTTTCACTTCCTCAATCTGCGCATTGACAGCCTCGTCGTATGTGGGAGCCTCCACGTCGCGGATAACACCCAAGGCTACTGGGAAACCGTGTTCGTTGTCCATCATGGCCAACTTCAGCTGTAGGGTGTCGTCAACACAGTGTGCGTCGTGAATGAGAATATCCTCCAGCTTGACACCGTTTTCGCCAATCTTCACCACCTTCAGACCGAAGCCTTCCTGCACCAGTCCGTACTCGTTGTTCTCGCCGAATACCAACGGCTGTCCCTGACGAACATAGATGGCATTCTTGCTGCGGCCTTCCTTGTTATAGATGCTGTTGTGGCATCCGTCGTTGAAAATGACGCAATTCTGGAGAATCTCGCAGACAGCGGCACCCTTGTGACTGTTGGCAGCCTTGAGGATGTTGATGGTCTCCTGCGCATCGGTGGCAACACTGCGGGCGAAGAACTTGCCGCGTGCGCCGAAGCAGAGCTCTGCTGGGCGGAATGGGTCCTCAACACTACCGAATGGTGTTGACTTTGATACAAAACCACGTGGACTGGTAGGTGAATACTGTCCCTTGGTCAAACCGTAGATGCGGTTGTTCAAGAGAATCATGTTCAGATTGATGTTTCGGCGCATGGCATGGATGAAGTGGTTTCCACCAATGGCCAGACCGTCGCCGTCGCCTGACACTTGCCAAACGGCAAGTTCTGGATTCACAACCTTTGCGCCTGTGGCAATGGCAGCTGCACGACCGTGGATGGTCTGCATGGCATACGTGTTGACATAGTAGGGCAAACGGCTTGAACATCCAATACCAGAGATAACCGCAGTCTGATGAGGAGGGATGCCTATTTCGGCCATAGCTTTTTGGAAACTCACCAAGAAGAAGTGGTCGCCACAACCAGGGCACCATCTTGGTTGACCTTTCTTGAAATCTTTTTCTGTATATTCGCTCATTTTTGATTTTTCCTTTTTATTGTAAGATTCGTGAATAGAACGTACCACAATCATCCTTTGGCAATGGGAGGGAGATGAGTCGCTCGAAGCCCTTGACGAGTTCCTGAACAACAAATGGCTGACCCTTTACCTGATTGTACTGGTAGGGTGCGAAATGGTTGATGCGGATGCGGAGCAAAGCTGCCAACTGGCCAAGGTTCTGCTCGGCTACCACCACCTTTTTGTACTTACCCAGTATCTGGGCGGTGTTGGCTGGCAGTGGGTTGATGAACTTGAATTGTGCAAGTGCAACCTTATGGCCTTTCGCACGTAACTCCTGCATGGCTGAATACAAGTGACCGTAGGTACTTCCGAAACCTACGATGAGCAACTCAGCATCGTCAGCATCGCCTTGGACTGTGAGATCTGGGACCGGAATGCGGGCAACCTTCTCGAAACGTAGGGTGTCCATCTTGTGGTGGTTCTCTGGTTCTGTAGAGATGGCGCCAGTCTTGCCGTCTTTCTCCAATCCTCCGAGGATATGTGTGTAGCCTTCCATTCCCGGAATGGCCCAATAACGTACGTTGCTGTACTCATCGCGCTTGTATGGTCTGTATGAGTAGCGCTGTGCCTCAGTGGCATAGTGTGGGCGAATCTCTGGAAGGTCTGCGATGTCGGGTAACTTCCATGCTGACGAACCGTTGGCAATGAATGCGTCGGTGAGGAGCACTACTGGTGTCATGTGCTCCAATGCCATCTTACAAGCTGCAAAAGCGGCATCGAAACAGTCGGTAGGGCTGGTGGCGGCAATCACTGGCATTGGGCTCTCACCGTTTCTGCCATAGAGTACTTGCAGAAGGTCGGTCTGCTCTGACTTGGTTGGAAGACCGGTAGATGGTCCACCACGCTGAACATCGACAATAACGAGCGGCAACTCGTCGATGACAGCCAAGTTCATGGCCTCGCTCTTCAGGCAGATACCAGGACCAGAAGTTGTGGTTACTGCCAAAGCACCCGCGAACGATGCGCCGATGGCTGTGGCTGCTGCTGATATCTCATCTTCGCTCTGTACGGTGATGACACCGAGAGATTTGTGCTTAGCCAGCTCGTGAAGGATGTCTGTTGCTGGGGTGATGGGATATGAGCCCAGGTACAGTTTCAGCCCCGCCTTCTCGGCAGCTGCTATCAAACCGTAGGCTGTTGCTTTGTTGCCGGTGATGTCCATATACCGGCCGGCTTGCTTCTCCTTAGTCTCTATGCGGTAAGTGTTGGGGACAGAGGCATGGATGTTGTGCCCATAGTTGTATCCAGCCTCCACCACTTTAATGTTGGCTTCGGCAATCGCTGGCTTTTTCTTGAACTTGTCTCTCAGGAAATTGCCCACCAATTCGAGATCGCGGTTGAACAACCAGCAAACAAGACCCAAGGCAAACATGTTGCGGCACTTGAGCATCGCCTTGTTATCCATGTCGGAATCAGCAAGACAGTCTTTCACCATTTTGGTGATAGGACAAGCTACGACACGGTCTGGGTCAATACCCAGCTCGCCAAGATAATCGTCTGTTGTGAATTCAGCCTTTCGCAAGTCGCGAGGACCAAAGGAATTTGTATCAAGAATGATGGTTCCCTGTGGTTTGCAGTTCTTGTATTGCGTTTTTAAAGCGGCTGCATTCATTGCTACCAGTACATCGCACTTGTCACCAGGTGTATAAACTTTTCCTGCACCGATGTGCACTCTGAATCCACTGACACCAGTTAATGAACCTTGCGGGGCGCGGATGTCTGCAGGATAGTCAGGAAAAGTTGAGATTCCATTTCCCACTGTTGCTGAAACATTGGAAAAGATGTTGCCTGCAAGTTGCATTCCGTCACCGGAATCGCCGGAAAAGAGCACAACAACATGTTCGAGTTCTTTCACTTCGATTTGTTCTTCCATAGAAATTGTTTTGTTTATAGTTAGTTCCGTGGCAAAAGTGCGAATAAAAATTGAATAAACAAAATATTTTGCTGAAAAATAACATTTTAATTTCTTAATTGTAATCTATTGAATATGTGGCTGAAATAGAAAAAAGGGAACGGTAATAGTGGTTTTAGTATTAAATGTTAAATTATGATGGGTTGATAGTGGCAATTTTATAGATAAACGCTTGAAATAAAATATATTTGTATTGTTGTTATTTTTTTTGTCTGAGACAGGCAGATTGTGGCAATGAGCGCTTTCGTTGTGTCTGGGCTTTCACTCTGTTTTTTTACCGATGTATTTTCAGGAGGTTAAAGATTCTATTGTGACGATTGATTTTTGACCCATGACAGTGAGGCGAAATTAACGGAGAATGTTGGTTGCTGTCTGGCAAAGCCACATTATTATATATGTGATTTCGAATATAAAAGTCTTTTTGCAAACTGCGATAAATGCACAATCTGCAAAAAGACGTGGAGCGTATAGTCGTGAATAGTCTTGTCTTGCTAAGAGTATTTAGGACAGAGTAATGACGCAATTTTAGTATTTGAACGACGATCCGCCCAGGAATTCGCGTAAAAGTGAGGTTGGTGGCAGACTTTTGTAGGGCAGGGGGGAGAAGTATTTGAGGAATTTTCGTAAGCGATAGGCCTCGGCATACTCCTCGCATCTTTCCGGTACCTGTTCCAACACCTCCTCAGCTTGATTCTTTATGACGGCGAGTTCGAACAACATGGCACTGTTGAACATGACATCGGCATTTTCCTGATAAGGGAATATCCACTTATTCTCGCCTGCCCGCACGCTGGGCCATCGGCGAATGGTCTCCTGCGCTGAGCAACCGCGATATTTGTAGTCGCGGACGATGCGACGGAGCAGGCGGTTGTCAGTCGTAGGGATGTAGTTGTGATCGTCGAGGAGGATGGTTGTCAGGGCGGACGCATAGATTTTGAATTTCTGTTCGTCTGGAATGTGTGCCGTAAGCTCAGGATTCAGGGCATGTATGCCTTCCACCACAAGGATATTGTTGGCTTTCAGTTGGAGTTTCTTGCCACTTCTCTCGCTCTTTCCTGTCTGAAAGTTGTATTTTGGCAGCTTCACTTCCTCTCCTCTGAAGAGTGCCGCAAACTGCTCGTTGATGAGCGCGATGTTCAAAGCATGGATGCTTTCGTAGTCGAGCTCACCATTCTCATCTCTGGGGGTGTTCTGACGGTCAACGAAATAGTCGTCCAACGATACCTGTATCGGCTTTATGCCGCATGTGAGCAGCTGAACAGAGAGACGTTTGCAAAAGGTTGTCTTGCCGCTCGATGACGGGCCGGCGATGAGCACTACCTTTGTTCCCTTCCGTCGTGCGATAGTCTCGGCGGTTTGGGCGATCTTTTTTTCCTGCAAGGCTTCGCTGACGTGGATGAGATCATTGGAAAGGCCTTTTTTAACCGCCTCGTTAAAGTCGCCAACAGTGCTCACTCCCAGTATGTTTTGCCAGCGATGGTGTTCCTTGAACACCTCAAACATCTTGTCTTGGCGGATGAATTCGCCCAGTTTTGATGGGTCTTTCACAGATGGAATGCGAAGCAGGATGCCGTCAAAGTACTTCTCTATGCCGAAAAGCTTTATCTCTTTTGTGTTCGTCAGCATCGAACCGTAATAGTAATCCTTGTAATCGTCAAGCTTATAATAAGTCGTGTAGAGCGAACCGCTGCTCTTCAGGAGCTTCACCTTTGCCTCATCGCCCAGTTTCTCAAACATTTCGATCGCTGCCTCAGTGGTAGTCTCAAAGCGTAGGATGGGTATTTGCGCTGCGATGATTTCATGAATACGTTGGCGAATCTTGGCAACATCTTCCTCTTCTACGGCATGTCCTAACTTCAGATTGCAATAATAGCCATTCGAGACGGGAATGTCGATTACCACTTCGCTGCCCGGATAGATGTCGTGAACTGCCTTGCAGAGCACCATGAACAACGAACGGGTGTAGGTTCGTATGCCAGAAGACGTGTGAAGGTCAAGAAACTCAATGTCTTTGTTGTGATACACCCGGAAGTGCATGCCCTCTACCTTGTTGTTCACTCTGGCACTGACTGGGCCATGCTCCATTTCTATATTTAGTTCATTAAAAATTTCAGAAAGTGTACTTCCTATAGGAACTTCTAAAGTTTTTTTATTATTTTTGCATCGAATTTGTAATACTTGTTTCATCCTTATGAAATATGCCTTGTTAATTGGCTATAAAGTTAACAAATTCTGGGCTAAGTGCAAAAAATATCGCATTACAATACAATTAATTATGACTACAAGTGATTATTTAGCTATTTTTTTCAAGATTATAGGTTCGCTGGCGCTCCTTATTTATGGAATGAAAGTCATGAGCGAAGCTCTTCAGAAAATGGCGGGTTCACAGTTGCGGCATATCTTGGGCGCAATGACCACCAACCGATTTACAGGAATGCTGACGGGAACTTTCATCACCTGCGCCGTCCAGTCGTCGTCTGCCACTACGGTAATGACCGTTTCGTTCGTCAATGCCGGACTGCTGACGCTTGCACAGGCCATCTCTGTCATAATGGGAGCCAACATCGGTACCACGCTCACGGCCTGGATTATGTCCTTGGGCTATTCCGTTGATTTGACAAGCTTTGTGTTTCCAGCCTTTTTGGTGGGCATTGTCCTTATCTATACGCGTAAAATGCGTTACATCGGCGACTTCCTCTTCGGCCTTTCGTTTATGTTTTTCAGCCTTGTGTTGCTCAGTGCTGGGGGGGAAGACCTGCAATTGGAGCATAATCCAGCCGTTATCGAATTCTTTAAGTCAATAGATGTCAACAGTTATGGGAGTATCTTTGTGTTCCTCGCCATCGGAACTTTAATCACTTGTATCGTACAGTCGTCAGCAGCTGTTATGGCGATTACCATTCTCATGTGTTCTACGGGTGTGCTTCCTATCTATCTTGGTATCGCTCTTGTGATGGGCGAGAACATTGGCACTACCATCACGGCCAATTTGGCTGCACTCGGCGCCAATACGCAAGCCCGTCGGGCTGCATTGGCTCATCTTATGTTCAACATCATTGGCGTAACGTGGGTGGTTTGTGTGTTCTATCCGTTCATTGATATGGTTTGTGACTTTGTCGGCTACGATCCGGCCAGCCATGTGTTGGGCCGTGCCGAGGCCGCTGTTAAGCTTCCGATCGTGCTGGCAGCCTTCCACACTACCTTCAATGTCGCCAACACGTCCTTACTTATCTGGTTTATCCCACAGTTGGAGAAGCTTGTCAGCAACATGATAAAGCCTTCTAATATTGAAGCTGAAGAAGATTTCCGTCTTCGCTTCATACAGGCTGGCATTATGAAAACCCCTGAGCTGTCCGTACTTGAGGCGAGTAAGGAGATTCAGTCGTTCGCAGAGCGCTTGCAGCGTATGTTTGGCATGGTGCGTGAGCTGCTGACGATAGACGATGAGGCTGAATTTTCCAAACTTTTCGCCCGCATTGAGAAATATGAGAGCATCTCTGACAACATGGAAATCGAGATTGCCAAGTATCTTGATGAGGTGGGGAATGCCCATCTGAGTGATGAGACCAAGGAAAAGGTGAGATCGATGCTGCGTGAAATTTCGGAATTAGAAAGTATAGGCGATGCTTGCTTCAACATAGCGCGCACTGAAAATCGTCGCTTCAAGGGCAAAGAGAATTTCTCAGAGGAACAATACAATCGTATTTTCCAGATGTTTGAACTCACCGATGACGCACTCACGCAGATGAACAGTATATTGGTGGGGCACAAACACGAGAACGACATTCACCACTCGTTCAACATCGAGAATGAAATCAATAATTACCGCGACCAGCTTCGCTCGCAGAACATCAACGATGTGAACGAGCATAAATACACCTATGCGATAGGAACCATGTACATGGATATCATACAGGAATGCGAAAAACTGGGCGACTATGTTGTCAACGTTGTCGAGGCGCGTATGGGAATCCGCCAACAGGAAGCATAGCCGTGTGGCTTGTCTATGCTATAAATAAAGAATGGCCTCGTTGCCTTCGTTGAAAAGCAAGTCGAGGATACTGAGATTGGGCAGAAAACCGTGTTTCTGCTCATACACTTGATAATACTTTCGGGGGATGAACTCTGGGTCGTCGGCTGGATGTTTTGGGTCGATGGCATTGCGAAAATCCATGTATTGCCCAGTTTCATTGGCTGGAAGGTATTGCTCCGTGAAGCGTATTCTTGGTCGGACGTCAAGTAACTCACAGATTTTGTGGGTTATCTCGTTGTTGAAATCGAAGAGAAAATCCCATTTTTTCTCAAAAAACGGGTGTATATCGTCTTGATAGAATTCAAAGAAAGGGCTTTCGCCGTAGGCCGAAAGCAAAGCGTTCCAATGCTGGTGCCTCCAGTTGTCGTGGTCGCTGATGCGCACATCTTTCATCTTACACTTTGGTCCGTCGAACTTTTCCACAGGTATCGACAGCGTTTGCTTGCCGTTTGTGGTGGCAATCACGCAGCGATTCCTGTAGGTCTGCTTCACGAAGTGTTCGTGTTGTTCGACGACACATTCGTCCCGGTTGAGTTTCTGGTACCATTGTACAGGTCCGAAGTAAGTGGATGCTAAAAGATACATATCGCTTTCTCTGTCTATTTTGCTTCTTGACTGATAAGGATATAGTTGATTTATGTCGCCAATGTATTTTTTTTCATGCCAATGGTCTGTGTCATCACTGGCAGTTTGTGGCTCCGTGGTTGCTCTGTCTTATTTTCTTTTACGGTAATATCTATGGAAGTGAGGGCTGACATTATAAATTGACTGTAACGAACCATTCCTTGTCCAATTATGTAACGTAATCCATCAACTTGTTCGCCACACCCCCAGCTTGGTTATTTCCGTCCAAGATATAGACGAAATCTTGTTTTCTAATCTCAATTTTCTTGTGTCCTCCTTCAGCTCCGAAATTCAATTCCGTTGCTGATATAATGGACTGACATCCATCATTGTTGTTGCTCGTGCATCCTACCATTAAGGTGGAGATGAGTAGAAGAGATGGCATCAATAAGTTTTCATTTCTCCTGAATTGTACAAGATGTCATGAATCAGCCTATTTGATGTTGTCAACCCACATGAACAATCTGCTCCAGCGGATGCCTCCCAATCCCTTTCTGTCAGGATCGCTCGACCACCAGACGAACAGTGGCTTGCCTACGATGTGATCTTCTGGCACGAAACCCCAATACCGGCTGTCCGCCGAGTTGTGTCGGTTGTCGCCTTGCATCCAATAGTAATCGAGCTTGAAGGTGTAGCGGTTGGAGCGTTTGCCGTTGATGAATATCTGATTGCCCTTCACCTGCAAGTCATTTCCCTCATACACTTTTATGCAGCGCTCATAGATTGGGAGGTTGTCGATGGTCAGCGTGATGCTCTTGCCTTTCTGTGGAATCCAGATTGGACCGTAATTGTCGCGCGTCCAGCCGTGGAAGCTGTTCAGCGGGTACATCGAACCAGCATAGACATCTTTGTCTGTGACGGGTCGTATGGCAGTGACGATGCCCTGACGCTTCAGCTGTGCCGCTGCGTTCTTGGTCAGCGGCATATAGCCGTCGTATCGCAGAGCGTCTTGGTTCAGTACAAAGCCACGGTCAACGTCGTACCCATGCAAGCGGCTGAGGCTCTGTACATCCTCGGCACTTATCCCAAGCTGTTTACGCAGCTCGTCGTAGCGCTCGCCAAGTAAGTCGGCCGCCGTTATATTGTTGAGTTTCACCATGTAGGTGTATTGCACGTTGTCGGGTTCTTTATTGGCTTTTCCGTCGAGATAGATAATCTTGTTCTTCACTTGCAAGGTCTGTCCGGGAAGTCCCACGCAGCGTTTTACATAATTTTCCCTACGGTCAGTCGGCCTTGATTCTATCTCTCCGTATGTCCCTATGTTCTGAACGATATAGCTACGTCCCATCAAATAGGCCTTGTTGAAGAAGTCGCGCTGTTGCAGTGCGTTCATATTAGCCAGATTGATGTTTGGGTTTTGCTGGTAGAGCAAATTCGTTCCCGTCTCGTAAACAAACTGATAGTAGTCTTGTCCTTGATAGGCGATGTCGCTCATGATGGTATCGCCGGCTGGATAGTTGAACACCACGATGTCGTTGAGCTCCACTTTTCCGAATCCCTTCACGCGTCGGTAGTCCCAGTGTGGCCATTCGATGTAGCTCTTCACATTGAAGAGTGGCATGGTGTGCTGTGTCAGCGGCATGGTAAGTGGTGTTTGGGGAATGCGGGGGCCGTAGCTGACTTTCGAAACGAAGAGATAGTCGCCCGTGAGCAGAGACTTCTCAAGCGATGACGACGGTATGACGTAGTTTTGGAAGAAGAAAAGATTGATAAAATAGACCGCCACGAGTGCGAACACGATGGCATCGACCCAGCTCATGATGAACTTTACCGGTCCGTCGGAGTCCTTCCACCACTGCCATCTTATTTTCTTTGTGATATAGACGTCAAAAATGAATGGCAGGACGATAAGTCCCAGCCAGCTTTTCACCCAGAAAAGGAATAGCAGGTAGAGCACTGCCACGATGATAAACTTAGCCCATTGCTTTTTGGGATTGAGTTTTGCTTTTTCTTTATCAATCATTGATTTTTGTTTTGTTGGTCGTTTCGGGCCAATGTTGTTTTAAAACTTGAACAGGTCGCTCATGGTGAGCAGTCCGCTGTGGTCTTTGGTGTATTCGGCGGCCAGCACCGCACCGAGCGCAAATCCCTTACGGCTGTGCGCATCGTGTGTAATGGTAATCTTGTCGGCTTCGGAGTCGTAACTGATGCTGTGGATTCCTGGCACTTCGTCGCGGCGAATCGACGCGATGGGCAACTCGTTGTCGGCCACTTTGTTGCTTCCGCTTTCCGAGCCGTCGGCGTTGAGCTGATGGCCCTTCACCCACTGCTGCTTGCGGTCTATGTTTTCGAGAATGCCCTCTGCCAGAGTTATGGCCGTTCCTGATGGAGCGTCCAGTTTGTGTATGTGGTGGGTCTCCTCTATCTCAACGTTGTATTGTGGAAAATCGTTCATTAGCTTTGCCAGATAACGGTTGACGGCAGCGAAGATAGCTACTCCTACCGAGAAGTTGCTGGCCCAGAAGAGTGTTTTGCCATTTTCGCCACAGAGTCGCTCTACATCCTCCTTGTGTTCGTTCATCCAGCCCGTTGAACCGCTGACGACCTTTACGTCGTGATCGAATGCTCTCAGGTAGTTGCCGTATGCAGTAGCCGGAGTTGTGAATTCAATGGCAACGTCGGCAGAGGCGAACTCCGGAGAGTTGAAGTCGCTTTGGTTGTCGGCATCTATCTTGCAAACAATCTGATGCCCACGGTCGAGCGCAATCTGCTCTACCATGTGCCCCATCTTGCCATAGCCTATTAATGCTATTCTCATAATTAAAATTGTTTTATAACCTTGCAAAGTTAGTGGAAATCGTACATAACACAAAATATATTCATTAATTTTAATGCTTTAACACCAAACGGACATAAGGGCTTGAGCTGATTTTGTTTGATTGTCGAGCAGATGGTTTGTCGTTCTTTCGGAAGTTTAGCGCGCTAAGCCGTGAGGGAAACGGCAGACAAGATGCCAGCATGCGAATACAAGATTTTATGAAGATAAGAAATTGAACTGAAGTGTAGGTTTGCGAAATATCTTTACAAACACTTCAAAAATACGGGCTTTTGCCCTACCGACCATAGGTTTGTTCTCAAATTTGGCAATTATAGCTCTTTCTTATAACTTATTTTGATTCAGTGTGTTGTGTGTTTGTAGTTTTCTTATCATTGGAAAAAGTGCAAAACCATCTGCTGTTTTGTTGGCGATAGCTCACCTTTTGGATGCTCAAGGATTATCTTTCGCCGTTCGATAGCTTATGTTATGGGGTGCGATAGGTGACCTTTTGTCGGTTGCATCGTGCTATTCGAGCGTGCGAGGGACGGAAAACTGCTGATGGAACCACAAAACTCCATGAACGGTTGCTCTGGATTGACAAAAATAAAAGTGAGTTTTTAGGTAATAAGTCTTGACATTCCTCATGGCTTTCTATCTTCCTCCGGTCAGCAGTCTTGCCAGTCCGGGCGCAACCTTCTTGATGAGACTGTGGGTGATAGCTCCGACAACAATCAGGATGACAGGACAGAGGAGGTAGATTCCCAAGGCCTCGATGCCATTCTGCGGATTGACGGCACCCGTTTCGAACAGGTAGCGGAATCCGCCCACAAGCAAAGAGTGATAGGCGAAGATGAAAAAGCTGGCATTGGCCAGAAACGGTGGGATGAGCGGTCGGGGATTGCCTGTCGTTTGCTGGTGTTCGATGAGTCGGGTGACAACCGAAACGACAAAGACGATGAGGCCGGCATACATCAAGTTGGGGCTGTTGAACTGCCAGAAAAACAGTGCAAAGAACAAGCCACCCCATCGCATAGGGCGCATGGCATCGGTGAATTTCAGCCCACTGATGGAGAAATAGGCTCCGAACGAGAAGAACAGTATCCCTTGTGAGCTGAGTCCTGGCAAGCCTTCGACCCACTTGGTGGCGTAGAGCAGGGCCATGAATAAGATGATGGGTACTTCCTTACGCTGCGACGACAGAAATCTGAGCAACTGATAGATGACTGGTGAGAGCAGAGCGATGAGCATTAGATCGCGAATGAACCAGAAATGAATGGCTATGGGGGCTGTCATCGCACCCTGACCGCCAATCAGGGTGATGTCCCAGAATGCGTAAAGCCAGTCGGCGACGGTGAAATCTGTCATCGTCTTACCGATGTTGGCAGTCCATCCTGGCATCGTCCGCTCACCAGCCAATAATGCAACGAGGTAGATGGCGTTCCAAATAAGATAAGGTATGAGCAGCGACGAGACCCTGTTTCGCAACTTGTGCAGGTACAGTGACTTTGAGAACGTGCCCTCACGGAAGAACAGGAATCCGCCGATGAAAAAGAAAAAAGGGTTCGCCAGCTGTGCCAGTGAACCCGATATGATGTCGATGATAGTTCCCAATGTAGGCATGGTAGGTCCGACGGATGGAGACCCAGCTGCCCAAAGTGCGTTCCACGCTTCACTTGTGCCGTGGAAATTGCTGTGGATGAGCAAAACCAAGACCACCAACGGCAAACGCAGGAAATGTATCACCTGCGAGTCCGTGTCGGCCGTGTTCATCCTCAGCAGCATGGTCGCTTACTCTTCAGCCAGCAATTTTGTAGCCATTTCGCGGCCCAGTCTCCAGCATTCGGCCTTCGTGGTTTCGTTGAGGGCCTGACGCATCTCAACAGGCTCACCCACTTTCACGAAGTGAGCGCATTTGTCGTTCCACTCACCGATGGCATGTACCGCACGGCTTGCCCATCCATAAGAGCCGAACCAGCCAAGGTAACGGTTCTTGATGTCACGGTTTGCAATCTCGGAGAGGAGCACTTCCATTTCGTGGTAGAGCCCGTTGTTGTAGGTTGGAGCACCCAAAATCAATCCACGGTAACGGAAGATGTCACGGATGATGTAGCTGTGGTGCGTTTTTGATATGTTGTACATGGCGATGTTCTTGACACCTGCCAACGATGCGGCACGTGCTATCTGCTCGGCCACGCGCTCGGTGTTGCCGTACATCGTGCCGTAGCAAATCACAAGTCCGGTTTCGGTTTCGTATTTCGACATCTTGTCGTACAGTCCGATCACCTTTTCTACATATTCGTGCCATACGGGGCCATGTGTTGAGCAGATGTAATCGATGTGGCTGCCCGACAATTTCTTCAATGCGTTCTGTACAGGAGTACCATATTTACCGACGATGTTGGAGTAATAGCGGACCATCTCGTCCCAACACCAGCTGGTGTCTATATCCTTGTCAATGAAACCGCCATTCAACGCACCGAAACAGCCGAAGGCATCGCCGCTGAACAGTGTGGAGTCGCCGCCAGTGCAGAGGGTCATCATGGTCTCAGGCCAGTGCACCATTGGTGTGAGGAAGAACTCAAGCTTGTGCTTTCCAATCTCAATGGTGTCGCCATTCTTCACCTCAATGGTGTTCTCCTTAATGCCATAGAATCCAGACATCATATCGAAGGTCTTTTTGTTACCAATGACTTGAATGTCAGGATAGTATTTCTTGAGCAGCGCCAGTCCGCCGGAGTGGTCTGGTTCCATGTGGTGAATTACTAAATAATCAATTTTTCTGTCGCCCAGCACTTCGCGTATATTCTCAATAAACTGAACAAAGAAGTCAACTTCCACAGTGTCGATGAGCACAACCTTATCGTCGTCAATCAGATAGGAGTTGTAACTGACGCCGTTTGGCAATGGCCACAATCCCTCGAACTTAGCCTTGTTGCGGTCGTTGACACCGACATAAAAAATCTTATTGGTTATTTCTATCATATTTTTTAATAATTGGTTTCGTTATTGTTGTTGAATGGAGGCTCCGAACTCCTTGCTGACGTAGTTGTAGATGTCTTTGCAGCAGTTGGAGGAGAACGCTTGCGCGCAATCCACGAGCTTGTCCCATTGCTGTTCTGTGAGTCCGTTCTCCAAGTCGTTTTTTGTAATTCCGTATTTGATGAGCCCGAAGATGAAACCGGCATTGAAATTGTCGCCTGCTCCCACCGTGCTGACTGTCTGTAGGTCGTGGGTGGGATAACATTTCCTGAACCCATTCTGCGCCCTTACTTCGATAGGGTTCGCCCCATCTGTGTAAATGAATCGTTTGCAGTAGAATGAGATGTCCGCATGATACACCTTTTCGGCGTCATCTTTCTTGTAAAGGTTCATGAAATCTTCCTTGCTGCCGCGCACAATGTCGGCATAGTCGAGATTTTCCAGTAGGTTGGGTGTTATTTTGATGACCTCTCCGATGTGGGTGGAGCGGAAATTGACGTCGTAGTAGATGATTGCGCCCCTCGACCGTGCCAGTTCGAGTAGCCTTTGCACATGTTGGCGTATCACAGGGTTGACCGCATAATACGAACCGAAGAGCACTATGTCGTCGGGTTGTATGTCGGGGAAGGAAAATTCGAGCTGGTCGTGTGGATGGTCTTTGTAGAAAATGTACTCGGCATCATTCTGCTCATTGAGGAAAGCTAAGGAAATAGGCGATTTTGAGCCAGGGAACGCAGCCACTCCGTCGGCATTCACACCGTTTTCAATCAGGAATTTCCTGATGAAGTCTCCCACCCGGTCGCTCCCGACCTCACTGATGAAAGTGGTGTTCATCCCAGAACGGCCCAAAGAGACCATTGCATTGAACGTGGAACCTCCTGGATAAGCCCCGATTGGCTGTCCGTCTTTGAAAATTATGTCGAGAACAGTCTCGCCAATTCCTATGATCTTGCGCATGGATGATAGTCTTTATCCTTAATTACGTTAGGCTAACTAATTTTCGATTATCCTAAGATATCAGGTATTCGATGTGCAAATATAGTACAAATTGGGCATATTTCAAAAAGAAATTCAGTAATTTTGCAAGCAGAATGAAATATAACACAGCAAGGTTAGATAACGGATTGCGTATAATTCATTTGCCCTCCACGTCGCCAGTGGTCTATTGCGGCTACGAAATCAATGCGGGGACGAGCAATGAAGGCAAGAATGAAGAGGGCATTGCTCACTTCTGCGAACACGTTTCGTTCAAAGGCACGCAACGACGCGACAGCCTCGACATTATCAATTGTCTGGAAGATGTCGGGGGAGATCTGAATGCGTACACCACTAAGGTAACGACGGTCTATTATTCGGCCATTCTGAAGGAACATTTCCTACTCGCTGCCGACCTCTTGTCTGACATTGTGTTCCACAGCACTTACCCACAGTCGGAAATCGATAAGGAAGTGGAGGTGATTTGCGATGAAATTGAGTCGTACAACGACAGCCCTGCGGAACTCATCTATGATGAATTCGAGAATATTGTGTTCAGAAACCATCCGCTGGGTCACAGCATTCTGGGAACGACACGCAACGTACGCTCGTTCACGACTGAGGATGCGCGGCGGTTTACTGACAAATTCTATCGCCCTGACAACTGTGTGTTTTACATTTACGGAGATATTGCGTTCGATGAGGCTGTTGCCGCATTGCGAAACTACACCGCTGACGTGCGACGGATGGCTTCCGAAGCTCAGCCGGTCATCGAAGACGGTACGGCGGCGGTGGATACGAATCGCTATCACTATCGTGCCTCGAACATTACGGTCCACAAAAAGACGCACCAAGCTCATGTAATGATTGGCAACCGTGCGTATAATGTCCACGACAAGCGCCGTCTGGTGTTGTATTTGCTCAACAATATTCTTGGTGGACCAGGCATGAATGCACGGCTTAACTTGTCGCTCAGAGAACAGAACGGACTTGTTTACACGGTGGAAAGTTTCATGACAGCGTTCAGCGCTGTGGGGTTGTGGGGCATTTACTTTGGTTGCGACCCGAAAGACGTAAGGCTATGCACGCAGTTGGTGCGCAAAGAACTTGATCGGTTCATGAACGTGCCCCTCACTCCTGACGAATTAGCGACTGCCAAGCGACAGATAAAGGGGCAGTTGGGCATCGCTTCTGACAACAAGGAGAACTTTGCGCTCGGCTTTGGCCTGAGTTATCTCCACTATGGGTGGGAGAAGCACACCGAAAAGCTCTACCAGCAGATTGATTCCATTACCGCTGAAGAATTGCAAGCTGTGGCAAGCGACTTGTTCCAGCCAGAGACGTTGACGACATTGATTTACAAGTAAGCTCTCTTTGATGAACCGCCACTTTCAAGTCAGTGCCCAACGATAGGCAATAAAGTGAGGCAAATTACGTTTGAATAGCGTATGAAGATAATTAACAAGATAACAATCATTGTACTGTTGGCTGTTGTCGGACTCGCGACAGCCTGCAATGACGACGACTCTTTTACGACATCAACCAGCAATCTGTTGACGTTCTCAACCGACACCTTGCGTTTGGATACTACTTTCTCGAAAGTTCCCACACCCACCAAGACCTTTTGGGTATATAATAGGTCAGGTGAGGGAATCCGACTGACGAATGTACGGTTAGAGAATGGCAACCAGACGGGTTTCCGGGTTAATGTAGATGGCATCTATCTCGGACAATCCAGTGGCTATCAGGTGAACGGACTTGAGGTGAGAAATAAGGACAGCATTCGCGTCTTTGTGGAACTGACCACTCCCATCAACGGGAACACCGATCCGACGCTGGTGGAAGACAACCTGATTTTCACCCTTGAGAGTGGCGTTCGGCAGAAAGTCAACCTCAATGCCTACAGCTGGGATGCAGAGTTGCTCAAGAATGTAGAGATAACCACAGACAAAACCATCCGTAGTACGAAACCCATCGTGATTCAAGGCTCGCTGAAAGTTGCTGAAGGGGCAACGCTGACAGTTGCAGCGGGGACGACTCTCTATTTCTCCAACAAGGCGGGGATTGACGTTTATGGAACGTTGAAAACCGTGGGCACACCCGACGCATGGGTGACGCTCAGGGGCGACAGGCTGGATTGGATGTTCGACTACCTGCCCTACGACCGTGTGAGCGGACAATGGCAAGGAATCCATTTTCACAAGTCCAGCTATGACAACGAGATGGCCTACACCGATTTGCATTCGGCATACAATGGTGTGGTCTGCGACTCATCCGACGTTTCGCGAACCACACTGACGATGCGCAACAGCACAGTGCACAACTGTCAGGGGTATGGTTTGCTTGCGACAAACTGCAAGGTCAATATCAGCAACTCGCAGCTGACGAACACACTCAATGACTGTGCGGCATTCTTCGGCGGAACTGTGACCATGAGCCACTGCACCCTCGCCCAGTTCTACCCTTTCGATTCCCGTCGGGGAGTTGCGCTGAGATTCGGCAACACACGAGCAGGCATGATTTACCCACTCCTACAATTCGACGTCTTCAACACGCTAATAACAGGTTATGCCGAAGATGTCATCATGGGAGAGTTCAGCAAGGATGTGGCTCTGAATTATAAATTCGACCACAGCATCCTTCGTACCACGAAACCCAAGGAGATGGATGAGACCAAATATATTGAAGTGAAGTGGGAGGAAGCCACAGACACTGTCGGTTCTGGCGAGAGGCATTTCCGCAAGATCGATAGCGAAAAGCAATACTATGACTTTCATCTCAGCGAGAAATCAAAGGCGCGCGATGCGGGCTATGTGCTTGCAAACGGTACCAGTGCGGCCGATCACGATGGCAAGACGCGTAGCGATGTGCCCGACGTCGGTTGCTATGAATATGAGGAAAAAAAAGAATGATGAAAGGTTATGAAAACAATAGATATTAATATTAAGATCGGTTACTGTCAGCCCGATGAGCTTTCGGAGAAGGAACAGCACCTCGTGCAGACGGCTATTAAGGCAACGGAACATAGCTACTCCCCATACAGTCATTTTGCCGTAGGTGCGGCGTTATTGCTGGAGAACGGAAACGAGGTGATGGGTGCCAATCAGGAGAATGCCGCTTATCCATCGGGGCTGTGTGCTGAGCGATCGGCCATTTTCGCTGCCCAGTCGCAATGGCCAGACCAAGCCATTACAACGCTGGCCATAGCCGCCCGCACTGGCGGAGGTCTTGTCCGTGAGCCCATTGTGCCTTGTGGCGCATGCCGGCAGGTGATATTGGAGATAGAGGCACGCTACAAACGTCCCGTTCGCATTCTGCTTCATGGCACCGAAGGAGTGTATGTCATCGACACTATCAAGGATTTGCTGCCGTTGCAATTCACTGGCGATTCCATGCAGTAGGGTCGGAGTTGAAACCTTTATTCATCAATCTTCCTCTTTCCGCTGAATAAATGCGGGTGGAGGAAACCACTAAGTACTTCCAATGGATTATCTACCAAAAGACCCAGCTATCCTTGTTAGCAGTGTGAATATGCTGTTGAGAGACGGAGAGTTTGACAGTCTGGAGTCGTTGTGCTATTCTTTCGGCGAGCTCCCCGACCATTTACGTGAGGTGTTGCTGGCTTCCGGCTTCGTCTATAGCCAGGAACAGAGACAGTTCCGACCCATAGGCTTCGACGAATAGTCCATCCTTTCGGCCCTCCTCATGCTGCGCTCGTCAACGGAAAGATCTGCCGACGAATTCAGCCACTCTCCGACTATATTCCTCTGGATAATCTTTGTAGCTCTTGGCATGCGCCGTTCCCTTTGTTATCCAAAGTTCCTTGGGCTGTGGCTTGGCATTGAAAAGCGGATAGACCATGCCTGACGGAACGAAATTGTCGGTGTCACCATGAATGAAAAGCATGGGCTTGCTGCACTTTGCGACTTGTTTCAGTGAGCTGGCCTCGCCGAACGACCAGCCGTATCTCAGTCGGCAGAGTGCCGAGGTGGTGTATAGCAGTGGAAATTCGGGCAAGTTGAACTCTGCTTTCAGCTGGTTGCCGAACTCGTCCCATACACTTGTGTAGCCACAATCCTCGATAAAGCATCTCACATAGTCGGGAGTCGTGTCGCCGGAGATGTTCATTGTCGTGGCTGCGCCCATCGATATTCCGTGGATGACCATCTTCGATTTCCTTCCACTTTTGCGAAACATTTTTTCGGCAATGGGAATCCATTGCTCCACGTCAAGTCTGTCTTTCCATCCCATCTGTATGTCGTTGCCCTCACTTTTGCCATGAGCGTGCAAGTCGGGCAGCACGACATTCATTTTCATCACCTTATTATATATGTAAGCTATCTGCATCATTCCCAAAGCATTGTTTCCGTAGCCGTGTATGCAGATGGCACTTTTTCCTTGTGCCGAATCGTTCCGCAGATAGAAAGCGTGCCCACGTAGTCCGTTAGCAAGCGTGATGGTGGTGTCGCCCAACCGGTTGTTGTTCTTCACCGAATCGAGCCAATCACGCAGCTGCGGGTAGTCGATGTGCAGTTTTCGCCATTGCGAGGCATAGCCATTCGTGGGCGCCTCGATGGAATAGTTGAGCATATAGAAAGATGCTCCAGTCAGGGCTATGAGAATCAGCAGAATGATTCCTCCCAAAATTCGATAAAATTTTTTCATGAATGTGATGGGTTTTTGGAGGAATGAAAGGCCAACCAATCAGTGTTGGAATGATGGTTTGTAATTATCTGTTGATCAATAAGATACATGTTTGATTGTAAAAGGTGACCTTTTACCGTCCGTTTGGTGACCAAACACGCGGCGAAAGCTCACCTTTTGTTTTGCGATTGCTGAGCTTTGGTCATGAATGCACAGCCTTCAGTCTGAAAAACGGTTACCTGTGAGACGGTTGTAAAGCTCACCGACAGTTACATTCTCAGCACTGCCCTGATGCCGCTCTCGACCTCTTTCATGTCGGCCGTTGGCTCGAAGCGGTCAACCACGTGTCCCTCGCGGTCGATGAGGAACTTGGTGAAGTTCCATTTTATACTGGGACTCTTGGCATAGTCTGGGTCTTCTTGGCTGAACTTAGAGTCGAGATATTGTCCAATCTTGTTGTTCTTGTCGAAACCCTTGAAGGCTTGCTGCGCTTTCAGATAGGTGTAGAGGGGCGACTCGTTCTTTCCGTTGACGTCGATTTTAGCAAACTGTGGGAAGGTTACTCCGTAGTTGCCCGTGCAGAACGCATGAATCTCCCGATAAGTGCCCGGTGCCTGTCCGCCGAATTGGTTGCACGGGAAATCAAGAATCAAGAGTCCCTTGTCCTTATAGCTCTCGTAGAGCTTTTGCAACTCTTCGTATTGCGGTGTGAATCCGCACTTGGTAGCCGTGTTCACTATCAGCAGCACCTTGCCCTTGTACTCCTTCAGTTTCACTTTCCGCTCGTTTCCGTCTTTCACCGTGAACTTATAGACATTCTTTTGCGCCATTGCCGGAACTGTCAGCACAGCGCAGATGATTAGCAACAGTAGTTTTCTCATTGAATGAATCCTCCTTGCATGCCCCTCCTTCTTACTGTCAGCCTTGTTGTCTGTCGATGACGGATGTCAGGCTGGCTACGAGTCGGGCATTGTTTTATGTATTCTTGATTGCCTGAACCCCTATTCATGGTCGGGGTCTGTACCGGTTTCGTTTGATGGTCAGTCAGATACCGATGTCTTCAAGGCGGCCCATAAGCTCCTCCAATCCCTCGCTTGCGCCTTTCCTTATTACGGTGATGTCGTCTCGCTTGCCCTGTGTCACCTCGTTTGGGTCAATCAGGTAGATGGGCTTTCCTGGTCTGACGTAGTGGATGAGGCCAGCTGCGGGATAGACGTTGAGCGATGTTCCGACGATGACGAATATATCTGCCTCGCTGACTTCCCGTGCTCCGACTTCGATCATGGGCACTGCTTCGCCGAAAAAGACGATGAACGGGCGTAGCATGCTTCCGTCCTTGGCCTTCGTTCCGGGTGTTACCTCCCAGTTTTCCTCGGTCAGTTGCTCAATAAACTCTGGATTATAAGGGTCGTTACTGGAGCACATTTTCTTGAGTTCGCCGTGCAAGTGTATGACATTCGACGAACCAGCGCGCTCGTGCAGGTCGTCAACGTTTTGCGTGACGATGGCCACCTCGTAGTTCTTTTCCAAGTCTTTGATGAGTTTGTGCCCTGCGTTGGGCTGTGCTGCGAACAGTTTTTTGCGCAAGCGATTATAGAAATTAATGACCAATGCGGGGTCGGCCTCTAATGCTTCGTGGGTTGCCACCTGCTCCACGGGATAGTCTTCCCATAGTCCATCGCTACCTCTGAAAGTCTTAAAGCCACTCTCCACAGACATCCCAGCTCCAGTTAGAAATACAATTTTCTTCATTTTTCTATCTTAATTGTTATTTGTTCCTTTAAAAAAAGGCATGTTCTTGCCCCCTGTACGAACATAATACTCCATACGTTCCCGCTCACTTCGAAATTCCTTTCGCCTGAAATCGTCGATATACCAGTCGGAGTCTTCATAGAGAAGCGTCAACGTCAAAGAATAATTGTAAGGCTTGCCAATGGCCAGTTCTGCCTCTGCATGGAAACCGTCGATGACATTAGCGGAACAGATTTCATAGTCGAATCCCTCTGGTTCCATGTGCTGAATCCAGTAATCGAGATAGTCATATCCTTTAAAGTCAGGACAATGGAGGCTATCGTATTGATATACCTTGTATTCATCTATTTTGAATTCCGACGAAAGGAATCGCCTGATGTCGGGCATCTGCCAGGCAGTGTCGCCCTCAAGTGTTGCCTTGAAGGCTTCTTTGTAGGCCTTCGACACCTCGTTGTATATTTGTCTGACACGCTCTTTCACATAGAAGTCGGAGTATTTGTTGACACCGATGCTGCTTATTTGCGCACCAGCATGAGTTGCCGGGTAAGTGCAGAAAAGCAAAAGACACCAGAATGACAAGATGTGAAATCTCCTCATGTTTATATATTTTAAGTTCTTTTCATTTCACAAATTTAGTAATTTTAATTAGAATAATGCCATACTGTATTCTAAAAATAGTATCTTTGCACAATAATTTATTATAAATACAAACGTAATTAAATGGACAAATTAAGCTATGCATTGGGTATCGGTATCGGCACGCAACTCTCTGGTATGGGTGCAGGTAACTTGAATATCGACGACTTCGCACAGGCTATCAAGGATGTTATAGCAGGCAACGACCTGAAAGTAAGCAACCAGGAGGCACAGACCCTCGTTAACGACTTCTTCGCTCAGCAAGAGGCGAAGCAGAAGGAAGCCGCTGCTGAGGCTGGCAAAGTAGCCAAGGCTGTTGGTGAGGACTTTCTTGCCGAAAATGCCAAGAAAGACGGAGTGACAGTGCTGCCTTCAGGACTTCAGTATGAGGTTATCAAAGAAGGAAACGGCAAGAAGCCAGGTGCTACCTCACAGGTGAAATGCCACTATGAGGGTACGTTGGTTGACGGAACCAAGTTCGACAGTTCTTACGACCGTGGCGAACCGGCTACGTTTGGCCTGAATCAGGTTATCCCTGGATGGACGGAAGGCGTCCAGTTGATGGGCGAGGGGGCCAAATATCGTTTCTTTATTCCCTATAACCTTGGTTATGGAGAGCGCGGAGCTGGTGCTTCCATTCCTCCTTTCGCAGCATTGGTGTTCATTGTAGAATTGATCGAGGTGCTGTAGCTGACATACAGACCCCAGTCTTATGCAACTGGCGGGGGTGAAAACTGAATGATAACAGAAACAATTACTAAATTTTATATAAAAATGAAGAAACTTACTATCGTAGCCGCTTTGGCTATTGCAGCAGTTGGGTTCACATCTTGCGGAAACTCTGGTGCACCAAAAGAAGAATTGAAGTCTGATGTCGATTCTCTGAGCTATGCTTTCGGAATCGATCAGGGACAGAACGTTAAGCAGTACCTCCAGCAGATGAACATCGACACTGCTTATGTTGATGAGTTTATCAAAGGTATGAACGACGGTGCGAAGAACATGGACGACAAGAAGAAAGCGGCTTACAATGCCGGTATCGGTGTCGGCATGAACATGAACATGGTCATCAAGAACCAGATTAACAAGAGCATCTTCGGAGAAGACTCTACCAAGACAATCTCGTTGAACAACTTCCTCGCTGGTTTTGCGGCAAGTGCTAAGGGCAAAGGTCAGAAAATGACTATCGATAAAGCACGCGAGGTTGAACAGAAGGTGTCGCAAAATATTCAGGCGAAGAATGCTGAGAAGACATACGGTGCCAACAAGAAGAAGAACGATGCCTACATGGCCAAGATTGCTAAGGCAGCAGGCGTAAAGGCTTTGAAACAAGGCGTATATTATAAGGTAATCAAGGCCGGGACAGGTGCGAAACCAAAGAACAGCGATATCGTAAAGATTAACTATGAGGGAAAGACCATCGACGGTAAGACATTCGACCAGCGCAATGGCGCAACAATGCCAGTGGGAAGTGCCGTTCCTGGTTTCACGGAAGCATTGAGCAATATGCCAGTAGGCTCAAAATGGGAGATTTATATTCCTTACACTGCTGGCTACGGCGCTCAGCAGCCAAGTCCTGATCTCAAGCCTTTCTCTACATTGATTTTCACTGTTGAGTTGGTTTCTATCGAGAAAGCGCCTCAGGGTGTTCCAGCTCCAGCTGTAAAAGCTGAGTAATCAGGTCCGAAAAGATAAGACAATAAGGTGGATTGGGAACGGTATCGGCTCCAATCCACTTTCCTTATAAGAAGTATTAATTATCCAATAGCAATATGAAAAAAGTCGTATTGATGGCACTTGTCATATTCGCAGGTGCGTCGTTCTGCACCGTAAGTGCGCAGAACAGCAAGAACAAGAAGAACAAGGATCAGGTTGGAGTTGTCGAGGAGAAGGTTTCACTTGCCAATACCTCAGATTCTGTCAGCTATGCGGCAGGTATGGCGATGACTCGTGGACTGGAAGGTTTTATAGAGAATCAGTTTGGCGTGAAAAAAGAGCAGCTGCCAGATTTCATGCGTGGCCTGAAGGAGGGCATTGCCAGACGTAAGGAGGCTGCTTTATCACCCTACACTGCCGGATTGCAGATCGCTGTCGAAGTGGAAAAGTTCAAGTTGCCTGGCATAACTAAGCAATTTGAAGGCACGGATGAGCAAATCAATGCCGATATGTTGTTCAAGGGATTTGTTGCCGCATTGGAGAAGGACACAACGGTGCTCAAACAAGGCGATGCAGAGCAGTTCTTTCAGGAAAAACAGATGAAGGTGAAGGCGCAGAAGGACAAGGCTATGAAGGCAAAAGGTGAGAAATTCCTTGCCGATAACAAGACAAAGCCTGGTGTTGTTACACTTCCGAGTGGCCTACAGTACAAGATTCTTACCAAGGGAACTGGCAAAATACCGACAGTCAGCGACAGAGTAACGGTTGTTTACGAAGGTCGGACCATAGATGGAAAGGTGTTCGACGCGACCTCACGCCACGGAACATCCAACGATACCTTCGGTGTCGGCGGTCTTATCAAAGGTTGGACCGAGGCTTTGACCATGATGCCAGTAGGTTCGAAGTGGGAACTCTATGTCCCTCAGCACCTTGCGTATGGTGAACGTGGAGCGGGCGCAGACATTGCCCCATATTCCACACTTATTTTCACCCTCGAATTACAAGGGATTGAGAAGAAACCAGAAGCGTCAGCTCAACCAAAGCCTGCCACTGCCAGCCAAAAACCAGCTCAGGGCAAAGCAACGGCAACTCAGGGCGCAGCAACGACCGCCCGAACCAGTGCCAAGAAGGCTGCTGTCAGAGCAAAGAAGAAATAAAAGCAGCCCTTCCGAAAAGGGTGGTTTAGCTATTTGACAAACAAAATGCGCCAATAGGCGCATTTTTTGTGACTTTTTGTTGTTTATATCATTTATAATTTCTAAATTTGCTTTCAAATTGTAAACAGTTAACTTACTTGCCTCAAGCAAGATCTAAACCTAAAGGTAATGGAGAAGATAGACAAATTAGACAAAAAGATTCTCGGCATTCTCTCGCACAATGCCCGTATTCCATTCAAAGACGTAGCTGCTGAGTGTGGAGTGTCACGCGCAGCCATCCACCAGCGTGTTCAACACCTTATCGAAAATGGGGTAATCACTGGTAGTGGATTTTATGTCAACCCCAAAAGTCTGGGCTATACCACCTGCACATATATCGGTCTCGACCTCGAACGAGGCTCCATGTACAATGATGTGGTGGAGCGTATGAGTGCCATTCCTGAGATTATTGAGTGTCATTTCACAACTGGCCCTTACACCATGTTGGTGAAACTCTATGCGAAGGATAACGAACAGCTCATGGATCTTCTCAATAACCAGTTGCAAACCATACCTGGAGTTGTTTCGACCGAAACGTTAATATCGCTCGAACAGAGCATCAAACGCGAGATTCCCATCAACGAAAACCTGTAAAATAACAACGGAAAGCCGATAGAAAATGAGCCGTTCATAAGTTGATTAGCCACCTGCCACTGAACGAACGAGGCTGAACGATAATACGTTGTTTCGTGTTGAGGCTTCTGTCAGATAATCTTAAAATAGAAGAGGAATGAACTATAACTTGGAATCGCATTTGGAAGAAATATACGCTACCTATCCAGAGGGAAGCCATCAGCCGGTCATTGGCATTATGGCCAACATCGGCGACAAAGACGTTACTGCACGAGAGGTGTATCACCAACAAGTCATTGCTGCTGGTGGCACACCTTTGCTCATTCCGCCGGTTACCGACAAACGTGTGATAGTCAACATTTTAGAATGTCTTGACGGACTATTGCTGACCGGCGGGGCTGATTTGAACCCATTGTGGGCCAACGAAGAGCCATCGTTGAACATCGGACACATCAACGACAAGCGCGATTTCCCCGAACTGCTCATCACTCGCCTTGCCTACAACCGACAGATTCCGATATTGGGTATCTGCCGTGGCATGCAAGTGCTGGCCACCGCTTTGGGTGGCGAGGTTCAGCAACACATCTATGACCCATATATAAAGGTGGAGGAAACGGTGGAGAAGAAGTTGGCAAAGGCCAAGACTGTGACTACGCTCCAGCCGGCAAAACTCCGTCATTCGCAAGATGCCGACTTCACGGTGGCGACCCACAGTGTATCGCTCGTGCCCGACTCCATTCTGAGGGCTGTGTATAAGGAGGACACCATCTATGTCAACTCCTACCATCACCAAGCCGTCAGAGAAGCCGGCTGTCGTTTCCGCGTCACGGCCTTGGCCCCCGACGGTGTCATCGAGGGCATGGAGAGTTCCGAACACAAGCCTGTCGTTGGTGTACAGTGGCACCCTGAATGGATGGAAGCCGAAGGACAGAAACTCTTTAGGTGGTTTGTCGGACAGGCTGGCAACTTCAATATTGCCAAGAAGCTCCACGAACGTATCCTGACGCTCGACACCCATTGCGACACGCCGATGTTTTTTCCGCAGGGAGTTGACTTCAGCCGCCGCGACCCACGAATACTCTACGACCTGCACAAGATGACTGAGGGGCGGCAAGATGCCGTTACGATGGCGGCCTATCTGCCTCAACCGCGCATTGGCGAGACTTTCTCATCGAAAATCGATGTGGAGGGCCTCAAGAAATATAACCCGGAAATCAGCGACATGCTCGACAATCTGACACCGGCGGCCTATGCCGACCTCATCTTCGACAAGATTGAGAAAATTGTAAAGGCCAACAGTCGTTACCTGAGCATAGCTCGCACACCGTCCGACCTCTACGAAGACAAGCGGAAGGGCCGCCACAGCATCATGTTTGCTATTGAAAACGGTCTGGCACTGGAGCACCGACTTGAGAATGTGAAGCATTTTGCCCAGCGTGGAGTAGTCTATATCACCCTTTGCCACAACGGTGACAATGACATCTGCGACTCTGCACGTGGCAGCAGCCTCCATAATGGTGTCAGCAAGTTTGGTGTCGAGGTGATTCAGGAGATGAATAAGAACGGCATCATGGTTGATTTGAGTCATGGTGCGGAGAAAAGCTTCTACGACGCACTCGAAATCAGCAGTCAGCCCATCGTTTGCAGCCACTCCAACAGTAAGGCTCTCTGTGATGTTCCTCGAAATCTCACTGACGAACAAATGCGAGCGCTGGCCAAGAAGGGTGGTGTTGCCCACATAACGCTTTACAAAGGGTTCCTCACCAAGCGAGGCGAGGCCACCATACTCGATGCCATAGCCCATCTTGAGCATGCCATCGACGTCATGGGAATCGAGCATGTGGGAATCGGCACTGACTTTGATGGTGACGGAACCGTACGAGGCATGGCCGATGCCAGCGAGATGATCAACTTTACGCTCCATCTTCTGCGCCGCAAGTACAACGAACGCGACATAGAGAGGGTGTGGGGAGGCAACTGGCTGCGTGTCATGGCACAGGTTCAAGCATCAAGAAAGTAAGCAAACAATAAAGGTGGGGGCAGTCAATCGACACCTTGCAACAAGTAAACAATAAAAAAGAATAGCATAATATGAAACTGAAATTTTTTCTCTGCTGCACTGCAGCACTGGCATTGGCATTCTCCGTCGCCAGCTGCAAGGGACAGAAAAGCAGCAATACGTCAGAAACTGAAACTGAAAACGAAACCGCTGCCAAGCCCGTTGGGCCTAAGTTTAATCCCGACTCTGCCTATGCCTTCACGGCAGCACAGTGTGCATTCGGTCCGCGCACAATGAACTCAACGGCACACGAGAAGTGCGGCGAGTGGATTATGGACAAATTCAGACAATACGGATGCGACGTGGTGACGCAAAAGGCCGATCTCAAGGCCTACGACGGTACGATACTGAAATCCACCAATATCATTGCCAGCTTCAATCCGCAGGCACAGCGCCGCATCATGCTCTGCGCCCATTGGGACAGTCGCCCGTGGGCGGACAACGATCCCGACTCCACTAACCACAAAAAACCAGTGATGGCAGCCAACGACGGTGCTTCGGGAGTGGCCGTGATGATTGAAATCGCACGCTTGTTGCAAAGCGACAGCAGCCTGAATGTGGGAGTGGACTTCATTTGCTTCGATGCCGAAGACTGGGGGCTGCCACAATGGGAGACCAATTATCAGGATACGGGCGACAGCTGGGCACTGGGCTCGACCTATTTCTCGCAGAACCTCCCCGAAGGATTCCGTCCAGAGTTCGCCATCCTGCTCGATATGGTAGGTGGAGAGGGCGCGCAGTTCTATCGTGAGGGCGTCTCTAAACAGTTTGCCCCCGATGTAGTTAATAAGGTTTGGGCAGCTGCGCGTGTGGCAGGCTTCGGCAGCTTCTTCCCAGATGCCGATGGCGGCATGGTCACCGACGACCATTATCCCCTCAATCAGAATGCCAACATTCCCACAATAGACATCATTCCCTATTATCCTGATTACGCAAGGAGTTCTTTTGGGCCAACATGGCACACTGTAAGCGACACGATGGAGCACATCGACAAAAACACTTTGCAAGCCGTGGGCCAAACGGTGATACAAGTTTTGTACAGTTGTTGAACCACCGTTGCTGACGTGAGCGATGCCGTTAGTTTGCGACTTGTCTGGCGAGTGACAGACAGATTTTGTAAAGATTTTTGCAATTGCTTTCCAAAAGCTGAGGAATCAGCGTGCAGAAGGTCAGCTATCGCAATGCAAAAGGTCACCTTTCATCAGACGAAAGGTGACCTTTTGTTTAGTAAGTTGCATTGTGTTGATTGTCAGATGGTTGCGTGCTTAATGATGAAAGCGGTTTTGTTAATACTTTTTTATGGGATATTTCTCTCCTCCCACCTAACCACTGGTTATCTTTTCGCTAAAGAATACTCCTTCAATTTCTTGCCTTCCAGATTGTAGGCCGTGAACGTTCCATGCTCGTAGGTCATGAATGTCGGTTCGTTTCCGCCCTTTGGAAACGTTATCGATCCCGTATTGCATACCACTGTGCCATCGATGGGAGTCATTTCCCAGAGATGCGTATGGCCGTAAACAATGGCGTCGAAATGCCCTTGTGGCATCTTGTCCTTGTTATAGACATGCCCGTGGGTGAGAAACAGCTTCTTCCCCTCGTCAACCAGCAGCAGATAGTCGCCAAGTATAGGGAAGTGGAGCAGCATTTGGTCAACCTCGCCGTCGCAGTTTCCCCGAATGGCCACGATGTCGCTGGCCCGTGCATTGAGGATTTCCACTATTCCCTTCGGGTCTAGTCCATCTGGGATAGAATTCCGCGGACCATAGTTGAGTATGTCGCCGAGAATGCAAAGCATGTTGCAGTGCTGCTCGTCATAGAATTTCAACACGGTCTCCAATGCCGGACGGCAACCGTGTATATCAGATACCAACAAATATTTCATATTCTCTTGTTTTGCTGCAAAGGTACGACGATTAATTCAAAATTAGCATTTATCTTTCACAATTTCGGTTTATAATCATTATCTTTGTAAGAAAGATGCAAGGGAGATGAGTACTATGGAAGTAAGTGACGTTTTGAGATTAAGAAAACAAGGACGGATAGAGGAAGCCTATGAAGCCATTAAGCCCATGTATGCCGTCCACAAGGGACACTACACCACGATAGCCATGTTTTGGGTAGGAGTTGATATGATGCGGTTGCGGTATCAGCAGCGTAGGTTGGAGGAAGCGTATAAAATTTTCAGGAGTCTGTTACGCCTCTATCCGACGATGGATGACAAGGACTTGCGCGGACAGTCTGCCATGATGCGCGCCGCGCTGCTTGTTTTCGGCCATCATCCTGATTTCTCCATGCTCGATTTCATTACAGAATGGGGCATCGACAGACTTACCGACGACGATTGGACGATGGGGCAGAGCAACGGGCATCCCATACAGTCGATTGGAATGCGTGTGGTGGGGAAAGTTTTCTGTGAGGTGGAAGGCAAACCCACCGTGGATATGGCGCTGAAAGCCGCCCCGATATTAGCCGAGGCCTTGAAACACAGTCCCTACAACATGAACAACCAGCGCTACAAGGCTGTCATCTATACGATAATGGGCAAAAAGACGAAGGCTGTGAACATCTATCGCCACTTGTTGCAGCGTCACCGCAAGTCGTATCTGTATCAAGAACTTGCGGAACTGTTGGATGACCGTGGTGCCAAGATTGCTCTGTTGTGTCGGGCCATCGTTGCGCAACGGGAGGAGAAATACCGACAACGCATGCGATTTCAGCTGGCCAGCATGTTGTTCGTTGACGACAAGCGCAAGGCAAAATATGAATTGGATAAATGTATTGCCACACGAAAGCAGGCGGGATATTCCATCACTTGGGAGATGCAGAACCTGATGGCGAGTCTTGAGAGCGTGCAGCCCGCCAGCGAAGTGGAGCAGAAAGGATTCTACAGGGAGCAGGAACAGGTGGTTGAGGCGTTGATACGCAACGGTTGAGGCTGTGTTCCAACCATTTCTTCGCTACCGGCGGGGGCGGTGGAACCCAATGTGAGGCATGTCAGTACGGTGGTGTGGCGAGTGGCCAGTGTCGTTTTGTCAACAGCTTCTTTGGACTACATCAGCAAATGGTAGCTGCCGCCAGCCAGAGCCTTGACCACTCCCTTCATCTCCAGTTCGAAAAGAAGAGCTGTGAGACGCGATATCGGCAATCTTGTCTGCACGGATAGGAGGTTGATTTGCAGGTCGTTGTTCTTCTGTAGCACATCAACCACGGTTTGTTCGTCGGCCGATAGGTCGGGGAAAAGCGTGCGCTCAATGCCTTGTTGCAGCGATTTCTCCAACAGTAGATCGTCGCCCCAGCCCATTGCCTTCACGAAATCGATGGCGGAGGTGATGAGGCTTGCCCCATTGTCACGGATAATATTATTGCACCCCTCGCTGTATTCAGCGCCGATGTTGCCCGGAAAGGCAAACACGTCACGGTTGTAGCTGCGTGCTATGCCACAGGTGATGAGTCCTCCGCCCTTGCTTGCCGACTCCACGAGTATCGTTGCGTCCGAGCAGCCAGCCACAATGCGGTTGCGTTGTACAAAGTTTTGGGCTTTCGGCTTAGTGCTGATGGTGTATTCTGTCAGCAGTCCGCCGTTCTCCAACATCCTGAGAGCCGTCTCTCGGTGTGAGCTCGGATAGATGGTGTCGAGCCCATGTGCCAACACTGCTACGGTATCGAATCCGTTTTCCAGTGCCGAGCGGTGTGCGCAGATGTCAACTCCGTAGGCCAGACCGCTGACAATGAGCACGTCGGGACAAAGTGTCCGCAACTCTTTGGTGAATGTCCGTATGATGTCTTGTCCGTAGTTGGTGCAATGGCGCGTGCCAACGATGTTGACAATGTGCCGCTTGTTGAGGTTAGCATTGCCCATTCGGTAGAGGACAAGTGGCGCATCGGGACATTCTCGCATGCGTTGCGGATAGTTGTTGTCGTTGAAACAGAGTGCTTTGATGCCGTGCCTCTCGTCGTATTCCAGTTCTTCTTCTGCCTGTTTCACTGCGTTTTCGGAGTTCTTCAATCCTTCGATGAGATGGTCTGAGGCATCGGGGAGAATGTCGCGTATGTGGTTTCTGTTGTCAATGACGGCCGTTGCCGAGCCAGCTCTTCGATAAAGGTCGAGCAAACCGGGAGAGCTGAAATAGCCAATTCGTGTTAGTGCGATGGTATTGATGGTTTCCTGTGACATGAGGAGTGTTTATTAGTCTTTTAAATGTCCGATATCCTACTGGCTGTCATTGCTATGTGGGTGGGGCGTAGGGGTGTCGGTGCAACAGGCTGGGTACGGTGGCTCGTTGCGTCAGAGTACTTGTGCGAAAGCCTTGTCGTAGTCTTCGCTCTCGCCCATCTTGCCATTGATGATGGTAACGAGGTGAACGTCGGCATGGAAGCAAAGCCGTTCGTCGCTGGCACGGAAGATATCGTGGGTGAATACGTAACGGATGCCCTCCTTGCGAAGCCCCAGTCGGGAGATGAACTCATCGTCGCAGGTCAGCGGAGTCTTGTATTCGAGTTGCATTCGTGCCACGACGGGGTCAATTCCCTTGTCGTGGAGTTTCGAAAAGCTGATGCCGAGCGAGCGGATGAAGCGGTGTCGGGTGTGCTCAGTGTAGTGAAGGTAGTTCGCATTGTTAACGATGCCTTGGATATCGCACTCGTAGTCGCGCACTTCCATGCGTGTTTCAAATATATACTTGGTGTTTCTTTTCATCTTTATCTTGCTTTTAAATACTCATATCCTATTCTGCAGCGCAGGCATTCCCTACGGTCGCAGTATTCGTTCTTCAGTTGAAGGAGGGCTTGCGAGTCGCTGGCGTTCTCCACTCTCAGGCCCACGTCCTGCCACATCTTAACGATGTGGTTGCTCTCGGCTTTCAGTGCCTCAAGGAAATCGAAGGCACGGTTGCAGAGCTCCTCAGAAAACTTGTGTCGACCGTAGGCGAAAAGTATCGGGACAACGGTGTTGATGATGAGCAGTTGAATGGAAGCCCTTGACAGGGCCTTGTTGCTTTTCTTGCTTTCAGAGCCGAATGTGTAGTGCGTTTCCCAATAGGGGGTGACCTGTGTCTGCATGAGTGCCGCCACTTCCTCGATAGTGGTGCAGCCTACAAGTGCCGACAGACCCGCACTTCTTTGATAATAGAGGTTTGCCAGTTGGGCGATTCGTATGTGAGGGAAGTTCTGCGGTCGCAAGCGGAGGAACTTCCAGAGGCTGCGGTCTATCGGTTGGAGTGAGAATTTGTGTGCCAGATACTTGTATTCTGACAGCAACTTTTCGAAATATCCCTCCTCCGATGCCTCTTTCCGATAGCGTTCGGGAATAGAGTCGGGCTCCAGCAATCCTGCTTGCCCCATGAATATGGCTTCGATCTGAAACAAATTGTCACGGTGGTGGTCAACTGAATGCAGCGGAATGCTCATGGCCCATTGTTCGAAAGCGTCGCCGTTAATGCCGAAACCATAGTTTCGGGCCAGTGTTGCGAAATATCCTGCCTCCCAACTGCCGTTGCAAGCTTCGACCCTTCGCGAGATGGCCTTGGTTCGTTGCTCAAGTCGCTCGGTCTGCAGCGCACTCATCCATGAGTGGACCATCAGCTGGCTCAGACTGGGAATTATCTTATAGCAAGGCGGGTAATCGTCGGTCTTCACCAATTCCTCGTAGTGCGCTCGCACAGAGGTAGGCACTGGCAGTTCCATTTGCGGCGGTACGTCTCCGTTCTGCTTTTTTACCACGGTGTCGGAGCTTTCCACAACATGGAGAATCACGTTGTTGTAATGCACGTCTTTCTCATGTCGGTGAAGAAACCAGTCAGAAGCCTTGTCGTGAATCTCGATGTTTCCCACCCACAGCGTTCCGCCGATTTTTACCTTCGCATTGAAAAAATCAGGGCCCGCATTGCGATTGTGCAATCCAGGGTCAATAACCTCAACTTTCTGCTCATCAGTTGTTTTTAGTCCAGTGAGTGGAAATAACTTGTGCTTCCAGCAGTAATGAATCAAATCCTCCATGGTCGATGGTTGGTTTATGGTAGGCAAAAGTACAAAAAATCGGCTATAAAAACGAAATAGTTGGATTGTATTTAACGGATTGTAGCCCATCTCTGGCTGTTTTTACTGGCAGTCCTGAAGTAGTAGGTTGGCGATTGGGGAATCTAATAAAATCTAAATATTCTGGTTTTATTTTGTTATAACACTAAGTTGCAGTAACTTTGCAAACTTAAACACAAATAATGTAATAGTAAAATAGAACGTACAATGGCATATTTATTTTCATCAGAATCAGTTTCAGAGGGACACCCAGACAAGGTGGCCGACCAGATTAGTGACGCATTGCTCGACCAGTTCCTTGCCTATGACAAGGACGCACGTTGTGCTATCGAAACATTCAATACGACAGGGCAGGTGGCAATCATGGGCGAGGTTCGTTCAAAGGAATATATTGACATCTCTGCCATTACGAGAAAGACCATCAACAAGATTGGTTACACGAAGGCAGAATACCAGTTCGACGGCAATAGCTGTGGCATTCTGTCAGCTATCCACGAGCAGAGCTCTGACATCAACCGTGGAGTAGATAACGGCGACGAAGAAAATCAGGGCGCTGGCGATCAGGGAATGATGTTTGGTTATGCCTGCAATGAGACAGAGAACTATATGCCGGTAACACTCGACTTGGCACACCTCATCATGAGCACGCTGGCCGATATCCGAAAGGAAGGCAAGGAAATGCTTTATCTCCGTCCTGATTCAAAGAGTCAGGTGACGGTGGAATACAGCGACGACAATATTCCTCAGCGAATTGACACCATTGTTGTGTCAACGCAGCACGATGACTTCGTGAAACCTGCCGATGGCTCACCAGAGGCACAGTTGAAGGCCGACGAGCAGATGCTGGCAAAGATTCGCGAGGACGTTATCACCGTCTTAATGCCACGTGTGAAGGCACAAATCAACTCGGAGAAGGTACTCAGACTCTTCAATGAGGATATCAAATACTTCGTAAATCCTACTGGTAAGTTCGTCATTGGCGGTCCTCACGGCGACACAGGCTTGACAGGTCGCAAGATTATTGTTGATACCTATGGCGGGAGAGGGGCTCATGGAGGTGGTGCATTCTCAGGAAAGGATTCGTCGAAGGTTGACCGTTCGGCAGCGTACGCAGCCCGTTACATCGCCAAAAATATGGTTGCGGCAGGCGTGAGCGACGAAATCCTTGTACAATTGGCCTACGCCATCGGCGTGGCGCAGCCCGTCAGCGTGTATGTAAACACCTATGGTCGTGCGAACGTGCAGCTTTCTGACGGAGAGATAGCAGAGAAAATCAAACAGATGTTCGACCTTCGGCCGAAAGCTATAGAGCGTCAGTTGAACCTTCGTCAGCCAATGTTCCTTGAAACGGCAGCTTACGGACACATGGGGCGCAAGAACGAGAAGGTGATGAAGCATTTTGAGAGTCTCTATCATGAGGAACTCGACCTTGAGGTGGAACTCTTCACATGGGAGAAACTCGACCGTGTGGATGAAATCAAGAAAGTTTTCGGACTCTAAATAGTTGATGTCGAAAACCGACTCGATAGCAGTACCGCCTTTGTTGAGGCGCTTGAAACCTGCCGGACGGAAGAAAAAAGACCTTGCCGCAAAGGATTCGACGAGCGGTAAGTCCATCATTGATTCTGTTCTGTCGGGAACCCCCCATAGAACTGACTTGTTGCATTGGAGAGCGCCGAAGCCTTTCAGTCTCACGGATGTCAGTTTTCGGGACGAGGGCTACTTTAAAGGCAATCCTTACTTCCATCCTGAACAGGGAATAGCCCACAACGGCGTGCTGGGCGATCCGGCACCATACAGCGTTAGCAACGACAATACGGTTGCTGGCACATTACTTGTCTGCTTTGCCTTGGCAATGATAGCGGCATCGATGTCGAGCAATTTCATCGTACGCCAGATAAAGAGTCTTTTCCACATGCCCCATCGCAGAACAATGGTGAGTGAAACAGCCTACGAGGTGCGCTTTCAACTGTTCTTAGTTTTGCAAACGGCGCTTCTTTTCAGCATCACATATTACCTTTATACAAGGTCGCTCACGGGAGGAGCTTATATTCTCGACTCCCAATTGGCGATCGTGGGAATTTATCTGGCAGTTTTCCTCTGCTATTTCCTGATAAAATATTTATTGTATTCGCTGGTAAACTGGGTCTATTTCGACCGAAAGAGCAACTCCCAATGGACAAGGTTATGCCTTTTCCTGACCTCCGCCGAAGGAGTGCTTACCTTTCCCGTGGTGTTGCTGTTGATTTATTTCCATTTGTCGGTGCATTACACCCTGATCTATGTGGTTTCGGTCATCGCTATTATCAAGATTCTCACCTTTTACCAGGGTTTTGTCATCTTTTTCAGAAGAACCGCGGCAAGTCTGCAAATAATTTTGTACTTTTGTGCACTTGAATTGATGCCGTTGACGGCATTGTTAGGTATCTTGACATACACAGGCAATTATTTGACTATAAATTATTAGGACACGATGATTAAAAAGATCTTGATATCACAGCCTAAACCAGGTAGCGACAAGTCGCCCTATTATGACATTGCGAATAACTTTGGTGTTGAGTTGGACTTCCGTCCGTTCTTCAAGGTGGAGGGACTCTCCGCAAAAGAGTTCCGTCAGCAGAAAGTAAACTTGCTCGATTATTCAGCCGTGGTATTCACTTCACGTCATGCAATCGACAATTATTTCAAGCTTGCGCAGGACATGCGAATTACCATTCCTGAGACAATGAAGTATTTCTGTGTCATAGAGACGATCGCGCTGTATATCCAAAAATATGTGCAATACAGGAAACGCAAGGTGTTCTTTGGAAATTCGGGCAAGATTGACAGCTTGATTCCAACAATGGTGAAGCACAAGGATGAGAAATATCTTGTCCCACAAAGCTCTGTTCACAATGACTCTATCAACGAGTTGCTGACCAACAATAAGTTGCACCATAAGGAGTGCGTCATGTATCGCACGGTGAGCAACGATCTAACGGAGGATGAAAAGAAGAACTTCGATTACGACATGATGATTTTCTTCAGCCCTACGGGTGTACGTGCCTTAAAGCAAAATATGCCCGACTTTGTACAGGGCGACGTCAAGATTGCAGCCTTCGGTCCAGCAACCGCCAAGGAAGTAGAGGCACAAGGCTATCGTCTCGACCTTGAGGCACCGTCGAAGGAACATCCTTCAATGACAGGAGCACTCCGTGCATTCCTGGAAAAGAACAAATAAGAAAGCAGGAACACATTGCCTGCACACAGAATATAAACAAACAGCCTATGCCAGCTTCCCGCAGATTTACATTCAGTAAGGAAGAGCGGCTGTGCAGTAAGAAACTCATTGACCAGCTCTTTGTCGGGGGAAACAGCCGTTCGTTGGCAGCGTTCCCTTTGAGAGCAGTCTATCAGTTGATAGATAGGCACCAGGAGCTCGGAGACAACGCTCCAGACCTCACCACTCCGGTGAAGATTCTTGTCAGTGTGCCCAAGAAACATTTCAAGCGTGCAGTCAAGCGCAATCGTGTGAAGCGGCAGATACGCGAGGCTTACCGAAAGAACAAATACATACTTTGGGACAAATTGTCAGAGACGGCGGGTAAAGAGATACTGCTTGCATTTGTATGGCTTGATGACAAATTGCACGAGTCAGCTGATGTCGAGGCAAAGGTTTGCAACCTAATGCAACGCATCAGCGAACGTCTATAAACGAGAAGAAGAGGCTGATTATGACGTTTAGAAGGATAATACAATTCATATCTCATGCGACAGCAAGTGTTCTGGTTTTGCCCATATTGTTCTATCAGAAATTTATAACCCCCTATACGCCACCTTCTTGCCGATTCACGCCCACCTGTTCAGAGTATGCCCGTCAGGCACTCTTGAAACACGGACCGATAAAAGGAATGGCCTTGGCGATATGGCGAATACTAAGATGTAACCCTTGGGGTGGGAGCGGGTACGACCCCGTTCCGTAGCATTTTGAAAAGACAGCACCCCCATTTTTAAATAGTAATATAAAGCCTCAATGGCTTCAAACACATTCATTTGATGAAAAACTTTGTTGAAGAACTTCGTTGGCGAGGAATGTTGGCGCAGATTATGCCAGGCACAGAGGAATTCCTGCAAAAGGAAATGGTATCGGCCTATCTGGGAACGGATCCTACGGCCGACTCCCTGCACATCGGTCACTTATGTGGCATCATGATGTTGCGCCATCTCCAGCTTTGTGGGCACAAGCCCTATCTGCTCGTAGGTGGGGCAACAGGTATGATTGGCGACCCATCGGGCAAGAGTCAGGAACGTAACCTGCTCGATGCAGAGACGCTTTATCACAATCAGGAGGCTATCAAGAAACAGGTCAGCAAATTTCTCGACTTCGATGGCGATGCTCCCAATAAGGCGGAGATGGTGAACAACTATGACTGGATGAAGGATTTCACCTTCCTCGACTTTGCCCGTGAGGTGGGTAAGCATATCACTGTCAACTACATGATGGCGAAGGACAGCGTGAAGAAACGTCTTAATGGCGAGGCGCGCGACGGCTTGTCGTTCACGGAGTTCACCTACCAGCTCTTACAGGGCTACGATTTCCTCTATCAGTATAAGAAATACGGTGTGAAACTCCAGCTCGGAGGAAACGACCAGTGGGGAAACATGACCACCGGTACAGAGCTCATTCGCCGAACGCTGGGACAAGAAGCCGAGGCATATTGCCTGACGTGTCCCCTGATTACGAAGGCAGACGGCAAGAAGTTTGGAAAGACCGAGAGTGGGAACATCTGGCTCGATCGTAACCGCACCACTCCTTATGTGTTCTATCAGTTCTGGCTCAATGTGAGCGACGACGATGCAGAGAAATACATCAAGATTTTCACCTCGTTGGACAAGCCAACCATAGACACACTCATCGAAGAGCACAAGCAAGATCCAGGCCGTCGCACACTGCAGCGTCGGTTGGCCGGGGAAGTTACAAGGATGGTTCACTCGCAGGAAGACCTTGATATGGCTATTGCGGCCTCAAACATCCTATTCGGAAAGGCGACGAAGGAAAACCTGCTCCAACTCGACGAGCAGACTTTCAACGACGTTTTCAAGGATGTACCCCATTATGAGGTATCGAAAGAACTCTTGGGACAGCCCGCAGTGGATATCTTCAATCAGGAGGGCATGCAGATATTCCCAAGCAAAAGCGAGATGCGCAAGTTGGTAAAGGGCGGCGGAGTATCGCTCAACAAGGAGAAAATCGCTGCGTTCGACCAACCAGTCACTGCTGCAGACCTCATCGACGACAAGTATCTCCTCGTTCAGCGTGGCAAGAAAAACTATTTTCTTGTCATCGTTAAATAAGTTGAGGAAATCATATCATAATGCAAAGCCGACACCCCAATCAAGGGATGCCGGTTTTTTTTATCTCACTCTGTCCTACAAAGCCAGTTACGGGTTGGTTGATTGCGGGCAGACGTCTTGTCGTTTAGTCGCAGCTCGACGTTGGCTCGAATGCCATGTCCTTGTCCCTTTTTACCTGTCTCCCCAACGTTGTTGCCTCTTTCCACGCCATGATCTTGTGTTTCACAAACATGGTCAATACCTGTTGAAAGCAATTTCTTAGCCACGGATTTCTTGGTTAATTGCAAAATAAACAGCAAAAATTTGGTTAAATACTCAAAAAACACTACCTTTGCAGCGCAATTGTCCTATGGTGTAATGGTAGCACAACAGGTTTTGGTTCTGTTTGTAGTGGTTCGAATCCGCTTAGGACAACATTCATTATCATCAAAGTAATGGCTAACTCGTTAGAATGTAACGGATTGGCCATTTTTTATGCCACGTCTATCGTGCTTTTGCCACCGACATGCCATGGAAGGATAACTCTGTCTTAGTTTTTTTCTCAGCCTTCCAACCGTTAAAAACTATCAAGGATTGAGTTTTCATAAGTTGCTGAAAAACAGAATGATAGCAAACGCTTTCTCATAGGTAAGCTATTACCTGATGATAGCTCACCTTTCATCAGGTGATAGGTCTCCTTTGGAAGTCTCATAGCTGAACTTAATTCTTCGAAAACACCTACTGCGCTCGCTAGACGCTTCACTCAGCACATTTGCGGAGGCCACAAAATTCGCACAATCAGCTCTTTTTTCAAGACTCTAATGCGCCTCTGTTGCATCACTCATGCCTGGCTTTCACCATAAGAGTAGCGTTTGCGTGCGTTCCGTCGGGGTTTCATTGCGTTAGGTGTCGATGACGTGTGGGAAAACAAAAGGCCAATAGTCGTGATGACTACCGGCCTTCAGGCTGATTATTTATTATAAAGTTTATAGCTTATTCTTTTGCCTCGTCTGCTGGGGCCGCAGCTAAGCGGTTCTCAATTTTCTTTCCTAATACCAAGTATGCTACAGGAGAAGCAATGAAAATGGATGACAAAGTACCGATAATCACACCGATAATCATGGCGAATGAGAAGCTGCGGATGCTGTCGCCGCCAAGTATAAAGATGGATATGAGCACAATCAATGTTGAGACAGACGTGTTGATAGTACGTGAGAGGGTCTGATTGATTGAATCGTTGAAGAGCCCCTGCATGTCAGTCTTGTTCAGTCGGTGCTTGTTGTTGCGTAGGTTCTCGCGGATACGGTCATACACAACCACGGTATCGTTGATGTCGTAACCGATTACCGTCAGGATGGCGCCGATGAATGTCTGATCAATCTCAAGCGAGAATCCTATCCAGCCATAGCAAAGCGAGAAGATTCCGACTACGATGGTCGTGTCGAGAATCAAACCTACGATAGATCCTACAGAGAAACCGATGTTGCGGAATCGGAGAAGGATATAGAGGAAGATGAACACGATGGCAAGTGCGACGCTGATGATGGCACCGTGGGTGATGTCCTTTGCCACTGACGGACCTACTTTGGCTGAGCTGATGATTGATCCTCCCTCACGGATGTCAGGGTTCTTGAAGCTCTCAACGCTCGTCTGGCTTACGAAACCGCCCTTCTTCAATGCGTTGTAGAGCACTGTCTCTGCGTGGTCGTCCTCTGCCGGGTCGTTCGACTCGATATTATAGTTGGTTGATACACGGATGGTGTTGCCTTCCGTACCCAGTGCTATCACGTTGGTGGTGGCTGGCTTCCCAGCGTTCTCACCTATTGTGTTGACAAAGGCATTCTGAACGGCTTTTCGCACTTCCTCAACAGGTACAGACTTATTCAATGTGATGACATAGTTGCGACCACCTGTGAAGTCGATACTCTGACTCAAGCCTCGTACTGCGAAGCTAACGATACAGATAAGAACTGCCATTCCCCAAACAGTGAAGCTCTTCTTGTACATACTCATGAAGAGATAGTGGGTGTTCTGCAGCATCTTCTTGCTGAATGAAGTGTAGAACTTTTGGTTGAGCCACTTGTCTTTCTTCAGACGGTTTTCGTAAATGAGACGAGTCAGGAACACCGCGGTGAAGAACGAGCAGATGATACCGATGATCCAGGTTGTGGCGAAACCACGGATAGGACCTGTGCCAGTGACAAGGAGGATGACACCAGTGATGAGTGATGTCAGGTTAGAGTCGAAGATAGCCGAGAAAGCATTGCTGTAGCCGGCTTTCAGTGCCTCCTTAATTCCCTTTCCGCCTCGCATCTCTTCCTTAATGCGCTCGTAGATGAGCACGTTGGCATCCACTGCCGTACCGAGGGTCAGCACTATACCGGCAATACCAGGCATGGTTAGGGCCGACTGGAATGAGGCCAAAATACCGAGGGTGAAGAAAAGGTTGGCAAGCAACGCTCCATTAGCCAGCATTCCTGGAATGAAGCCATACATGATAATCATGTAAATCATCAAGAGAACGAAGGCTATGGCGAACGACCAAAGACCCTGTTGGATGGATTGGGCTCCCAGTGTAGGACCAACCACTTCTTCCTGAACGATGCGTGCAGGTGCTGGCATGCGACCAGACTTCAGAGTATTGGCCAAATCCTTTGTATCTTCAATCGTAAATGAGCCAGAGATCTGTGACTGTCCACCGTCGATTTCCTGATTGATGCGTGGAGAGGTGTAAACCAATCCGTCGAGAACGACTGCAACAGCCTTGCCGATGTTGGCCTTAGTGATGTTTGCCCACTGGCGAGCACCGTCAGAATTCATGCTCATGCTGACCTCTGGGCGGCCGAACTGGTCGAACTGGTCCTTGGCATCTGTGATAACGTCGCCTTCCAGTGGCGCACGGCCGTCGGCCGTTGTGACTTTCAAAGCGTGAAGCTCATAGATGTTCTTCTGGTTAAGACCGTCTGCTGGCTTGGCGCTCCAGAGAAGTTTCAAGTCGGATGGCAAAACCTGCTTTGCCAACTGGCTGTAGATAATTTTGTTGATGGCTGCTGTGTCGCGGACACTGGCATAACCCACCATGCTCAATGCGTCGCCTGGAATCAGCTGAAGCATAGAGAGCAGCGGATTGCGCTTCTTGGCTGCTGCCATCTGAGCATCGTTGCCGTTCGTAGCCAGCTTGTTGCCCTTCTTCAAGGAAAGTTTTGGAGCTGGCTTTGCTTGAGCAGCCATCTTGTTTGGATCAGCTGCCGTCGTATCCTTGGCTTCAACCTTTGTGTTACCATTGGCCAAACGCTGGTCGAGCTGTGACAGATAGGGCGCGATTTCCTGATTGTTGTACGTCTCCCAGAACTCAAGATTAGCAGAGCCCTGTAACAGTTTGCGCATGCGTTCCGGCTCACGGATACCTGGCATCTCAACCATCAGGCGTCCTTCCTGGCCTTCCAGCTTCTGAATGTTAGGCTGTACGACGCCAAACTGGTCAATACGGTTGCGAACTACGTTGTAAGAGTTGTCGATGGCTGCCGTAACTTCCTGTCGGAGGGCATTCTCGACTTCCTTGTCCGTGCTCTGCGTGCTTACCTTGCCTTTGAGCTGCTGTGTCGCAAATATCTCTGCCAGCTTGCGTCCTGGTGCATTCTTGTGGAAGGCATCGATGAAGAGGGAGATAAAGTCTGACTGACTTGTCGTCTCCTGCTTTCTTGCTTCTGTCATTGACTTCACGTAAGCTGGGTCGGTCTTGTGGTCAGCGAGAACATCTACTACGTCTGGAACTGAAATCTCAAGGATAACGTTCATACCGCCCTTAAGGTCCAAACCAAGGCCTATCTGTGTCTCAAGACACTTTTGGTAAGAGTAAATACCCAGATACTTCACAGAATCTTTGTAGTCCTGTTGTGCAATAGGGTCTTTAATCTTTGCCGCCTGACTGTCGTAGTAGCTGGTTGCTACTGAGAAAGACAAGTAGAAAATGCTTGCAAGCGTCAGCAAGACGGCAACACAAATTACTAATCCTTTGTTTTGCATTTTATTTTTTTGTTATAATTTATTGTTTCCCTATCTGAGTTGGCTGGCTGGCGAATGCCAGGAAATGAGTTGTCGGACAAACTTTCCTCCTTGTTGAATGTGAGATTGCTGCCCGTTGGCGAGCTGGTCACCCATCCTTTCGGGCTCTTTGCTGCCCGTCCGTTTCACCATACGTCTCCTTTTGGTTAACTCACTATCAGCCAATATAGACGTGCAAAGATAGTTATTTTTTCACATTTTTGGAAATTTAAATGATTTTATTCTTCTTTTTTTAAGGTTTTGGTCTGTATTTTAGCCACGTATATATAGGATAGTGGTCGGAATTGTCAATCTTGTCATCGACTTTGGCCTCGAATGGCTCAAAATCGTCCGAGCAAAAAATGTGGTCGATGCGGAAATACATCCCGTTTTTGTGATAGGAGATTCCCGGACCGTTACCGCTTGCTATGTAGCAGTCTGTCAATTGTTTCTCCAGTGTGTGGTGGGCGAAGCTGATGGGGCTGTCATTGAAGTCGCCACAAAGAATGACGGGCACGTGTCTGTCCATATATGTCTTTACGTAGGCTGCGACTTTCTCCACCTGCGGTGAGCGGATGGCTGCGGCTTCTCCCAGTTTGGTGAGCAAACGGAACGATGCGCGCTCCGTGTCCTTTGTTTCGAGCGGTGACTTGACAATGTTCTTGTAGCTTTGTTTGTCTTCCTCGCTCAGATGGTTGCTTTCAAAGTGGTTGTTGACTACGAGTACTTCGGTTCCTTTGTAGTCGATGATGTAAGCGTAGCTGATGTTTCCCGCCGATTTGTATTCAATTCTCTCTTTTCTTATGATGGGGAATTTCGTCAGCAGCATCATGTGTTGTCCGCCGGAATCGGTTATTTTCACGAAGTCGTGGTGCGGATACGCGTCCTTGAGCCTCTTCTCTATGAGTTCTTCCCCTGCTTCCCTTGCGTCAGATTCCTGAAGGCAGACGATGTCGGCCTTGCTGTTGATGATGTAATCGACGATAGGATTGGACTTCCCTTCTTCCAAATCCCATGGTGCGAACATGTAAACGTTGTACGAGAGCACTTTGATCGACCCGTGGGGGTGCTCCTTTGGCTTGTTGAAAGGTGTGTATTTGCGGATGGGCGAATAGCAGATGAGCAATCCAAGTACTGGAAGCCACAGCATTTTCGGACGGATGAATATCCAAATGACGAGAAAAGCCAGATTGATGGCCAGCAGAACGGGGAATCCTAGCCCAATACTGGCCCACAGCGGATGCTCTGTCGGATTGATTCTGTCGATGAATCCGACACTCGCCATTGCTATGATGGCCAGTATATTGGCTATCTTCAGCAGTGACAAGAATACGCTTCCCCAACTCATTCTTCGTGGGGTATGTTCTGTTTTGCCCTTATTTTTCCAGAATATCATTGTTTGGCATTCGATAAATGGGGAGCGACGTTCTTGCGGTGGTTCTCCTCCGTGCTTGTAAAACTAAAGTGGTGGGGTGGCAGCATGACCATTGGATGCGTCCTTAAGGTGACGTATCCTATTTGCTACTATCGAATAACTTCTGTTTTTCCTCTTTCGACAGACTGTCGTAACCGTTCTTTCGGATTTTGTCGAGAATCCCGTCTATCTCCTCCTGCTCACGTTTCTTCCTTGCGTTGTAGTCCCAGTCGCTCTCAGGCTGTTGGGTATTTCGTGAGTTCCACTGCCCCTCGTTGCCATTGTCGTGCCTGTGGTTGTCAGCCGAGTGGTTCGTCCGTTGCTCCCAGCTGTTCCGCAGATTGTCGAAGAACTGCTGTCCCTTGTTCATACCGAAGTTGCCGTCAGAATAGGGATGCTTCCTCCAGTATCGTATCAGCAGGAATCCAAACAGCATACCTCCGAGATGGGCCAAGTGGGCCACACCGTCGTTGCTCGTTCCGATAGCCGAGAACAGTTCAATGGCGATAGAACCGATGATAATCCATTTGGCTTTGATGGGAATAGGGATGGGAATGATGAACATACGCTCCTCAGGAAACATCATTCCGAAAGCAAGCAGCACCGCATAGATGGCCCCCGACGCGCCAACGGTGGTCCAAAGGTTCAGGTAGTCGCTCATAGGAATCTTGTTCACGCCCGAAACGATGTACTGATAGGCGGCAAGGTTCTCCACCAGGTACGACCCGTATTGCGCCAATTCCTGACAGATTCCAGCTCCGACCCCACAGATTATATAATAAAGGAGGAACTTTTTAGGTCCCCAGACGTTCTCCACTACCATGCCGAACATCCAGAGCATGAACATATTCATCAGAATGTGCATGAAGCCACCGTGCATGAACATGTAAGAGATGAGTTGCCACAGGTGGAAATCATCGGCAAGAAAGAAATGGAGGCCCAGAACATTGTTCAGGTCGATACCCATTCCTCCCATGATAATGGTGACGATGAACATCAGCACGTTGATGATCAACAGGTTTTTTGTTACAATTGGTATGTTGCGCATAATTTAATTAAGTTCCGTTCAGTGTACAAAATTACGAATTTTTCCCGTTATAATGCATAAAATGTAGGGTATGTGGAACTTTTTTTAGTAAATTCTTCACTTTCTTTGACTTTTTGTTTGTTTTCCGAAATGAAACAATTATATTTGCAACAAAGTTTGAATATAATTCACGTATAATCACTTAATAATTCAAGTTATGAACAAATCAGAATTAATCGAGAAGATTGCAGCCGGTGCAGGTTTGAGCAAGGCTGACGCAAAGAAAGCATTGGACGCAACAACAGCAGCCATCAAGGATGCATTAGTAGCAGGTGACAAAGTTCAGTTGGTAGGTTTCGGTACTTACTCTGTAACAGAGCGTCCTGCTCATGAGGGTATTAATCCAGCAACAAAGCAGAAAATCAAGATTGCTGCTAAGAAAGTGGCAAAATTCAAGGCTGGTGCTGAATTGTCAGATGCAGTCAACGCTTAATAGCTGATTGTCCACAAGTTAAAAGAGACGTCCCGTCCGGGGGGCGTCTCTTTTGTATTTATATTCCTAACATCTGTACTTGTGGCTGCCGTCCATAGTCATTCATCGTGGCTCACCCTGGCTTTCATCCTCGTTTCCCTTGTACGTTGTCGTCCCATGTCTCCAGAATGAGTCATTCCCCCTCAAACTTTTCATGCTCTCAAAGCATAGACCGCTATGCATTGGTAGTACTGCAAACAATCTGCCGACATTCCAACTTAATCAGCACAGGGTTCGATAGCCGATTTAAATTTAATCGCCCAACCGCCTAAGCTCACCTTTCGTTTCCCGAAAGCTCATCTATTACACTGCGAAAGGTCATCTATCACATAGGATTTTATAACTATCTATTTATCAGTCGGTTAGGAATCTACCTTTTAAGGCTGATTTTTTATGGTTTATAGCCTCATTGTTAGATGTCAAGTCCTTCATATTTTCTTGTATGAAGGTAGGAGGCAATAATACCCTTCTTTACTTAACTATTCAACTCGAAAGTCTCATCAGCGCCAAGAATGTGGCTGTGATGAATGAGGAAAAGACGGGCTTGTCAGGCTAACACTGACCTAATAATTACAAGCCCATACATTGAATTATCGATGCGTGGGCTTTTTCTTTTTTTTTTATTACCTTTGCAGTCAGAAAATAACATACAGAACATGAAGATAGAAGAGCAGATAACCACCGCGGCACTTGCCGCTGTCAAGGAACTGTACGGTGCTGAAGTGCCGGCACAGATGATTCAGTTGCAGAAAACACGCACCGACTTCGAGGGAAATCTCACATTGGTGGCATTTCCACTGCTGAAAACTTCCCGAAAGAAACCGGAAGATACGGCACAGGAAATGGGCGCATACCTGAAAGCCCACTGCAAGGCTGTGGCAGACTTCAATGTCGTGAAGGGATTTCTCAACCTTGTGATAGCTCCAGCAGCATGGGTGGGGCTGCTCAACGACATCAATGCCGACGAGAAGTTCGGCGAAAGGAGAGCGACGGCAGACAGTCCGTTGGTAATGGTGGAGTATTCTTCACCCAATACCAACAAGCCGCTCCATTTAGGACACGTCCGCAATAACCTGTTGGGATGGTCATTGGCACAGATAATGGAAGCCAACGGCTACAAGGTGGTAAAGACCAACATTGTGAACGACAGAGGTATTCACATCTGTAAGTCCATGCTCGCATGGCAGAAGTGGGGCAATGGCATCACACCAGAACAGGCAGGAAAGAAGGGCGACCACCTCATTGGCGATTTCTATGTGGCATTCGACAAGCATTACCGTGAGGAAGTGAAAGAGCTGATGGCGAAATTCACAGCTGAAGGGATGGACGATGAGGCTGCAAAGGCAAGGGCCGAGAAAGAGGCACCACTCATGAAGGAAGCCCATGCCATGCTCGTGAAGTGGGAAGCCGGCGATCCGGAAGTGCGTGCGCTTTGGGAAAAGATGAACAACTGGGTCTATGCAGGTTTCGACGAGACCTACAAGGCACTCGGAGTGGGCTTCGACAAAATCTATTACGAGAGCAATACCTACTTGGAAGGAAAGAAAAAGGTGGAAGAAGGACTCGAAAAGGGATTATTCATCCGCAAAGCCGACAACTCCGTCTGGGCAGATCTCACCAACGAGGGACTCGACCAGAAACTCCTTTTGCGCAGTGACGGCACATCGGTCTATATGACACAGGACATCGGCACGGCAGAAATGCGCTTCAAAGACTTCCCCATTGACAAGATGATCTATGTCGTCGGCAACGAGCAGAATTATCATTTCCAAGTGCTTTCCATTCTTTTGGACCGTCTTGGCTTCAAGTGGGGCAAAGACTTGGTTCACTTCTCCTATGGAATGGTGGAACTTCCGAACGGAAAAATGAAAAGCCGTGAGGGAACAGTGGTTGATGCCGACGACCTCGTAGCTTCAATGATTGAGAATGCCAAGAGTCTCAGCGAAGACAAAGTGAACAAACTCGAAGGCATCACCGAAGAGGAGAAAAACGAGATTGCACGCATTGTCGGAATGGGTGCGCTGAAGTATTTTATCCTAAAAGTCGATGCAAGAAAGAACATGCTCTTCAATCCTGAAGAGTCAATCGACTTCAATGGCAACACCGGTCCGTTCATACAATACACCTATGCACGCATCCGAAGCATTCTCCGCAAAGCCACCCAGCAGAACATCGTCATCCCTGCAACACTCAGTGACGACGCACCGCTGAACGAAAAGGAAGTCGCACTCATACAGAAAATGAACGATTTTGGCGCAGCCGTCGCACAGGCAGGCATCGACTACAGTCCGAGCGGCATCGCCAACTATTGCTACGAACTTACCAAAGAGTTCAATCAGTTCTATCACGACTACAGCATTCTCAATGCTGAGCGCGAAGAAGAGAAGACCACACGTCTTGTTCTGGCACAGAACGTTGCCAAGATAATCAAGAACGGCATGGCACTCTTGGGCATAGAAGTACCGGAGAGAATGTAAAGCCCCTCCCTAACCCTCCCCGAATGGGGAGGGAATCTAAAGAGGGAGCATAAGAAAAGGAGGAAATATAAATAAGGAGGGAATATAAATAAGGAGAACGAGAGAGTATTGTTCTTTTGTTTTATGTGTGAAGAAGCTCACTTCTATTATTAAAAGATACAAGATTGAAGTATATTTATGAAACTGCCGATGTATTTGAATATGAACTATTAAAGGCTAATGCCGAAAAGAATAGAAAATTCTCAACCGATGCTGAACAAATATTATGGAGGGCATTGCGAGGCAAACAAATAGGCTATAAGTTCAGACGACAACATGTAATTGGGCAGTACATAGCTGATTTTGTAAATCTTCACTCAAAATTAGTAGTGGAAATTGATGGGAAATATCATTTCAAAGACGAACAGCTAATCAAAGATGAAGAGCGAACGAAAGACTTAAACTTATTGGGATTTACCGTCATCCGATTTACCAATGAGGAAATAGCAGCTGGTATAGAAACCGTTATTCAGAAAATCAAACAGGCTATCGAAACGATTAATCTCCAAAAGGAGCAGCAAACGATACCAAATAATGAACAATCAAAGCAAATGAATAATCAGGCAAAGAACCAAACTATTGGAACCTCCCCCCGTTCGGGGGGAAAGAGGGGGGCTTGGGCTGTCGATGCAGCTTGTTCGGGCAACCCCGGTCCTATGGAATACCAGTGTATCGACTTGGCAACGGGCGCACGGGTGTTTCATTACGGTCCTGTGCATGGCACAAACAACATCGGCGAATTTTTAGCCATTGTCCATGCGTTGGCCCTGATGGAGCAGCGCGGCATCAAGGATAAGGTTATCTACAGCGATTCTTACAATGCCATTCTGTGGGTGAGTAAGAAGAAATGCAAAACTGCATTGGAGCGGAATGCCCAGACCGAGGAACTCTATCGTATTATAGCCAGAGCCGAGCAGTGGTTGCGCTCTCATCCCGTAACGGTACCCATCATCAAATGGGAGACCAAGCAGTGGGGCGAGATACCCGCTGACTTCGGACGCAAATAGCGCTTTGCCAAATCGTCGCCAACGCTATGCCCACCTTTCTCCCCACCGTTCTCTTTCGCTATCTTTCAGTCTCATTCCACCCCTTATTCAGAAAGTAAAGAATGCTTACAATGGCATTCTTTTTTCCCTTTTCTACCATCTTGATTTTCAGTGTGATAGCTTTCCAATTACAAAAGGTCAGCTATCATGTTCCGAAAGGTGAGCTATTGGATGATGATAGCTCACCTTTTGCCTTGCAATAGCTCACCTTTTGAAAAAGATAGTAAAAGCCGAGACGGTCGGTTGCTCATTGGCGAGTGGGAAAAAGACGGGTGGAGATGGTTTCGGAAGGTAGCTATGTGGGGGTCGCTGCTTTTCTGAACTGTGTGGGCGAGCATCCTTTCATCTTCCTGAAGAACTTGTTGAACTGCACTTGCGAGGAAAACCCGAACCCAAAGGCTATCTCCTGTATGTTTTTCGTTGTGCCGATGAGCTGCGTCTCCACTTCCTTGATGATATAATCGTCGATAAGCTGCTTGGGCGTCCGACCGGCAACACGGTGCGTCACCTGTGCAAGATAGCGTGGGGTGACGCTCAGTCGGTTGGCATAGAAGCTGACTTCCTTGGTTGATTGGTGGTGGCTGGCTATCTCATCCATCAACTGATTGTAGAGTTCCAGTATGCGGGCAGTGATGTTTTGGCGTGACAGCTGGCTACTGTGGTCGAGCAATCGGCTTGCCGTTCCTAATTTTGAATCGGCCGATCGGAGAATCAGCTGACTCATATACTCCTGCGCCTGCTCGACCGATGTTTCGAGACGAGCGCCCATACACAGATAAACGGCCATGGCAGAGGTGAACGCTCCGCCGGCGCCGTGGGTTATACGGTCGATGAATCCTGGTCGGGTGTAGAAGTTTACGGTGGAGGGATTGGCCTGTACCAACACATCGGTGAGCGATTGCGAGGCGATGGCGCCACCTTGGAGCACCACCGACCGACAGCCCCACCTCATCAGTTTGCGTGCCATCATCTCCAGCTCCTCGTTACTTCTGATTTCGTTACCCCGAAGCATGTAGGAGATGCTGTCTCGCTTGATGGTAACAACAGTGCTCAGTGGGAAAAGGAGACGCACCATGGCAGCCACCACCTCCTTGGGCATAAGCATGTTGCCACGGCTACTGATGACTACGGCATCAAGAACAATAAATTTGGGCCTGTACTCGCGCAGCAGGCGCTCGACGACCCTTACCTGCTCGACCGTCCGCAGCATGCCCACCTTGATGGCATCGGGTTGCAAGTCGTTCATCACCGCCCGTATCTGCATATCCAATACTTCGGAGGGAATGTCGTAAAGTTGCTGTATGCCCTCAGTGTCCTGTGCCGTCACGGTGGTGATGGCTGTGGCGGCATAAGCCCCCAGAGCCGTAATGGTCTTGATATCGGCCTGTACGCCTGAACCTCCGGTGCTGTCTGAGCCCGTAATCGTAAGTATCGTTATTTTCTTTTCCATAAGAGAGTCATGCGAATGCTGATGTCCTACTCCGCCACGGACAAGTTATCATGACGGTGTTTCTACTGTCAGAACGTCCGTTTGTGGGCCAACCGCCTCAATTCGTCAAAGTGCTGCCGCCCTGCTTTTTGACCTATCTCAATCATATCGGCAATGGATTTGGTACTGAAACTCGTCACGCTATAGTTGCCAAGGTCAGGATTGATGTAGATGTCGGCGAGCTTGCGGTTCTCGTTGTAACGCTTGAAATCGGGACGCTCCACCAACCAGCGCACCATTCCTCCCAATCTCCTTAGGAATCGCAAAGGCGACTGGTAATCGTCGTGCTTGTTCTGCGTCAGGTCGATGGCAATTACCACATCGGCGCCCATCTCTCGCACGACATCTACTGGCAGATTGTTGATCATTCCGCCATCGACGAGCGTCATAGAGTCGAGTATGACAGGCTTGAAGCCCCCTGGAATGGCCATGCTTGCCCGCATATTGCGAGCGAGACTGTCGTCGGAGAGAACAATCTGCTGGTGTCTGCGAATGTCGAAGGCCACACATCTGAACGGGATGGGCTTGCAACGGGCCCGTGATTTCGAGGAGACCGATGTCGTTTGGCGGACCTTTTGCCGTCTCTTACCTGATGGATATTGCCGATAAATGGGAGCATTGGCGACAAGAGAGTCGAGGAAATGATAGACGGCATCTCCACGCAGCAACCCGAATCTGCGTTTGGTGGCAGTGTCTGACTTGCGCCGTCGCACGGGGAAACCAAACAAATAGGTCACTCCGTCCTCCTTCTTGACAATACGCTTGGTGAGCGTTGTGTCGCGCTCGGTGAGCAAGGCTATCCAGTTTTGTGTTCTGAAAAGAGAATCGAGGTCATCGGCCCGATACCCAACGCTGTATAATCCTCCCACAATGGAGCCGATACTCGTTCCTGCAATGTAATCAATCTTAATGCCGGCGCGTTCTATTTCTTTCAGCACACCGACTTCTGTGGCGCCTTTCGCTCCACCACCGCCCAGCACCAGTCCAACCTTGGGACGCTGGGAGTGTAGCGGCAACAGGCAGCCGACGAGCAATAACGACAATAGAAGTCTCCTAATCATTTGGCAAATATACTGCTTTTCAATCAATTGCATCACCAAAAACTGTTTTTTATCACTTATTTATGATTGAAATTCCGTATCTTTGCAGAAATAGGAACTGCACTTCAATCCAATGAGTGTCACTTTCGGCTTAGAATTGAATGATGAACGACAAAAGATTCCATACGCTCAGCACCCCAGATGCAGACAAGCGAAAGGCCAAGCCCTTCAACAATCCGTTTTACTACACACCATCGCCCCTTGCCCAGCAAGCCGCCGAGCTGCTTCAGGCCAGCCTTCCCACCTTGTCGGAAGGCAAAATGTTTGGTGTTCTGATAGTGGAGAAGGACGGACAAACAGGCTATCTGCAGGCCTATTCAGGCCAATTGGAGGGGATGAATGAGGAAGCGTTCGTCCCTCCCATATTCGACTATCTCCAACCGGAGGGCTATTTCAAGACGAAAGAGAAGGAAATATCTCTCATCAACCAGAAAATCAATGACATGTCATCATCGGACGAGTACCGTCGGGCACGAAAGGAGTTGGACTCATTGAGGAATGAGGCCGAAGAAGCCATACGTGAGAAGAAGAATGCTATGACGGTGGCGAAGCTACTGCGCGACAAACGTCGCAAGGAAGCATTCATATCGGAAGCCGAGAACAATGAGATGATGCGCCAGAGCCAGTTTCTGAAAGCTGAAGTGCAACGAACGAAAAGGAAATATGCCGAGCTCGTCGAACACGCGGCAGAGAAAGTGGAGGTTTTCGAGTCACAAATGGCCAGTCTTCGAACCAGCAGAAAGTTGAAGTCGGACAGGCTTCAAGGATGGCTTTTCGACCAATTCATGCTGCGAAATGCCAACGGCGACACCAAACGGCTCATCGACATATTCAGCGAATATTACCAAAGACGGGGCGCCGCGCAGGCTTTATCGATTCCCCCGTCAGGAACGGGCGAATGTTGCGAGCCTAAACTGCTGCAATATGCCTACCAACACAACATGAAACCAAAGAGTTTGGCCATGTTCTGGTGGGGACCGTCACCCAAGACAGAGATACGGAAACACCGACACTTCTACCCCGCATGCAACGGGAAGTGCAAACCCATACTGACATGGATGCTACAGGGGCTCGATGTGGCATCCAACCCACTGGAAGCGGACATCCACCTGCCACTGGAAATCATCTACGAGGACAACGACCTTGCCGTGGTGAGCAAGCCCGAAGGAATGCTCACAGTGCCGGGACGAAGCCAACGCGAGTCGGTGGAAAGCATCTTGCGACAGCGATGGCAGCTTTTCGACATACCGATCGTTGTCCACCGCCTCGATATGGCCACGAGCGGCATCTTAGTGGTGGCTCGAAACCAAACAACCTACCACCATTTGCAACGACAGTTTGCCAGCCGAACAGTCGTGAAACGCTATGTTGCGCTACTCCCCGTCTCAGTAATGGGAAGTGCGATGCCCAAAGAGGGGACTCTGTCGCTACCGCTTCGCCCTGACTCGCTCGACCGACCACGGCAGGTGGTTGACTTCTCCAACGGCAAATCAGCAACGACGAACTACCGGATTGTAGGCCAAGTCGAACTTCCACAGAGCCAACCTACCAAAGCCGTTAAGGTGGAACTCTACCCTGTCACAGGTCGCACCCACCAGCTGCGTGTCCACTGCGCCCATCCGCAGGGGCTTGACTGCCCCATCATCGGCGACACACTCTACGGGCAACGAGCCGATCGCCTTTACTTGCATGCCGAAAGCATTGAGTTCACTCATCCTTCGACGGGGAAACGGCTGAAATTTGAGGCGAAGTTGTGGTAAGTCGCATCCCTTGTCAGCTGACAATGCAAGGTGAAAAACAGAGGAAGAAAGCAGCAAAAATGAGCATTTAAAGACGGCTTCGTAACTCATTGATAATCTGTACGATAGTTTTTACATTGTAAAAGGTCACCTATCACACAGCGAAAGCTGACCTTTTGAGAGGCGATTCCTCACCTTTCACACGACGACAAAACATCAGACATCATTCAGTTAGTATTGGTGACACTATTGAGTGAATACAGGAGTACGAATAACCGATTTGGGTTAAAAGTAAAAAGGCTGAAATCCATGCATGGATTTCAGCCTTTATGTGTCATATTTCCTTTTTCTGTTAAACGATAACAGCTTGCGAATATTTCACATTCTACTATTCTTTCGATATCTTTTAGCAGCCGTTTTTGTTTGTCATTATGTTGAGAACCATGTCGTCTGTGGCACACATGGCATCCTTTCCAAGACTTGTAAGGTTCTTGATGGAACGGTCAACATCTTTGTCAATGATACCTTCCGCCTCCGTTACGTGACGTCCCTCCATGGAAAGCATGGCTGACAAGACGGCAGTCGATACGCCTGATGAGATTTTCAGTGAGCAACTGGGTTTCGCTCCGTCGCAAATCATACCCGTAAGGTTGGCAATCATGTTCTTGACGGCATAGCAGATGTTGTTGAAGTTTCCACCCATCAGGTAGGTAATACCACAACTTGAGCCCGTGCTGGCCACGATACATCCGCAAAGTGCTGACAACGCACCGAGGTTTTGCTTGATATAGATGGCTGTGAGATGACTCAAAGTCAGTGCTCGGACGAGTTCCTCTGGCGTGTTCTCATTCTCTTTAGCAAACACTACCACTGGGTTGGTAGCGCAAATGCCTTGGTTTCCCGAACCGCTATTGCTCATAACGGGCACCATTGCGCCACCCATTCGTGCATCGCAGGCCGATGCTGTCTTCGAAATGATGTGCGAATAGATGCTGTTTCCGAACAGGCCGCGGCTCAAAGGGCGGTCCATTGTCTTGCCAAGACAGTGACCGTAGTTGCCTTTCAGTGCCTCTTTGGCAGCCCGCATGTTGTATCGCTTGGCCTCAAGTATGAAGTCAATCTCCTCAAGGGGTGTTGTCGTGGCGAAGTCCCATACCATTTTGAGATTCAACTCTATGTCCTTGTTGTCGGTTTTCTCCTCCGATTTGGCTGATACCTGCTTGTCCATCAGAACTTTGCCGTTTTGTTCCTCATAAATGAAGTTGGTATGGGTGTGCGAAATGATAGCCGTGGCCCGCTTTTCGCCAGCCTCGCAAGTGATTTCGATATAGAGTTTTTCGCTGATTCCTTCCTTAAGCTTGATGTCAATGTGGTTTTCACTCACATATTTCTTACCTTCTTCCAGCGATTCAGGGGTCAAATCCTTGATGACCTCAAGCTGATAGCTCGACTTTCCGATAAGTGCGCCCAAAGAAATGGCTATCGGCAAGCCGATCATTCCTGTTCCGGGAATGCCCACTCCCATAGCGTTCTTGAGGATATTGGCAGAAAGCTGCGCACTGATTCTCTCCGGTTTCTGGCCTAACAGTTCGGTTGCACGTGCCGTACAAAGAGCTACGGCCATTGGCTCGGTACATCCCACAGCAGGAACGACCTGCCTGTGTATCAAATCGATGATTTGTTCGCGTATGTTTTTCTCAAGCATTTTTTTATAAATTAGCAGTTATTTTGCAAATGTACGGAAATTTTGGGAAATGGAAAGGAAAATAAAAGAAAAAAAAACGCTGTCGCTTCAGCAGGCTTTCTCTGAGAGTTACTGATTACAAAGATGGTACGATATTGTTGTTTAGGTTACTTATCTTTCTCTTTCTATCCACCGAATACGTGTCGCTGTTGACATCTACGTATTTGTAGAGCAGCAATGCCTTGTCCATGAGCATCGAACGCAGTGGATTCACTTTGTAACCAGCCTCGGTATAAAGTAGTTCGGCAAGCATTTCCAGACGTCTGACACGCTCATCGGGCTTCCACTGCTCATGGGAATAGACCAAAAGTTCGTCTATCGACATGTTTCGCAGCAATTCGTAGTCGCCAACGTATTGCCTGTACAGATCTTTCATGGCACCGTCGCGCTCGTCTTCTTTTTTTTCGAGGAACTGTGAGAGTGCCGACATGAACTCCTCGATGATTCTCAGAAAGTAATCTTGTTGTATCATATTATCTGTTGCTTAATATTCTGTTATTTCCCGAACGTAGTCGAACAACCTTTTGTAGAACGGATGCTTAGTGAGTGTTGCCGCACTGCCAAGTATTATGAGCTTCATCCGTGCACGAGTGATGGCTACATTCATGCGACGGAGGTCCTTGAGGAAACCTATCTGGCCCGTTTCGTTGGCCCGTACCATCGAAATCAGTATGATGTCGCGCTCCTGTCCTTGGAAGCCATCAACCGTATTCACGCTGATGAGCCGACGATAAGGCTTGAAGAATTCGCGTTTTCTGATGAGCCGGCGGAGATACTGCACCTGTGCACGGTAGGGCGATATGACACCGACATCTATTTGCTCGTCGAGTATGCGTTGCTTGCCTATCTTTTTGAAATATTCCTGTAAGGAATGGAGTGTCAGCTCAGCCTCGCCTTTATTGATACGGCCGAAGCTCTCGCCAACAAATTGCTCTGAAAAAGACACTCTGCCATCATTACCGATCATGTCGTCTCCCACCGTTTCATTGCAAGGAGGCACTTCCGACAGTGAATCAGCTTGCTGAAGCACTGGCTCAAAAGCTGTCATCTGCAAGTCGGATGTATCGACCCACATGATGGGATTGTCGTAATCGAGAATGCCCCGGTGCTTGATTTGCGGCGCACTCACCACCTGTCCGTGATAGAACCAGTCGGAAGAGAAACGCATAATGTGCTCGTTCATCCGGTATTGCACCTTCAGCAGCGTCACCACTTCAGGCTTATTCTCCACTATCCGCTCCATCAACGTCTTGCCCAAGCCTGCCCTCAGTGCGGCGATGCTCTTCACTGTGGGCGGAAGCTGGCAATGGTCGCCGGCCAGAACCACACGCGAAGCTCTGCGGATGGGTATCCAACAGGCGGCCTCAAGTGCTTGTGCAGCCTCGTCGATGAAGAGAGTGCCGAACTTCTGGCCCTCCATGATACGACTGTTGGCCCCCACCAGCGTAGAGGCGATGACCCGTGCTTCGCCGAAAAGCGCGCTATTGATGCGTATCTCCAGTTCGGTGGCACGGCTTTTCAGTCGTTCCAACTTCTGATGGTAGCTCTCTCCGCCCTTCTTTCTGTTCGACCGCAACTGGCGTATGGCCTTTCGGATGGACCAAAGTTGAGGATAGTCGGCATGAGCTTCGAACTTCCGCTCATAAGTGAAGCCCAGCATCTTGTCGTTGACACGGGTTGGGTTGCCGATTCGCAAGACATTGATGCCTCTATCGACAAGTTTCTCGCTAATCCAGTCAACCGCCATGTTGCTCTGGGCACACACCAGCACCTGTGTCTCGCGCATCAGCGTCTCGTTAATGGCCTCAACCAGTGTCGTTGTCTTACCCGTTCCAGGCGGTCCATGAACGACGGCCACGTCCTTGGCCCACATCACTTCGTTGACGGCCTGCTCCTGAGTGGGATTTAGCCACGGAAAATGCGTCGGTGCGAAGCTGAATTTCTCTGCTTTCTCATTCGAGTAGAAGAGATTGCGCAGATAGGCGAGGCGACCGTTCTTGGCTTTGATAACCCTGTCGAGGGCATCGAACATCATCTGGTAAGATGTCTCATCGAACGACAACTGACAACCGATGGGCTCAGCCGAACGTTGAAGATCAATTACGGGAGCACTGTCTGGGACACTCACTACCATTCGCTCGCCATCGACATAGGAAACCACACCCGTGAAGTTGAAATAGCGGATGCCTTGCTTCGTACCCGCGCCTCCGTCGGTAGTCCGTCTGACGGTGAAGAAAGCCACTGGACGCCCAAACTCAAAGTTATGTTCGATGTCCAAGTCTTGTGTCCGAAACAATTCTATCACCCTTTGGTTGAGCGAGTTGTAATAACTCTTTCCTATGCGCAAAGGAAACCATGCATCGCCCCGTTTGACTTTCCGCTGAATGCCTATCGTCTCGGTTTGTCGTCTGAAAGTTTCCTTCTCGGCATAGTACTCCATTTGCAAAAGTAGCTTCTGCCTTTGCAGTGCTTGTATGGGTGATTCTTGTTGCATAACAAATACAAAGGTAATAATTCTTTGACGTCTGGCAAGAAAACGTGGGATGAAAGAAGCAAGAAAAGACGACAGTTGGCATAAAACACACTCATTTATGAATGTCATCATGATAGAAAAAGGTGGATAACATTGTTCCAATTTCATGGTCGTATGCGTGGAATTGTACTTGTTGTTTTTGGTGTTGGCAGAACCTTCATGAACCTTTTGCGGATGAAAGCTTAGCGATGATCCTGCAAAGGCTCACCTTTTGCGATGCGATAACTCACCTTTTGCGATGCGAAAGCTCACCTTTTAAAATGAATTATCTATCACATTGATTTGCAACAGATTAGGACTTGTGTCAATATTATGTTTTATCAATCTGAAAAGTGAGCGATAAAAATGTGCTACGGGTTGCCGAATGGGGAGAAATGGCTGGCGATTCGACTAATCATCAGCCATTGGCAACTGCCACCAATCTGAGAATATATCGTTCAAAATCAGGATCGCCGAGTCGTTGCCAGACATCGCCCAACAGGGCTGCTCCCCCAAATCCGTAGGTTTTCAATAGCGGAATGTTTTCGACCGCTACACCACCGAGGGCAACAACGCGTGAATCGATAATCGACTGTTGGGCAGCAGCTGTCAATGTGTCGTGGTTGAAAGCCGATTCATAACCTTGTTTGGATATGCTGTTGAAGATGGGACTTAGGAAAAGATAGTTGAAATAGGGTTTGTGGGTCTTTAGTTCTTCCAAGGAATGGCAAGAACGGGAGAGCGATCCACGAAAGGTGCCCGGAGTTTTACTGTTCCTGCGGTTGAGATGAATGCCATATAGTTGATAGTTGGCGGTTAATTCAAAGTGATCGTGCAGAACGATGCGGTTGTGATAAGTGGCTGGAATAGAGGTGAGCAAGGTGGCGCAATCCCTGATGGCAGACTCAGGCTTGCGAATATGGATGAGGTCGATGCCCCAATCAAGCAGATTCTGAATGGCGGTTGCCTCTTGGTCGAAGAAAAACGGCTGGGTGATGACAATGAGTTTCATTGTGAATAGAGGATGGATGAGGTGGATGGGAATGAAAAAAGGGAAGTTATGAGTGAACCTAATCAACTCATACTTCCCTCAATTCCTGTCGATTAACCTTTAACTCGCTTGATAATCATGTCGGCAACTTTCTTTCCCGACAAGAGCATTCCTCCGAAGATGGGCCCCATTCGAGGCGTGCCACCAACGGCAGACGATGCCATTCCACAGACGTAGAGTCCTGGATAGATTTCCTTCGTTCCCTCAACCACTTGGCGTTCACCCTCTGCCACGTCCAATGAACGCTCGCCGATAACTTCGCCAGTGGTGGTTTCGAGTTTGATACCGTTCTTACGGGCTACCACTTTGCACATCTCGCTGTCGTGACCAGTGCCATCGATGACAAATTTAGCCATAATGTTGAGCGGATCAACGTGCAATCCCTCGCGCAAGACAGGTGTCCAGTTCACCACAACACCACTGACGACGTTGTTCTTGAATACCACATCCTCAACGGAATAGCAGTTGAAGATGGTTGCACCAGCATGAACGGCCTTATAGAGCAATGCCGACGTGCTCTCGATAGAGTCGGCAGTGTAGAGTCCATCCTCATAAGACTCGTAGCTAATGTCGAAATCTTTCAGGATGCCGAGTGCCTCTTCCTGTATGACAAGCTGGTTGAACATCATCGCTCCGCCCCACATACCGCCGCCGGGTGACAACTTGCGGTCGAACAATGCGACACGAAGGCCAGCCTTGGCCATGTAGTAGGCAGCTGCAATGCCTGACGGACCGCCACCGACTATGGCAACGTCGAGTTCCAGACACTTTTCCATTTTCTCGAAATAGGTACGGATAATACCTTTAGATACTTGTTTTTCAATCATGATTTTAATGTTATTGAAGTGTCTTACCCCAGTTCCTCTTTACTGAAAGAGAGGCAAAGGGGTTGAGACAATTGGTTGTTATGTTTGTTGATTCTGTGAAATTAGTTGGCTATCACCCAGTCGGAGGAGTGGATAGCCGTATCTTACGGTTGGGAACAGTCTGAGTTTAGCTCCTGACTGATTCGCATAGCGCAGAAGTTCGGACCACACATAGTGCAGTATTTCCCACCCACTTCATTGGAGGATTTCCAGTATTCGAGGGCCTTTTCAGGGTCAAGGGCGAGGTTGAACTGGTCTTTCCATCGGAAATCGTAGCGTGCTTTGCTCAGCGCATTATCACGTACGGCGGCACCAGGATGACCTTTGGCAAGGTCAGCGGAATGTGCCGCAATCTTGTAGGTCACCACTCCCGTGCGCACATCATCCTTGTCGGGCAGCGCAAGATGCTCCTTCGGGGTTACATAGCAAAGCATCGCTGTGCCGAACCATCCGATAGTAGCCGCTCCAATGGCACTCGTGATGTGGTCGTAGGCTGGGGCAATGTCAGTGACGAGTGGGCCGAGCGTGTAGAACGGTGCGCCGTGGCACTTTTCTATCTGCCGTTCCATGTTCTCACGGATCTTGTGCATTGGGACGTGTCCTGGCCCTTCGATGAACGCTTGTACGTTCTTCGCCCACGCTCGCTGAACAAGCTCACCCATTGTGTCAAGTTCGGCAAACTGTGCCGCATCGTTGGCATCGTAAGTGGAGCCTGGTCGGAGTCCGTCGCCCAAGGAAATGGCCACGTCATATCGGGCACAGATGTCGCAGATGTCATCGAAGTGGCTATAAAGGAAACTCTCCTGCTGATGGACCTGACACCATTTGGAGATGATACTACCACCACGGCTCACCATTCCCGTAAGTCTGCCATTGGCAAGGGGTACGTTCTTCAGACGGATTCCGCAGTGAATGGTGAAATAATCCACACCTTGCTCGCACTGTTCGATGAGCGTATTGCGGAAAATCTCCCACGTAAGGTTCTCCGCACGTCCGCCAACTTTTTCGAAAGCTTGGTACATAGGCACCGTTCCTACGGGAACAGGGCAGTTTCGTAGAATCCACTCGCGCGTTTCGTGAATGTTGCTGCCCGTTGAGAGATCCATCAAGGTGTCACCGCCCCACTTACAGCTCCAAACGGCCTTCTCTACCTCCTCCTCAATGCTCGAATGGGCATGCGAGTTGCCAATGTTGGTGTTAATTTTCACGGCGAAACGCGTACCGATAATCATCGGTTCGCTCTCCGGATGTCTGATATTGGCAGGTATGACGGCACGTCCTGCGGCCACTTCCTCACGGACGAACTCTGGAGTGATATGGCTTTCGATGCCCAACTCCTTGCAATTCATGTTTTCCCGGATAGCAACGTATTCCATTTCCTCAGTGATGATGCCACGTTTGGCACACTCCATCTGCGTGCCACGTCGGCGATCGATCCACGGCTGTCTAAGTTTCGGCAACCCTTTGCTAAGGTTTATTTCCACATTCGGGTCGCTGTAAGGTCCACTCGTGTCATAAACGAGCACAGGATCGTTGGGCTTTTCCACCCTTTTCCCGTTATCATTGATCACGGTAGGGGTGAGGTTAATTCTTCTCATTCCTACTCTCAGATCGGGATAGATCTCACCTTTCATATATATCTTCTCCGAAGAAGGATAGGAAATCTTGATGTTTTTCTTCATATTTTGATATTTATAGTTAAAGGAGTCGTGATTGAAATTATGAAGAGTCATGAGGATACTCAGCCTCTTTCGCCCATGACTGTCTTTTGCGGATGCTCGATTGCAGAGCGACACACCACTGACGGATGGGTGGCAATCAACCTCACGGGCTGAGTCGGTCAACGCTCGTTCAACTTCTGCCCAACTTCCGCCTCATCAATTATCTTTCTCATCTCGTCCATTGGATTAACAGCGTTCAATACTGCCCCACTCACGGCAATCCCACTGATGCCCGTTGCCATGATTTCAGGAATGTCATCTCTCAATATACCCCCAATGGCGATGACTGGGATATTGATTTTATTCGACTTCATCAGTGTGATAAGATGCCGATATCCCTCAAGTCCGACCGTCGGAGCCAGCTTCTTCTTGGTGGCAGTGAATCGAAACGGACCGCAGCCTATGTAGCTTACACCTTGTCGGTGAAGCCGTCTGATGTCGTCGAAGGTATTCGCCGTACCACCTATTATTATAGAATCGTCGCCCAATAGGGCACGTGCCTCGTCAACAGGCATATCCAACTTGCCCAGATGTAGTCCGTCAGCCTGCAGTGTTTTCACAAGATGCACGCGGTCGTCAATTACGAATGTTGCCCTGTAAGCTTTGCAAAGAGCCCTCACTCGTCTGCCAACGGCCATGAACTCTCCGTCGTCGGCATCCTTCATTCGCAGTTGCACCCACCGACATCCACCTTTCAGTGCAAGTTCTGCCCCTTCTTCATAGCCGAACCGTTGGTTTTCATGTGTTATGTATTGTACATTTGTCATCGCTTTATGAGTTTTTCAGGCTGAAAGAAATGGTTGACCGGTCCGTGTCCGCTGCCAATCTGAACATCAGCTCCTGCGGAAATGGCTTTGCCAACATAGTCCTTGGCCAACTGCACCGCACCGACCAGCTCCTCGCCTCGGGCCAGAAACGAGGCTATTGCCGACGAAAGCGTACAACCTGTGCCATGTGTGTTGCGTGTTTCGATGGTTTTTCCGGCGAAAACCGTGTAACTGCCATCGTGCCGGTAGAGTCTGTCTGCCTTCTCGTTGCCCTCGATGTGCCCTCCCTTTATAAGCAAATTCCGACATCCAAGGTTCATCATCAGCCGTGCAGCATTGTCCATCTGTTCTTCGGAACGGATGGTTATTCCCGACAACACCTCAGCCTCCGGGATGTTCGGAGTGAGCAAAGAAGCCATTGGCAGCAAGCGTTCGCAAAAGGTTTGCACAGCTGTTTCCTCCATCAGCTGGCTTCCGGAAGTGGAAACCATCACGGGATCGACCACCAGATGTCGTGGTTTGTATTCCGAAAGCACATCGGCAATGGTGCGGATAGTGGCGGCATCGTTCACCATCCCTATCTTAATGGCATCGGGACGGATATCGTCCATAACCGCTCGCAGCTGTGCCGCCACCACATTGGGCGCTATTGGCTGAATGGCCGATACCCCTATCGTATTCTGTGCCGTCACCGACGTGACCACCGAAGCCGCATAACATCCCAATGCCGACATTGTTTTGATGTCCGCTTGTATGCCAGCCCCACCGCAACTGTCGGAGCCTGCGACCGTTAAAGTTTTGAGATAGACCATTGCATCACCTTATATAATAGAAGGCCTACTATGGGAATGCACTGAATCTAATGAATGATAAACGCAAATTATGTATATTCGCACTTCCTACGGCAGCATTATCTGCATCAGGTTATACGGGTATAATCTCAGCTCACTCAACGGAGTGGCACCCCCTCTTCGGTCAATCCGAATGTTTATCTGTTTGCAAAGATATAAAAAAAGCGAACGAAAAACAAATGTTTTCGAAGGAAAAAATATTTTTTTTCTCGCCAGTCTGCCCCCGCAGCGCCATCCTATGCCAACAGCTCATTGATGTCGGCCTTCACTTTGGAGGACTCAACAACATGGAGTCCGCTCCCGTCGAGTTCAACAAGACTGTCGGCCAGCCGCAGCGCCAGTTCGAGATCATGGGTCGATAGGAAAATAACCTTGTCTGTCTCCACAGCCAACCGGTGCAGAAGCTGCAGCATCTCAACCTTAGAGCGGAAGTCGAGGAATGCCGTAGGTTCGTCAAGAAGAATGATAGGAGTCTGTTGTGCGAGCGCCTTGGCAATCATCACCTTCTGTCGCTCACCGTCGGAGAGCGTCTGTATCATCCGATCTTTCAGTTTAGTAATGCCCACCATCTCAATCGACTGCGCAACGATGGTCTGGTCCTCAACTCCGAGTTTTCCCCAAAAGCCCGTATAAGGCATACGGCCCATCCCCACCATCTCCGTCACACTGAGATTCTGAACATCGGGCTTATAGGTCAGCACAATGCTGATGAGCTTAGACCGCTCGCGCGTCGTCAGCCCGTCAATATCCCGTCCGTCGAGCAGTAGCCTTCCACCGAGCTTCGGCAAGAAACCTGTCAGCGTCTTCAACAGGGTTGACTTGCCGATGCCATTTGAGCCGATGAGACATGTCAGCTCGCCACTCCTGATTTCCACATTGATGCCCGAGACTACGGGTGCGTAACCTTTGTAGCCTATCGAAAGTTGTTCAAGCGTTATTTTCATCGTTGCAAAGATAAGTAAAGAAAGTGAAAGACTTCAAAGAATCTCCGACAAAAAAACATAACCTCCGGGCGTGATGTCGCCAGCGGACTGACGAATGTCCATCGACTCGTCTGGGAGTAAATAATTTTGACAAACTATCCTTTTGCTTGACGTTTTATAATTATCTGAAAAACAAATTATTACGCACATAGAAACAAAACGTCAGTGTTTATCAGCCAGAAGCTGACCTTTTATCGTGCAATAGCTCACCTTTCGCCTTGTGATGGCTGAGCTTTTGAAAAGCCAATGGTAATCAATCTTTACAATTACTTTCTGATATCGGCCTGAATAGCATCGTAGAACTGCTCCAGAATGGCCAGTATATCATCGGGCAAATAGCTGAAAGCCTTCTCCACCATCCAGTCGGGGACTTCGTAATAAGCCTCTGCAACCGAGCCCGTAATGCAGGCCTTTGTGTCGGTATCTCCATCGCAGAGCACCGCAAGCCTGACGGCCTCCTCGAAATCGTTGGCATCCATGAAGCAACGGAGGGCCATCGGTACGGTCTCCTGACAGGTTCCGTCGAAATGTCCCTGAGCACCAATCTTCAGAATGTCGCGCATCGGCGGCAGTTCGTAACCGTAGAATTTGCTCACCTTGATTTCCAAATCCTGCTTGGAGTAGCGCATGTTCTTCAACCAGCAGATAACCTCTGCAATACACTGAGCGCCCTTGATTCCTTCCGGATGATTGTGGCTCACTTCGGCACTCTTCTTCGCCTCGGCGATGACCTCCTCCCACTCGTTGAACAACCATCCTATCGGACTGACACGCATAGCCGATCCGTTTCCAAAGGAGTTCATCGGCTGTGGGTCATCTGCGTGAAGCCATTCGTAGAACATGCTCCCGTAAGCCCCCATCGGATCGGGGTAGCGGTCGCACCAATCGAGCAGCGATTCCTTGTAGCCACGGTGGTTCAGCACGGCATCGGCAATGGCAACGGTACATATCGTATCGTCGGTGTATGAACATTCGTCCGTGAACAATTTAAAGTCTTTCTGAGGTGCGGCTCCAAATTCAAAGCGAGAGCCGACAATGTCGCCAATGATTGCTCCAAGCATACTGAAAAGGTGTTAGGTGTTGATTGTCCAGTGATAGGCCTACAAAGAGCCATAGTGTACCCCTGATGAGAATCGAACTCATATTTCAGCTTTAGGAGAGCCGTGTTCTATCCATTGAACTACAAGGGCATGGTAATTCGTCATATACACTGGCAAGTCGCAAAAATGAGATGACAGATGCGCCTGAATATAAATTGTGAATGCAAAGATAACGAAAAAATATTGTATCGCAGACTTTCCGACATTTTTTTTATCATCAAATTAAACTTTCCAAACCGCAAATGGTCTTAAAATTAGTTATGAACAGGGTTATTAAAATCACACTGCTACTCCTGCTTAGCACTACAGTAGCTCTCGCTCAAGGCTCAGTGAAAGGAAAAGTGCTTGATAAAAAGTCGAACATAGGGCTTGAATTTATCAACATTGCTATCCGAAAAGAAGGTAACGATAAGATTTTCAAAGGCGCTATCACCGATACGGAAGGAAATTTCATGATCGGCAACCTTCCCAATGGTTCCTATTCGTTGACTGCCAGCTTTATGGGTTACAAAGACTTGGTTAGGAAATTCACCGTCACAACATCAAAGCCCGACCATCATTTCATCGCTCTTTATCTTTCGGAAGACACGAAAGCGCTCGACGAAGTGGTAGTGACGGGCCAACGGTCGGAGATGAAACTGGAGGTTGACCGCAAGACATTCAACGTCGATCAGCAAATAGCCAATGCCGGAGGCGTAGCTTCCGACGTGCTGGAGAACATCCCAAGCGTTGAGGTCGATAACGATGGGAACGTCTCTTTGCGAGGAAACTCAAGCGTTGAGGTATGGATCAACGGCAAGGCATCGGGCCTATCGAGCGACAACCGTGCCGAAATCCTACAGCAATTGCCAGCCGAAAGCATCGAGCGCATTGAGGTAATCGACAACCCTTCAGCCAAATTCTCGGCCGAAGGTTCAGCCGGCATCATCAACATCGTACTCAAGAAAGAGCGAAAGGCAGGCTATTACGGCAGCGTTCAGGCTGGAGGCGACACCCGTGGCGGAGCCAACACATCATTCAATATCAACTACAACAGCTCATTCATCGACACTTATTTCAACATTGGTTACCGACACCGAAAAAAAACGGGAGGTGCGTGGAGCGAACAGACGTACAATAACACCAATACCTATCAGACATACGAGTCGGAAAACAGAAGTCAGGGCAACAATCTCTTCACCCGCGCCGGCCTCACACTTCACGCAACCAACAAGGATGACTTCACACTTGGCGGCATGTTCATGGTCGGACGCCGTAACGAAAACAACATAACACCCTATCATTACGGAGCCATCGGCTCGCCATTCGACACCCGAATCATGTACAGACAGACGTCAGGAGAGGGCGATATGCGAATGATGCACGGCGAATTTGGCTACCGTCACAACTTCAACGACCATCACTTCATTGATTTCAACGTAGGTTACGACCACTGGAAGTCAGACAATAACAACGTCTATCAAGACTCCACCACCTATTTCGACACCAACGGCGAACCTATTGTCAAGACACCGCAGATTGCATCCTACCAACTGCGGCCGATGCACATTAACAATCGCTCGTGGGAGGTGAAGCTCGACTATGAAAACCAACTCTCTGAAGCCTTCAAACTGCAAGCTGGTTATCAGGGAGAGTTCAACCACGAGAACACCCCACAGGAGAGTTTCATCGACAAAAACAACTGGAACGGCAACAATATGGTGGAAGACCAGGCCTATTACAACCGCTTTATCTACAAGAACGATATCCATGCGCTCTACACCACGGCAACTTACAGGCTCGGTAAGTTAAGTCTTATGGCGGGATTGCGCGGCGAATACTGGAAAGTGAACACCGAAAGTTATTCATGGGCACAGGAAAGGGATGCCAGTCTGCGCGACAAGCCTTTCAAGAAGGATTACTTTCAACTCTTCCCAAGTGTGTTCATGAGCTACCAACTCACAGACAACGACCAACTACAACTCAACTATACCCGTCGGCTGCGCCGTCCATGGGGCGGACAGCTCAACTCTTTCCGCAACACAAGCGATGCCACTGTCATATCGTTTGGCAATCCAGAATTGACCCCCGAATACAGCAATTCATTCTCATTGAACTACTTACGCACTTGGGTGCAGCACTCTTTGCTCGTGGCGGCTTATTATCGGCCGACGAGCGATGTCGTGCAGCGCATCAACTACCGAAGCTCGGCCGACGGCCTCATGTATCAGACGAGTTTTAACGTGGGCAAAAGCACGGCGACAGGTCTGGAACTGACGGCGAAGAACAAGCTCTCCCGCATACTCGACCTGAGCACATCGGCCAATTTCTATTATTACAAGCTCGACGGGTTCAACTTCGACATCGACGGACAGACCGTTTCGGGCAAGGGCAACAGCAATTTCACGTGGAATGCCAGAATGCAGGCAAGTCTTATGCTGCCCTACGACATCTCGCTGCAGGTGACTGGCAAATACCGCAGTCGCCAAACCATCTCCCAAGGCTACCGAAAGGGAAGCGGAAGTCTTAACCTCGGTCTGAGAAAGAGTTTCCTCAACAAGAGCCTTGTTTTGTCAATCAACTGCAAAGACTTGCTCAACTCACGGCGATGGAAGACCTACACAAGTGGTGAGGCTTTCTCACGATACCAAGAGAACTGGCGTTCGGGACGCAGAGTAAGACTGACGCTCACATGGAACTTCGGCAACATGAAGAAGCACAAGAATCAACGTAACGACGACGATGAGCAAGACGACGACTTCGGCAATTCCTACAGTGGATCGGACATGGGCGAACAATAACTCCCTGTCGGCCGTTTGACAGCAACAGGCACATCCGACATCGACTGTATGGCCTCTTTCCAGCCATCATAGGTTCACCTACATCTTGGACGTCGTAGCGTTTCGACGCAGCTCGCCACACCATCGGTAGAACAATAAGCCATCTATTCGACAACTAAGAAAAGCCTACGATGTCTCAAATGACCAGATTTAAACAAGCGAACCATAGATTTTCTCTATATGAAAGCAGTGCTGACATTGATTGTTTGCACTGCTTTCTTTTTTGTTTTATAACACAAAGCATATCAGCACTTTACAAGTTGGACAACAAAAGGTCACCTTTCACACGACGATAGATGACCTTTCTGTTTGCAATAGGTCACCTATTGCACAACGAAAGCTCATGTATAGGACGACGAGACTGGAGCCATCTCACCACGACCGCCCGTCTCACGAAGTGCAATGGAACGCCGCAGGCATACTATTCACCACAGTGAAGCGCATCGTCTGGATAGGTTTTTAATTCACAAAACTCTGTGTGTTTCTGAAAAGAATGAGTAACTTTGCAGCCGTTTGTCTGGAATTGCCGCTCGTCAGCTACCCATCAGCATTACTCCGATGGCCAGAAACAAGAGGCAACCAGCCGTTTTCAACTATAAAACAACAACATGAATACTCAGACAAAAGGATATATAGCCGGCATTCTGGCCGCTGTCTTCTACGGAACTAATCCCCTTGGGGCATTGCCTCTCTATGCTCACGGCATCACATCGGGCAATGTACTCTTCTATCGCTATGGCATCACGGTGCTCATGTTCGCCGTCTGGCTGGTACTGCTCAGGGAAGACTTCAGAATCAAATGGGGTCATGCCATCAAATTCGCCATTCTCGGCTGCTTTTTCGGTTTCTCCTCAATAATGCTCTTTGCCAGTTTTCACTTCATGAACGCTGGTGTCGCGTCAACGATACTGTTCTCCTATCCCATCATCACGGCTGTCCTGATGGTGGTTTTCTACCATGAGCACATCAATTGGTCCACCGCCCTGTCCATTTTGCTTGCCATCGTCGGAATAGGGCTGCTCTATCGGGGCGACGGAGGCGAGACTCTGAGCGTCACGGGAATCATGCTGGTACTTGGATCGTCGTTGCTCTATGCGCTTTACATCGTGTATGTCAATCAGTTCAAGGTGGAAATGTCGCCCATCAAGTTCACTTTCTGGGTCATTCTCTTCGGCTGGTTTTCCATCATCGGCTATATGCTGTTTGTCGGTGACAGGCTGCAGATGCTGCAAGGGACTACCGAATGGATTTTTGCTGCTCAACTGGCACTGCTTCCGACGCTGCTATCGCTCTACTTTATGAATATTGCCATCAAGCATATAGGCAGCACACCCGCCTCGATTCTTGGAGCATTGGAACCCGTTACGGCAGTCATCATCAGCACTTTCGTCTTCAGCGAGGCTTTTACGTTGAGGCTTGCCGTGGGAATCGTCTTGATTTTGTCGGCGGTCATACTCATTATCCTGAAGAAATAGCTGCCTCTGCAACAGGCCATCGACAGACAGAGCGACTGCGAAACATAAACCCCATCCGGTTGGTTGACCAGATGGGGCTTATGCTATGATGACACAAGGCCACGTTCTTCCAAGCATTTGCACTGTAAGCCGACGAGCAAAGGCAGTGCAAAGGCTTGTCCTATCCTACCTGACTGCCGGGTTTCACCTCGTCAAGTGTGGTGGTGACGCTCAGCGATCCGTCGAAATTCACTGCCGAGAGAATCATGCCCTGACTCTCAATGCCCATCATCTTGCGGGGCGCAAAGTTGGCCACGAACAGCACGTCCTTGCCAATGAGCTGCTCAGGCTCATAGAAGGCTGCAATTCCGCTTAGGATTGTACGGGTATTGCCGGAGCCGTCGTCGATTGTGAACTGAAGCAGTTTCTTGCTTTTCTTCACCTTCTCGCAGTTGATAATATGTCCGACGCGGATATCGAGCTTTTCGAAGTCGTCGAAAGGAATCTCCTTTTTGATAGGCTCTGCTTTGTAGGCGGCCGCCTCATTTGCCTTCTTGGTTTCCTCAAGCTTCTTGAGCTGGGCGTCGATGGTGTCGTCCTCTATCTTTTCGAACAGTAATTGTGGGTCGTTGAGCCTATGTCCGGCAGGCAGAAGCTCAGTAGATCCCAGCGAACTCCATTCATAGTCGTTCATGTTGATCATCTCGCGCAGTTTCTTACTGCTGAAAGGCAAGAACGGTTCGAATGCTATGCTGAGGTTGGCAACGAGCTGCAGCGAGATGTAGAGTATGGTCTCCACTCGCTTTGGGTCTGTTTTCCACACCTTCCAAGGCTCGCATTCGGCGATGTACTTATTGCCAATGCGCGCCAAGTTCATAGCTTCCTTCTGTGCTTCGCGGAACTTGAACACGTCGAGGAATGACTCAACCTTGTCTTTTACGTCCTTGAATTCCTGTATTGCCTGACGATCGACGTCCAGCAGCTCACCGCATACGGGCACAACGCCGTCCCAATATTTCTTGGTGAGCTGCAATGCACGGTTGACGAAGTTGCCATAGACGGCTACAAGCTCACTGTTGTTGCGCTCCTGAAAGTCTTTCCATGTGAAATTGTTGTCCTTTGTCTCCGGCGCATTTGCCGTAAGCACGTATCGGAGCACATCTTGCTTTCCTGGGAAGTCAACGAGATACTCGTGAAGCCACACCGCCCAATTGCGGCTGGTGGATATTTTATCGTTCTCAAGGTTGAGAAACTCGTTGGATGGTACGTTGTCAGGGAGTATGTAGTCACCATGCGCCTTCAACATGCTTGGGAAAATGAGGCAGTGGAACACGATATTGTCCTTGCCTATGAAGTGAACGAGGCGCGATTGTGGGTCTTGCCACCACTTTTGCCAAGTTCCGAAGCGCTCTGGCTCACGGTCGCAGAGTTCCTTGGTGTTCGATATGTAGCCGATAGGTGCGTCGAACCACACGTAGAGTACCTTTCCCTCGGCTCCCTCTACCGGAACGGGGATGCCCCAGTTGAGATCGCGGGTCATGGCGCGTGGCTGAAGGTCCATGTCCAGCCAACTCTTGCATTGCCCATATACGTTCGGACGCCATTCCTTGTGTCCGTCGAGAATCCACTGTTTCAACCATTCCTGATAGTTGTTCAATGGCAAATACCAGTTCTTGGTTTTCCTGATGACGGGCTTCGAACCAGAGATGGTTGAGTGTGGATTGATGAGTTCCATTGGACTAAGGGCACTTCCGCACTTCTCACACTGGTCGCCGTAGGCGTTTTCGTTATGGCAATGGGGGCATTCGCCCACCACATAGCGGTCGGCAAGGAATTGCCGCGCCTCCTCATCGTAGAGTTGCTCGCTCTCTTTCTCAACGAGTTTTCCCTCGTCGTAGAGTTTCCGGAAGAAGTCGGCTGCGAACTTGTGGTGAATATCGCTGGTGGTGCGGCTGTAGATGTCGAACGAGATGCCAAATTCCTCGAACGAATCTTTGATCATCTTGTGATAGCGGTCACACACATCTTGCGGGGTGATGTTCTCTTTCTTGGCACGCAACGTGATGGGCACTCCGTGCTCGTCGCTTCCTCCGATAAAAATGACTTCTTCTTTCTTCAGCCGAAGGTATCTGACGTAGATGTCTGCTGGAACATAGACTCCGGCAAGGTGACCTATATGCACACCGCCGTTGGCATAAGGCAGAGCCGCCGTGACGGTGGTGCGTTTGAATTTCTTTTCTTCCATTTATGTTTGATATTTTAATCTGGGTGCAAAGTTACTGTAAATCAAGGGAAACTCAAAAAAAAAGTGCAATTATAATATTCCGACGGGTGACACTTTAGCCCTACGAGACGAGCGATTGAGGACTGGAAGCCATCGAACATTGTCCGTTTTTTTTACTTTCAGCCAACCAAAGATATGCTTCTGTAAAGCGAACGGTGAGCTTTTACACTGCGAAAGCTCACCTTTCGCCGTGCGATGGCTCACCTTTTGTAACGCAATTATTATCACGCTGTCAGTCAGGTATTTACAGCTTCATACGAAAACAGTTACTTTGTCGTGTTTTTTTACTGAACTCTCACGGTCTTTGCGCCCGCATAACAGGCTATCCTGCGTGAGCCTTTCACATAGATATCTTCGTTGCCAGGCATGTCGAGTGTGTAGCCGGCCGCCTTCACCTGAGCCACCAGATTGTCATATGCCTTCTGATTGAACACACCTATTATGATAGCGCCCTCCTTAAAGGCCACATAGCTCGACACTCCCTTGCGCAACGGCTTTGGATAATCCTCGTATTGGTTGGCGGTGAGTATCTTGGCCAATCGGCAATTCTTGTAGAATAGCTTCGAGAACTTGTCGAGACGGTAGATTTCGTAGTCTTTTTTCAGCTTGTAGCCGTATTTCTTAGCAGTTTCAGCCATCCTTTCGGGATGCTCGAACACATCAACAGCCTCGGCAATGCTGATAACTTCAGGCTCAGGGGTAACCTGTTCCACAGTAGGTTGCTGAATTGCCGGCTCGCCATTGGCCGGACTGGTGACTTTTTTCGTCATTCCACAACCTGCCAACACAAAGGCTGCGCCGACGAGGGCTATAGCAATAAATTTTCTCTGTTTCATCTTTTTTACGCTTATAAATTAAATTGTGTGCAAAGATAATACATTTATTTCATTCTCTAACGAACATTCCTCACCCCCAAGGTTAAATGGAGTTAAGCCTGTGGTCATCCTTATCATAACACTTAGGTATAATAAGGCTCCATTTTCACTTACAGACAGGAATCCGATGACGCAGCATTCATGTATGCTCCGGTATATGGAGCAACGTGGTATGGTGGCGTAAGCATCACCATCTGATAGGTCAAAAGCTAACACAGTCTTACTGTAACTCCCCTGAATTGCAAGATATTCAGGGGAGTTTTCTTGTCGAATGATGTTGCAGCTCATTGTATTCTGAAGGTAGAACACCTTTATCCGCTTTTGGTTGGTTTGGATATAATGGAACAGATTATCGGCAATCTGGATATATTTTGACATGTTGGGATGGCTGTTATTTCTATAAAGCCAAATGCGGTCATTAGGATTTATTCTTTCAATATAGAGAACCTATTCGTCCTTGCGAATTTAATAGAATCCGGGTACTCACCCGTATAATTTTAGGACTCAAGAACCCCTGTGCCATCTGCTTATGATAATCGACAAAAACACAGCGTTTCAAGTGCAGCAACTTGATTCAATTACGGGAGCGATCGTAGAAAACATAGGCTACACCCTCAGGAGGGATAAAATCATAGCTGCGCTCCAATTGAGACAAACGAAGAATACCCCGACGCATGTCCACTGGAGTGTAACAAATCCGAAAAGCATTTGTTTCGTCGAGTACAAACATAAGTCTTTCGGACAAAGGTTGTAAATTGGAGATACCACACAAAAGCGGCTAATATTGGATACTTTCTTTGCAGAGAGGACGTGCTTGAATGATTACCACAATTCTTGCATTTCCAAAAGTTTTTCAGTAACTTTGTGACGTAAATAGTGACGAAAAACGACTTCAACATGAAGAAAGCATTCAATTATATAGCATACGGACTGGCTTACGGCTTCTGGTATTTGATGTCGTTATTGCCTTTCTGCATCCTTTTCCTGCTCTCTGACTTCCTTTTCGTCATCATCGCCCACGTGGTACGATACCGTCACAAAGTCATTTGGAAGAATCTCACAGAGAGTTTTCCCGATAAAAGCGAGGCGGAGATAAGGAAAATAGAGTACGATTTCTACCACTGGTTCTGCGACTACTTGGTCGAAACCATCAAGTTGATGACCATGTCACCCACATCGCTCCAGAAACGGATGCGGTTCACTGGCATGGAACCATTCAACGAAGTACTAAAGAACGGCGGATCGTGCGCCGTTTACCTCGGTCACTATTGTAATTGGGAGTGGATAACCTCCATACCCTACTGGATTCCCGACCACGTTCAGTGCTGCGAGCTTTACCATCCGTTGGAAAATGACTATTTCGACAGGCTATTCAAGTATGTCCGAGAGCGGCAGAATGCTCTCTGCATACCGATGCAAGAGTCGTTGCGGAAGATAATAGAGTTCAGGCGCAACAGCCAGTCGCTCGTCGTGGGCTACATCGCCGACCAAGTACCGCTATGGTGGAACATCCATCACTGGGTTGATTTCCTCAACCACGACACCCCGGTGCTGACTGGTGCCGAGCGGATTGTAAAGCACACTGGGCAGGCTTGCTTCTATGGCGATGTGCGGAGGCTGAGGCGTGGCTACTACGAGTGTGAGATGAAGCTGATGACACTTCATCCAAAGGAGATGAAAGACTTTGAGATCACCGACATTTACTTCCAGATGCTTGAGAAAACCATCAAGCGCGATCCCGCCACCTATCTGTGGAGCCACAACCGTTGGAAGAGAACCCGTGAGGATTTCGACCGCTACTGGAAAGTCGTGGATGGGAAAGTGATAAGAAAACAAACCGACTAATCCTATATTCAGATATGAAAATAACAGCTGTTGTAGTAACCTTCAACCGACTGGAGCTGCTTAAGAAAGGCATCGAGAGCCTGAGAAAGCAAGCACGGTTGTCAAATATCATCGTTGTGAACAACGGCAGTACCGACGGAACCGACAAGTGGCTGGCCACACAAACTGACCTGCGGGTCATCAATCAGGAAAATGTGGGAGGCTCAGGAGGATTCTATACGGGCATAAAGGCAGCCTACGACGACGGCGCCGATTGGCTATGGTGCATGGACGATGACGTCTTTCCCCACGATGACTGTCTCGACAAGCTGCTGCGGCAGGTCGAAGAGCTGCACATCACTGCCGACGGAGGACAGCCTTTGGGAATATTGAGCCCGCGGAGACTGATGGAAGGGCAGGTGTTCACACACGAATTCCGGCAATATAACTTCACAAATCCATTCGGTAGCATGCACGGCAGCAAGCTGAAGGGCAGCGAAACCGAAACGACGGAGATTGTCGGATGCGACTTCGAAGGCCCATTCATCAGCCGTGCCGTAGTGGAGAAGATTGGATTGCCCAACAAGGAGCTGTTCATCTTCTGCGACGACACCGACTATTGTCTGCGTGCGCATCTGGCAGGTTTCAAATTGCTCTATGTTCCCGATGCCCTGATGGACAAACACAAGTTCTTCACAGATGATTCGTGGACCACACGCAACCAGAAAAAGAAGTGGAAACGGTACTATCAGGTACGAAACGAGGCCTACATGAACCACCATTACGGAAAGAACTGGGGCGTAAGGTATCTCCGAAGCTGGATAGGCGTGATGGGCTACGTAATTCCTGCAATCGTTACCATGCCCTTTACGAAGGCATGGCAGCCCAAAGACCTCATGATGCTTCACCGCGCCTATCATGATGGCATTGCCGAGAAACTCGGAAAGAGATAGAATGGGCAATGAAAGGTAGGTGGCGAATCGACAAACGTTAAATACTAAGAAAACAAGACATGAACGGAAAACTGGTAAAGGTCATCATCCCCATTTACAAACCTCAGCTGAAGGACTACGAGAGGGCAGCACTCGAAAACAATCTCAGACTGCTCGAAGGCTTTCCCGTAACTTTCCTGAAGCCGGAGCACACCGATATGACCGAATTGCATGAGCAATATCCAGCAGTGGGTATGCAAAGCGTGAGCGATGAGTGGCTGGGGACAAAGAAAGGGATACAGGGTTACAACGAAATGATGATGTCGGAAAAGTTTTACGAGCTCTTTTCCGATTACGAATATATCTTAATCTGCCACGTTGATGCGTGGCTCTTTAGAAATGAGTTGGTAGAATGGTGTCGGAAGGGCTACGACCATGTGGCAGCACCTTGGCCCATGCGGCCACGTTACAGACGTTTTCCCTTGAAACAGTATCTGAAACTGAAACTTTGGCTCAAACCCAAACGAAAAATCATTCATTGCCAGATGTTCGGAAAGATTGGAAACGGTGGATTGTCCCTACGTAGAGTGGAAACGTTTCGCAAGGCCTGTGTTGATTATGCCGATACAATAGCTTATTATAATAGCCAATCGGGAGCACTTTACAACGAAGATCTCTTTTGGGCATTGGAGCCTTCATTGAAGTTACCATCCGTAGAAGAAGCCCTGAAATTCTCTTTTGACTTAAAACCGGAACTATCTTACGAGCTCAATCATCAACAACTGCCAATGGCTTGCCACGGATTCAATAAACCGGTGCGCATCAAATTTTGGCGGCAGTTCATTCATGGACTGTAAATAAATAAAAAAACACTGAAAAAATGAAGATAGTACACATCAGCATGGCTGATTTCAATGGTGCCGGACTCTGTGCTTATCGCATCTGTAAGGCGCAAAGAGCTATGGGAATGGATAGCCGAATGGTAGTGTTAAAGAAAAAACACAAGGATGATTTCATAGAGACTTACGGAGGATTTACTTATTTTTTATATAGCATTCTGCGAAAGATAAAAAAGTTATTACGCATTCCAGATGACTTTAACACGTGCCGTGAGTTGGGAAAGCTGCATAATGGCGTCTATACACTTCCTGTTTCGCACATTGACTTGACAAGAGTGAAAATTATTCGGGAAGCTGATATCATTCATTTGCATTGGGTGGGGAATTTTTTGGATTATAGAACGTTTTTCGAGACACTTAAGAAAAAGCCTGTTGTTGCGACGCTTCATGATGAAAACCTGCTCTACGGATTGGCAAACATAGAGAAACAACTGTTGCCAGATAATCAGTTGGAACGAAAATATTATCGATTGAAGTTCAATGAAATACAAAAGTTGGACAAATTCGGAGCGGTGTTCCTCTCAAAGATGGGCTTCCGTCTCTATGCCGACCACGAAATGCTTTCCAAGGCTAAGAAACGAATTATCTATAATATGGTTGACTGTGGCAAGTTTCGACCTTTCCCAAAGTTGGAAGCTCGCAAATGTTTGGGATTGTGCGAAGATGACATGGTGTTTGCTTTCTGTGCATGTAACATCAATGAGCCGAGAAAAGGTCTTGATGAGCTTTCCGAGGCATTGTCGCACATTAATCCCAATTACAAAGTTATTGCAATAGGCAAGAATAGAGGTCAGAAAAAGTGGGCAAACGTTATGGAACTCGGAAGAATTTCCGACCCAGGGGAAATGTCTCGAATATTTTCAGCTGCCAATTTCTTCTGTATGCCCAGTTTTAAGGAAAACTTTGCCCAAGCCCCGCTTGAGGCAATGGCATGCGGATTGCCCGTGATAGCTTTCCCGTGTAGCGGTACCGAAGAACTGATTACCGATATGAATGGTGTCAGATGCGAAGCCTTCACTGTCGAGGCACTGGAAAACGGAATAAGGAAGGCATTGGCAACGCAATATGACGGAACGATGATTAGGAACGACATGATTGAGCGGTTCTCACCTGAAAAGATAGCCGGCGAATATCTGGACTTCTACCACGAACTAATGAAGTAAAAGCATGAGCATCCTACCCCGTAAGTTCTATTACAAGTTGCATAGTGGCAAAAACTCCAAATTGACCTACTATATCGGCTCGTATGTCGCCATCAGTTGGCCACGCGCGCTGCTCTCATTATTATATAAGTGCGAAATGAAGGCGCTGGAGCGAAGAACCGACAAAGAGTACATCATGGACCGTGTGGGCTACTACAACAAGTTGAAGGCCGATACACCCTTCGACCGTGAGGCATTCATGAGCGAGTCGGTGCGGTTGAAGGACCAGAAGATGACTGGACAGAAAGTTTACTATCTCGATTCCTATCGCTATGCGCGCTACTTTTCACAGTCGTTGCGCTGGATACTTCTGCCAGGCGACATCATTCACGTGCCCAAAGTGCCGTCGGTGACCAAGAGCCGACCGCTGAAGACCGACAATGCCAACTCCGTGCTGATGAAACTCGACCGCGTGCGCCATTTCCTGTTTGTCAACGACCGGAAAAGCTTTGCCCAAAAGAAAGACATGGCCATCTTCAGAGGCCTCATCGGGCAGGAAGGAGGCACCGAACTGAAACGCAACCGCTACGATTTCGTGCGTCGATTCTTCGGCCATCCCCTGTGCAATGTGGGTGTAATCGACCCGCAATACCCAGAGTGGCAGACAGAGAAGCTCACCATCAGTGAGCATCTCGACTACAAATTCATCATGGCACTTGAGGGAAACGATGTGGCAAGCAATCTGAAGTGGGTGATGTCGTCCAACTCTGTCGCAGTCATGCCACGACCAACCTGCGAGACATGGTTCATGGAGGGAAGGCTGAAGCCCAACTACCACTACATAGAAATCAAGCCCGACTTCTCCGACCTTGAGGAGCGGCTCAACCATTACATAGCTCATCCTGACGAAGCCGAAGCCATCATCGCTCATGCCCATGAATACGTGGCCCAAGGTAGTGTCCTTAAAAGTGTGTAATTCATCTTTCCTTTCTCAGTACTTCCGCTGTTATTTTATTCTTTTCTTTCCAGTTTTTGAATTGATATA
>NZ_AUME01000001.1 GCF_000430525.1 Prevotella corporis DSM 18810 = JCM 8529 | reverse complement strand
CATTCAAAGGGCATGTCAAGTCTATTACAACAGACAACGGTACTGAATTCGCTTGCCATGAAATGATAGGAAAAAGCCTTGGTGTCAACATCTATTTTGCCGATCCATACTCTTCATGGCAGAAGGGCGGCATAGAAAATGCAAACGGACTGATTAGGCAATACGTGCCAAAATCAGAAACTTTTGAACATGTCAGCCATCAACAAATCACAAAGTGTTCAAGGAAAATTAACATGAGACCAAGAAAGAAATTAGGATTTAAAACACCATACGAGTGCTTTTACGAACAAATTAAGTAAATTTGCACTTGCTTGTTGAATTCACGAAGCCATAAATGAACCACGAAAAGTGAAAGAAAGTTAATTAATGTTTGAGTAACGACCTATTCAGTGTCATGTTAATGTGAACCAATAGCCGAGTAATGAAAGAGAAAACATTTGCGCAAATAGCCCCCAAACTTCGGAGAGCGGCCCTGAAAGCCAGCAGAAACGCGGGGGCAACGGAGGACGAAGCCGAGGACATAGCACAGGATGCGATGCTTCGTTTCTGGCAAATGCACAACGAACTCGAAAGGTTTCGCTCACTGGAAGCCGTTGCTGGCAAGATGGCACGTAACCTGACGCTCAACATGCACCGCAAAAAGAAGTTCAAAATGCTCGACGATAGTGCGATGAATGCTGTGTCACTGACCGCCGTCTCACCGTCGACTGAGATTGAAAGCTCAGAGGAGTTGCGATGGCTGGAGAACAAAATGAAATCGTTGCCCACCACTGAATATGCCATTCTTCAGATGCGACAGGTGGAACATCAGAACAATCGCGAGATAGCACAGCGACTGGGTATCGAAGAGTCATCAGTCAGCACGCTTTTGGCAAGGGCGAGACGACGGTTGCTTGAAGAAATCAGAAGGAGGAACGGGAAATGAGAAACAATAACAGAGAAAATATTGAGAAACTGCTCAGCCTTTTCATGGAGGGGATGACCACTGTGGAGGAGGAAGCGCAGCTTGCAGATTACTTCAGGTCAGAGAAAGAAATCCCAAAGGAATGGAAAGACTACCAAACGATGTTCGCTTACTTTGACAACGGTATGCAAGGAGCGCCCATCGCTGACCGACTAACTGACGAAACCATGGGAAAATCATCCCCGTCATGGCATCGTTGGGTGGCAGCGGCTTGCCTGTTGCTGGTCGTCGGCTTAGCATTCTACTGGATTCGTGGAAATTTGAATGACAAGCCTGTTGCCGATTGCACTACGGAACAGCATCCAATTCGGACCGAAGCAAAGGTATCGGCTGTTTCCGCTGAGGAAAGACACGTCGCTATGGAGGAAAAAGTAGGGAAAAGCTCACCGATAGTCACCCAGCAGTCGGCCAGAGGCAGTGAGACAGTTGTCCAAAAGCCTGTGGAGAACAAAGAGAAGAGCCCTGCAGAGCATACCAACGCCAAGCCAGAAGCCAGCGACTACCAGCAAGAGATAGAGAAAGAGGTGGCAGCCATTGACGCATCCATCATCGAGGCTCGACTGAAGGTCGGCGATGCCGTCATGCAAGCCAGTGGATTTGATGTCGTCTTTAACGAGGACGGCACAACAGAATACAAAAGAAAAGATTCAGAAAACCAAAACATTATAGCCTTATGAAAAAGATTATTACAACGTTTTTCAGCCTGACGCTCGCACTTGCGCCGGCAACCATGCAGGCACAGGAACACATCGAGGCAGCATTCAAAAAGTTTATCAAAGAAGTCAAGGTCAGCAAGTTCGAGACTAAAGCCAAGCAAGCTGGGAAAAAGAAGTTCGACAACTATCTCACCATCTACAATTTCACGCTGAAAGGCAAGGACGTGAGCCGCATAGAGGCGATCAACGAGGCTTTCAACGCAGACGAAAGCAATGCCTACAACATCATCAGCCGAACTGGAGACGACCACAACGGTATGGCAAGTTTCACGCTCATGGGAAAGATGACGGTCATAGTAGGCGAAAAATACGAAAACCTCAACGTCATGTGCTTCGAAGATCCCAGTGACAGCACCATGAGATATGCCTACGCTGTGGAATGGGAAGTCGACAAGGGAGACGCAATAGTTGATGGACGGCCGACTGACAGTTCCGTAAAGGGAAGGCTCATAGAGACTTACTCACCACGTCCGAAAGGAGTCAGCGAGGCAAAATATGAGAAATTCACCCGCATAACCCAGCCCTCATTGTTTTTCGACAAGAAACGGAAGGGAACAATCTTTCAGGACATCGACAAATTGAAGACCGACGACGAGGCATCGAAATGGCTGGGGAAGCAAGACTGGAAGATAGACAAGTACATAAAGAAGTTCGACAGAAACACTCACGACGGAAACACCTATTATGATGTGGGCGACCAATACCTTATGGCGAAGGAGCTGGAGAGCGCATCATGGCTATCGATATTCAACAACATGAGCAATCTGACGGAAAAATACCCAAAAGGGAAAACGACATCTTACTATGTAGCCACCATCTATGATCTCTGCAAGAATGCCAGCCAACTCGACTCAGACGAACAGAAACTGGTCGTGAAAGAGTTGGACAGGCTTATCAATCTCGTACCGGACACATTCCTGAAAGAGTTGCTCAAAAAGTCGAAAAAATGCCTGAAAGAATAATCGAAGTTGCCAGAACAAATTAAAGATAATTCTCTCTCGTTCATTAGAACACTGATAAAGGAACGTCGCCAGAAAGGCGGTGTTCCTTTTTTCGTTTCTTCTCCCATAACGACTGAAGAAGACAGTCGTTCCACGCTCAGCGTGCAACCAATTTTGTAAAATTATTTCACAAATGACTAACAATAACTTAGCTTTTGAAGTGCGAAAGATGAGCTTTCACACCATCAAAGGTCAACTATTGCAATGTAAAAGATAAGGTATTGCTACTAAAAAACTATTATAAAGACTATCAGCAACTTACGAGCAATCTGTCAAAAGACAATATTGTAAAGAATATTTACTCAAACAACAGGAGACAAATATAGAGATTCTGATTGACAATCACTTATCGCCAGTAGTGGCGGAAACGAATCATCATTCATCGTCTGACAGAGAAATGAACCCAAATAACAGTTTCGCAAAGGCCGACTATGGCAGGCTGCACGCTCGCCAGAGACAGTCATCACAAGACAATGCCAAATCGGACATACCTTATAAAAAACATAAAATCACCCTTTGTTTGCAAATAATTTATTAAATTTGCAAACTATATAGAATATAATTCGATTATTAAAAAGAATGAACGTTTTAGAATTATCAGAACAAGAGATTGTACGCCGTCAGAGCTTGCAGGAGTTGCGCCGTCTGGGTATTGACCCATATCCAGCAGCAGAGTTTCCAACCAATGCTTTTTCGACAGATATAAAATCGGAATTTAACGAGAACGAGAAGCGCGAAGTAGTCATTGCCGGACGGCTTATGGGTCGCCGTGTCATGGGAAAGGCCTCGTTCGCGGAGATACAGGATAGCAAGGGCAGAATACAGGTTTACGTCACACGCGACGACCTATGCCCTGGTGAGAACAAAGACACCTACAATGTACTTTTCAAGAAACTGCTTGACATTGGCGATTTCGTGGGTATCAAGGGCTTTGTGTTCAAGACACAGATGGGAGAGATTTCAGTTCATGCACAAGAGATAACACTACTATCGAAGAGTTTGAAGCCACTGCCTGTCGTAAAGTACAAGGACGGGGTGGCCTACGACAAGTTCGACGACCCAGAGCTGCGCTATCGCCGTCGCTACGTTGACCTCGTGGTCAACGATGGTGTGAAAGAGACCTTCATGAAGCGTGCAACAGTGCTGCGCACCATGCGCAACTTCTTCGACGAAGCTGGCTATACAGAAGTCGAGACTCCGACGCTGCAGAGCATTCCCGGAGGAGCCAGCGCACGCCCATTCACCACACACTTCAATGCGCTGAACATAGAGATGTACATGCGTATCGCCACCGAGTTGTATCTGAAGCGACTCATAGTAGGAGGCTTCGAGGGGGTTTACGAAATCGGCAAGAACTTCCGCAACGAAGGTATGGACCGCTTCCACAATCCAGAGTTCACATGCATGGAACTGTACGTTCAGTACAAGGATTACAACTGGATGATGGGCTTTACCGAGAGACTCTTGGAGAAAATCTGCACGGAAGTGAATGGAAAGACTGAAGTACAGGTGGGCGAAAACCTCATCAGCTTCAAGGCACCGTTCCGCCGTCTGCCCATACTTGATGCCATCAAGGAGAAGACAGGCTTCGATCTCAACGGCAAAAGCGAAGAGGAAATACGCCATATCGCCGTCGACGACCTCAAGTTGGAGGGAATCGACGACAGCTTCGGCAAGGGAAAACTCATCGATGAGATATTCGGTGAGTTCTGCGAAGGCACATACATCCAGCCAACATTCATCACCGACTATCCCGTTGAGATGTCACCGCTAACCAAAATGCACCGTTCAAAGGCCGGACTGACAGAGCGTTTCGAGCTGATGGTCAACGGAAAGGAACTGGCCAATGCCTATTCGGAGCTCAACGACCCACTCGATCAGGAAGAACGCTTCAAGGAACAGATGCGGTTAGCTGACAATGGCGACGACGAGGCCATGATTATCGATCAGGATTTCTTGCGCGCACTACAGTACGGAATGCCTCCGACATCAGGTATCGGCATCGGTATCGACCGCTTAGTCATGCTTATGACCGGTCAGGAGTACATTCAGGAAGTGCTACTCTTCCCACAAATGAAGCCAGAGGCAAAGATGCCACAAAGCAGCGTTAAGGAATGGGCAGAGATTGGCGTGGAAGAGGATTGGGTTTACGTACTTCGCAAGTGCGGGTTCAACCTCATCCAAAACATCAAGGAGGAGAAAGCGCAAGGCTTGCAGCAAAAGCTCGGAGAAATAAACAAAAAGTATAAACTCGGCTACGACAAGCCTTCTGTTGACGAAATTCAGCAGTGGATTGACAAAGCCAATCAATTGTAAAAATAAAAAGGTAAGAGGGAAGGAAGGAACAACGGTTGGAGAATCTTACTCACACACCTTTCACATCTCCCCTTCTTATCCTTTTATCTTGCAAAGATGTACGACGTAGGGAACATAGCAATCATCGGAAGCGGAAGTTGGGCAACAGCGATCGCCAAGATAGTGGTGGAACACACCCACCATATTGGCTGGTACTTCCGACGCGATGAGAGAATAGAGGACTTCCGTAGGCTTGGGCATAACCCAACCTATCTGACAAGTGCGCATTTCGACATGAACGAAGTGACATTATCCTCAGACATAAACCGACTGGTACAGGATTACGACACACTTATCTTCGTTACGCCATCACCATATCTGAAGGCAATATTGAAGAAGGTGAAGTCAAAACTCAACAATAAATTCATCGTAACAGCAATAAAGGGAATTGTTCCCGACGAAAACCTGGTCTGCTCTGAGTATTTTCATCGCGTACTGAACGTGCCCGATGAGAACCTGGCAGTAATTGGCGGCCCTTCGCATGCCGAAGAAGTGGCAATGGAGCGCCTTACCTATCTCACGGTCGGCTGTTCCGACCAAGAGAAAGCACAAGCCATGACCGAAGTGCTCGCCTCCAACTACGTAAAAACCAAGACTTCGCCAGATGTGCTGGGCATTGAGTACGCATCGGTGCTGAAAAATGTCTATGCCATCGCATCAGGCATCTGCGCTGGGCTACAATATGGTGACAATTTCCAGTCAGTTATCATCTCCAATGCCATGCAAGAGATGGAGCGCGCGCTGACAGCGCTCAACCCTATCCCACGTTCGATGATTGACAGCGTGTATTTGGGCGACCAACTCGTCACGGGATATAGCAATTTCAGCCGAAACCGCACCTTTGGCATGATGATAGGCAAAGGATACAGCGTGAAATCGGCACAAGTGGAAATGGAAATGATTGCGGAAGGCTATTTCGGAACTAAGTGCATGAAAGAAATCAATCGGCACTTGCACGTCAATATGCCTATACTTGATGCCGTTTATAACATTCTTTACGAACGCATCAGTCCGCAAATAGAGATAAAATTATTAACAGATTCATTCCGATAATTAAATTATTAACAGATTTATTCAGGTAAACGACAATGGAAAGTATTAAATTAGACATTTCTAAAGCTGCCCAATTCTTGAACCCTGGTTCAGTTGAGGGCTACGCTCCACAAGTGGCCGCAGCTCAAGAGGCACTTGAAAACGGCACATGCCCAGGTAACGACTTCCTCGGATGGCTGCATTTGCCATCAAGTATTACCCCTTCATTCCTTAATGAGGTACAAACTGTGGCAAAAACGCTCCGTGAAAAGTGCGAGGTTGTTGTGGTTGCGGGCATTGGAGGCTCATATCTCGGCGCACGAGCAGTCATCGAAGCCTTGAGCAACAGTTTCGCATGGCTCATAAAAGACAAACAAAACCCAACCATTCTTTTTGCTGGCAACAACATAGGAGAGGACTATCTCTACGAATTAACTGAATATTTGAAGGACAAAAGGTTTGGTGTCATCAACATTTCCAAGTCAGGCACAACCACAGAGACAGCTCTTGCCTTCCGTTTGCTGAAAAAACAGTGCGAAACACAGCGCGGAAAAGAAGAAGCAAGGAATGTCATCGTAGCCGTAACCGATGCTAACAAAGGCGCAGCACGCACCGCAGCCAATCAAGAAGGTTACAAAACGTTCGTGATACCTGACAATGTTGGTGGCCGTTTCTCTGTTCTCACCCCTGTAGGCTTACTTCCCATCGCTGTTGCTGGATTCAATATCGAGCAATTGATTAGCGGTGCCCAGCAAATGGAGCAAGAAACTGGCAAAGACAGGCCATTCAGCGAAAACATTGCCGCACGCTATGCAGCCGTGCGCCAAGCTCTCTATTCGCAAGCAGGCAAGAAAATAGAAATCATTGTGAACTTCCAGCCAAAACTTCACTTCATGTCGGAGTGGTGGAAGCAGCTCTACGGCGAAAGCGAAGGCAAGGACCTGAAGGGCATTTTCCCAGCAGCGTGCGATTTTACGACAGACCTTCACTCCATGGGACAATGGATTCAGGAGGGCGAGCGCTCCATTTTCGAGACCGTTTTGTCGGTTGAAAAGCCTAACAACCAATTGCTTTTTCCCCACGATGACGAAAATCTGGACGGTTTGAACTTCCTCGAGGGAAAGCGCGTTGATGAGGTAAATAAGATGGCTGAGCTCGGAACACGTCTTGCCCACGTAGATGGCAGCGTGCCAAACATCCGCATCAGCATCCCGACATTGAACGAATATTATCTCGGACAGCTGATTTACTTCTTCGAGAAGGCGTGTGGCATCAGTGGACTGGTACAGCAAGTAAATCCATTCAACCAGCCGGGAGTTGAAGCTTACAAAAAGAACATGTTCGCATTGCTCGACAAACCAGGCTATGAAGCTGAGAGCAAAGCCATCAGAGAGAGGCTATAACCGTACGTCCAGTTTGTTTTTTCTCCCATCCCCCTCTCCCATCATGAGGAGATGGGGATGGGATTTTCAATTAATCGAACTATGTTTCAAGAAGCAATCAATCAATACAATCGGGGGTCAGCCCACCCTTTCAACCCAAAAGTTGTGCTGTTCGACATGGACGGTGTTCTTTATGACTCCATGCCCAATCATGCGCAAGTGTGGATGCTTGCCATGAAGGAGAACGGCATCAAGTTTTCGGCCAAAGACGCTTATGCAACAGAAGGCGCACGTGGAGTTGACACCGTGAAAAAGTATGCAAAAGCCCAGTTAGGCAAAGACCTCACTGACGAGGAAGCCGAAGCCATCTATCAGCTGAAGGCAAGATATTTCCACGAGTTGCTCCCACCTTCCATTTTCGATGGCGTAAGGGATCTGATGCAGAAGATAAGGAATTGCGGACTGAAAATCGGTGTTGTGACGGGCAGTGGCCAGCGAACACTCATCGAGCGGTTGCTCAACGACTTCAGCGACTTTCTCACCGAAGATCAAGTGACGACGGCTTTCGACGTGAAACGTGGCAAACCTAATCCAGATCCTTACCTCACGGGCTTGCGAAAGGCTGGAAACTATGCTCCTTACGAAGGTATCGTGGTCGAAAACGCACCTCTGGGCATCCGTTCCGGAGTGGCCGCACATTGTTTTACAGTGGCTATCAACAGCGGGCCATTGTCCGACTCCTCTCTGCTGGACGAAGGCGCCAACATTCTATTCCCAACCATCCGCAAGTTCGCTGACAACTGGGACGACCTAATCAGGAATCTGAAACCAGGCTTTTAGCCTTTCACTCCCTGCATTCAAAAGAAGACTCGATAAAGCATGCCACGTTTCAACATTTCAAGAAAGCATCTTCTCATCGGCAGTTTACTGATGGGGTTATTGTTGGTTGCCTTCCTTGTTTATCGGCTGATTCCTCTTACACTGGAAGATATGGAAGACAGTTCAGTGGTGATAGAACAAGAGTCTTACTATCAACTGGAAATCAACGGAAAGCCCAGTTTATATTTCGCCAACTACGAGGGCTCGTTGCTGATAGGCGGAACTGTCAACAAGGATTCCATCAAGACCCGCAAGGTCAGAATGAAGGGATATTGGGTGAATCGCTACCCAGTCGTGCCCAGTTGCTTCGGACGCATTGTCACGAAATGGGAAAACCGCCCGTCAAGAATCGTCAACCTGAGCAGCGATGCCATCCATCAGTTCCTCTTGCACGAATATTTCGCGACCGACGACGAGCTGGCCGGACTGCAAACCCAGCACAACGAACTCTCCTACTATATGCGAATGCACAGTGTTAAGGACTTCGGTTATAACAGGATTGCCGACTATCACAAATACGTGACCCACCAAATGGACTCACTCAACAAAGTAATTGCTGCAATAAGGAACATCAAAAGCGATTCGCACTTGAGGATTCGGCAAATCAACCGCTATGTTGTGTTAGGAAACGCCAATGCAAAACGAAAAGAGTGCAGACGATTGCAGATATATGCAGACAAAGGCGACATCTTAATTCAGACCGTCAACAAACTGACACCCATCAACGTGAGAACGAGGATGGATGCAGGACTTGCCCAAACCATGTTGATGAAGGAAACATCACTGGCAAAAAAGGCACTAAACAAGCCGCTTCAGATTGGCACTCCCGACTCATTAGGCTACTATATCGGCGAGGAAAAGAACGGCATACCCAATGGATACGGACGGCACTACGGAAACAACGGAAGTTTCTACTACGGCCATTGGGAAAACGGCAAGCGCAATGGATTCGGTTTTTACATAGCTCCACACGAATACTTGATGGTGGGTGAGTGGAAAAACGACGTGTTCAAGGGCGAGCGCCTCACTTATAATAACGAACGGATATATGGCATCGACATATCGAGACATCAACACGAGAAAGGTAATAAGAAGTTTAAAATAGACTGGAGCAAACTCCGAATCATCGATTTAGGAAAAATCAGTGAGAAAAAGTTGGAGGGAGAGGTCAACTACCCCATTTCTTTCATGTATATCAAATCGACAGAGGGATGCACAGTTTTCAACAATTATTATAACGAGGACTATGCTCAGGCTTCGAAACACGGCATAAGGGTAGGCACATATCACTTCTTCTCGACCACATCATCAGGCGCGGCACAAGCTCAATACTTCCTGAGCAAGAGCAAATTCCGCAAAGGCAACCTGCCAGCAGTTCTCGATGTCGAGCCTTCCGACGCACAGATAATGAGAATGGGCGGACCGGAGGCGATGTTCAAGCACATCCGCGACTGGATGTCTATCGTCCATAAGCGAACGGGAGTGCGCCCAATTCTCTACATCAGCCAGATGTTCACCAAGAAATACCTACCACTTGCCGCCGACATTCAAGGCAACTATTTTGTCTGGATTGCCCGTTACGGCGAGTACAAGCCTGAAATCAAACTCAGCATCTGGCAGTTGAGTCCCGATGGCAGAGTAAGCGGTATTCATGGCGATGTCGATATCAACGTGTTCAACGGCTATAAGAACAATTACGAGGACTTCCTGAAGAAATATTGCATCAGATAGATTGGCTGCAGAACAGCATTTCCAACTCCTTCGCATGAACGCAAAAAGTGCTTCACCAGCGTTTTTGCACATTTATAGCCAGCTGCACGGGCCAGCATCCCCGTCTAAACGGCTCATCGATCAAGTGTTCAAGTAATCCCGAATCGGCTCATTCGCCTGCAATTCCACAACCCAATATTGTTAGCGTTGCCTCTATCAACCATTGATAGCCGATGGATTTAACCGTTTCGGACATCGCTTTTGTAAAATATTTTCCCATTTCCGCCCGCCATCACTGCCCTATCACTGCCCCAAAGGTCAGTTATCGCAAAGTAAAAGGTCAGCTTTGGTTTGTTCAAAGCTGACCTTTTACATTGCAGACCTCAACGTGCTTATTTTCAAATGCTTACAAGCGGCGAAACGGAAGACCGTGTTGTAAAATATTTTCATCTCGCTTCAAATCGGCAGAACACTCTAAGAGATTCTGACGAATGGCCCAACTCAACTCATGCGCACATCAAGCCTAAACCGTAATCTCTGCCGACCCGAAGCAGCGATGATGTGCCTCATCGTAAATGACACAGAATTGACCAGGCGCCACTCCGTGAATTTTCTCCGCGGAATGGATGACAGCCTCTGACGAGACAGCCGAGGTTGCCGACGGTACAGACATTTCCAGATAGCCTCTGTGGAACTCAGGTGTGTGACGAATCTTAAAGGTTATCGGAATCCTATCTGCGGGAACTTCGCCAGCCACCGCAGCCAAACCGTTGTCAGCAGAAGAAGCCGTCTTATCGGAAGAACTGGGAGAGGATGTCAACCAATGCAGGTCGTGAACCTTGAAATCCTTTTTGTAAGCGGTCTCTGGATCATAACCGTGGCTGACAAAAAGCACGTTGCTACCGACATCTTTCTTGACCACAAACCACGGTCCGCCACCAAAACCTAATCCTTTGCGCTGTCCTATCGTGTGGAACCAAAGTCCTTTGTGCTGGCCTATTTTCCGACCAGTCTCCAATTCAACAACATCGCCAACCTGTTCACCAAGATATCGACGTACATACTCGTTGTAATCGATATTCCCTAAGAAGCAGATGCCTTGCGAATCCTTGCGCTTTGCATTGATGAGATGCTCTCGCTCTGCAATCTCGCGCACCTCATTCTTGGCATAGTGACCAATCGGAAAGACTGCTTTCCTCAGCTGCCAGTCGTATATCTGGGCCAGGAAGTCGGTCTGATCCTTAACCGGATCTGGACTTGTGCAGAGCCATTTCTTACCATCTATCCATTCGGTCTGGGCATAATGACCAGTGGCAATGAGATCATAGTCATGCCCACGCTTCTCGTCGAAAGCACCAAACTTTATCATCCGATTGCACATCACGTCAGGATTAGGCGTGAACCCAGCCTTCACCTTCTCCATTGTGTATTTCGTCACCTGATTCCAATACTCCTTATGGCAATCGATCACTTCGAGCCGACAACCATAACGGCGCGCAACAGAAGTAGCCATCTCAAGGTCTTCCTCGGAGTTGCAGTCCCATTCCTCCTTCTCCTCAGGCCCAATCCTGATGTAGAAGCAATCGGGAGTCAGCCCATATTGGGCAAACTCATGGACAACAACCGAGCTATCGACGCCGCCTGACAAAAGAACGGCAATTCGCTGATCTTTAATCTCATCATAATTCATGCTGCAAAGTTACTATTTTCCAAGAACTTAAACCTCGTTCGCTGTCAACTTTTTACGCTTTCCCACCTTCATCTTGTCAAATCCGATGCCATAAACACCATTCACGGCACTCTGAGAGACAAACGCTTCGGGGTCGATTTGGTCAATTACTTGGAATATTTCCCTCGTCTCTGCCCTACGGGCCAAAATGAAAAGCATGCCTACCTCCCTGCCTGTATAGAAGCCACGCGCGTCGATTAAAGTGCAGCCACGTTGCACATCGTTATTGATTGCATTTCCAATCTCCTGCCACTTCTCCGAGACGACAAAGAACTGGACTGAGCCTCGCAAGCCATTAATGACATAATCCACAACGGAGGTCATGACAAACAGGGCAATGTAGCCGTAAATGATGTTCTCCCAGTTCTTCAAAACAACGTATCCCGAAGTGATGATTATCAGGTCGCAAGCCAAAATCACCTTCCCCAACGACACGTCGTGGTGCTTGTTGATCATCGCCGCTATGACATCAGAGCCTCCAGTGCTGGCATTGTACTGCAAAGCGATACCCGTACCAATTCCAAGCAAAGCTCCGCCAATCACACAGGCCAAGAAAGGCTGATCGACAAACAAAGTCTGGCCAGCCAAAACCGACTGAAAAAACGACGTTTGCAACGTAAATACCACAACAGAGAAGATGGTTCGGACGCAAAACCTCCAACCCAAAATCCGCAAGGCTACCAAAAGCAAGGTGATATTCAACACGAAGTAAGTGTATTGCACAGGGATCTGCATTCCCCAGAACACCACCGACGAAAAACCGGCTATTCCACCAATAGGAATCTTATGGGGCAAGATGAACGCACACCAGCCAAAACTTGCTATTGAGATAGCAATGGCAATAAAAAGGAAATTCTTTACCTCACGAAACACGTTCTTTAGCTGACTTTCAACCATAACTATTAAATTTTAATCCAAAGTTAATTCTATACAATATAAGGGCATTTTCAAGTCCTCCTTATAGTAAATTGTTATATTTTTCGAGTACAAAGATACAACAGAAAGATGAAATAGTAAAGAAATTAACTAAATAAGTTGATAAAATAGCTGTTCGGAACGGGTTTTAGCAGTAAGCAGTCAAGGGAGAAAGGGACAAAGAAATGATTAAAACAGGTGTTGTTTACATATAAAACGCTAAATATAAGAGAATTAATAACAATTCAATAAAAACAAAAGAACTCATCTTTTCAACTAATTCAGCTTCGATTAGAATGTTACAGATTAAAACATTTGGTTATAAAAACAACTGTATAACTTAAAAAAATAACTAAAAACAATAGTAGCAAGGGGTAAATATCACCACCAACTTACAATCTGTAACAAAAGAAAGGAAGTACTTTTCACAAGCACTTCCCTCAGATAATATTTTATATTAGAGAACTTTTACTCTCCAAGTAACACCGACATTCACCTGCGATTCTTTATCGCGGACGGTGCCATTGGGATTGGTGTTCTTTCCAAATGCGTAGCTGTAATATCCATGAACACGAACGTTCTTGTCCTTTAACGGGAAATACTCCATACCCGCACCTATGCGCGTCAACTCCGTTCCATCTTGAACCGCCACGTCAGCATCGGTACCAGACTTGTTAACTTCATAACTTGCCTTAGCAAAAACATTTACTTTCTCAGTAGGTTGGTATGACACTTGCCCCACGACAGAGCAGTCTTTACCGAAAAAAGCCTGATGTGAAGCGGCCCGATTCATGAAATCCAACTCCAACTGAACTTTCTCACCAAAGTGGAATCTGTTGCCTAACGAGATGTAGTTGATGAATTTATTAGGAGCATATTCTAAGAGATTGACTGACCAGTTTGACTCATAAAAGCCGTGAACACCCATCCATTGCAAGTTGTAGGCATACATGTCTGCGCTGTTACCTGTCCTGTTCTTGTACGGTTTCTGATAAGGGCTCTGGCAAACCTGAGCGACAAAAGCATCTTTCTTGCTATTGGTGACATATTCTCCTGCCAATCCCCACTGATAACAAGGGAAGTTGTAGCAAAACTCAGAAAGGAAATAACAGTCGATTGGTGCTGGATACAACTCCCAACCAGCCACAAGCACAATGTACTTACCAGCAATAAGCGACAGATTATTCGTGGGTTTATACTTCAAATAAAGCCAGTCGGTAGCATCAAAGAATGTATAATCCTTGTTGATTCCGTTGAGTCTTTGACGGTAAGCATAGGAGAATTTTGGCGAAAGATCGCCTTTCAACACAAAATCAACAATGTTTCCCTTAAAACCGCTTTGGTCTTTGTTCTTCTCTCCATCAACAGAGGTGTACTGATAGTCACCACGCGCCTCAACAGTGAGATTCAAAGGTTTATTATTCTGTGCCGTCGCAGTGGTGCAACTCAAAACCAATAGCGCAAAAATAGTTCTAAAATTCATAATATCAGTTAATATAAAACAAAATAATTCCACAGAGACAAGTAGCTCTGTGGAACTCAAATATTTTTCAATTAGTGCTTTTTCGATCTTCTGTTCCAAAGACCATACACTTCATTTACATTGTCTGTTGTTACGAATGATTCGATGTGCTCGTCTCCAAGATAAGCCATCAGTTTCTGAAGGTCGTCACCCGTGAGAATAATCTCCAGCTGCATTGACTTCTCATGGCTGAAGCCACCGATAATTTCGTGCATCGTTACGCCACGCTTGATGACATTAATGACGTAATCCATGATTTTTTCGTAATCCTTTGAAATGATAAAGACACGTCTTCTCCCACTCATACCAACCATGAAGTGGTTGATAATGATACCGTTGAGCCACGTACCAATCAATCCTATAACAACCAAGTTAACATCGTTGATGGCAAATGCCGTGCAGCAGATGAGTGCTCCGCCTACGCTCACAGACGTTCCGAGGCTCACACCTGTGTATTTATTAATAATTTTACCAAGGATGTCGAGACCACCAGTGGAGGCGTTAATACTGAAGAGGATGCTCTGTGAGGCACTTAATATAACTACGAAGCACAGCAAATCGAACCACGGATTGGCTATCACCTGCCCTGCGACATGAACGGCAAAGATAGATTCGGACATTGGGAAAATAGAGCCAATGAAATCGATCATCGGACCTAAAATCAGAGCTGTATATACAGTCTTCGCACCGAACTCATTACCAATTAAAACAAAAGAGAGGACAAGCAAAATGGCATTTATTACGAAGATAATGGTTCCAACTGAAATAAAAGGCATCAACTTTGCGAGTACCAAAGACAAACCTGTTATTGAACCGATAATCAGTTTACTTGGAATCAAGAAGAAATAAACGCCCAGCGCTGCTACGAACATACCCGCGGTCATGATGAATAATTCTACCCAGAATTTCTTTGTAGATAGGATAGACTTTACCTGCAACATGCTCGCATTTACTTTTTCGGGGGTGAAAAGAGTAGTAATCTTTACATTGTTATTCATTTTTGTACACGGTTAAAATTATTATTCTCAAAGGTTAATGGAATCAGTAATCCCACGGTTTTTAATTACAATACGGTTTAAATAGAATGTCTTTCTATCAATAAGGCGGTACAAAAGTACATTATAAAAATGATATGGCAAATATTTTAATGACAAAAAATGAATTTATCTGCAATTTTCTTTCAATTTGTTATCACTTTTGGACGATTTGACCTTGAAAAAGGAAAATAAACATGGAAAATTAGGTATTGGCTTTCAATTTTTATCCTTAACTTTGCAAGACCACCAGCCTAATCATTCTAAAAGAAACAGTAGGCTTTCAAATTATTTCGGAAACAACATAGCGACATGGAAAAAATAGCAAATGACTATCTGACAATTCAAGTCTCAGACTTAGGCGCTGAACTGTCGAGTATCAAGGACGAGAATGGGAGGGAATACCTGTGGCAAGGTGACAAAAGATACTGGGGCCGACGCTCTCCCATCCTTTTTCCTATTGTTGGTGCAGTATGGCACGACACTTTCAGAGTTGACGGAAAGGAATACCATGCCAAAAGACACGGGTTTGCGCGCGATTCGAAGTTCAAACTCATCAAGCGAGAAAACAATCGGTTGGTTTACAGTTTGCATGACACAGCGGAAAGTTATGAAAATTATCCTTTCCACTTCATTCTGGGAATCAGCTATAAACTGGAAAGAAACAAGATACACGCCGTCTGGCACGTACAGAACATTGACGATAAAGAGATTCACTTTCAGATAGGCGGACATCCGGCCTTCAATATTCCCGATATGAAAGAGGGTGAGCCTGTCAAGGGCTACCTGAAACTCAGCCAAGAAAAGTTGGAGCGCACGGTTCTCAACCACGAGGGTAACCGACTGGAAGCCTACAAAGACTTTGAGACTGACGAAGGCATATTGGAGTTCGACGAACAGACTTTCAAGGATGACGCTTTGGTCTTCGACCGCTGCCAACTTAATGACATACAGTTACTTAATAGAAAAGGAATGCCGCAAGTATCGCTTCATTTCAACACTCCGGCCGTAGGAATTTGGACTCCCTACGGTAAGAATGCGCCTTTCCTTTGCATAGAACCGTGGTATGGGATTGCAGATGCAGAAAACTATTGCGGAGAGTTCAAGGACCGATATCTCATGAACCATCTGCAGCCAGGTGCAAGTTTCATGAGTGAATATATTATTACCATCAAATAAATTCCGAATAAGGATGTTTAAATTTGCTTACAATTTTAAAACAAAACTGCATATTTGACACGAAAAAGGCTTATTTTTCATCCAATAATAGAAAGAATAGCACTCTATTAATACGATTTTATTACAATTTGTAACTTCATCAACTATTGCATATTCAATTAATCAAAAAACAATAATAGGTTATCAATCTATTTTCAAAACCTAAGCTTTCGCACGATGATAGGTGACCTATCAGCATGTAAAAGGTGACCTTTTGCTAACAGAAAGATATCGTGCTGATTTTCAACACTTTACAATATCGTTGCAAAAAGACTGCAAGGTGGGTGCTTAGCTTGGCACAAAGAAGTGGCTATCTTTATGACTAACTGAAACAGGGAATATCACAAAGACTGCCACTTATTGGCTATTGTTAACCAACTAAAGGGAAAATTGGACTGATAGGAGGAACTCCCGCGGGCGCAGCTGATATTCATTGGTGAAAATTCCCACACCGCTATAGGAGGTTTCGACATAGGGCCGCTTGTTGAGAATGTTGCTCAACTGAGCCGAAAGGCGCACGTGCTTCAGACGCCAAACGACCTGTGCATCTGCAAGGAAGGTATTAACGGTTGATGACGTCTGCAACTCGTTGTGATAAAACATGCCCATCAACGAGATGTCAACATTCGATATGGTTGACGTGAGCGTCAGCCGCTGGTTCCAATTGAAGAGTGTTGCCAACGAGACATTATCGGAATGGGATTTACCGAGCTGGAAGTTTCCTTCATAATCGACCTGCATCCACGAGGGCGCAAACGACAATGTCGGGTTGAAAGCCAACTGTCGATAGTCGTATTTCACCACGTTGCCCGCCGAATACTGCTCGCCACGGCTGTAACCGCCGCTCATGGTGACGGCCGTTTTCAGATGAAGGTCGTAGAAGCCCTTGGATATGGTTATCCCAACATTGACATTGTCGTACTGGTTGTTGTGCTTAACTGTGGAGTAGAGATAGTTCCCATTGCTTATCCGCATATCCATCGCCGAGTTTTTCCACATTCTTAAGGCTCTGATTTGTGTGTTAACGAAGAACTCCCGCACCAGTTTCTTATAGCTGTGGCTCATGAAGAAATTAAGCGAACGGGCAGAGGCAATGAAATCTGGCGCAGTAGTAATCGAACGGTAGCTGTTCCGATAGCTCCCAATGGCAAAGTCGGATATGTCGCTGCCTGACTCGCCGTAGCTCAATCTTGTGGAAATTTCTGTCCGACTGCTCTTCTTGTATTGAAAATAGAGCGATGGTAAGAGGTAGAGTCTCAACTTGTCCATTCGGCTATAGTAATCCATGTTGATTCCTTGTGTATAGCTTAGTTTCACCCTACCTCGCTCGTATCTCCATGAGGGAGAAGTGGCAAAAGCGAGTTTCGTGTCGCCGTGAATCACATTCAAATGCTCCATGGACACTTCGGCATCATAGGTCTGCGTGACATATCTCCTTCGAGTTGACCATTCCAGACTGTGACTGGTGTGCCAGAGATTGTTGTTGAGCGACGAACGACTGGCATCCAGATAGAGATCGTTGCGTGAGTGGTGGTAGTCGAGTATGGAATTCCAGCTCAACGTTCCACGTCGCTTGGTGTAAGTATTGGAGATGTAGCCCGAAAGATTGATTTCGGGATTGCGTACTTGCTGGCTCGTTGCCCCGTTCCCTGTGCTTTCCAGCATTGAGAGGGCATCGCTCTGTGAAGCGTCGAGGGTGAACTTGATGTTGCCATAACTATTATCGTTGTTCAACTTTCGGTTGAAGGCAAAGTTGAGCTCATCTTCCTTCAACAGAAGGTTGCGCTTCTCCAAGGTTTCCGTCGGCGCATCCTCAAGATAATAAACAGAGTGGTTGTCGGTTCGTTGACGAAGAACATTACGAAAGTAACCTGCCGTGAATCGGACCTCAGCATCGGTTTTCGTTTTCGTCAGGTGACTCACACCGTAATTCTGCGATGTGTTGAAGCGGAGACGGCTATCGGAGATTGGAGCTTGGAGCGAGGCCACCGGATACCAGTCGGGGAGCGTCGAGGGCTGCGGTGCACGGAAATCGAAGCTGAACTGACGGTTGATTTCGCTTACATCCCGACCGCTGCGGTCGTATGCAACGTCGTACATCATCTGCCTGTTCCGACCTATCTGCATAGCATTCGCCGTTCCACCCACATGAGTTGGCTCGCCCACCATGAAATAGGGGCGTAGCGTGACAGAGAGTTGGTCACGCGCTGAGTCCTTCAACACCACGTTCATGGCCACATTGTCGGTGTGAATCTTATTGCGCAGGGCCTTTATTGGCTGGTCGTGCTCTATGACTTCGGCCTTTTTCACATCTTTAGCCTTGATGTTTTCAGTCAGCTTATTATATCGTCCATCGCTCAAATCGAGTCCCTCGACGGTGAAACGGCTGAGATTCTTCCCGTTGACGCTTATCTGTCCGTTGCCAGCAACTTGCACTCCTGGTAGCTTCTTCAGCACATCCTTCAGCGAGTTGTCGCGCTCTGAAGCGTATCTGGTAAGGTCGAACGTAATGGTGTCTTTCCTTCCAGTCACTGGACCTGCCTTGACCATCACCTCTTGCATCTCAAAAGTCTTTTGCGACAAGAGTATCTGGTTGTCCGATGGCTTGGCGAGCGGTTGTCGTTTCTTCTCGAAGCCCATTGCCGTGGCCTGCAGTTCAGTCTGTTGTAATGATGACAATGATGTCGATACGGTGAATCTTCCATGCTCGTCGGTACGTGCGAAACTCACAGTTTTACCATTTTTCAACACCATAACGTTAGCCTTCGCCACGGGTTGTCTGGTGAGAGAGTCGGCCACGACACCCGAAATTTTCATCTGCGCTGCACCAGGCAACACCGACAGAATACAGAGGATTATCAGACAAATATGCTTTTTCACTTGTGTCACTGTCCGCTATTGCTTTGTAGAGTTTGCCAATTCTATAGGATTTCGCGGTGTTCGCTGTCGAAAACTTCTCAGAACATCTTCTTTCGTTCCATCACCGTTGCCCACACTTACAACCTTCACTTCATAACCCTTGGCACGCATGACATCATAGATTGTCGTCTTGGCCGCCAAATCATCGAACTGGCTCATCGTGGTCTGCTCGGCCTTGTCGTACACCTTATTATATAACACATCGGCGGAACCGTTCAACTGTTCCAGTCCTACGCCATCGAAAACATATTGCTGGTCGGAATCGTAGGCACGGAGTATCAGTCCGGGCAAACCGCACAGTTTCCACGGACCATTGTCGAGCGGAATGTCCTCGGTGTACCATGCTGTCCACATCCTTCCCTTGTATATCGTGCGTGCCATCTGACAGTTGTATCCAAGAATCGTCGCCACGCTGTCGGGCACAAGCTGCCAATCGGGCTGTTCCATCGGTTCTTCGACTCGGAATTCATCCATCAACACAGCATCAAGGTAGAGCGTTTTACCCGTAGGATAGTTTCTATAAAGTACCCACGACAATGCGCCGCCATTCATTTTCGGACGTGTGTCAAAGCTACCCTTCTGATAATATTCCAGCATCTTTGCTTCATAGGCTTCCTTCGAATAGCTATAGAACTTGCTCAGCTTCGACCCGATGTCGAGTCGCATATCGTCTGAGCTGTAAATATATCCTCCCCTCTCATCTTTATTTTCCGTATTCTGCACGCTTTTGGTGCGATAAGTTACCCGGTATTGAACTTTGTCAATTACCGTTTGCTCCTTTCTATGGTTCGGATTGATGACACGCTGTGCCGAGATGGACAGTGAAAAAATGCACGTTATAAGAATAAAATAAAATCTTCTCATGTATGAAAACCTATATATTTACTATTCAACAATCTCAATTGGATTATAAGGAGTCCGCCCATTGAGATGTTGCATCAGCTCGTTCTTGTCAACATCAGCTGCGCTGGTGTCAACACTTATCTTGATACCCTTCGCAGAAAAAGCATCCATCGGTGTGACTTTGCTGCGCAACTCTACGAATTGTTTCATCGATATCGGCTCATACTTTTCGTATTTGGCCTTATACACGATGTCGGCGGTGCCCTTCAGTTGCTGCAATCCGACGGCCTCGAACATATATTGCTGCTCCGAATCGAAGGCACGGAGTATCAGGCCGGGCAGACCGCACAGCTTCCACGGACCGTTGTCGAGCGGAATGTCTTCGGCGAACCATGCCCACCATTCCCTTCCTTTGAATCTTGTGCGCGCCATCTGGCATTTGTAGCCAAGAATCGTGACTACACTGTCAGCAATCACTTCCCATTTGGGTTGACATGCGCCCTCCACCATCTGCCATTCAGGTTGTTGAGTGGGTTCGATGATCTTGAATTCGTCGATAAAGACGTTGTCCAAAACTTGCGTTTTCCCATCGGGGAAATTCTTGTAAACCACCCATTGCAAGCTGCCTGCTTCCGAATCAGGCAACACTTGCACGTCGCCCCGCTCGGCATATTTATCCAAAAGCGAATCGTAATGTTCATTGATGTAACTATAGAATCGACTTATCTTAGTCCCGATGTCGAGCCTCATTTCGTCGGTGTCATACTGGTAAGCGCCAGTTGAATCGCGACTCGCTGTATCGCTGACACTTTTCGTCTGGTAAATGATGCGGTATTGCACCTTGTCAATGACCTTATCCTGTTCGTCAGCTGGCCTATTGGCTGCAGAAAGCTTTACCGATACTGTCAATACAGCAAAGAATAAAATTGCAGGGATAATGTTTTTTTTCATACAGAATTATCATTTTAGTAAAGGTCTTTCCACTTATGGTGTCAAAAAAGTGTCAGTTTCCAAGTCATCTCATTTGCAAATATACAAACATCTCGTAAGAAAAAGAACATAACAGTGGGGAATAACAGATACAAAAGGGATCAAAAGGGCTCCCGATACTTATTTTCGTCCTTGTCTTCGAGCATGGAAAGATAACTGTTGTAGCGGCTTTCTGATATATAATGCTCCTCAACCGCCCTCAAAACAGCACAGCCCGGCTCGTGCGTATGTGTGCAATTTGAGAATCGACAGGCCTCCGAATACTTAAAAATCTCCCTGAAATAGCTTGTCAACTCTTCCTTGTCAATATCAAATGTGCCAAATCCCTTGATGCCTGGGGTATCTATGATGTAACCGCCAGTAGGCAATGCCAACATTTCGCTGAATGTTGTGGTGTGCATCCCAGTGTTATGGGCATCGGAAATCTCCGCAGTGCGAAGCTGGGCGTCAGGCAACAACTCATTGATGATGGTCGATTTGCCTACCCCACTATTCCCGCTCATCAGCGTTACCTTACCCTCAAGCAGGGGTTTGAGCTGGTCAAGTCTTTTGCCTTCTGGGGCATCGGCTGTCGATTGCACCTCGACACACTGATAACCGATAGTCTTGTAGAGTTTCATCATGGCCTTCTGGTAGGTGCGTTCCTCTTCTGAGAGAAGGTCGTACTTATTGAAAACGAGTACGACAGGGACTCGATATGCCTCTGCTCCGGCAAGAAATCGGTCAATAAAGGTCGTGGATGTCTCTGGATAATTAACCGTAACGATGAGGAAAGCCTGATCAAGGTTGGCAGCAATGATATGACTCTGCTTCGAAAGGTTGGGGGATTTACGAATGATATAATTGCGACGGTCTTCGATCTCAGAGATAAAAGCTGTCCCCTCCTGATTGATGATGAGCTGGACATAATCACCCACAGCAACAGGATTAGTCGAGCGGATTCCCTTCAATCGGAAATTGCCCTTAATCTTGCTTTCGATAATTCGGCCATCGTCGGTCTTCACCGTGTACCAACTGCCGGTATTCTTTATCACCAAGCCACGCATAAAGCCCTATTCTTCATGTATCAGATGACAACAAAAGCCCACTCGCCCCACCTTGACACAATGATGGGGCGACGGCGAGCCTGTCTATACTGTCATTATCTCTTTTTCTTTCTCCTCAAGTAATGCCTCTATCTTCTTGATATACTTGTCGTGAATCTTCTGCAAGTCCGCCTCCGCATCTTTTTCTAAATCTTCGGATAGACCGTCCTTGATGGCTTTCTTCAGCTTGTCCTTGATATCGGCACGCGCATTGCGCACTTCGACTTTCGTTCGCTCACCAATCTTGTTGCTTTGCTTCACAAGATCCTTACGCCTCTCTTCGGTAGGCTGAGGCAAACTGAGGCGGATTATCTCGCCGTTGTTGTCAGGTGTGATGCCGACATCCGAGTCCATGATTGCTTTTTCTATATCTTTTATAGCCTTCTTGTCCCATGGCTTGATGGCAATTGTACGTGGATCGGGCACTGTTACGGAAGCTACTTGGTTCAAAGGAACCATTGAACCGTATGAACTTACGCGTACTCCATCGAGGATGGCTACGTTGGCGCGGCCTGCTCGAATACGAGCCAGCTGCTCATCAAGATACATTGCAGCCATTTCCATGCGCTCTTCGGCTTCGCCTAAAGTTGCTTTAACGTCTATCATAATCTTTATTGTATTAAAAATTTAGTACAAATATATGCAATATTTCGGAATTTCACAAACGTTTGCTTTGTTTTTGTATCATCGTTGATAGATTTTTTCCGTCAACACTTTCATGATTTTCTCCAGATAGTGGGCATCTGTCTCATCAAAAGCGTTGAGTTCCCTGCTGTCAATGTCAAGAACGCCAACAGGTTCGCCCTTCACATCATAGAACGGAACTACGATTTCCGACCTTGATTCGGAGCTGCAGGCGATGTGTCCGGGGAACTTTTCCACGTCGGGGACTATGAGAGTACGACGCTCGGCAAAGGCACTGCCACACACTCCTTTTCCAATGGGAATGTTGAAGCAAGCCACTGTCCCTTGGAAAGGTCCCAGCAGAAGCGAATTTTCAGCACGTTGCAAGTAGAATCCAGTCCAAAAGAAACGGTCGAACGCATAATGGAGGGCCGATGACACGTTAGCCAACACCCCCATTTCATTAGTCGCCTCACCCTCTATGAGTGCCTCTACCTGCTTCAAAAGCAGTTCATAAGTTTCTTTTTTCTCCATTTATCGATTACCGTCTATATATTCTAATTCTGCCGCCACCTTGTTTGTCAGCTCCACAAACTGCGGAATTGATAGCTGTTCCGGGCGTTTTGTCATAACCTCCTGTGCGTAGAAACCTTCACGTGGCATAGTTTGGAACATCTGTTTTAGACTTACGCGCAACATTTTCCTACGCTGATTAAACACGGTTTTTACCAAACGTTTGAACAATTTCTCATCGCAGCCCAAATCGGTAGTAGCGTTGCGGGTCATTCTGATGACAGCACTCTTCACCTTTGGTGGTGGATTGAACACCCCTTCATCAACAGTAAACAGATATTCCACGTCGTACCATGCCTGAACGAGTATCGACAAGATGCCATAAGTCTTGTTCCCTGGCTCGGCAGCCATCCGAAGCGCCACTTCCCGCTGAATCATTCCCGTGCAACAGGGTATGAGTTCCTTGTTGTCGAGCATCTTAAAGAAAATCTGCGACGAGATGTCATAAGGGTAGTTGCCCGTCAAGACAAACTGTCGTCCGCCGAACACCTCATGGAGACTCATCCGCAGGAAGTCCTCACCCATGATATTATCGTGCAGTGCCGGAAACTTCTGATAGAGATACGACACGCTCTCGTCGTCGATTTCCACGACCTTAACCTCCCTTGGCTTTTCCACGAGATACTGAGTGAGAACTCCCATACCTGGTCCGATTTCCAATATTGGTATTTCAGGACAGGCATCCACAGTGTCGGCAATCCGCTTGGCTATATTCAGGTCGGTAAGGAAGTGCTGACCGAGGTTTTTTTTAGGTCTGACTGATTTCATAATTTTTCTTTAATTGGCTACAAAGATAGATATTTTATTTTGTATTTAAAAGCATTTTAGTATCTTTGCTCATCGAATGGGAAAGAAGAAACTGCTCTATAATGGCATAAAGATTATCCTACCGCTCCTCTTGGGTGGCAGCATTCTTTATTGGATGTACCGCGATTTCGACTTCACCAGCATTGAAAGTGTGCTCATCGACGAGATGAACTGGACATGGATGCTGCTCTCCTTGCCATTCGGGGTGCTGGCACAGGCATTCCGCGGATGGCGGTGGAAGCAGACTCTGGAGCCTATGGGTGAGCAACCACGCAACTCCGTCTCAGTCAACTCCATCTTTCTGTCGTATGCCGTGAGCCTTGTCATACCCAGGGTAGGCGAGTTTGCCCGTTGTGGCATTCTCAACCGTTACGACAGAATAGGTTTTTCAAAAGCTTTGGGCACCGTAGTTACAGAACGTGCGGTCGATAGCCTGATTGTATTGCTGATAACGGCATTGGCATTCATTACCCAAATAAGAGTTTTCGGCACGTTCTTCTCAAGAACAGGAACAAGGATTGACGATTTTCTGTACATGTTCTCTACAACCGGATGGCTTGTTACAGGCATCTGCGGCATAGCCGCCTTGACTCTTCTCTATGTCATCCGCAAGAAATTGGCCATCCACGACAAAGTGAAGGAAACCCTTTCGGGCATCTGGCAAGGCATCATCTCGCTGAGAAGGCTGAAGAACGTGCCGCTGTTTCTGTTCTACAGCTTTGCCATCTGGGTGAGTTACTTTCTCCATTTCTACCTGACGTTCTTCTGTTTCGAAGCAACGAGCAATTTAGACATCACGTGCGCTCTGCTTTGCTTTGTGGTAGGCTCAATAGCGGTCATTGTTCCCACACCCAACGGGGCGGGACCTTGGCATTTTGCTGTGAAAACAATGCTGATATTATATGGTGTTGCCGACGTTCATGCACTCTATTTCGTGCTGATTGTCCATACCATCCAAACTTTACTGGTAGTACTGCTTGGCGTTTACGCTTGGATCGCACTGGCTTTCACGAAACCGACAGCCAGCAAAGAGTTGCCTTTAGGTCAGCCATCATGAGGAAAATCTATCGGAATAAATACTAACCCTTAAAATAAAAAGAACTATGAGTGAAATTAGAAATCTCAGTCCAGAAGCACTCTGGCGCAATTTTGACGAGTTGACAAAAGTTCCACGTCCATCAGGACACATGGAGAAAATTCAAGCATACTTGCTCGACTTTGCAAAGAAAGTTGGAGTCGAGGCATCTGTTGACGTGGCTGGTAACGTTATCATGCGCAAACCAGCAAGTCCCGGCTACGAAAACCGCAAGGGAGTTATCCTTCAGGCCCACATGGACATGGTTCCACAGAAGAGTCCAGACAGCAAGCACAACTTTGAGACCGACCCTATTGAGACACACATCACCGACGGATGGGTGTATGCCAACAACACCACACTGGGTGCTGACGATGGCATTGGTGTTGCGGCTATTATGGGCATCATGGAGGACAAGACATTGAAGCACGGTCCAATCGAAGGTCTCATAACAAAGGACGAAGAGACGGGAATGTTTGGTGCAAACGACCTTCCAAAGGGAGAATTGAACGGCGATATCCTCATGAACATCGACTCTGAAACATGGGGTAAGTTTGTAATCGGTTCTGCTGGTGGCATCGACATCACATCAACACTTGAGTACAAGGAGGTAGAGAACGATCAGGAAACTGCCGTGAAAGTGACATTGAAAGGTTTCCGAGGAGGTCACTCTGGCCTGGAGATCAACGAGGGACGCGCCAATGCCAACAAAGAGATGGTCCGCCTTGTGCGTAAAGCTGTCGTTGAACTGGGAGCGCGTCTTGCCAGCTGGCAGGGCGGCAACATGCGCAATGCCATTCCGTTCAAGGCAGAGGTTGTTCTGGCGCTCGCCGACGACAAAGTGGCTGCACTGAAGAAGATGGTAGAGGATCAGCGCCAACTCATCGAGAGCGAGTTCAAGACCATCGAGAAGAACGTTGAGTTCTTTGTCGAAGACACAGAGAAGCCTTCGACACTCGTTCCGACAGAAATTCAGGACAATCTCATCAATGCCATCTACGCATGCCACAACGGTATCGTTCGCATGATTCCTGCTTATCCAAACGTTGTTGAGACCTCATCCAACCTTGCCATTGTCAACATCAACGCCAACAAGGCTGACATTAAGATTCTGGCACGCTCTTCACGTGAGGACATGAAAGACTACGTTGTCAATCAGATCAAGAGCTGTTTCGACATGGTGGGCATGAAGACAGAACTGAGCGGAAGTTATAGCGGTTGGGATCCTAACCCAGACAGCGAAATCCTGAACCTCCTGAAGAAGGTTTACAAAGAGCTCAACGGCGAGGAGGCTATCGTACAGGTTGACCATGCTGGCCTTGAGTGCTCCATTATCCTCGGCAAGTATCCTCATCTCGACGTTGTCAGCCTCGGCCCGACCATCCGCAGCCCGCACACAGCTACAGAGCGTTTCGAGATTGCAACAGCCAAGCCATTCTGGGACTTGCTGTTGAAGACACTGGAGGAAATCCCAGCTAAATAAACATCTGACGAAATCCATTCTGACCGAGTCAGAATAACATCCCATCCGTTGCATTGAGGCGATGACACTGCCGATGCAACGGATTTTTTGGTAGTGGGATTCTATGCATAAAAAACAGGTGTTCAACATAAAGCAGTAAAATATCTGTAAAAAATAAATCAAACAGTCTCTAACCGCTACTAACCTTTCGCACAACGAAAGGTCAACTATCAGCACACGAAAGGGCAGCATTTGCCGTGCAAAAGGTAAGCTTTTAAAACAACTTTGCTATAGCGTTGATTTTCAAACGATTACAATTTGGATACAAAAAGACCTTTTGTCAACATTTTTCACACCCACTTAGCATGTCACTTTTGTAAAGCCACATGGAGTGGCAGACCACACTTGGGCTAACGATCGGCACTTGTACATACATAAATCATTAACCAACAGCGTGTCATTCAGTAGTAATGTACCGAATAACAGACACTGTCTGCCCTAAGATGTCCATCAATCGGAATGAATGAGCTCAACAAAAGGAACAAAAACTTGACATTTTGCTTGGTCAAACAGATTATTTTGCCTAATTTTGCACTCGCAAATCAATCTTTTAATACGAATGGACGATTATCACGCGACGACCTTTAACTTTTAACGTGAGGATTGCAACATAACAGTTTGCTAATCCCCACCATAATTTTTTTTGGAGATTAGCAAATGAAAACATACTGGAACATTAGCGGACCCCTGAATACCATCAAGGAATGGCAACCCAACTGCTGGATTCAAGTCACCTGTCCAACAGAGCAGGAACAACAAGAATTAGAAGAAACCTACAACTTGCCCGACTATTTCCTGTCGGACATCAGCGATACCGATGAGCGTGCGCGCTACGAATATGACGATGGATGGATGCTTATTATCCTCCGCATTCCCTATGTCAAGGAGATCCGCTCAAGAACGCCTTACACAACAGTTCCGTTGGGTATCATCCACAAGCGCGACGTGACGATTACCGTGTGCAATTTCGAGACCAACATGATGCTCGACTTCGTCACTTACCAGCAAAAACGTGGCGAAGGATTCACCGATTATGTCGATATGACCTTCCGGCTCTTCCTCTGTTCGGCGGTGTGGTATCTGAAACGACTCAAACAAATCAACAACCTCATAGAGAAGGCCAAACGAAACCTCGACAAGGAGGTGAACAACGAGAGTCTCATCGGACTCAGTCGCCTGCAAGATTCGCTCACCTATTTCATCACATCCATACGAGGCAACGAGAACCTGCTGGCCAAACTGAAGTTCAAGCTACAAGTTGACGAGCTCGACGCTGACCTTATCGAAGACGTAAACATCGAGATGAGCCAGGCACGCGAAACGACAAGCATCTACTCCGACATTCTTGAATCGACGATGGACACATATTCCAGCATCATCAACAACAACATGAACACCATCATGCGTACGCTGACATCCGTTTCCATCATCATGATGTTCCCAACCCTCATTGCATCGCTCTTCGGAATGAACGTTGTCAACGGCATGGAGACCAGTAAGTTCGGCTTTATTGTGGCATTGCTCATCTCGGTGATCGTGTCTGGCGCATCATGGTGGATTCTTCGGCATAAAAGACTCATATAAACCATCCCTGAGAACATAGATTCATGCTCAAAAAAGACAGGAGACAGAGCTGGACACACAACAATCCCATAATGACAACAGACCATCAATGTCACCAGATATTTGCCAGACACAGCGCAATTTTAACCGACAGAGTAAAAAATCTTAATATAAATTAGGTGGTTTAAAACTTTTTATCTAAGTTTGCACTTTATAACAATTAAGTTGTAACCATAGAAAGCCCTTTGATGTGTAAACTATGCACAACAAATAATGACAAAAATCGAATCATAAACTAAAAAGTGAAATGATGGACTCTCAAGAGAACGCCCTGAATCAGGGAGCAGAAGAAGTGAAGCAGCAAGAGGTGGCTGTGGAAAAGGAAGTAAAAGATGACTCAAAAGCTGCCGAAACACCAACACCTGAAACTGCAATAGAGAAATCGACAGAGAATGCCGAAGGGCAAAAGGCCGAAGAAACACAATCTCCCACATTAAAAGTCTATAACTCGAAAAAGGATATCGTTGAGCGCATCAAAGAGATTGCAGAAAGCGATGAGACACCAGAGAAAGCAGAGATAGACCACTTGAAAACAACTTTCTACAAGATGCATTTTGCAGAAAGGGAAGCCCAGCAAAAGGCTTTCATCGACAATGGGGGCGATCCGGAGAAGTATCAAGTGTTCCCGGACGAAGATGAGGAGAACTTTAAGGCAAGCATGTCCATCATAAAAGAAAAGCGCCAGAAGGCATTTTTAGAACTCGAAGAGCAGAAACAGGAGAACCTTAAAAGAAAAGAAGCCATCTTGGAAAAGCTGAAAACCATGGCAACAACACCCGAAGAAGCCAACAAGAACTTCCAAGAGGTGAGAGCCTTGCAGCAGGAGTGGAAGACCATAAAGGCCGTTCCTGCCGAAAAAAACAACGAACTCTGGCGAAACTATCAGTTGTACGTTGAGCAATTCTACGACTTACTTAACCTGAATAGGGAAGCAAGAGAATATGACTTTAAGAAAAACTTAGAGAAAAAGACACAGCTTTGTGAGGCAGCAGAAAAGCTCGCTGACGAAGAAGATGTCGTTAGCGCATTCCACCAGCTACAAGAGCTGCACCAAGAGTTCAGGGAAACTGGACCAGTGGAAAAAGAATTGCGCGAGGAAATATGGACTCGGTTCAAGACTGCCAGCACGGTAGTGAACAAAAGGCACCAGCAACACTTTGAGGACATCCGCTCTCAAGAAGAGACCAACCTCGTAAAGAAGACCGAACTATGCGAGAAAGTTGAGGCAATAGCCAAGAGAGAACACAAAGGATCGGCTGATTGGGAAAAATCGACGAAGGAGATCATCGATATCCAAAAAGAATGGAAGACCATCGGCTTCGCCCCTCAGAAGATGAATGTGAAGATTTTTGAACGTTTCAGAGCAGCATGCGATGACTTCTTCGGAAAGAAAGGCGAATTTTTCAATAAGCTTAAGAATCAGTTCGCTGAGAATGCGGAGAAGAAAAAGGCACTGGTTGAAAAAGCACAGAGCCTCACAGACTCAACAGACTGGAAGGCAACGACCGACAAATTCATAGCCCTGCAGAAGGAATGGAAGACAATAGGTATGGTACCAAGGAAGCAAGGAGACCAACTGTGGAACGATTTCCTTGCAGCCTGCAATCATTTCTTCGAGGCTCGCAATGCCGCTCATGCCGATACAAGAAATGAAGAGCAGGAAAACCTCAATAAGAAGAATGAGATTATCGAGAAACTTGTCCAGCTAGCAGAAGCAGGAAAAGAGAATATACAGGAGGAAGTCCATCAACTGACTGAAGAATTCAATGCCGTAGGACACGTACCCTTCAAGGAAAAGGACAAAGTTTACAAGGCATACCACGAGATTTTGGACAAACTGTACAAGGATTTGCACATCAACGCAGCACGTCGCCGCATGGATAATTTCCGCAACAACCTTAAAAAGGTGGCCGACCGTGGTGCAAACGCTCTCGATAATGAGCGCGGACGTCTGATGCGCCGCTACGAACAGCTCAAACAGGAAATCAATACTTACGAAAACAACTTGGGTTTCCTGAATATCAGTAGCAAGAAAGGCAACAGTCTTATCGACGATATGAACCGCCGCATTCAGAAACTGAAGGACGATACTGAAGAAATCAGACAGAAAATCAAGGCCATCGATGCCGAGAACAAGGACTGATATTCATTGGAATGTGACGGGAGATTCACTTACGCCTCATTCCTGAAACCAGCATAAATTTAAAATCCCGCTATCAAATGGAAGATTTTTGATAGCGGGATTTTTGTGTTTTGCCCCAATCGGCTCACAGAAGCCTGTACCGATTCTGTTTAATCCAAATCGATTGTTAGAATTTTGATAGCTTTGCAAGTTTGTTTTAATCTATTTTTGTTTGATGAAGAAGGCGTTTAACTGACTAAACAACCGAGAAAGCGGACAAAAAGAGACAAAATAAACTGCTAAGTTGAAGAATAGCATGATATCTAATCAGAGAGAAAGTAATTTGCGCTCTAATGAACATTTTGAGTTGAACAGAGTTTATCGTAAATAAAGCTAACAACAAGACGACAGATTACTGAAAAAAGCCTCTCTTCCACCGCTTGATGAACCACCATCTATCCTTTTGCGAAAGGTGAGCTATTACATCGTAAAAGGTAAGTTATTGCAAGCCAAAAGCTGACCTTTTGCGACACCAAAGAAGAGTTATTTTTAACCATTTGAAAACCAGTAGCTTACGAATCAACCTACAAATCTGTAAAAAACATCAACTCACCCTTCACCGAAACTGACTTCCAGCAGACGAAAACAGAAGGTGAAAAAAAGTCAAGGGACATGGAAATATCATTCAAATTCAGTATCTTTGTTGCAAATAACAAATCACCCAATAACTAAACAGATTATTATGAAAACAGGTATGCATTTCGTTTTTCCTGCTACAACAAAGGTGTTTTTCGGCGCAGGACAATTAAAGAATCTTCATACGCTTCCTATGCCGGGCAAAAAGGCGATGATTGTCATCAGCAACGGAAAATCAACACGCGCCAACGGTTATCTCGATCGGACAGAAGCCGAGCTGAAGCAGGCTGGAGTAGAATATGTCGTGCTCGACAACGTACAGCCCAATCCGCTGAAAGCATCCGTCGAGGAAGGTGCCAAGTTCGCCAACGACAACAACTGCGACTTTATTGTGGCACTGGGAGGTGGCAGTGTAATGGACGCAGCAAAGATTATGGCCATCAACGCTACCAATCCTGGCGATCTTTGGGACTATGCCACAGGGCGGACGGGCAAGGGCAAGCCTGCGGTGAACAATCCGCTACCGTGGATTGCCATTACCACGACGGCAGGAACGGGTTCGGAAGTTGACGCAGCAGGAGTAATCACCAATCCAGAGACCAACGAAAAATTGGGCATCGGCGACCCGCGAGCCTTTGCCGTCTATGCCATCGTCGATCCGGAGCTCATGACCAGCGTTCCGCCACAGTTCACCGCCTATCAAGGCTTCGATGCTCTCTTCCACAGTCTGGAAGGCTACATCTCCAATCGGAGCAACCTTTTCTCCGACATGGTTCAGGAAGCTGCCATCCGCAACATCGGTACTTACCTCCCCATCGCCTTCAAAGACGGCAACAACATGGAGGCACGGGCACGTATGGCCTTTGCCAACACCATGAGCGGCTACTCCATGGATACCAGTGGCTGCACCGCAGAGCACTCCATAGAGCACGCACTGAGCGCTTACCATGAGGAACTGCCACACGGTGCGGGCCTTATCATGATTTCAAAGGCGTTCTTCACCACCCACATCAACAAGCATGTCTGCGACGAACGCTTCGTCAACATGGCGAAGTTCCTCGGCAAGGAGGATGCCACCAAGCCTGAAGATTTCATCACCGCATTAGACAACTTGAAGAAAGCGTGCAAGGTAGATGACTTGAAAATGAGCGAATATGGCATACAGCCCGAAGAGTTTGACAAGATGGCCACCAATGCATTGGAGGTAATGGGTGGACTGGTGGCACTCGACCGAGAGCCACTCAACCACGCTGAGATTGTCGAAATTCTGAAGGCTTCTTACAAATAGACCTGTTTCCGATTACAAAAGAAACAGCGTTTTTGCCTCTGAATACCCATCTTTCAACAGACAGCCTCCACAAACCGACAGAGGCTGCCTGTTCGTTTTTCCCCAGTGGGTTGCCAGGCGGTGAGCCGAAAACTCGGAAAAGTTTACAACCAAACACTTTGACGCACTATGACAACTTTGCGGAGGCACAGAATACCACCATGAAAAAGGCAGATGATTGAATTTCAATCATCTGCCTTTCGATTCAGTTGGGATACCCGGATTCGAACCAGGAATGACAGGACCAGAATCTGTAGTGTTACCATTACACCATATCCCAATATGTAACAACTCCTATTTTGAATTGCGTTTGCAAAGGTACTATCTTTTTACGAACCACCAAAGAAAATCAAAAGAATTTTAGTTAAAAAGCGTACAGATGGCGATTTTTAACCCTCCCACCGACCCTTGCTGGTTACATTTGCAGCATAGCAGACAAACAACCGCTTAAGAGAATATGTAAAATAAAACAAATTTATTTTGCTCTTCACCCGAATTGCACTACCTTTGTGGCACTTAATTCATAATCAATTTAATGAACGAGACAAAGAAATTAGTAAATTCCATTACCAAAGGTATTCAAGAGAAAAAAGGACATGGCATAGTAATTGCAGACTTATCAAAGATCGACGGCACAATCTGCCATTATTTCGTCATCTGTCACGGCAATTCGCCACAGCAGGTCGAAGCGATAGCTGAGTCAGTGGGCGACTATGTACGCGAACATCACGGCGAAAAGCCAGTAAACTGCGTAGGATTGGGAAACAACCAATGGGTGGCCATTGACTTTGTCGATGTTCTGGTTCACATCTTCATCCCCGAAACAAGAGCTTACTACGACTTGGAACACCTTTGGGAGGACGCTACGCTGACGCAAATTGAGGATTTGGATTAAGGACGCTTGCCGGAACGGTCAGTTTTATTCATCAAATATTCTATGTAATAAATGGACAATCAGAATCCGAACAACAAACCTAACATGCCTAAGATGCCAAAGTTCAACATGAACTGGCTTTATGTGCTCGCCATCGCCATCGCATTGATATTCTTTTCAACAGGCGGAGCTGAGAATGTACTTTCAGGTAATCAAGGTATCCAAAAAGATTACACCGCTTTTCAGACATACATCAACAAGGGTTATGCTACCCATGTAGTTGTGAACAAGAATGAAAGCTCGCTCAAAATGTATGTCAGCCCTGAACATATCCGTGAAATTTTCAAACAAGGCACAGATCAAGTTGGCAAGAATCCATATATCACAGTTGAGATAGGTTCTATCGACAATCTGGAAGCATTCCTCAATACGGCTGTACAGAAGAAGAAAATCAAAGGTTACAGCTATGAGAACAAAGATGAGAATGGGTTCAAAGAGATATTCATCAGCCTCATTCCATGGATATTCATCATCGGATTCTGGATATTCATCATGCGAAGGATGAGCGGTGGATCAGGCGGAGGCAACGGAGTGTTCAGCGTCGGCAAATCGAAGGCCAAACTATACGAGAAGGCAGGCGAACTGGGCATAACGTTCAAGGACGTTGCCGGACAGGAAGGGGCCAAACAAGAGGTACAGGAGATTGTCGAATTCCTCAAAAATCCAAAGAAATACACTGAACTTGGTGGAAAGATACCTAAGGGAGCGCTGCTCGTAGGTCCTCCAGGAACTGGTAAAACCTTGCTGGCGAAGGCTGTAGCAGGAGAAGCGGGCGTGCCGTTCTTCTCAATGAGCGGATCAGACTTCGTCGAAATGTTCGTAGGAGTGGGGGCAAGCCGCGTCAGAGACGTGTTCCGACAGGCAAAAGAGAAAGCCCCCTGCATCATTTTCATCGATGAAATTGACGCCGTTGGCCGCGCCCGCTCGAAGAATCCGTCAATGGGCGGCAACGACGAACGAGAGAACACGCTCAACGCCTTACTGACCGAGATGGACGGATTCGGTACTAACAGTGGCGTTATTGTGCTGGCAGCCACCAACCGTGTGGATATGCTCGACAAGGCATTGCTCCGTGCCGGCCGATTCGACCGCCAAATACATGTTGATTTACCTGATTTGCCAGAGCGAAAAGCTATTTTTCAAGTACACTTGCGTCCGCTGAAACTCGACAAGAACTTAGACATCGACTTGCTGGCACGCCAGACTCCAGGTTTCTCCGGTGCCGATATTGCCAACGTTTGCAACGAAGCCGCACTGATTGCGGCCCGTCACGACAAAACCGTTGTTGGCAAACAGGACTTCCTCGACGCAGTTGACCGCATCATTGGCGGACTGGAAAAGAAAACAAAGATACTGACCGCTGAGGAAAAGCGTACTATAGCCCTACACGAAGCTGGCCACGCAACCATCAGTTGGTTCTGTGAGCATGCCAATCCGCTCGTAAAAGTGAGTATCGTTCCTCGTGGACAGGCTTTGGGAGCTGCTTGGTACCTGCCGGAAGAACGACCCATCACCACCAAGGAACAGATGCTCGACGAGATGTGCTCTCTGCTGGGAGGGCGCGCCGCAGAGGAATTGTTCACCGGACACATCTCAACAGGGGCTATAAACGACCTCGAACGTGCCACAAAAAGCGCCTTCGGAATGATTGCCTATGCTGGTATGAGCGACAAACTGCCCAACGTGTGCTATTATAATAATGAGGATCCAGGATTCCAGAAGCCTTATTCGGAGACCACGGCCAAGACAATTGACGAAGAAGTGCTAAAGATGGTGAACGGAGAGTATGCCCGCGCCAAACAGATTCTTAGCGAACACAAGGAGGGGCATAACCGTCTGGCGCAGTTGCTCATCCAACGCGAAGTCATCATGGCAGAGGATGTTGAGGAAATATTCGGTAAGCGTCCTTGGGTGAGCCGCACTCAGGAACTGATGGATTTGGAAGACAAGTCACAATTACAGTTAGAGAACATGCCAGAGAGCGTCAAACAAGCGCAAGCAGAGCATGAAGCTGCGAAAAAAAACAACGATAGCGAGGCAGATGACAACAACGATATGACTGGTGACGTTGATGCAAACCAAGCTAACAACAGAGCAGAAGAATAATGACAGACAAACAGAAGAACCTCATAACACGCACCATCACAGGTATTCTCTTCGTGGCCATCATGGTGGCAGGTTTCCTTTCGGCCCATTATATGGTGGTGCTTTTCGCCACCATCACAGGCATGACAATATGGGAGTACACTGGTCTCATATCACAAATAGAGCATGTGAGCATCAATCGCTTCATCTCAACAGTGGCAGGGGTCTATTTCTTCGTGGCATTGGCTGGTCAGCGACTTGGGTTCGTTGAGGGATTCAGCGTGTTTGTCCCATACATTCTGACGATTATCTACCTTTTCATAGCCGAGCTCTACCTAAAGAATGAGAATCCGATTATGAACTGGGCCTACACCATGCTGGGACAGATGTACATTGCACTCCCGATTTCGATGATAAACGTCCTCGCCTTCCAAAGAGACGCAAACGGACAGATGACCATCGACATGCTATTGCCATTGAGCATCTTCATCTTCCTATGGACCAATGACACAGGAGCTTATTGTTCTGGCTCACTTTTCGGAAAGCACAAGCTGTTCCCCCGCATCAGTCCAGCCAAGAGTTGGGAAGGAAGCATCGGTGGCGGAATCCTCGTCGTCATCGTAGCCGCACTCATAGGCTATTCTACGACAAACGAAAGCGGTGTAAATATGCTCACCATTCCCCAGTGGATAGGACTTGGAATCGTCGTTGCGGTTTTCGGAACATGGGGTGATTTAGTGGAAAGTCTTTTCAAGCGCACATTGGGAGTAAAGGATAGCGGAAACATTCTGCCTGGACACGGTGGTATGCTCGACAGGTTCGACTCGTCGCTGATGGCCATTCCAGCAGCAGTGGTGTATCTGTATGCACTAACTATCTTTTAAAGCAGAGGCCTTTTAATAGGCATTGCATCAAGTAATTGGCTGGATGCGAATGGAGTTTATCCACTTTTAACTTTCGTTTAGGGCCAAAGAATAGGTGAGGCGGTGCTGCAACCGGCTACAAACCATCACTTACTTATATATAGCCCAAATCCGACCATTAGACCACAATTTCACAGTTACACGATGAGAATGAGGCTTCCTGACGTTCGCAATAAAGGTATGCCAAAAGGATTTATATCTAACTGGGGGTAAATTTCAAAAAACAGCAAAAGTTTACCATACTAATGATAAAAAGAAGCCCTTATTTCCAGCACTATTTTTGACGATTTTTTGCACGAGTTAGCAAAGGCAAGGCCAATAGAACTTACAACTTCTACAACTACAACCTAAAACACTGACAATTAATCGATTAGAAAACAAAACAAATAATAAGAGAGAAGCTTTTGCAAAAGGTGACCAATGGCAAGACCATAGCTCATCTATGACAATGCAAAAGCTCACCTATCACAACCCCATTGTTAATGCATGTGCTCAGACAAGGCAAATTAATGTAATAAAAGGGCCTGTCGATTGCTGGCATAAGGCATCATTGACAAAGCCGAAACTAGGGTTTTAAATTGATAAGACTACAATTGTAGTAAGTTGACCATAATCTTTGCAGCGTTATCGGGTGCGCTTTGATTTCCTAAACGTTCGTGCAACAGCTGATAATTCTGCAACATCTCCTCGCGTCCAGTCTGCCCCGGTAAAATTCTATACAGCTCATTGGCTATGTTATACACCCTAAAACGGTCGGCAAGCAACTCTTGCACAATCTCTCGGTCGGCAATCAGATTGACGAGAGAAATGTACTTCACATTGATGAGGTGATTAAAAGCAAACCGAATCAAAGCTGGCAGAGGAGTTTTGTAGCACACTACCTGCGGAACATTGAAGAGCGCCGTCTCTAAAGTTGCAGTTCCACTCGTAACAAGGGCAGCTATGGAGTGCGAAAGCAGCTCATAAGTTTCATTTTTTACTATATTCGCAGGTGTTTTACCTACGTATTTAAGATAAAATGAATTATCAATAGATGGAGCACCGGCAATAACCAACTGATAGTCCTCGAAGTGCTTGGCTGCCTCTAACATAGCGGGCAAATTGTCTTTTATCTCCTGTTTTCTACTACCAGCCAAGATGGCAATTATCGGTTTATCAGATAAACCGTTCCGACTCACAAACTCATCCTTACTCTCAGTGTAGCGATTACGGAAAGAAGCCACTTCCTCAGCCGTTGGATTCCCCACATAGTGAATCTTGTAATTGTGTTTCTTTTCATAGAATGGCACTTCAAATGGGAGTATGGAGAACATCTCCTTGACGTCACGCTTGATAGATCGGATGCGCCACTCTTTCCAAGCCCAAATCTTTGGCGAGATATAGTAATAGACAGGTATCCTCGTGTTCTTCTTTACGTATTTGGCGATATTCAGGTTAAAGCCTGGATAATCAACAAGGATAACAACATCGGGCTGCCATTTCACGATATCTTCTTTGCACATCTTCATATTCCGGAAGATGGTGGGCAAGTGCAGCAATACGGGAATAAAACCCATGTAAGCCAAATTCTTACAGTGGCGGACACGATGGCCGCCTACTTCAGACATCAAGTCGCCACCAATAAATCGAAACTCGGCTATTGGATCATACTCCTTTAACGACATCATCAGCCGTGAGGCATGCAAATCGCCCGAAGCTTCGCCAACAATTATATAGTATTTCATAAGCTAACGGTTCACAATATTTCTCAAAAATCACAAAAAAAACGGAGGAAAGCTAATCTTCCCAGTCCTTCATCGAACGAAGCATGTTATAATCTGTTACATCGATGGTTACCGGCGTCACACAAACATACCCATGGTCTAAAGCCCACTGGTCAGTATCCGTTTTTTGAGGCTCAGTGTTCAGATATTTGCCGACCATCCAATAATAATCGAAACCTCTTGGATGAACGCAGCGAACAACCTCTTTTACCCAACTCCCGTACCCCATTCGACACACTTTCAATCCAAGAAAGGAATCGGTCTTGGGAAAATTGACGTTCAGACATATTCCCTTTGGCAATCCTTCGGCCAGCACCTTCTTAACAATCTTTCGGACATAGTGTCGAAGGGGAGTTAAATCGCTGTCAGGATTATAGTCGCAGCTTGAGAAAGCGATGGATGGAATAAATTTCATACATCCCTCACGCGCAATCCCCATCGTGCCACTATAATGATTGTTCACAGACGAATTGTCACCGTGGTTAATGCCACCGAGTATCAAATCGGGCCTACGCCCATCCAAAAGCTGGTCGATGGCCAGCTTAACGCAATCTACTGGTGTTCCAGTACACGACCAAACCTCGCAATCGGGAATGTTATGACGCCGTTTCAGCAAAAGATGATCAGTCGCTGAAAAGGCACACGAATAACCCGACCTTGCAGCTTCAGGCGCACAAACCACAACTTCGGCAAAATCAGCAAGGAACGACACCAACGTTTTGATTCCGTTGGAGTGGTATCCATCGTCATTTGAAATAAGAATCAGGGGTCTCTTAAAATCCATAACTTTAGCTTTCTTTTGATTGCAAAATTACGAAAAAAGGTTTAGAATTAGCTTAATCTCGCATAAAATATGTATCTTTGTCGCCAAATCAAGTAAGGATAAGGAAAGAAATGGGAAAAATAATTGCATTGGCCAATCAAAAGGGAGGAGTGGGTAAAACCACTTCAACCATCAACCTTGCAGCGTCGCTCGCAACATTGGAAAAAAGCGTACTCGTCATTGATGCCGACCCACAGGCAAACGCTTCGAGCGGACTGGGTGTTGACATCAAGGAGGTGGATTGCTCGCTATATGAATGCATTATCAACCATGCTGATATCCGCGATGCAATCTACACCACAGACATCGAAGGGCTTGACATCGTGCCGAGCCACATCGACTTAGTGGGTGCGGAAATAGAAATGTTGAAGATAAACGACCGTGAGAATATGGTCAGCAAGTTGCTTGCTCCGATTCGGAATGACTACGATTTCATCCTTATTGACTGTAGTCCCTCATTAGGATTGATTACCGTCAATGCACTGACAGCTGCCGACTCGGTCATCATTCCCGTCCAATGCGAATACTTTGCATTGGAAGGAATCAGTAAACTACTAAACACCATTAAGATAATCAAAAGCAAACTGAATCCGAAACTTGAGATTGAAGGCTTCCTGCTAACCATGTTCGACAGCCGTCTCAGATTGGCCCGACAGATTTACGACGAAGTGAAGCGCCATTTCCAAGAGTTGGTATTCAAAACCGTCATCCAACGCAACGTGAAACTTTCTGAAAGTCCGAGCCACGGTTTGCCCGTCATCCTCTACGATGCCGAATCAACGGGAGCAAAGAATCATCTCTCACTTGCAAAGGAGATAATCGAAAAAAATAAAAAAAGTTCATTCTGAAGTTGAAAAAGTAATCTGTAAACCTACAAATCAGCATGGCAGTTCATAAAAAATACAACAAAGGTTCCAAAACAAATGCCCTCGGACGAGGTCTTGACGCTTTGATTTCTACGGAAGCGGTCAGCACACAGGGCAGTTCAACCATCAATGAGATTGCGTTAGACCAGATTGAGCCAAATCCCGACCAGCCCCGAAGGGAGTTCGATCAGATAGCCCTTGAAGAATTGGCCAACAGCATCAAGGAGCTGGGTATCGTCCAGCCGATTACACTTCGACAGATGGACGACAATAAGTTTCAAATTATCGCCGGTGAGCGCCGTTGGAGAGCCTCTCAGCTGGCAGGTCTAACGGCTATTCCAGCCTACATCCGAACCATCAAGGATGAGAATGTGATGGAACTTGCCTTAGTTGAGAACATCCAGCGTGAGGATTTAAATGCCATTGAGATTGCCCTCGCATACGAGCACTTGCTTGAGAAAAGCGGAATGACACAGGAAAAGGTTGCAGAACGTGTCAGCAAGAGTCGCGCAGCCATAGCCAATTATCTCCGATTGCTGAAACTCCCGGCACAGGTGCAGATGGCTTTGCAGAAGAAAGAAATAGACATGGGGCATGCCCGCGCGCTGCTCTCGCTCGATAGCCCATCGCTTCAGTTGAAATTGTTCCGCGAAATACAGAAAAACGGCTTCAGTGTGAGAAAGGTGGAGGATTTCTGCCAACAACTGAAGAACGGAGAGGACATTCAGACAGCCAAGAAAAAAATAGCAACCAAATCCAAACTGCCAGAAGAATTTAACATTCTCAAGAAGCGACTGTCAGATTTCTTCGACACAAAAGTCCAAATGAGCTACAATGCCAATGGGAAAGGCCGAATCAGCATTCCTTTCTCATCTGAGGAAGAGTTAGAACATATCATGGCTGTGATGGACAAAATAAAATGATAGTTGAACGAACGGTTGTGCGCAAGTGAAGAGTCTGAACAATATATTTCGCCAATGGCTGCTGCTGGGTTTGCTGGTGTTCACAACTCCGGCCGTAATGATGGCACAATCCACAAAAGAAGAACCCATCAAAGTCATCTACCCAGGTGACTCTGTAGCCGTTACGGTGATAGATATTCCACCGCACGACGCAATGGACACACTGCTGCTATCACCCGATAGAGAGGCAAGGCTCAAGGGCACATCAATACAGGACAGTGCAAAAATCAACCGCGATTGGAGCAAATGGCGGCCAAATCCCAAGAAAGCCCTGTGGCTGGCCGTAGTGCTGCCTGGAGCAGGACAGATTTACAATCGGAAATACTGGAAACTGCCTATCTTTTACGGCGGAATTGCAGGTTGCATCTATGCAATGACGTGGAATAACCAAATGTATCGTGATTATTCACGTGCATACGTCGATATTATGGACAGCGATCCCTCGACACAGAGTTACAATGACTTCCTCCACTTGGGAAATGCAGTCAATGAAGGTAACAAGCAATATTATCAAGACTTGTTCAAAAAGCGAAAAGACCGTTACCGTAGATGGCGCGACCTGAGTATTTTCGCCACCATAGGAATATACGCGCTTTCCGTTATCGACGCTTACGTGGATGCATCGTTGTCCGATTTCGATATTTCAGACGATTTGTCACTACATATCGCACCGGCAATCATCAACGACAATTCAATGATAGGTTCAGGCAATCCGCTGAAGAGCTCAGCATTAGGCATTGGATGCAGCCTTACTTTCTGACGGGCAAATCCATAGCAAGTCCCCACAATTAATAGAATGGTCAAGAAAATATACATACTTTCAGCACTCTTATCGACCTATGCCAACTGTACGATGCTGGCTCAAAGCCAAGTAGTGACAGACAGTAATGGCAGAACGATGGAAATTTATATCCCAATAGTCGAGGAGGATCCGCTATCGGTGGAGTTTACTGATGAAAAGTTCTACCAACAGCAAGGAAGCCACAGCTATTTCAGAGCGAATGAGAGAGAAACAGAGACTGAGACGGATGCCATCAGTCGCCGTATCAAACGTTTGCCAAGCTCAATACCTATGACCTACAATGAGGAAGTGAAGAGACACATCGACAGGTATGTCAAGTCGGGGCGCAGATCAACCTGTTATCTGCTGTCACGTGCAAAATATTACAATCACTTCTTTGAGGAAGCGTTGCGCTTTTACGGCCTTCCATTAGAGTTGAAATATCTTCCCGTTATTGAATCAGGCCTCAATCCTAATGCCACTTCACGTGTAGGAGCCGTAGGATTGTGGCAATTCATGAGTACAACGGGGAAGCAATACGACCTCTGTATCAACAGTTACGTTGATGAAAGACGCGACCCGATTAAATCATCCTATGCAGCAGCCCGCATGCTGAGCGACCTTTACCGAAGTTTTGGCGACTGGACATTGGCCCTGGCAGCCTATAATTGCGGCCCGAACCGTGTTAGAAATGCCATTGATAAGGCTGGGGGGAGCGTTGATTTCTGGAAAATTTACAAGTTCTTGCCAAAGGAAACACGAGGTTATGTGCCGGCTTTCATTGCCGCCAACTACGTAATGACCTACTTTGGAGACTATAATCTATACCCAGAGACGACTGGACTACCGCAAATACCAGGAAAAGTACAGATTACCCAAGATGTCTCGTTCACCAAAATCGCAAATATCATGGAAATGAGCATCGAAGATCTTAAAACCTTGAACCCACAATATAAACAAGGTATCGTAAAAACAAACAACGGTGTTGCAACCCTCGTACTTCCAGCAGAAGAGGTTGACCGCTTCAACAGTGTTGCCCCACTGCTCTACCAAGAACTACAGACAACGGTTGGCACACAGACAAGCATGGCTGCCAATGCCAACGAAGCCCATACTGGGAGCGGAGGGGATAAAGGAATCAAAACCGCCTATTAGAAAGGTTCACCTTAATATCATGTTAGGAGGATTATATGGATAAAGAAATTGAGAAAACCGATATTGAAGAGTCAGCAGAAGAAAAGATGGTGGACGAGGCTTTCCAGCTTCTCTTAGACACTTATCTTGCCTCACCGCACCGCAAGAAAGTGGATATTATCACAAAGGCATTCAATTTCTCACGACAGGCGCACAAGGGGGTACGCCGGCTTTCAGGCGAGCCCTACATTCTGCATCCTATCGGGGTAGCCATGATAGCTTGCAAGGAGGTTGGTCTGGGTTCGACAAGTATCTGTTCAGCCCTGCTTCATGACGTTGTAGAAGACACAGACTATACCGTTGAGGACATTCAAAACATCTTCGGCACGAAAATAGCTCAGATAGTGGATGGCCTTACCAAGATATCAGGCGGCATATTTGGAGAACAGGCATCCGCCCAAGCAGAGAATTTCAAGAAACTGCTGCTCACCATGAGTGACGACATACGCGTCATCCTCATCAAAATCTGCGATCGACTGCACAACATGCGTACTCTGGCCTCACAACCAGCCAACAAACAATACAAGATAGCGGGCGAAACTCTCTACATTTACGCACCATTGGCCAACCGACTCGGACTCAATAAAATCAAGACAGAACTTGAAGACCTGAGTTTCCGCTATGAGCATCCTGACGCATACAAAGCTATTGAAATGAAAATAGCCTCAACCCAGGAACAACGCGATACATTATTCGACACGTTCACAGCCCCAATTCGTGCTGAACTGGACAGAATGGGATTGAAATATAAGATCAAGGCACGTGTAAAAAGCCCTTATTCCATTTGGAATAAGATGCAAAACAAGCACGTTACTTTTGAAGAAATCTACGATATCCTTGCCGTAAGAATCATATTTACGCCGAAAAGCAGACAGGAAGAAGTCAACGAATGCTTCCAGATTTATGTTGCCATCAGCAAACTTTACAAGAGCCATCCCGACCGCTTACGTGACTGGGTCAACCATCCAAAAGCCAATGGTTATCAGGCCCTCCATGTCACATTGATGTCCAAGCAAGGACGTTGGATAGAAATACAAATCCGCTCCGACAGGATGGATGAGATTGCAGAACAGGGCTTTGCGGCACACTGGAAATATAAGGAAGGCTCCAATGAGATCACCGAGGATGAGGGAGAATTGAACGACTGGCTTCACACCATCAAGGAAATTCTTGATGATCCGCAGCCAGACGCAATGGATTTCCTCGATGCCATCAAGCTGAACCTCTTCGCTTCAGAAATATTCGTGTTCACACCAAAGGGCGAAATCAAGATGATGCCAGCGGGATGTACGGCCCTTGACTTCGCTTTCCAAATTCACACCTTCCTCGGAAGCCACTGCATCGGTGCCAAAGTGAATCACAAGCTTGTACCTATGAGCCATAAACTGCAGAGTGGCGATCAGGTAGAGATACTCACCTCGAAGGCACAGCGCGTCAATGAGTCGTGGATCAATTTCGTCTCGACTGCCAAAGCCAAAGGCAAGGTTCTCGCCATCCTTAGAAGAGAGAACAGGGAGATACAGAAACAAGGAGAAGAGATTCTTGAGAATTGGCTGAAAGAGCACGACTATGAGATGACAACCTCTGTTCTCGACAAGCTCTGCGACTTGCATAAGCTTCCTAAGCACGCCAACCTTTTCAGTGCCATCGGAGAGAAAAGCATTATACTCGGAGATACAGACCTTGATGAATTGCAAGGCAAGCGAAAGCCGAACAGCGAGGGTTACTCTGCCAAATGGCGAAAGTACGTTCCTTTCTTGAAGAGGTCATCGCAAAAGGAAGGCTCCTTCACTACCAACGACTCCACTACTAACATACAGGATGGGTTGATTGTGGTTGATCAGGGACTGAACAAAAAGAAACCCATCTTCATCAATGAGGACAATATCAGCCGATACATTTTCCCCCATTGTTGCCATCCTATCCCCGGCGACGATATTCTTGGTTACATCGACAACAAAGGGCATATAGAGATTCACAAACGTTCCTGCGCTGTTGCCTCCAAACTCAAGGCAAGCTTCGGTCCACGAATCCTCGATGCAAAATGGGATATGCACAAGCGCTTGTTCTTCGATGCAACGATTGCGATTCAGGGAATCGACCGCAAAGGTATGCTGCACGAGCTCTCAAAGGTCATATCCGATAAATTCGGAGTAAACATACGCAAAATCACCCTCTCCACCGATAATGGGATTTTTCAAGGCAGTATCGAGCTCCGTGTTCACGACCGTGAGGACGTGAGAATCATCATCAAGAGCCTGAAACAGATCAACGATATGCAGAATGTCCAGGAAATAACCTGATCTATCTGCAACCACAAATAAAACGGGGATGCGCCATCAGGCACATCCCTTATTCTTTCGTTCTTCTTTTCAGAATCAATTACTTCACTAACTTCAAATCGTAGTTGAGACTCTTGTTAGCAGACTCTTCCAACTGATCGTTAACCATGCGGAGAGTTGAATCGTTTACAACCATGAAGTAAGCAGCCCCGTCCTTGCCCAATGTGAACTTGTAGGCAACCTTCTTCTCACCCTTCACGTCTTTTTCGATTTTCTCAGCCTTACCTGTGAATTTCTTCACATCGTCCTTGCCGTCCTTCTTAGCAGCAAGATAAGTTTCTGTCATGCTGAAACCGTCAGTGCTGTCGGCAGCCAGAGCCAATTCATAGCGAATGCCTGGACCATCAGCAGCTGGAACCTCACCAGCATAGCGCATGGAATCAACAACTTCTACAGAAGCGCTGTCTTTTGCTGCAGCTTCTTCGGTAGTCTTACCTTTCTGTTGGCATGCAACCATTGTGGCGCAAGCAACTACTAATACCAATACTTTCTTCATCTTAATTTTGAATAAAATAATTGTTACAAAGATAATGCATCGGAAAATTATTCGAAAACTTTTTTAGTTAAAAACAACTAACACTCTTTTAGCGCCTTTCAGGATGGTTATCGGACATCGTCACCACACCTTACAAGTGCGTAAAATAGGCCAAATTCCGATTATTCATAAAGAAAGGCTGACTGATGCTCAAATACAGTCCGCAGAGTGTAATACAGAAAAACAGAGAGGTTTAAAGAAGTTTCAACGAGTTTTTAATTTTTATGTAACACGATAGAAACATTCCTTAACTAATTTTGCACCGTAATTAATAAGGTAAACGTAAAAAACAAACCATAATTTTATAATTCATTCCACAATGCAGAAAAGATTACTATTCCTGTTTGCGCTGTTGGTGATGTTCGCATCGACCCTTTCAGCACAGGTCACCACCTCCGCTCTCGGAGGCAAGGTTACATTATCTGGCAGCAACGAGCCTCTGATTGGGGCTTCGGTACAAGTTGTACACGAGCCTTCAGGCACACGCTATGCCAGTGTCACAAACATCGACGGACGCTACGAAATCCAAGGTATGCGCACCGGTGGTCCCTACTCCGTCACCGTATCTTATGTCGGGCACAAATCGAAGACCTATACGGGAATCATGCTTCAGCTCGGCGAGGTCTATAAGCTGTCGCCGGCGCTTTCAGAGGATGCCAATGAGCTGGGCGAGGTTGTCGTTACGGGCAAGGCCAGCAAGTTCTCACTCGAAAAGACCGGTGCCACCACCAACATCAGCAACGCACAGATGACAGCGCTGCCTACCATCAATCGCAGCATATCCGACATTGCGCGCATATCTCCTTATGCCAACGGCATGAGTTTCGCCGGCGGCGATGGACGTTCGACCAACTTCACCCTCGACGGTGCCAACTTCAACAACAACTTCGGTCTCTCGTCGGCACTCCCCGGAGGAGGCAATCCTATCTCAATGGATGCCATCGACGAGGTACAGGTGGTGATCGCTCCTTACGATGTGCGGCAGACCAACTTCATTGGCGGAGGTATCAACGCCGTGACCAAATCAGGCACAAACACTTTCAAGGGAGCAGCCTACATTTACCACAACAATGAAAACATGCACGGTAACCGCATTGACCACACCGACCTCGGAGAACGCGGCACCAACCGCAACACCACTTACGGATTCACACTGGGTGGTCCGATTCTGAAGGACAAACTCTTTTTCTTTGCCAACTTCGAGACCTCCAAGGTGCCATCAGTGGCCAACCGCTGGCATCCTTCTGCAGATGGTGTAGCCAGAAAAACAGACTACATTTCAAGAACCACCATTGCCGATATGCAGAAAGTTCAAGAGTTCATGCGAAGCAAATACGGCTATGATACAGGGGCATACGATGCCTTTCCTGCAGATGAGAGCAACACAAAGTTTCTCGCTCGTCTTGACTGGAACATCAATCAGAACCACCATCTTGCCCTTCGCTACAACACAACAACCAACAAGGCATGGAACCCCACCAACGGAAATTCAGGCAACACTGGCTTCCGACTGAGAGGATTCAACCGTTTATCGCAGTATTCCATGGCCTTCGCAAACTCCATGTACTCGATGGAGAATAAAATCAACTCCATTTCTGCCGACTTGAACAGTCGTTTCGGCAAGAATATCTCCAACCAACTGCTCGTTACCTACACAAACATCAAGGATATGCGTGGCAGCAACTCGTCGCCATTCCCATTCATCGACATCATGTACGACTACTCAACGGGCGATTACCCCACAATCGATTCCAAAACGGGACAAAACATCGCTGTTGACTTCGGCGGATACAACGTGAAGCAGACCCTTGAGCCGTACATGAGCCTCGGTTACGAGCTGTTCACTTACAACAATGGTGTGAACAATAAGATTACGACCATCACCGACAATTTCACTTATTATCTGGGCAGCCACAAACTGACGGCAGGATTGAGCTTCGAGCATCAGATGGCTAATAACTCCTACATGCGAAACGGAACAGGCTATTACCGCTACCGCAGCCTCAATGATTTCCTCACAGGTGCTGCGCCTGAGGCTGTTGCACTAACCTATGGCTATGCAGGCAACCTCAATCCAGCGGCAGAAGTCAGTTTCAATCAGTATGGGCTTTATCTGCAAGACGAGTGGAACGTGCTCGACAACCTGAAACTGACAGGCGGCATACGATTCGACAACATTTCTTATGACGATGACGACATCATGCGTAACAATGCCATCTACGAACTCGACTTCGGAGGTCGCCACATCGACACCGGAAAGTGGGCCAAGAGCAACATTCAGATATCGCCACGCTTCGGATTCACATGGGATGTGTTCAAAGACCGCACGCTGAAAGTGCGTGGTGGCTCAGGTATCTTCACCGGTCGCCTGCCATTGGTGTTCTTCACCAACATGCCCTCCAACTCTGGTATGGTCCAAAACCTCGTGAGTGCCGTGACACGATACACCAACGGCGTCGTAACATCGAGAGACCCACGACTCGACAAGTTTACAGGAGGCATCCTTACCGATGTGAACCAGATGCGAGACATGCTCGGTGCGCCGGAAAGCATCACACCAGAGCAAGGCACGGTGCCAAGTTCCATCGCCGCCATCGCCAGCGACTTCAAGATGCCACAGGTATGGAAATCATCGATTGCCGTTGATTATCAGATACCCACCTCGTTCCCCTTCACCGCAACAGCAGAGTTCACCTATACAAAAAAAATCAACGACGTTCGTCTGGTGAACTGGAACATCAAGGATGCGGAGATGCCCACATGGGAACGCCTCAACGGAGCCGACAACCGCTATCTCTATCCGACCAACTTCACATATAATAAGGTGAGCGATGCTTGCGTGCTGGAGAACACGCACAAAGGCTATGGTTGGACATTCAACCTCACACTGAACGCAGAGCCAATCGACAACCTGAGCATCATGGCAGCCTATACCCACACAGTGATGAAGGAGGTGTCGGGAATGCCCGGCTCCAACGCATCATCGGCATGGCAAGGACTCTACACCGTCAACGGTCCGAACAGCGACGCACTGCAGAACTCGCAGTATGTGATTCCCGATCGCCTGATAGCTTCAGTGAGCTACACTTATAATCACGACCATTTCGCACTCTTCTACACCGGCTATTCTCCAAGGGGCTACAGCTATTTTTACTACGGCGACATCAACAACGACAAGATTGCCAACGACTTGATGTACATTCCGGCCGACGACAGCCAGATTCATTTCACACACGAGTCTGATCGCCAACTCTTCTGGAACTACGTGAATCAGGACTCTTACCTGAAGAACCACAAGGGCGAGTATGCGGAGGCTTACAGCGCACGCGCGCCATTCGTCCATCGTTTCGACTTCCGCTGGGCACACGACTTCACCTTCAACATCGGCAACACACGCCACAACCTTCAGTTGAGTGCCAACGTGATGAACATAGGCAACTTGTTCAACTCAAAGTGGGGAGTGGAGAAGAACATGAACGGCAGCTTCAGCGGTCAGTTCCTAAAAGTTGACAAGATAGATGCCAACAACGTTCCTTACTTCTCGATGAGAAAAGACAAGGAGGGCAATGCTCCTACAAAGACATGGTCGTTCGACAAGAACTACAACCAGTGCTGGATGTTGCAGATTGGTGTAAAATACTTCTTCAACTAAATTGCGAAAAAAACACACTCATAAGAAAAAGAGGGTACGCTGCGTATCCTCTTTTTTCAGACTATGCAGCAATCGAATCTTTGAATTTTCTTTACAAAAGGGCGAAAATTCAGCCTATTTTCTCAAAACATTCAAGAGCTTCCTGAAAATACGCAATTTTTAGACAGGTTTATAAACTACTGACAATCAATCTGTTTAAAGACATGTCTCAATAATAGTGTATCTTCCATCGTGCGTTTTGTCAACATTTCATCATCAAAAGCATAGCTATCGTTGCGCCAGAGCTATGGTTTTACTTACGAATAGCTATAGTTCCGACCGACGAAAGCTATGGTTTCGCACAGAAAAAGCCAAGAATAGGCTAAATCCACCCTCATGAATCAGAATTTTAAAGCTAAAACAGTGCACTCCCCTATCCCATCTATACTGAACCGGGAGATTTGAATTGTTAAATTCTTATGAATAATCTTTACACAAAAGTGTCATTATCCTATCATAAAACTTTATTGAAGATGCATCCACTGACAAATAAAAAAGGCTGAACAACACTGTTCAGCCTTAATGCTTTTTATGCCATCGAATCGGCTTGTCACACCAATCCGTCTAATTGCAGTTTGAGTTCCTTCAGCTGGTCACGCACGGAGATGAGACTTTCCATTATCTTCTGACTCTTGTCAGCCCCCATCCGGTTTTCCTGAAGCATCTTCCTGGCAGCGGCAATCTTGAATCCACGTACCTTTACAAGGTTGTAAATGACCTTGATTTGCTCAATGTCCTTCTCGGTATATTGGCGCACACGGTTGCCCGTGGTTTTCGGTCGAAGGTGCGGAAACTCTGTCTCCCAATATCTGAGCAAACTTTCTGATACGGCTAACTGTTGCGCCACTTCCTTGATGGAATAATAGAGTTTACGTGAATTTTCTGCCATAGCTGCTTATTTTTCCTTACTTGACACAAAGAGTTGAACGAAAAGCCTTGCCAACTATCGGTCAATCATTTACCATTTCATTTGCAAAAATAGTGAAAAGTCCGTATCTTTGCAACACTTTTCAATGAATTTTATAAAATTAAGAATAATAAGATGATGACAGCTAATGAAATCCGCGATTCGTTTAAGAAATTCTTCGAGTCGAAAGGACACGTCATCGTACCGTCCGCCCCTATGGTCATAAAGGACGACCCTACGCTGATGTTTACCAATGCTGGTATGAACCAGTGGAAAGATATTATCCTCGGAACAAAAGATCCAGAGCCACGCCGACGCGCTGACTCACAAAAATGTCTGCGTGTGAGCGGTAAGCACAACGACCTCGAAGAGGTGGGACACGACACTTATCACCATACGATGTTTGAAATGCTCGGCAACTGGAGTTTCGGCGATTACTTTAAGGAAAAGGCCATTGACCATGCGTGGGAATTTCTTGTGGATGTGTTGCACCTAAACCCAGCCGACCTCTACGTGACAGTGTTCGAAGGTAGTCCCGAAGAAAACATCCCGCGAGACGACGAAGCTGCCAAGTATTGGGCAAAACACTTGCCCGAAGACCATATCATCAACGGCAACAAGCACGACAACTTCTGGGAGATGGGCGAAACTGGACCATGCGGCCCTTGTTCCGAAATACACGTTGACTCGCGCACAGCTGAAGCAAAGGCAAAGATGGCTGGTCGGGAGCTCGTCAATAAGGACGACCCACAGGTTATTGAGATATGGAATATCGTTTTCATGCAGTTCAACCGCAAATCGGACAACTCGCTCGAACCGTTAGCAATGAATGTCATCGACACAGGTATGGGATTCGAACGTCTGGTGCGTATGTTGCAAGGCAAAAGCTCAAACTACGACACCGATATCTTCCAGCCAGTCATCAAGCAAATTGAACAACTGAGCGGGAAAAAGTATGGTTTTACCACACCTTCTGGTGAGAACGGAGAGGCAAAAGACGAGCAGGAGAAGATTGACATCGCCATGCGCGTGGTGGCAGACCACATGCGTGCCGTGGCATTCTCTATCGCCGACGGTCAACTTCCTGGTAATGCCAAAGCGGGGTACGTCATCCGACGAATCCTGCGCCGTGCCGTACGCTATGCCTATACTTTCCTTGGACAGAAGGAAGCGTTTATCTTCAAACTGCTCAACATTTTCATTCAGGAGATGGGAGAAGCCTATCCAGAGCTCCCAGCTCAGCGCGAGCTCATCGCCCGTGTGATAAAGGAAGAGGAAGACTCATTCCTCCGCACCCTTGAAAAAGGTATCAACCTACTGAACACGGCCATGGAAGAGATGAAAAGTCAGGGTAAGACCGAATTAAGTGGCAAAGAGGCCTTCCGTCTGTTTGACACCTATGGATTTCCACTTGACCTTACCGAGCTGATTTGTCGTGAGAACGGTTTCACTGTTGACGAAAAGCAGTTCGATGATGAAATGGCGCAGCAGAAAGCACGTGCCCGTAATGCCGCCGTAGTAGAGAATGGAGACTGGGTTCAGCTGAAAGAGGGCGAACAAGAGTTTGTCGGTTACGATTACACCGAATACGAATGCCATATCCTCCGCTACCGTAAGGTAACACAAAAGAAGAGCAGTTTCTACGAAGTGGTGCTCAACCATACACCGTTCTACGGTGAAATGGGTGGTCAAGTTGGCGATCAAGGAGTTCTTGTCAGCGAGAACGAAACCATAAACATCATCGACACCAAGCGCGAGAACAACCAAAGCATACACATTATTAAGGAATTGCCCAAAGATGTAGAAGCCGACTTCATGGCTTGCGTTGACACCGACAAACGGGAGGCATCAGCTGCCAACCACTCCGCTACCCACTTGCTGGACTATGCCTTAAAGCAAGTACTCGGAGAGCATGCCGAACAGAAAGGTTCTTATGTGAGTCCTGACACGCTCCGCTTTGACTTCTCACACTTTCAGAAAGTTACCGACGAGGAATTGAGGCAGGTTGAGCGGCTGGTAAATGACATGATACGACAGGATTTGCCTCTCGACGAACATCGCGACACACCAATCGAGGAGGCAAAGAAGATGGGTGCGGTAGCACTCTTTGGCGAAAAATACGGCGACAAGGTACGTGTCGTGCGGTTTGGGCCAAGCTGTGAGTTCTGCGGAGGTATCCATGCGGCATCAACTGGACGCATAGGCTTCTTCAAAATCGTAAGCGAAAGCAGTGTCGCCGCAGGCGTTCGTCGCATAGAAGCCATGACGGGAAAGAACTGTGAGGAAGCCATCTACGCATTGGAGGACACGCTTCGCGACCTGAAAGCTATGTTCAACAATGCCAAGGACTTGAAGAACGTGGTGGCAAAGTACATCGAAGAGCACGATACAATGAAGAAAGACATGGAGAGTTTTCGTCAACAGGCTGCCGATCGTGCGGCAAAGAGCCTCGTAGAGAAGGTTCGGAACATGAATGGCATCAATGTTGTGAAGGCAGTCCTTCCCGTTGAGCCTTCGTCGGCTAAGGATATCGTATTCAAAGTGCGTGAGGCGATTCCCGAAAAGCTCGTCTGTGTGCTCGGCTCTGTTTACGATAACCGACCTCTTCTCTCGGTGATGCTCAGCGACGACATGGTGAAAGACCATGCGATGAATGCCGGAAAAATAATCCGTGAGGCTGCCAAGCTAATCAAAGGCGGTGGTGGTGGTCAGCCACATTATGCCCAAGCAGGTGGTAAGGATGCTGCCAACATCAATGCTGCGGTTGAAAAAGTCATTGAATTGGCTGAGCTGTAATTCATCAATCTTATGGATTTAACCTTCATCTTGGTTCTGATTGCCGTGTTGGTACTTATGGCTTTCCTGTACCAACGCAAGCAAAGAAAGGAGAAACAGATGGAATTGGATTTGGAAACGCTGACTGCCAAGAGCGATTGGGTCGGTGTTTCCAATATCCTTAAACGTCAAGTCTATACATGGGGAGCGTTATTTTTGCTAACGATAGGTCTGTTGGTAGCCAGTATTGTTAACCATCACAAGGTGATTGTTGCAGCAATCACAACCGCTTTTATGGCTTATCGCTTCATCAAGGTTTACCGATTATATAGAGTTTTTAAAGATAGCGTAAGGACAGACGATGAAGAACACGTTGACATTGACGAGCTTAGACGCCTCACAAAGGAGTTTCTTGACTGTCACTATCAAGAATTCGACTCATCAACAACTGTCTTTGAAATCACGGAAGCCTATAAATCAGCACTTGAGAGGGGTAAATCGCAAGGCTTTTATCCAGTCTTAGTTCCTGTCAGTGCAAATAACTTCATAGGATTGACCGCCGAAATCGATCCCGATGGTCCGTGTTATTCCGTCGATATGAAGAAAGTGAGGGCATGGCGACGCAATATGCTCGCAACAGCTGTCACAGACGGGCACAAGAAGATTGACGAATTGCTGGCTGATTCCAAAGCGGATATAGAACAGGACGGAAGTCTCGATTGGCGCAAGGACATCATTGGCGAATGCGAGGAGAAGTTAGAGGGAAGGAATTGTTTCTTTGAGCGGTCTGACAATTCACTTCTGCCCTATGACTACGTTTTGTTGGCAGAAGTTCCGGTGAAGCATGCCTGGGAAGTTTTTGCATGGTTGCCGTTCTATGCAGACAACTACGACATCGCCGTCACCGACCACATGGCCGTGGCAAAGTATTGGTTTGAGCGCTATGGGGCTGTTCCCGCTTATGTTGATAGCGACATGGTCGGCTATTATCTTGACAAACCCATTGCCAAATCTCAAGCAATCGATGTCGCCTTAGAGCATTTTGCTTATTGTCCTGACTATATTTATCAAGGTTACGGTACTATCGCCAATGCCGCCAATTCTATTTGCGACTCATCCATCTGGGAATTTTGGTGGGATTAAATCATAGGAAATTCAAATGGTTTCATTCTGCCCATCATTTCTTGATAGAACGTTCTCGAAACCTTACGTCCCCGAAGCGAACGAACACGGGGCATATTGAGAAAGAACGCATCCTGCGTCGTGAACCATGAATGGGAAGTAACGGAAGATATGCGTGAGATTGTCAAGGCTATCTCATGGGCAAACTTAGGATTTACCGAAGAGAGGTAACACGTGCCGTTATCCATTTCGATTGCCAACACAAGGCAAGTCGTTGGCTGTTTGGCAATGGTCGGTTCCATTCCTTTTGTTTTAACAGATATGGTCAGATGGCGTCCGTATCGCCGGTTTATCTCTGCCATCATTGAGCGAAATACCTTCCCATGCGCCGAAGTGTCCTTTATTTCGTTGTAAGCGATATAATAATGAATCATCTCATGAATAATGACATCGTCTATTTCCTGCTGCGATTGTTTATAATAGGAGGAAATAGAAATTATGAAATCGTAGGGTTTTCTTTTTAGAAAGCCACGCTTGCACGACATCTGTCCGAGGCGGGTACGTGCCTTAGAGAGCTTTAATACAGGCAGTGGCAGCCTGTCGTCGAATATCAACCTGTTGTATTTCTCAAAAGCCAGCCTGATGTAATCCTGTGTCAATTCCATTGCTTCCATCATTCTTCCATTTGTTGTCTCGGCCAGTTCACCAAGTAAAGATGTTCCGTTGCCCTTGTGAAAGCTGTGTAGAGCCAGTGGATATAGTCGGGAGTGAGCATCTCATCGGTCATATAGCCCTGATCGAGGTAGATGTTCGCCCACTGTCCGCCCTGCGCCTTGTGACAGGTGACGGCATATCCGAACTTGATCTGCATAGCATTGTAGTACTTGTCCTCACGAATCTGCCGCATGCGGTCGGCTTTCAGCGGAACGTCAGCATAGTCTGCCACCACATTGTCGAACAACTGCTCGTGCTGTTGGTGTGTCAAAGCTGGTGCCTCTGTCATCAACGTGTCCAGGATGACCACCGTATCTATCTCCGTCTTGTCATAATCGGGAAACTCCAAGGTAGCATCGGCAAAACGGAAGCCATAAAGCTCACGAACATTGCGCACACGACGCACGACGGCACGGTCACCGTTGGCAATGAAGCCTCCGTCGATTCCCCCGAAAGGTGGTTGGTTCGAGCTTGCTGACTGCCGCGCATCGCCTTGTAAGCCTTTACTTTTTACTGACGCCTCCTTTGTCGAGGGATTGCGTGGTGTCAGGTATTTGTTCTTCACCACCATCAACAAGTCGCCCGTCGTCAGTTCCTCCTCACGTCCCAGAACCGTGTTTCTGATGCCTTGGTTGAAGATATTAGCCCGCTTGTTCGAACGGGTGATGACCATTGTCTCATCCACTCCCACGGCCGAGAAACTCGATGCAAGGCTCTCTATCAGCTCATCGCCCGGCACTACCGAAATATCGGCAAAACCGCTGAGGCGGATCCGTGGCAACTGCGTGGCCTCGTCGTGAGTAATCATCCGGCGTATCATCGTCGCATTCCAAAGGATTCCAGAGTCTTGCCCCTGCCTTAGCACCTCATCCAAGTCGCACTCATAGACCCGTAGGCCGTAAGAGCGGAGAACATCGGACCGCAACGCTGGACTCTCCTCCTCGCCAACAGGCGGCAGCTGGGCTTTATCGCCGATGAGCAGCATACGACAATTAGTGCCACCGTAAACATATTCTATCAGGTCGTCGAGCAGACATCCGCTGCCAAATGCCGTATTGCCTGACGACAGACTGACCATCGAAGCCTCATCGACCATGAAAAGCATATCGCGATACATGTTCTGATTGAGATTGAACCGTCCGTCAGCGCCATTGAAGGCCTTCTCGCGGTAGATGCGGCGATGGATGGTTGAGGCTGGGAAACCGGAATTCAAGGAGAACACCTTGGCCGCACGACCCGTCGGGGCAAGGAGCGCAACCTTGAAGCTCAACCGACGGAGCGTCCTAACCATGGCTCCGGCCAGCGAAGTCTTGCCCGTGCCAGCACATCCACGAAGAATCATCGCCGCACGCTCATCCCTGTCGGTCATGAACTCGGAAAACACACGCAGTGCATTGGCCTGATCGTTGGTGGGGGTGAAGCGGAATTCCTGTAAAATCTGATATACCAGTTCGTCTTGTATCATCGACTTCTAAAATATGGAATTGCAAAGATAAGTGATTTATTCGAGGTGAACAAAAAAATTGTCGCATCTTCAGCAACTAATCGGCAATGCGTCGTTGTGATTCCTCCCAAGGAATGGACGGTCAAGGGCAAAAGACAAGCGACTATAGTGAAAGGTAAAATATGTTGACAAAACAGTCTTTTGCAAAAATCCTGTAAGGTGCTATGAATCAATATCTTATTTTTCCAACAGTCATTCCTCACCTTTCATACTGCAATAGGTCAGCTTTCGAGCGGCAAAAGGTGACCGATCACCGGGCAAAAGCTGAAGTTTTGGGCAGTGACAGCGAAAATACTTTACAATCAACCGATGTCGTCCCGACTGCCATAGTCGAAATATCGGCTGATTCTTGCCGTCCCTCCCCAAGCCCATAAGACTGACGTGCCAGACACGTTTGCAAAACTTTGATAAAAAGAACACAGTGTTTTGCAACTCTTTGGAAAAATATATGTAAGTTTGCACTACAACTATCATTTTAAGAAAGATGAAGACACATAGACCACTTGGAAACATCCTACGCACGCTGCTTGTGTGCTTATTGCTGCAAGGCTCGGTGGCCATCGTCAAGGCGCAAAGCCAACAGGGCGATTACTTTGTCGAAAACGGTATCGCCTTTTATCGTGGAGAGCCATTTGGGAACGTTGATTTGCCGACGTTCATCGAGTTGGGATTCGGCTATGCCAAAGACCGGTACAACGTTTACTTCCGTGGCGAGATAATGGAGTTCGTCGATCCGCTGACCTTCCGGCTGAAAGTGCCGCAGTGGCCTCACCCCGACTATGACGATAGCTATTACGACAGAGGTGATTACAGGTGCAGCGGATACATGGTGACCTCGAACGCCGTACTCTTCCGTGGGCGAATAGTCGAGAAAGCCAACCCCGACTCGTTCAAAGAGCTGGGAGGGGGATATGCGTGCGACACGTTCCGAGCCTACTACATGGGGCGAATCATGGAGAATGCCAACCCCGACGCACTCCATTACCTCGGCGAGGGATATGCGGCCAACACATTCCGTGTTTACTATATGGGCAAAATCGTGGAGCAAGCCAATCCCGACAGTTTCAAACTGCTGCAAAACGGGTATGCCGAAGATACTTTCCGCACCTACTACCGTGGGAAGAAGGTGAACTAATCGCAGCTGGCAGCCGAATACCAACAATATTTTTGGGACAGAAAACCGCATAATCGGAAAAAAATATGTAAGTTTGCAGCATATTGCAAGTTATGGAAAAAATCGACCATAGAACATCGGACAAGAAGCTGCGACTGACAATTCGCATCTCAGCCAACCACCTTTCGTTCGCGGTGGGCGACCCACAGCAGGACGAACACATTGCCTACGAGCAATATGAGCTGAACAACGGCATATCCATAGCGGCCAATTTGCGCGAGGCTTTCAACCGTTCCGAACTGCTACAGAGCGGATTCAGACGCACGTTGATTCTCATCGACAACCCCGTTATGCTCGTACCGACCGACGAGTTTCAAGAACAGGACGTGGAGACACTCTACAAACACACACTCAAATGGAGACGGAGCGACGACGTGGTGACGAGTGTGTTGCCCGATCTTAATGCCGTGGCAGTGTTCACCATCAACAAAGACCTGAGACTGGTGGTTGACGACCACTTTGAAGATGTGAGAATACAACCGATGATGCAAGCCGTCTGGTCGCATCTGCACCACCGTGCCTCAGCCGGCTCTCGACGAAAAATGTTTGTTTATTATCATGAGAAGCAATTAGAGGTTTTCAGTTTTCAGCAGAACCGCTTCCGTTTCAGCAACTCTTACGAGGCATCGAGCATTAACGACATGCTCTATTTCATCCTTTATGCGTGGAAAGAAATAGGCATGAATGCCGAAAGCGACGAGCTTCACCTTGCAGGTAACATCCCGAACGGCACACAACTCAACGAGGAGGCGCACAAGTTCCTGCAACGCTGCTATCTGCTCGACCAAGAAATAGACTTCAACAACAATTCCTTCGCCAAGCGAAAGGACATCCCCTACGACCTGAAGGCATTGTATTTGAGTTAAAAAGCTAACATGAGAATCATAACAGGACTATACAAAGGCAGGCGTTTCGATATTCCTCACACGTTCAAAGCAAGGCCAACCACTGACTTCGCCAAAGAGAATATCTTCAATGTGCTGAACAGTTACATCGACTTGGAGGACACAATAGCAGTTGACCTATTCGCCGGTACGGGAAGCATCACACTCGAATTGCTCTCGCGCGGATGCAAGGAGGTGGTGAGCGTGGAGAAAGACCGTGACCACGCACACTTTATAGCTGAATGCCTGAAGAAGATTAAAGCAGAAAACGACATTCTGATACGTGGCGACGTTTTCCGGTTCCTGAAAAGCTGCCATCAGAAGTTCGACCTTATCTTTGCCGATCCTCCCTACGCTTTACCCGAATTGGCAACCATCCCTGATTTAATCTTCCAATACGACCTGCTGAACGCTGACGGCGTATTCGTGTTTGAACATGGCAAACAGAATGACTTCTCGACCCATGCCAACTTCAAGGAGCACAGAAGCTATGGGAGTGTCAACTTCTCGCTGTTTCAACCCTTACCGACCAACAACGGAGAACTGACCGATTTATAACAACGGGCTCAACAATCGCACCACCGACTCCCACAAACGCTGCAGGAACGAACGGTGGGTAATGTCCTTTACCTCTTCCAATGGAACACTATTGGCCTCATCATTGAGGAAAATCCCTTTCACCTTCAAAGCCATTTTCTCATCGTAGAAGAATGCATTGGCCTCGAAATTGTTCTCGAAACTCCTGAAATCGACATTGCTTGAACCAATGGACGACAGGCAATCGTCGCTGACGAGGAGCTTTGAGTGATTGAAGCCTGCTGTATAGAGCACCACCTTGACACCAGCGCGCACCGCTTCCATCACATAAGTGCGCGAAGCCCACTCCACAATCTTCGTGTCGGTTCGCAAAGGAATCATCAAACGAACGTCAACACCTGACACGGCAGCCGTCCGCATGGCAAAGATAATGGGCTCGGTGGGCAGGAAATAAGGTGTCTCCATAAAGACATACTTCTTCGCACTCAAAAGTATCTTCATATAACCCTGCTCTATCTCAGGCCATTGGCTCGTCGGACTGCTCGTGACAACTTGAACAAGACAGTTGTTGGGCTTAACAATTGAGCTGGGATAGTACTTCCTGTCGGTTATCAGTGTGCGGACAACGTAGAACCAATCCACAAGGAACGAGCGCTGAAGGCCATAGACCGCAGAGCCAACAATCTTCACATGCGTGTCGCGCCAGAGCTTTTGCTTGTGACTGCTCACATAACGACGAGCAATATTCATCCCACCGATGAACCCAATCTGACCATCGATGACGCAAATCTTGCGGTGATTGCGATAATTCACTTTCCTTGTGAACAGCGGAAACCTAACAGGCATGAACGGATGCACCTCGATACCCTCCTCACGCATACGCTCAAAGAAACGGTTCTTGGTTTTCCACGACCCCACATCATCATAGATAAAACGCACTTCGACACCTTCGCGAGCCCTGTCGATGAGCGCATCGGCCACGAGATTACCCAAAGGATCGTCATCTATGATGTAGGTGATGATGTGAATGTGGTGCTTTGCCTTCGCTATCGCTTGGAGAAGAGAGGGAAAATACTCATAACCCGACTCGAAAACCTCAGTTTCGTTGTCCTTAAAAGGCAGCGCCCAGTTCTGATTCATAAAGAGATCTATCAACTCCAGGTGACGTTCAGGCAACTGAAGGTTCTTCTGTTCGACAAATTCGAGCATCGACCGCTTTGTCAATTGGTCGAGACTGCGCTGCCAGATGTGCCTTTCCTTGCGCGTATGCTGACCAAAGAAGAAGTAAAGCACGATTCCCACCAAGGGCATAAATACCAAAACTAACGCCCAGGCCATAGTCTTTGCGGGCTGACGGTTCTCCATCAACACGGTAATCAGTGCGATAATGGCCACAACCGTGTAGGCAACTAAGACTATCCAATGAACGTAAATCATGCCATTCTACAGTTTTAGGTTCGTAATCGTTGAAGATAGGCCAGCTCTTTCAATGCGAAGTCGCTGCTGTAAGGGTCGTTAAGCAATGATTTCAGCAGCGCCTCGGCATCGTCGAACTTGCCCTGTTCGACATAGATATAGGCCTTTCGCCGTTGGAGAAATGAGATAAAAGCCTGCATGTGTGGCTCCGGGGCATCGCCGTCGTCGCCCTTTCCATAGGCATTCTCCAGTTCCGAGATGATGTTATTTATATAAGCCAATGCTCGGAAGTCACCCATGTTGACCAGACAGTTGATGTACTCTTCGGTAAAGGTGATCCGATTCAGGCCGATGGTGAACGTCAGATAATAGAAAGCTCGTTGATAGTTTCCCAAACTATTGTAACAGAAGCCCAACATGTAACAAACCTCAAAGTAATTCTCCTGCTCTGAGCCATACAACTCATTGAAACTGCCGTGCAGAAAGTAGAAAGCATTCTCCAAATGCAGAATAGCCTCGTAGTATCTACCTTGCAAATAGAGTTGCTTGCCTCGATAAAGACTTTTCGCCACATCAGGCAACACGGTGTTGGCAATCAGCCTTTGCTCGTCACTCAGGGAGTCAACCTCGCCTTTTTCAATCTTGTCTTTTGCATCTTGCCACATGTAACGGAACTCATCGGATTGCTGTTTGTCGGTTCGTAAGTCATATTCCACAAGCGCTGACACTGTCATCGGCTGCGTTTGCTTGTGTGAGTCAGCGCCGTTGGCATCTACCGACATCGGCATGAGTGTGGAAGTTATCCTATAACGGAGAGCATCGCCTTCGCCTTCGGCCTGTTGAACGAAGATAGTGGCATACCTTCTGCGGTCTGGTTCAGAAGGTGAAAAGAATGTGAGGTTAAGCGTTGCACTCTTTCTCTTGAACGCTTTGTCAGCAATCAGCAAAGAATGGAATTCGAAATCCTCAATCATTTTGCGTTCATTCAACGTCTCTACTTTGTCGGTCATGATCGTTAGCTCTGACGGAACAAAGCTATGAAGATCGCAAGCCGTATCCATCCACTGCTTCAGAGTCAGTTTCCGCACCTCATTATGACGCCATACAAGGGGCGAGCTCCGATGGGTGAGCTCTTGCTGGCTTAGCAAGAACAGCTCGCGTGCAAGCTGTTTTGAAGTCAATTCCACGTCATTGTCGTTCTGTCGATACTGATTTTTCAGCAAATCGCCCAGCTTCCGCAGGAAAACGTTCTGCCAACCAAAAAGGTCAGTCATGGCACGCGACAGGATAGCTCTCACACGGTCCTCGTCAAGCAACAGATTATAGAACAGATGGACGTTAATCAGATTCTTTTCCTCATTGATTGAATAGGCGAAACGTGGTCCATCGGAACTCAGATTGAATTGATTGCACAACTGTCGCACATTGTTTATCTCCAGCATCGGAGCTTCGGCAATGAAAAGGAACGACAAGAGAACGTTGGGGGTATTCTTCTGCACACGAATCCCGAAGTGACCACTTTGAAAATCATAGTGGGCCACATCCTCTTCGCCGTCCTTCCGCCACTCGACTTCGCAGTTGAGTGCCGTCAGTCCCTTGCCAACCCATCGTCGGTTGTTGGCTGAATTGGCATCAGAGAACCGGATTTTATGTCTGAACAGACTCCTGATTTTGTCAATCATACTACTATATCATTGCCTAATTTCTTTGCCAATATATTGCGCATATTCTGCATTTTCTTGATTTCTCCCATGACTTCCATCATCTTTTCAATGTCTTTTTCCTGCGAGAGCCTGACCTGTAGTTCCTTGAGATGATGCTCAACATAGTCCATCCGGAAATCGAGAATGAGGTGCATGATGCGATCCTTTCGCTCAATTTCCCTCTCTCTGACTTGCAGACTCTCAGAGAGCTGGAACTGTTCGACACTCAACCGTACGGCAAGAGTCGAGACATGGATGTCAGGATGATGGGTGAAATATTCCTCAGCCTTAAAGCCTGGGTCGTTGCTGTGCTCAACGGCCTCCGTTAGAATCTGCACCGAAAGCGGGTTGGCAAAGACGAGATTGTCGAGTCCGAGGTCATAGGCTATATACTGTGCGACGTTCAAATTGATTGTCTCACCTGTCTCTTCGTTTTGGACATCACGAATAATTATCTTCTCACCGTCGCGGACGATGGCCTGAACAAGCATCGTCTCCACCTTCGAAGCCTGCTGCATCGGTGTCGCCGGTCGCAAAGGCTCTGGTGTCGGCTGTTCTGTCTCGTTTCGCTGCTCTTCTTTCCGCTGCTGTTCCTTGTTGTTGTAGATGTAACGGTTCATCTGTAGAATCAGCGTCTCTTCCTTTGTTCCCGTCCGGTGGGCACATTCACGGAGATAGGTGTCGCGGAGTATCGGATCTTTGATTACCGCAATGCTCCTAACGATGGAGTTGATGGCCTCCGACCTCTTCACGGGGTCGGTGACACCTTGGAGCAACACATTAATTTTGAATACGATAAAGTCGGTCTGGTTGTCCTCAATATATTTACGGAAATCCTCCGCCGAATAGCTCTTTGCCATCTCATCGGGGTCTTTTCCATCAGGAAGCAGCAGCACTTTCACATTCATTCCCTCCGAGAGCAGCATGTCCGTACCTCGCAAGGCTGCGTGCTGGCCAGCCGCATCGCCATCATAAAGCAGCACGATGTTGGAAGTGAAGCGTCTTAGCAGCTTGATTTGGTAGGTCGAAAGCGCCGTTCCGCTGTTGGCCACCACATTTTCTATGCCGCATTGGTGCATGGCCACTACATCGGTATAGCCCTCAACCATATAAACAAGGTCGAACTTGGCGATGGCTTTCTTGGCCTGAAAGATGCCATATAGCTCGCGTTCCTTGTGGTAAACCTCGCTATCGGGCGAATTGACGTATTTCTGACTGACACCCTTTGTCCTGGAGTCAAGCAGTCGTCCGCCAAAAGCCGTCACCTTACCGCTGACGCTTATCCAAGGGAAGATAACCCTACCGTTGAAGCGGTCTATCAGACCACCATTCTCACGCTCATAGCAGAGTCCGGTTTTCAGTAGGAATTCCTTCTTGTAACCTGCCTGCAGCGCCGCATTGGAAAACGTTTGACGACCCGTTAGACAGAAACCCAGTTGAAACTTCTCTATGATGTCGTCGCGGAAGCCACGACTGCGGAAATACTGCAAGCCGATTGCCTGTCCATCGGCATGGTTCTTGAGAATGTCCTGAAAATACTTTGACGCCCACTCGTTCACCAAGAACATCGACTCGCGCTCATTTTCCAGCCGTTTTTCCTCGCTCGTCAGCTCGCGTTCTTGCACCTCGATGTTGTATTTCCGTGCTATCCAGCGCAACGCCTCAGGATAAGTCATCTGCTCATGCTTCATGATGAAGTTCACCACGTTGCCCGCTTCGCCACACGAAAAGCACTTATAGACTCCCTTGACCGGACTGACCGAGAACGATGGTGTACGGTCGTCGTGAAAAGGACACAGTCCCTTGAAACTTGTCCCCGCCTTTCGCAGCGAGACAAACTCCGAAATGACGTCAACAATGTTGGCCGCCTCCATTATCCTATCTACCGTTGGTCTGTCTATCATATATCTTATTGGAATCTATCAGGAACACAATTATCGAATGTTACATCTGCAAAGATAACAAAATATCTGCTCATTTGTGCATCGCAAGCAAACAAACTTTTGGGATTGGCTGCAATGCAGAGGAACGATCGTCGGCAAATCAACTGCCTCAAAGCATCCAGCCGAGTGTCGTAACGCATTGTCCAAACAGGGATTCGCTGTCGGCAAAAGCGCATGGCGAACAAAAGATTGTAAAATAATTTGACTTCCATCTCACGAAACCTAAGCGGTCGTCTTGCGATAGATGAGCTTTCACCATGCGATAGATGAGCTTTCACCATGCGATAGATGAGCTTTCACCATGCGATAGATGAGCTTTTGACGTAAAAATGCTACAACACTGGCAATCAGCGGTTTACAAAATCAGACAAGAATCATAATTTGTAAACATTCTTTACTCAAACTGACAGTCCACAACGCATCAGCCGCCCGACAACAAAAGCGCGCCGACCGCACCGTTACAATAGCCTCTTAAAACGGTGGCGTCATTATTACAAAAACAAAAAAAAGAGGATTCCATTAAAGAATCCTCCACACAGCTCATTTTGATTAGCCGTAGATGATGTGTCCATTCTCGTCCTTGTACTCGTCGAGTCCCTTCTCATAAGTGGCCATTGCCCGAAGACTCATGCCCACATTGGAGAAGCCACCGTCGTGATAGAGGTTTTGCATGGTCACCTTCTTTGTCAAATCGGAGAACATCACAATGCAATAATCAGCGCACTCCTCAGCCGTAGCATTGCCGAGTGGCGACATACGGTTGGCGAAATCATAGAGTTTGTCCATCCCTTTCACACCCTGCCCTGCAGTTGTCATGGTCGGCGACTGCGAGATGGTATTGATACGGACATGGTGTTCACGACCGTAGATGTAACCAAAGCTGCGCGCAATGCTCTCCAAGAGGGCCTTTGCGTCAGCCATGTCGTTATAACCGTAGAACGTGCGCTGTGCCGCAACATAGCTAAGGGCCACAATCGACCCGTACTCGCTGATGGCATCAAGCTTCTTTGCACTCTGAATCATCTTGTGGAACGATACCGCCGACACGTCGAGCGTCGTGTCGAGCATCTTGTAGTCAAGGTCGTCGTAAGTGCGATGCTTGCGAACGTTGGGCGACATACCGATGGCATGCAACACGAAATCAATCTTCCCGCCCAGTATTTCCATTGAGCGCTTGAACACATTCTCCAAATCCTCCACACTGGTAGCATCGGCTGGTATCACCTCACAGTTCAACTTCTCCGACAAAGCGTTGACAGTACCCATTCTAACGGCAACAGGTGTGTTCGAAAGCGTGATTTTAGCACCTTCCTCTACTGCGCGTTCAGCTACTTTCCATGCGATGGACATTTCGTTCAGTGCACCAAAGACGATACCTCTTTTTCCTGATAATAAATTGTTACCCATAATTTCATTATATCATTAACGGGTGTAAAATTACACAAAAAAGTCGAATTAGTGCAGTTTTTATTGTTAAAATGGGCGGAATCGGGCTTTCAGAGCTTCCTAAACGCTGGTTTCGGAGAATAAGAATCAGCCCTGACAGAATATTGTCGGTAACATGCCAATCCAATTTTCAAGACTAATTTTTAGCGGATTTCCAACCCAATCATCGGCGAAAAATCATCCGATACAAAGAAAAAAACAGTGTTAACAGTGTAAGTTTCTATCTGCACAATGTTACAATTTTGTGCAGACGACGGGGCTATTTTGTGCTTTTTATTTGCCAGTCTTCCAAAAATAATGTACTTTTGTTCTCCGAATCCTATCAATTAATATTCTTAATAACACATTATATATTTATGAGTTTGAAAATTGTAGTACTTGCTAAGCAAGTACCAGATACAAGAAACGTAGGAAAGGACGCCATGACAGCCGACGGAACGGTGAACCGCGCAGCCCTTCCAGCCATCTTCAATCCGGAAGACTTGAACGCACTTGAGCAAGCACTCAGACTAAAAGAACAGCATCCAGGCTCTACCGTGGGAGTACTGACCATGGGACCTCCTCGCGCAGGTGAGATTATCCGCCAAGGACTCTATCGTGGAGCTGACACTGGCTGGTTGCTGACCGACCGTAAATTTGCTGGCGCCGACACGTTGGCCACCTCTTACGCACTGGCCACTGCCATCAAGAAAATCGGCGATGTCGATATCGTAATCGGTGGACGACAAGCCATCGACGGCGACACAGCACAAGTTGGGCCACAAGTGGCGCAGAAACTGGGATTGAACCAAGTAACATACGCAGAGGAAATCCTGAAAATTGAGGATGGGCAAGCTACAATCCGCCGTCATATCGACGGTGGTGTGGAAACAGTGGTTGCTCCACTGCCAGTCGTTATCACTGTCAACGGCACCGCTGCGCCAGCACGTCCACGCAATGCCCGTCTCGTGATGAAATACAAATATGCCACGTGCCCAATGGAACGCACTGGCAAGGAAGCATGGAAAGAACTCTACGAAACCCGTCCTTACCTGACATTAAACCAATGGTCGGTGGCTGACGTTGACGGAGATGAGGCACAGTGTGGCTTATCAGGCTCACCAACAAAGGTCAAAGCCGTACAGAACATTGTTTTCCAAGCAAAGGAAAGCAAGACTATCAACGGTTCGGATGAAGACATCAAAGGATTAGTGAAAGAATTGATAGAAGAAAAGATAATTGGCTAAGGACATGAACAACGTATTTGTATATTGCGAAATAGAAGGGACAACCGTTCAGGAAGTCTCACAGGAATTGCTTACGAAAGGTCGTAAGCTCGCCAACGAATTGGGAGTAGAACTCCATGCTGTTGTTGCCGGTACGGGCATCAAAGGTAAGGTAGAGGAGCAAATTCTGCCCTACGGAGTTGACAAACTCTTTGTTTTCGACGGTGAGGGGCTCTTCCCTTACACGTCATCGCCGCACACCGACATCCTCGTGAATCTCTTTGAGGAGGAGAAACCACAAATAGCCCTGATGGGAGCAACGGTCATCGGACGCGATCTCGGACCAAGGGTCTCGTCTTCGCTAACCTCAGGCCTGACAGCCGACTGCACCCAGCTTGAAATAGGTGAGTACGACGACAAGAAGGCTGGCAAACACTATGACAACATCTTGTTTCAGATACGTCCGGCCTTCGGTGGAAACATCGTGGCGACTATCGTTAATCCCGACCATCGCCCACAGATGGCTACCGTCCGCTCAGGTGTGATGCAGAAAGCAATCTACGATGGCAAGGCAAAGGGCGAGGTGGTGTATCCAGAAGTTGGCAAATATGTATCGGAAGCCTCCTATGCCGTGAAAGTTATCGACCGTCATGTTGAGGCGGCACAGAACAATCTGAAGAGCGCTCCTATCGTTGTGGCAGGCGGTTACGGAGTAGGCTCAAAAGAAAACTTCGAGTTGCTCTTCCAATTGGCCAAGGAACTCCATGCGGAGGTTGCGGCATCACGCGCAGCAGTCGATGCTGGCTGGATTCCTAACGACCGTCAGGTGGGTCAGACCGGTGTGACGGTTCATCCAAAGGTATATATCGCTTGTGGCATCTCTGGCCAAATCCAGCACATTGCAGGAATGCAGGATGCCGGTATCATCATTTCCATCAACAGCGATCCAGATGCGCCCATCAATCAGATTGCCGATTACATCATCAATGGTACGGTAGAGGAAGTGGTTCCGAAGTTAATTAAATATTATAAGGAGAACAGCAAGTAGAATGAAACAGGCCTATGCTCACATCGCAGCAAACATGGGGCCGCATCATTGCAATGATGTCGGGCAAGCATCCTGAGCTGACAGGGACACTTCCCTTGATTTTATTAGGCCGTTCCATGTGTTTTTCTTCATAAAAAACAATAAAAGAAAAGAAATAAGTTATGCCAAATTACTATAAAGACCATCCGGAGATTGGCTTTCATCTGAACCACCCGCTGATGAAACGCATCGTTGAGCTCAAAGAACGCAACTTTGCGGACAAAGATAAATATGATGACGCACCTGTAAACTACGAGGATGCCATCGAGAACTATAAGCACATCCTCGATATTACGGGCGATATCGCAGCCAATATCATCGAGTCTAACGCTGAGGCCGTTGACCAAGAAGGTCCCCATCTCATTGACAACCGCATGCATTACGCAAGCAAAACCTACGAGAACCTTGAGGCAACACGCAAGGCAGGTCTGTGGGGAGTGAGCATGCCTCGCCAATACGGTGGCTTGAACTTGCCTAACGTGGTATTCTCCATGCTCTCTGAGATGATTTCATCTGCCGATGCGGGCTTCCAAAATATATGGTCGCTCCAATCATGCATCGATACTCTCTATGAGTTTGGTACGGATGAACAGCGGGCAAAGTACATTCCGCGTATCAGCAACGGAGAAACCATGTCAATGGACCTTACCGAACCCGATGCCGGTTCCGACCTTCAGCGTGTCATGCTCAAAGCAACCTTCGATGAAAAGGAGAACTGCTGGCGTCTGAACGGTGTGAAACGATTCATCACCAACGGTGACTCCGACTTGCATTTGGTGCTCGCCCGCTCAGAAGAAGGTACACGAGATGGTCGCGGTTTGTCCATGTTCATCTACGACAAGCGAGATGGCGGCGTTGATGTCAGACACATCGAGAACAAACTCGGTATTCATGGTTCTCCGACTTGTGAGCTGGTCTATAAGAATGCCAAAGCAGAACTCTGCGGAAGCACCCGCATGGGACTGATCAAATATGTGATGGCACTAATGAATGGCGCACGTCTCGGTATCGCAGCTCAGAGTGTCGGTGTGGCCAACGAAGCATACTTCGAGGGTCTCAACTATGCCAAGGAACGCTCACAGTTCGGGAAAAAGATCATCACTTTCCCAGCAGTGTATGATATGCTGTCACGTATGAAGGCTAAATTGGATGCCGGCCGCTCATTGTTGTATCAGACAGCACGCTACGTTGATATCTACAAGGCATTGGAAGACATAGCTCGCGACCAAAAACTCACACCTGAGGAACGTCAAGAGATGAAGAAATATACTCGACTGGCTGATGCATTCACTCCGCTTTCAAAAGGTATCAACTCCGAATATGCCAATCAGAATGCTTACGATGCTATCAGTATTCATGGTGGTTCGGGCTTTATCATGGAATATAAGAGCCAGCGTCTGTTCCGCGACGCACGCATTTTCTCCATCTATGAGGGAACAACCCAGCTGCAAGTAGTAGCCGCCGTGCGCTACATCACCAACGGCACCTACCTGAATATCATGAAAGAGATGCTCGAAGGTGAAGTATCGGAAGAGATGAAACCACTGAAGCAGCGCATTGCAAAACTCATCGACCTCTATGAGGAGGCACTTGAAAAGGTGAAAGCTGACGACAATCAGGATGAGCAAGACTTCCTTGCCCGCCGTTTGTATAACATGACAGCAGTTATTATCCAGTCGCTTCTCCTCATTGAGGATGCCAGCAAGGCGTCAGATCTCTTCGCCAAGTCGGCCAACGTACTGGTACGTATGGCTGAAGAAGAAGTTACCGGCAGTTCTGCCTACATCAAGGCCTTCACGCCAGCTGACCTTGAGCACTTCAAAGTTGTCGAAGAAGAAGTTTAACGATAAGGTATTATCCTCCAAAACGGCATTCAGCAACATCGCTGGATGCCGTTTTTCATGTCTGCATAGCCACAACAACGACGTACATCCCATGCAATGAGCCCTTTTCTTTTAGACTTTTTAATCCAAAACAATTGGTCATGTTCCCAATTTTAGTTATTTTTGTCCATCTCATTTGATTACAAAACCGAACTGAAGCAGTATCATTCTGCTTTTACCAATGAACAAAACATGAAGAAGATAATTTGTATTGGCGCAGCCTTTGCCTGCATATCTGCCTTTGTCAGTTGCGGTAACAAAAATGCAAAGACAAGTGAAAACACGGCCGAGGCCGACACTATCAATCTGATAGGACAATGGACTACCTCCAACCCCAACGATTCCACAGCTCAGTTGGGTATCGAACTGAAAGAGAACGGCATCGCCTCATCCATCAACATGCCCACACTTCCTTACGACAAATGGACGAAGGTGAACGACAGCACAGTCGCCATCCATGGAAAGAGCATCCTCTACGGAGAGGAGACTGAGCTTACTGACACTTTCGACCTTGATAAGGAGAAAAGTGTGCTCAGACAAAGAAACACCGACATTGAGTACAGCCTATCCCCCAACTCTTCCCCCTCAAAGTGATGGTGTGCGAATAAGGTCTTGACAGACAAGGCATTCTATAAGAAGATAGGGGCTCTCATCTCCCAAACGAGAAGAGTTGGGAGTGAGCCTACTTACTGTTCGGGAAACATTTCATAAACTTTCAGTCCAAATTCATGAGCATAGGCATACACGTGCTCAAGAATATCAGAGACAGTGCTTTCGTACAACACCGATTCCGTTATGGAAAGGAAGAAGTACAGTTCCAAAGGCACACCACTTTGCGTTGCCTCCAGCTGGCGAGCCATCAGGGTCATGTTGCCATCCACTTCCTTCCGATTAGACAGATAATCCTCAATATATCGGCGGAAGATTCCCATATTCACCACATCGCCTTCCACTTGACGGGCATTAACGAGGCCTTTGTCCACGAGTTTCCGCTTCGTTTCATCATCTAACAGGCAGATGCTGCGCACATCGAAGTAAACTTGTTTCTTCACTTGCCGCACCCCAGCATCCTGCATACCTTTCCAATTTTGGAACGGACCGTTCACGAGCGTCAACGGTGGTACGGTGGTTATCGTATTGTCGAACTGCCGAACCTTCACGGTTGTCAGCGTAATGTCAATCACATTGCCGTCAACGGGTGTGCCGGGAACGGTAATCCAGTCGCCAACGTGCACCATCTCATTGCTCGTCAGCCTGATACCAGCCACCAGTCCTTCGATAGTGTCCTTAAACACCAACATCAGAACGGCCGACGTCGCACCCAATCCAGCAAAAAGACTCATCGGATTCTTGTTAAACAGTATAGCAACCACGACGATCACGGCAATAAAGATGACTATAATCCTCAATACTCCGCAGAACGAATTGAGGTACTGACTGCTGGAACTTCCCTCACGGGTATTGAGAAATCGGAGACGGTCAACTATCTGCACAACCAAGCGAGTGGAACTGACGGTGATATAAATAGCCGTCAGCCGTGCCAATGTCTCCTGAACCAGAGGATATTGATAGAATACCATCGGCAATAACTCCCAGACCATCACCGCTGGTACGATGTGACAAGCCGTGTAAAGCACACGTTTGTCGAAAATGACATCGTCCCATGTAGCCTTGGTTTTCTTTGTCAGCTTCTCGACGACTGGAACAATCAGCTTCCGACAGAGAAAGTCTGAAAGCCAAGCCAGCAAGATGGCAATTATCACCAACAAGGCATGACGAGCCACTGGCACCAACCAACCTTCCACACCCAAGGAGTTCAATATTTTCTCAACAAAAATTCTTATTTCTTCCATCATTCATTTTATTTACTAAGTGCGACACAAATACTATTCTGAAGCCTCCGCATAGGTCCGTTCGACATTCCCCCGTTAACGATAATCGAGAAACAGAGTCTATGCTGATTCGAGGCGGTGAGATAGCCGGCCAAGGAGCTGACACCCATCACAGTACCAGTCTTTGCCCTGACATTCCCGGCTGCCGGAGTACCACGCATCCGCCTTCGAAGCGTCCCGTCGATTCCTGCTATCGGCAGCGTTTTGAGCAAGATATCGTAAATATTCCTGTTCTGAAAGGCATAGCGAAGCAACTGCACTTCCAGTTCTGGGCTGACATAATTGTACAAAGACAGTCCCGACCCATCGGCTATATTGTAGTTGTTAGGGGTAAGTCCCACCTTTCTAATTAATCCCTTGATATAGGATGCCGCCTGTTTGGCTGTGCTCCACTTGCCTCCTCCAGCAGCTGCAATCTGATAAAACATCGACTCGGCAAAGAGGTTGTCGCTCTTCTTCATCATCGGACGCATCACCTCTTCAATGGAATGCAGGCGCGTGGTAATCAGCCGCGCATTGTTTGGAACCGTACGCTCACCAACAATTCCATAATGGGTTACCCCCATGTTGTGGAGTCTCTCGCGCAACAGGCTGATGAAGTTGTCACGCTTGTTGACCAACAGCGGATTGAGCGATGGGTTCTTATCGTCCCAGCACCAGCCCCATCCCAGTTCATCCTTATCCTTGAACGAGCGGTCGGCATAGAAGTTGCCATTGATGGTTCGAATGTTCAGCTGTCTGATGGACTCAGCTATGGCTGTAATGTCAGTCCCGCCAATTAGCGGATCCATCCCGCCAACACAATAGATGTCGCCATTGAGCACTTGCGTGGAGTCGTCAACCGATCCCGTATAATAGATGCGTGTCCGAAAGGAATAGTCGCTACCAAGACGGTCAAGGGCCGCAATAGCTGTGACGCATTTCATTGTTGAAGCGGGGCGCATCTGTACACGCTCGCGATAGCTGTAGAGTCTTTTGTCGTCGGTCAAATCCCAAACCATCACACCGACTTGCGTCGTTTCCATCAGGTTGCCTTGAAGGATTCCATCCAACCGTGCCTTGATGTTCTGTTGCCATGTAAGGCATGAATCGTTTTGAAAATAGGAATTATAGCCTTCGTCATCGCCGTTATCGTCCTCAATGGTAGCCTCGTCGTCACCAGAAAGCAGCACCGAATCCTTTCCGCTCAGCACACGTGCCACCTCGGCACTGTCTAAATAGACCTGAGCCTCAATAGGTGCCGACAGCACCATTGCTATCAACAATGCGTATATATATCTCAATCTCATAATCGTTTCTGAATGGCTGCGATGAAGGCCTTGTTGTTTTCAGGCTGCACACTCTCCACACGGCCGTTGGTCAGTTCCAGCAGCACGAAGTTGCCTAAACGGAAGGCAAGGGGCAACTCTCTTATGGTCTTTATATCGGCCAGTGCAAGGCGTCTCTCACGCGAAAAACGGCCACGTCGCACTATCAGCACGTCGTCGGGTGTGAGAACATAGCTCGTGTGCAAGGCTCTGTCGAGCGCAAGGATGGTCAACAGCACAAAGACGGTTCCCAAGACAACCAACGCAACATTCTGACGGTGCCAAAATCCGTAGAGTGTGCCCAGCGCAAAGAGTGCAATGGCACTCCATTCGAGTATCGTCACCCGATGACTAAATGTTCGCTCCATTATCGCAACACTATTTATTAGAATGCAAATTTACAAAAAAATACGGGCAATCGGGCATCGCGCAACTAATAACTGCCGTTAATTGGCGATAATTGTCGTGAACGCATGATATTTTCGGCTGACTGACCGCCTCGTCGTGTCTGGCTTTTCGTGATTTACAGACAAGTGTATAGCTTACCTCTGTCGGGCATTAAATCCGAAGTTCACAATTAGATGATGAAAATATGGCTTTGTTCGAGTCAACGGAAGGCGAACAAGAACGGGTCGGGAGCAATGGTATTAAACGGTTACTTCATGACCATTGTGTGACGACTGACTGGCAACGAATGTAAGATGTTTTTACCGTCTGATTGCAGAAAGACAGCCTTCCTACGGCAAAAGGTGAGCTTCGGCATGCCAAAAGATGAGGTATCGCAGCATGAAAGGTCACCTTTTGCGCACAAAAAAATATAGCACTGATTATCAAACCGTTATAAAACAAATGAAAGAACGTGGATTGTAAGGATTTTTCATTGCGCTGACCATTCACCAAAGGTTGCCAAAGGCTATGGCAAGCCATCTGCATGACTACGGTAGGACTATCGTGTAAGGCTCAATTTCAGACTGAGGCCGAAGTCGTGCGTGGTGGTGGGATAGCTGCTCGATGAGAGCAGCGGTGTGTTGACTTGCATATCGTAATAGAGACTGGCCGTAATTAGACGACTGAGGGTATAATCGCCCGTAAAAGAGAATTTGAATGCCGTGTTGCCGCTTGATGCCGCAGAAGCCAAAGTGGCGATATCGCGCGTGATGGCTGACTGGCGACGGTAGCTGACGTCGAGACGCAGGTTCAAAGCGCGATTGATGCCGCTGTTATTGCGGTTGGAGCTGTTGCTGCTATTGGTATTGGCGCGCTGTTGTTTCTCGTCGCCAGCCTTCTTTTTGCTCTTCACCAATCGGGTGTTGCGGCCTCCGAACAGGTTGAGATTGTTGATTCGGTAGCCCAAACCCAGCACCCAGTCCTTCGATGTCGCCTCGTTAATCTGCACACTCGTCATGGAGAGCGACAGCACACGTGTCTGACGGTATTCGAGACGTGCTGTCAAGTTGTTCAGCATCGTTACATCGATTCCTAACAACGGAGAGAATGCCTCGTTGATGCTCACCTGCGCTATATTGTACATCGAACTTGGTATGGGCACACCAGTGGTTGCATCGGCAATGAATCCGAGTCCGTTCATGTATTCCTGCCATGTGCTGTAGCTCTGGTACGATCCGATGGCGAAAATACTCTTGTAGGAATGGTTGATGTTGACACTCTTGAAAACATCCTGGAAGAAAGGCAGGCGCGACAGTCCGCTATAGCGTATCGTCCAGTTGGGAAGCATGCTCCGCAAGCCAGGGAATATTTTCAGACCGTTGCCGCCCATGCTGGTATAAGCATTGAGGAATGCGGGAATCATGACATCGGCACTGTACTTATCCACTGCCCCTATAGACGGGTCGAATACGCCACCGCCATACGAAGCCGGATAGGATGCACCGTGATAGCGCTCTTCCACACGACGGCGATAGACATCAAGCGAGCCGACGAACTTCTCAAAAGTCGCACTTCGGTAGCCGTTATTGGCATTTCCCTGACTCTCGAATGCTGTTCCCAATGAGATGGTGGTCATAGTGAGCATTCCACTCTGCGTGGTAGGGTTGCCCACATACATGTACTGTATGCTCTTGGAGGTGGTTTCCGTGCGACTCGCATTGAGATCGATTTTAAAGTCGCGCATCGGTTCGAGCGTAACGCGCAGCTGAAGGTCTTCTGTCTTGTTGGTTGTAGCTGGAGTGGCGATGCTGTCGTTTATCAGGAGCCAGTCGTTCTCTCGCGCCTTGTCGATATAACTGTCTCCGACAAGTCCGAAAGCGAAATCGAGTCCTGGCGAAAGCACTCCCTGCCCACGGGTCTGACCAAAGGCATCGCCAACGGTTGGCATGAAACCGGGCAGCGACATGGAGTATTGGTTACGGTAAGAGATGCTTGCATTGCGCACCATCATCAGTGCACGTGCAATACATTGTGCGGTCTTGTACCACCCTTTGTTATCGAGCGGGTCTTTTGGCGTAACAGTCAGCTTCAATCTGAGTGCGGAGTCTGTCTTGTTGTAAAGCTTCACCCTATTGCTGTCCATCTTCCGCCATTTCAGTTTTACGGAATGACCATCTGCATCCTTAAGCGAGAGGAGTATCCGCTTGGTCTTTTTTGAGTGCGAAACAATGATTGCCGTGTCAGCAGGAATAGTGACTTCCTTTTCAAAGCTCTTTGTGTTCTTTGGCAAATTTTTCTTGTTGTTGTCCTCTTTCGGCTCTTTGGCACCGTCAATATTGCGTATTCTGAGATTCTGTTCAAGCCGCTTCTTCAGTCTATTCTCCTTGCGCGAGAGCGATTTGTTGAATCGTTCATTGGTTTTTTTAAGGAATGGGATGTGATTGTAGAGCCGTTCGAAGTTCAACGATCCGTTGATGTTGAGTGTTCGGTTGGTGGTGATTGTATTTCCCAGCGACGTTCCGTCCTCCAAGTCGGTACCTCTTACCCACGTATAGGCTGAGGTATAGTTGGCATCGGCATTAATCCAATCGAAGATAGGTATCAGGTTGAGCGGCAACTGATAGGAAAGAGTAAAATTCTGCTGATAATCGAGCGGTGTTCCGAAGTGCTTGATGCTGGTCCATACAGAGTCTTTCCATGCCTGATACTGGTCGGCATAGAGATCTTTGTTGATGGGAGTGTAAGGCTCTTCTATCTCGGCATGCGTCGCACTCTGAAAATTCATGTGAAGATTGCGGGTGAGGTCCCAGCGGATGGAGAAATCACGGTTCCACAGGAATTGCTCATTGAACGTCAGAGGTAACATCGAATTTTCGGTCGCTTGCATGTCACGCTCCTGCAACTCGTAGTAGTTACGGGTTATTTCGGTGTTGAAGGCAATGTTTTGGGGCAGCCAGTTCAATTCAAAACGTTTGATAATGTCAAACCATTTCGACTTGCTCTTGATCAGACTCTTGAACGGCCCCCAGGCTTTGTAAACTGGTGTCCAGCTATAGTTCATCGCTCCGCGCCAGTTGTCTTCGTTCTCATAGACGGTAGTTTCGCCAGCGGTGTGAGAATGTGAGTGACTGTAGGAGAAAGAGAAGTTGGCTGGGTCGTAAGGCATCGGGTGACGCTTGGTCTGGATGCCCACTCGCACATTCGACAGTGAGAAGTTGGTGGTCGTTCGTTTCGTCACGGCAATCGATTCGATGGAATCGCGCTCGTGTTCATTAGCTGCGCCGTCGAGGGCGGCATCCAATTCCATGTCGGTATCGAGCGGATTGTACTTCGGACGGCTCTCGCTTTTCGTTACACTATAATAAAGAGGTGCGGAAACTCTGGCCTTGTCGGGGAAGAACTTGCCTAATTCGAGACTGGCCGTTACCGAAACATCGGTGTTCGTTTCCTGTTGGCGCTCGCTTACTCCTTGTTCCAAGCCACCAAAACCGTCGGTACTGTGGCTGGCATTCACATCCACCGTACCAAAGTCGGAGAGTTGGATATTCAGTTGTCCCTTTGCTGCCCATCCTCCTTCATTGTTGAACTCAAGCAAGCGCATCTCATTGAGCCAGACCTCACCGCTTTTCTCCGACCCTGACAGGTTGCGCACACCCACAATCATGGTCTTTATCTCGCCTAAGGTCGGGTTTCCCATCACACTCACTCGGTTGGAGGGGCGGCTTTCGTCATAAACCGAAAACTCACGGTTGTAACTTGCCGTGCCATTTCCTCGTCCCTCGTTGCGCTGACGCTTCACACTGGTGAACAGCGAGATTGGAATGTCGAGCATATTCTCCACTGGCCATACGGCCTCACAGCCCTGTCGGGAGTAAGTGTCATACCAACCAGCAGGCGTCAGCTTCAGAGGAATCTCATATTCATAGTAGTTGTTCTTGTAATCAGAGCCCAATCGCACGAAAACGGCCAACTGGTTGTCTGTAAGATTTGTCGTGTTTTGCTCCAAAGCATTGGCATGGACGAACAATTGCAAACGCTTGTACTGGCGAATGTCGAGCGTCGTATTCTTATAGACGGCCTTCGACTCCTTGTTGCCGAGGTTATGCACCGTGATCGCCAACGCCTGCTCGTTGCTTTGTACAAGTTGGGGCTGCGTCGGGTCTTGTTCGCGGGTGATACCAGGGGGCAGAACATAGTTGACAGGTGTCTTGTCGTTGTTCTCTTCTATACTCACAGCGCTCACAGCCATCGTTCCGGACGTAGATGCGGCATTTGTCAGGCTCTGTTGGTACTGCCGCCACTCGCCACGAACGAGGTCGAATGTACCAAAACGTAGCACAATAGGCTTTTCAAAGTCAGTCAAGAACATGCGCATGAACCGGATACTGGTGAAGTCGCTGATGCCTCCCACACGTTTCTGGTACTCCCGTACAGGAATTCGGAACTGATACCACGTTGCCTCCTCTGTCTTTCCGTTGCGCAACTTCACCGATGCCGTGCGCTTGTCAACGATGTAATTCTGTCCTACCACCATTTCTTCGGGGCGAATGCTCACCTTGTACTGGTAGTATTTCTCGTATTCGTTGAGCGTATAATCCTGATTGATGTCTTCAACGTCAGGCGTCGTCTTATAAGATGTGTCGTATCGCTCGTTGCGGGTATCGCTATCGGGAGAGTTTCCCTGAGGATTGTTTATTTTTTTGTAGCGCTGAAGAATAGAGGCCTGTGCCTGATCCCAGTCCGAACCACGATAATAGTGGTAGTCGTCATTGGCCGGGTCAGCCCAGATGGAGTCGAAAACAGCTTGGTTTGTATTTGCCCTCGCATAGGAAAGGAAATCCTGGTACGACTCAAACTGCTGTTCCTCGGCATCCGTCAGTCCGTTAAAGCCAACATCCTGTAAGGCACGGCTTCCTTTTGTCGTGGCAAAGGCATAAGTTACTGTAGCCTGTGTGGGAACCCTTCCCCACTGAGTGGTGGTCCAAGCTTGGCTACCATCGACTGGCATACCGCTCTCATAATACTTTTTACCATCATGGAGCACATCTTCCGACACCTCCCCGAGATTAATATAGAAATCACCACCATAGCGATTGGCATCAGCTTGCTGACGAGTATAGATGAATGGATCAAGCATCCAGAACTCAATGTACTCGATATTTGCCGTCTCGAAGTCATTTGTATCAAGTTTACGCATCATACCGCCCCACTTTTGTCGTGGATTTGGCAAATGGCCGTTGATGTCAAGTGTCGGATTAAAGTTGTAAGGACCACGTTCTTCTGGATAATACGCAAGGTTAAGAACCGACAAAGTTGAAGTGGAACCGTTGTAACTGCTCTGGTCGCGGTTAGGAAACAGCTCATGGACATAGACCTCTCGCACGTAATGATTGGACAACTGTTCCAAATCGCTCTTGATATGGCCTGGCGTCAGTGAGCTACTGCGACGCGTAAACAAAGGATCGATGTTGTACCAAGCCAGCAAACTGCGGTTGAAACCACTCCGAAGCGTTGTCTTGTCGGCTGATTCGGTGAAATCAGAAGGCACGCTTGATATAATCCAGTTAGTCGGTTGGCTGACGTCTATGGTGTTCTTGGTATTCTCAAAGTCATCAAGATACGACGCTCTGTCCTGGGTTCCGCTGCTCTGGCCAGCCAACAGCTGTGCAAACTCTGCCGAAAAGGAGATGTGTGAGGGCTGAGTGAGGTGCAAGAACGGAATTTTGTCAAGCATATTGGTGAGCCATTGGCTCTCTTTCTTCCAGTTCATGTTCAATCCCCAGATAGTATTGTTAACTGGTTCAGCCCCCATATTTACCTTCGTTGTCAAGGGTTGCTCAGACAAATGCATGAAAGTACCCCCTATCATGAAGTTCTTTGAGAAATCATATTGCCAGTTCAGCCCAAACATTGTCTTGCGTTCCTGTCCATAATCGCTCTGACTCTCAAGCGAGACGTTCACCGATGTTCCTGCGTCGATGATACTTTGGTTGAGGATTGTCACTTCACCAGCACTGTAATCGACACTGTAGTCCGAGCCTTCCGACAAGGTTACGCCACCCGCCGTTACCACAACCGAGCCTTGCGGCACATTGTACGCCCCCAGTGAGATAACATTAGCACTCGTTCCCCTGAACTGTCCCACGAGCAGATACTTGTCTTTCTCAGCAATCTGCTTAGCGATGGTTTTCGTTGAGTCGTACAATTCGGTAAAAGCATACTTCTGTGCAGTTGCTGCCGGTACTCCCTTCGATGTCAGATAATTGTATATGTATTGTCCAAAGGGCTCTGCTGCGGGAAAGAACACACGTCCGTTGGCAACCGTATAGCCATCCACATAATCGAAATATCCATTGGAATGAGCATTGTTGTTATTGTCCAGTCGGTCAGCTCCCAATGCCTTAATGAGCGTTTGGTCTTTGACTTGCTGTTCAGGGATGTATGATAGGTAAACACCAGCCGTGTCACTTTGGAACTTCACGTCAAGACGGAACTTGTCGCGCTCAACGGTTGATGCGAGATAATAGACGTTTTTCATCATCAAGTCCCAGTTAGCTTGCCGTGGATGATTGCTGGTGTTCTTCAACGACTTGACGAAAAGCACATCCGAGACATCCGTTCTGTCGCTCGCAAACTCGCCGACCTGATACGTCACGCCACCAAAGGTGTATTCATAGGCTATCGCCAGCACTTGATCGGTCTGCAATCCTGTGCGAAGGGAGACGTATCCGAGAGCATTGTTCACCGTATATTCCGAGCTATTGAGCAAACGTGCGCTTGAAAGTTTCTCATAATCGGTACCGCCCACCAGCCCCAAGGCGTCGAGAACGGTAGCCGACTTGTCGATATCGCGTGCCTCTGGATGATTCTGCGCAATGGTTGCATACTCACTGTTGGCACTATTGGCAGGAACTGGTCCGCCACCGTTGCCCCAAAGGTCGCTACGGCTCACGTTCATGTTTTCACCCAAGTCGCTCAAGGCAACGATATTACGCGTGTTGTTGGTTGTTCCAGTCTTGTTTGTCACCCAGATTTCCACGCGATTGATGGTAATACCAGTTGTCAGATTGGGCAAAGTCTTCATTGCCGCATCGTAACGGCTGCGGAATGCGTGCGAAAGGAAGAAGTGACGGTTCTCCTCGTAATCGGCAGCCGATATCTCAAAGGGTGTCAACTGTTTGCCACCCTTTGAACTTACGCTCTTGTTGGATGACTTCTTTTGCGAAATAACGGTCTGCAACTTCAACTTTCCGAATTGCATATCCGCGCGAATACCAAAGAGCGATGAGGCACCCTGAACCAATGAATTGTTAGAGGGGAACGAGACGTTGCCACCCTCTACGAGTTTGATAATCTCATCCTCCTTGCCCTCATAGCGCAGCTTGAAGTTCTGTGCATCGAAGTCGAACGTCGCATCAGTGTTGTAGTTCAGGTTCATGTTCACTTTGTCGCCCACCTTTCCATTGACGTTGAGATTGATCTTCTCATCGAAGTTCATTGTCGTAGTCTTTCGGTTACGGATGGGCAGCGACGGATTGTCGATATTCTTCAGCGTGGCGCCGAACTTCAGTTCAGCAGTTCCCTGTGTCTTGATTCTTACTCCTCCTGGCCCAAATATCTTTTCTGCAGGCCCCAGCGAGAAGTGCATGTCGGTGAAGTCGAACTTCTCCTTACCCTTGCGTTCGAGAATCTCCTTGTTCTTGATGCGGTAGTAGTCGGCAAAGCTTCGTTTCTCGCTCCATGCGCGATACTCCTCCGGTGTCATCATAATCGGGGCTGTGACATACGAGTCGCCAATCTTGTTTCCAATGACATACATGTCGAGTGTGTCGTTGTACTCCACAGTCTGCCGCATGTTCTCCGGTCGGTTCAGGTCGTACGAGCCTTGGTTGAGGTCGTCGTAGGTGACAGGTGTGGTGCGCTGCACTTTCCATCGTGGGTGCAACAGTGAGTCGGGGATGGTCTCATCCTCTATCTCCACTTGCTGAACGACGACAGAATCCTTCCTCGCCGTGTCGGATGGTGCCACCAACGTCCGCAAAAAACTTCCCAAAGGCCTATTAGCAGACACAGAATGTCCCCATGCCAACAAGCTCACGCCTGCCAACAAGAGGAAAAGTGAGAGTAGTATGATATGCCTTTGTTTCATTCCTACAGACGTTGAAGCCCGATGACGGTTTCTATTTAATTTGCTTCAACGCAAGTTTGACAACCTGTTCCACGGGCAACTCTGGTTGTTCGCTCAGTATTGCCACTACCACCTTGGCCGAAGGTGCAGGCGAGAAGCCCAGCATGGTCAATGCGCCGACGGCCTCATCCTTGACAGCGGAATTGACACTGGCGGCACTCGGCTGACTGCTGACGTGCAGTTCGTCGGCTATTCCACTCTGAACAATCTTGTCCTTCAGGTCAACGATGATTCGCTGGGCGGTACGCAGCCCTATGCCCTTTACCGTTTTCAGCATCTTCTCGTCGGCATTGGCTATCACGTTGCAGAGCTCGGCCGGAGTCAACGACGACAGAATCATGCGTGCCGTGTTTGCCCCCACTCCCGAAACGGTGATGAGCAGTCGGTAGAGTGAGCGTTCCTGCTTGGTAGCGAAGCCATAAAGCGTATAGTTGTCATCGCGTCCGCCCGTCATGATGGCCTCGTGGACATAGAGTTTGACACTTTTCATGCCCTGAACGGCACTATAAGTATTCAGCGAAATATTCAGCGCATACCCCACCCCATTGGCATCAACTACTGCCAATGCAGGCGTCAGGTCAGCTAATTCGCCCCTGATATATTCTATCATAGTAATCTTTCTTAAGCTCCTGTACTAACAGGATTATCGTATATATACATCTTAAAAACGACACGGGAGGATAAATATTGCACGGCCAGCAATTTTTATACAACTATTTTTTAATTAAAAAGTGTGTATTTTGTAATTGTTCTCATGATTTTGATTTAAATTTGCAGCGTATATTTAAGGTAACATTCTAAGAGTAAACGATTATGAGGAAAATAAGAGCAGCCGTAGTGGGTTACGGCAACATCGGTCACTATGCCGTGGAGGCCTTGGAGGCAGCCAAGGATTTTGAGATTGTAGGCATTGTTCGCCGTCAGGGTGACAAGGACAAACCACTGGAGTTGACTCCTTACGAGGTGGTTGACGACATAAAGAAACTGAAGGATGTGGATGTGGCCATTCTCGCCGCACCGACGCGCAGTTGTCCGGAGTACGCAGAGAAGATTGTAGCACTCGGTATCAACACCGTTGATTCATACGACATCCACACAGGCATACTCGACTATCGCACAAGGCAGACCGAAAACTGCAAGAAGGCCGGCAAGGTGAGCATCATTGCTGCGGGCTGGGATCCGGGTTCCGACTCAGTTGTGCGCGTTCTGTTGGAAAGTCTCGCACCAAAGGGTCTCTCCTACACCAACTTCGGTCCGGGAATGTCTATGGGACACTCTGTTTGCGTACGCAGCAAGAAAGGTGTCAGGAACGCACTGTCAGTAACCATCCCACTGGGAGAGAGTATCCATCGCCGTATGGTTTATGTCGAACTGGAGGATGGCGCGACAATTGAAGACGTAACGGCCGAAATCAAGGCTGATCCGTACTTTGCCAACGACGAGACCCACGTGTTTGCCGTGACAAGTGTTGACGATGTGCGCGACATGGGGCACGGGGTGAACCTCGTTCGCAAGGGCGTAAGCGGCAAGACACCCAACCAGCGTTTCGAGTTCAACATGAGTATCAACAACCCTGCACTGACTGCTCAGGTGCTGGTCAACTGCGCTCGCGCTTCCATGCGTCTGACTCCAGGCTGCTACACTATGCCTGAGATTCCGGTCATCGACTACTTGCCAGCTTCAAGGGAAGACGTGATTAAGACTTTGGTATAGAGTGCCTTAACGCAACCAATACGGCCGAAGGCTACTTGCTGGGAAAGCGGATGGGCTGGACGCCACAACAGATTGTGGTTGCAGTGCTCTATCAATATAGAACAAGGTGCGTTCCGAACAGGGGACGCATCTTTTTTGTTAGTAAAATCGGTCATCAGCTATCGTTCCTTCAACCCAAATGCGGTCAATAGATAATGATAAGAATCCTTTTCAAACGTATAATCGTTTTGATGAAAACGATTAATCCCAAATCGATTATTAGAAAATTTCGATTTCTTTTTGTAAGAAAAAAACTCTAATGAACGATTTGAGATAATAGCTCAGCTATCGCATTGCGAAAGGTCAGCTATCACATCACAAAAGGTCAGCTATCGGGCCGCAAAAGGTAACCTTTCGCATACCAAACTCTATAACACTGATTGTCAGATAGTTATAAAACACACAAATTTACAAAGGGAAACAGGAGAAAATCCGTCATAAACCCCTCTCAAATCAATCACTTTTCCCACCGTCGTATCACTTTGATAACAACGTTATTACGTTTACTTCAGGCCATGCTCCGAAACGGAAGGGAAGCGTTCCCCCTACACCAAGAGACACGTAGAGCATGCTCTCGCCCTCTACATACTTGCCACCCCACTCATTGTAGGCCCATTTGGCTGGCGAGAACTTGCCTATCTTCAACTGTCCGGCATGGGTGTGGCCCGAAAGGGTCAGCGCGATATCGGTCTTGTGCAGCACACCCCGCCGCCAATGGGTAGGGTCGTGGCTCAGAAGAATCTTGAACGTGCCGTCAACGAGGCCCTCCATGGCTTTCGAAAGATTCCCCATGTTCTTGAAAGGTGGGCTACCAATGTTCTCTACGCCAATGATTGAGATGGACTCACTCTTGTTGGCTCCCTCATCGCTGCGCACACGCACGATGTTGACATGCTCGTTCATCAGCATCCGCCACCCAATCTTCGCCTGAAGATACTCCAGCACACGTTGGTTGCGAGCCGCCTTCGACAGTTTGTTGGGTTTGGCAGACTTTTCCATCTTCTCACGGGTGGCATCCATGCCGTATTCACAATAATCATGGTTACCCATGATGCTATAAACACCATCGGGAGCGGTTATCTGCTGAAGGTCTGACATGAAGGGGCGCACCTCCTCGGCATGAATGTTCACCAAGTCGCCCGTAAACACTATCAAATCGACCCGCTGCTCGTTAATGACACGCACCAGCTTCTTGATAAAGGCAGGATTGTGCCTGAATGTTCCCAGATGAAGGTCGCTGAATTGCAAGACCTTGTAACCATCGAACGACTTTGGAAGCAACTTCGACACGCACGTTGAGCTACGTACCACAATCCGACGCCAGCCGAAGAAAAATCCATAGATGAGAGCTATCTGTATGGCAATGGGCAAAACGATGGCCAACTGCCACGAGACAAAGAACTGAAGGAGGACGAAAACGAGTTTGGGCAGCCCAAAACATAGCACCAAGGCAAACATAACCCTGATGAACGTGTTGTGATAAACTCCCCTGTTCACGAGTATGAACGACGCGACGGCCGCCACCGAAGGCATGAACCACAAGACATTGAGCCACCATGAGTCTTGCTGACGGATGTATTCCGTCCACAGATAGACATCGGGAGCGATGAGCAGCAACAAGAACAGTACGATTGGTAGAATCATCAGCAACTATTTTATTTCCACAAATATAATGATTTTTAATCGATTACGCATTATCAATTCGTGATTTTATCGTCCGAAGGAACAAAAAAATCCCTTGTCTGCTGACAGACAAGGGATTTTTTATTGTCATAAGGCTGAACTATCAGCAAACATTGGCTTCCACCCAAATCGCTCCTTAGAGCCTGAACTGATTCTATTTGATTGCCAGGCTGCTTGTTTGTCGTTCTATTAAAACCGTAGCGGGCTACGCCAAGAGAGAACGACAGGAAAGATGACGGCAAGCGAATGAAAGCTGCCCTGAAGCCATATCCTCATCACCCAAGGATGAAAGTGCGGGCTAATGGACGGTTGGGGTTCAATTATCCTCTTGGAACAATGGGTCGTCTGGCATCACCATGACAGGCTTCTGCTGCTCGATCTTAAGAATGTTCGCTGGAACGTACTTCTTATCAACAACAAGACGGAACGAATATTCGTTGAACCAGTCGTTGGTCATGATCAAATAGCCATTGTGCCCACTCGTTGGGCCCCAGCTGTTCTCCACTTTCCACTTCTTCGGGTTGCCGTTCTCATCAAGATCGACTGCCGTAAGGGTCATGGCATGGGTCGAACCACTGTCGAAAGTAGCAATGCGATCAGCCTTGTTCATTGGGAAAGTCGTGCCAAAGAGGGTGGCATAGTCATAGTTATTCAAGTCGAGATAGCCGCGTTTGCGGTCCAACTGCTTGCCCACATCGTAACTGGAGTACATCTTTGTGGAATCCTTCAATGATGCAATGGCCAATTTTGCGATATCTTCCATCGGAAGATTAACGTATTTCCAGTTCTGCCCATCATAGGTATGTCGGTCGTATTCCACCTCATAGGTCTTATAATACTCACGACGTGGGTCGTTCATAGCCATGATGAAAGTGCCGCTGAGCTTTCTGCCCACCACCTCATCGCGGAACGACTGCGGAGTATAGGTCTTGGGCTTGCCCACCTGTTTCCCGTCCTTGTCCTTGAAAGCATACTCGAAGGTTTTCACTGGCTCACCCAACGAGAGCACGAGGATGTTGTAGATATTGCCCAACATCTCTGTCTTGCGCGCCTTAATGGCAGATGCCGACTTCCTTCCAGCCACCATCTTGCGGAGCTCAAGGCCGTACTCACGCAGCTTTGATGAGACAATGCGCGCCATACGTGAGGTATTTTCAGCCGAATAGGTCTCAGGCATCACCTCCATGGGCACGAGTCCATACTTATCCACAAGGTCTGACACACCGCAGAATGTACCACCGTCACCGATTGGGTTCTTGAAGAAGAATTGAACGATGGGGTCTGTCATGGGCTTGCTTGCGTTGTCAATTACCCCTTGCAGCATTAAGTTCGACTTTTCGAGCTGGTCGTGGAAACTCAAATATACATGCGAGAACTCGACGCGGAGGCTATCTTTGTGCTTTCGTGCGAAATTGGAGCGCAATACGTTCAGACCGGAGAACAACCAGCAACGACCGGAGCTCTGTTGGTCGTGAATATTCTGTTTGGGAGTCTCAACATTGAAATGCGTATCGATAGCACCGGAATTGCGGAAATTCCTTGCCAAATTGTCGATAGAGTTGGTTGCGATTGCATTTGAGATAGCTCGTGAGGCTGAAAAATTGTGACTTGCGCTGATTTTCTGCATCATTTGCATATCAATCCCACCATCTTTGTTCTGTGCCTGCGTGGTGAGTGACAGTGCCATAAGTCCACAGGCTATCCACGTTTGTTTGTTCATAAGATTGTCTTTTTCGTTTTAGATTTATTATTTTATTATTGATTTCTATCATGTTGGGGCATTGGTCACAAACCACACGCTACCCCCTCGCCCGTTCTTTTGTCCAAAAGGGCAGCATGTTCGGGATGGCGCATCATGTAAGTATAGGCATAAGAGCAGATGGGACGTAACTTAAGGCCGTTTTCCCGCGCATAGTCTATCGTCGCATTCACCAGCATTTTTGCCACGCCTTTCCCCTCATGGCCATCGAAAGCACGTGTATGGGTTATTACAACCACACCATTGTCCAACAGAAAGTTGAGCTCGCCTACTTGCTCACTGCCTTCCTGCGCTATCACTTTGCCTTCTTTACCTTGTGTTGTCAGTGTTGTATTCATCGCTTTCATTCAGTTCGAACCGCTCTTTGTGTAGAGTTCGAGATATTAGGTTTAACTAACAGGATTCATTACTTTTGCAAAGATAAATAAAAAACTTCAAACTGCCAACTCTCTGATGAGGTAGTACGATTTAATTGACCACAAAAAAACGAAAAAGACTATTCCATCTTTTCCGTTACGTTGTATTTTTGATACTTCTTATCTACGATTATGATGAAAAAGGGCTGACTGACCCACTGCTGTTGCTTGCCTCTCTCAACTCTATAGCTCAATACCAATTGTCCGTCAGACCTGTTAAGATTGACAGGAGTTAGCCCAACGGCCCTGTTTGACTCAGGTAACACCTTCGTTATCACGAACTGGCGAGTGAAATCAATGGGAGTTGGCTCGCCGTTCTTGCCCATTACGGCTGCCAAACCAAAATAATGGTCAAATTCTGACTGAGATGTAATTTTCAGAGTGCTTGGCAATCTTGGATTAATGACAAAGTAATTGTGGGCTAATTCGTAGTCAACGGGAACAACTTTACCCACGTTGCACGAGCAGAAGATGACCACCGAGCTGACGAACAGCAATATTTTTCTCATCATTTTATTTGCCAAAGTTAATCCTCATGCCAACATTGATGCTGAAATTGAGCGGTTTGTCCTTGTAGAAGTTCATCACTCCGCTACCATTGTCTATGTAATAGCCCAGTCCCGGCTCTGCATAAACGCCCACTTGCTTCGTAAAATCATATTCTATACCTGCCGCGGCTTTCAGTGAGAATTGAGGTCTGCCTTCCTTAACTTTCTCTGAAATGGGAACGATAGGACCTCTTTTATTGATTGTCAATGTGAAAGGATAGGTAGTTGTCTTGCCTTTCACGAGCTTTTCGACCTCCCCTCCAGCGACAGCATACACATTTACATGGCGATTCCGCCAGATACTGTAGTTCAGACTCACAGGAAGTCCGACATAATGGAGAATCTGTTCACAGTCGTATTCATAGAAATCGCTGAAGCTTTGGCTTGTGGATGACAGCCGACTGTAGGTCAATCCCGTCTGGATGCTCCACTTTTCATTGATGATATAGCGGAACGACAGTCCCAACTTTATAGGTTGGCTGAATTTATGGGTCTCTTCTAAAGTCTCGCCCACTGACTTATATCTCAAATAACCTGATATTTCACGATAATTTGATTTATAATCAGGATTGAGTATGCCAGACGAGCGACCATTGCTGGAGACCACTCCAGAATAGAAAGCTCCCAGTTCAATCCTGGATTTGTTGTGAAACCCGCTGGAAGCGACCGACTGAACGCTATGTGATTCATCATACCAACGTTTGGGATGGTTGCCTGAAACGGAGGGCTTCTGTGGCTGACTGGAATCTGTTGCGGGAGAAGCCGCCATCGCAACGGTAGATTCTGGGGCATCCACAACATCTGTCTTCATCCTTGATTCATCAGTCTGCGCCAATGCCATCTCCTTTTTATATAGGTTGTTATTGACCGATTCTGCGATATTCTGTCCGACATCAACCAAGCGTTCAGAAACACCAGCAGTCAAAGAGGCCAGTTTTCCACTAACAATATTCAGCAAAGCGTTATCGTGTGGCAGAGCATGCGTAGCATCGATGACACCCGACTCCACACCGTCAACAGAGCTCTCGCCAACAGGAACATCGTTCGATTTGGAAGTTGTACGGGCCAGTTGCGCCGGTCTTCCTCCGTTTTCGTTCCACAAAAACGTACCAACTGCCACCGAAGCCACAATAACGACAACTGCAGCAACAGCCTTCAACCACATGGGCAGCACCAGACAGTGATCTTCGGCCGATGAAGGACAGATTCCCCTCTGCGCCATCTCTTTCTTGATGTCGCCCAATAGTCCCTCAGGTGCTTTCTTCCGATAGTCGCCCAATCGACTTTGCAAGTCTTTTTCCCATTGTTCCCTCATCGTTGTCTTGATTTATATTCCCTGATTTTTCTTGCCAATATGGCCTTTGCCTTATGATATTGCGATGCCGACGTATCTGGTTTGATGTCGAGCATCTCACCGATTTCCTTGTGGCTGCAACCATCAATCACATATAAGTTGAATACTGCCCTGCACCCTGGTGGTAGTTCGCGAATCATTTCCATAATGGTCTCCTCGCTAATGTCGGCCACAACAGGTGCCGAGTCTGGATAACCAGTCATGTCCGTATCAACAACCATCTCCTTAGCCGCAGCCTTTCTTCTTATCTGTTGTAACGATTCATTGATGACGAGTCTTGATATCCAGGCTTTCAACGAGCCTTTTCCCCGATACTCAAATGAGCCGACATTCTCAAATATCTTGATAAAGCTTTCCTGAAGGACATCCTTCACTGTGTTGCCATCCGAGATATAGCGCGAGCAAACCGCATTCAGATAATCGGCATACTCGGCATACAACACATCCATAGCCGAAGTTTCACCTCGCCTGAACATTCTTATGATTTGCCGTTCTCTGTCTATTTTCTCCAGTTGCATCCTCTTATCAGGAAAATTTACTTGTCGGGCGAGCTCGAAGTTTTCATCAAATGAGAAGCTGGATATCAACCAGCATAGAACCAACAGATGGATGTTGTACCTTAATTTATAACTTCGTTACTCGTTAAATACAAAAGTAATGAAAACCTTGCTATAAAAAAAAGAAAAAAACTATTAATCTAACTTTTTGCATTTTAAAAGCAAGGTTTTCATCTTTTGTGTATTTACGAAATGAAAACTTAATGAAAAAACTAATTATTAGCATTATGAACAAAGTGAAATTATTTACATTATCGATTTTCTGCATCTCGCTGTTTGGAATGGTTTCCTGCAATAACGACGATCCTGTGGACAAATACATGCCCCCCACTCCTGATGAGGTGAAAGCCGCTTTTGAAAGAGTAAAAGGCAACTACACGGGTAAACTCGTGTATGAAAAAGAGAATTTTACAAGAAAGTCCTCTCAGAACGACACAGTGGATATCAACTGTCAGATAACAAATGACAGCACATTCATTATCAAGAGTTTCCCAAGCAAGCTGCTTGCGCTCAACGTAAAAAACAAGACCTTGAAAGAAGCAATTTCCAAAGCCGACTCACAAGACATTACTTGTCGCATCCGTTTCTACAAAACCAATCCGATAGTGATGATTGTCAATCCACTAACCCCGACGTTCGATCTGACTTACAAGAATGCCAAACATCGTGTAATGACGCCGTTCTACATTAACAACGCTTACTCGTTTGCCCGTCAGGGAGAGAAGGAGCAGCTTTTCGTACAAATCGTCGAAGCAGTAATCGTTGTTGATGGAAAACAAATCGAAGAATTGCCAAGAGGCAATTTATTTAAATTCTTACTCAAACGATCATGACACTGCTCCAGAAATGTGCAGTAAATCATACATCGAAAAGAAACAAGTTTTTGTAACTTGCAAATGAAATCCTTTTAAATTTATTTCTGATATTAATGTCTGGGAAACGCTAATCTTTTAACAAATTAGTCAATACTTTCCAGACCGAAGGAGAACAAATCAGTGATGACAAGTTCTTACAAACGACTATACAGTCGGTTGAACTTCGTTAACGCAAGAAGAGCGTATCAGTGATGACACGCTCTTCTTTTTTTAAGGTTACTATTTCAACGCAACAACAATTCCCATGCGAGGAAACACAGCATGAAGAAGTTGCATCGATTGCGCAATACCTAAACAAAAGCATTTTCAAACAGCCACTAATACCACTAAAAAGCCGTCTTCGGACCATATTATACAATTTACTGATTATCAACACAATAGACTTCGTCTTTCAAAAGGTCACCTTTTACCAGCACATAGGTGAGCTTTCGTTGTGCAAAAGGTCAGCTATCACCATGCGATAGCTTTGCTTGTTGGGAAACATCTGTTCGCACCCGACGGACAAGAGAGTAACACCGACCGATAAAAGCCTTGGTGTGGCATTGTCGTCATGAAGTTCTTCCAGCGCTTTTGCCAAAGGTCTGCCGCCAAATGCAAAACCATGCTACAACAAAAGGTTAAGCGCGAGAAAGAAAGGCTTTGGGCCGTTGCATGCAAACCACACCAAGCAGTCAGGAAAGGCAATCGTCCCAAATAGCATGGCTTTTATTTTGCCATTCAATCGATTTGGTGTATCTTTGCAGCGACATCCACATTATTGATAATGTCGAACGAAACAAGATATAGGCTTTTAAGTAAAATACAATCTCCTTCCGACCTTCGCAAACTAAGCATTGAGCAATTGCCTGAAGTTTGCAAGGAGTTGAGGGAAGATATCATCGAAGAAGTAGCCGTGAATCCCGGCCACCTGGCTTCGAGTCTGGGGGCTATGGAAATCACCGTGGCTTGCCATTACGTGTTTGACACTCCCGAAGACAGAATCGTTTGGGACGTAGGGCATCAGGCTTATGGACATAAAATTCTAACAGGACGGCGAGAGCGTTTCTCAGAGAATAGGAAACTCAACGGACTCATGCCCTTCCCGTCGCCAAAGGAAAGCGAATACGACACCTTCACTTGTGGACACGCCTCCAACTCTATATCGGCAGCACTCGGAATGGCCGTGGCAGCCAAACTGACCAACCACCCCAACAGGCATGTTGTAGCCATCATCGGCGACGGAGCTATGAGCGGAGGGTTGGCCTTCGAAGGCCTCAACAACGCATCGAGCAAGCCCAACGACCTGCTGATTATCCTCAACGACAACGATATGTCAATCGACCGTGCTGTCGGAGGAATGCAACAGTATCTCTTGAACCTTGACACCAACGAGACTTACAACCGCTTGCGATTCAAGGCATCACAGTGGCTGCACGACAGGGGGATACTCAACGACAAGCGCAGAAAAGGCATCATCAGACTGAATAATGCCCTGAAGTCTGTCATCTCTCAACAGCAGAACCTCTTCGAGGGAATGAACATCAGATACTTCGGACCTTTCGATGGAAACGATGTCAAGGAAGTGGTGCGCATACTACGGCAACTGAAGAACATGAAAGGCCCAAAGCTGCTACATCTCCACACTATCAAGGGCAAAGGCTACGAACCTGCGGAGAAAAGCGCAACCGTATGGCACGCACCAGGTAAGTTCGACCCAGAAACCGGTGAACGCATCATACAAGACACCAGCAATCAACCACCCAAATACCAGGATGTTTTCGGACAGACCCTGTTGGAGTTGGCAAAAGAAAATCCACGGATTGTAGGCGTTACCCCAGCTATGCCCTCAGGTTGCTCAATGAATGTCCTGATGAAAGAAATGCCCGACCGCGCATTCGACGTGGGAATTGCCGAAGGACACGCAATGACCTTCTCGGCAGGAATGGCAAAAGACGGATTGCAACCTTACTGCAACATCTACAGTGCGTTCTCGCAACGCGCCTATGACAACATCATCCACGACACGGCAATACTGAATCTGCCTGTCGTATTGTGTCTCGACCGTGCGGGGCTGGTAGGCGAAGACGGAGCAACTCACCACGGCGCATTCGATTTGGCATTCCTAAGACCCATCCCCAATGCAACTATCGCCTCGCCAATGGACGAGCGAGAACTGCGAAGGCTGATGTACACTGCCCAGTTGCCAGAGAAAGGATTTTTCGTCATTCGCTATCCGAGAGGCAAAGGCGTACTGATTGACTGGCGATGCCCGTTCGAGGAAATACAGGTTGGCACCGGACGCAAACTCTTCGACAAGAACATCGGAAAGGAGAGTTCTAACAACGTGGCCATTCTGTCCGTCGGACCATTGGGCAACAATGTCGAGACGGCCATCAGAGAGCTGGAATCGACACCCGACTCCTGTTCAGGCCATATCGCCCACTATGATATGCGCTTCCTGAAGCCATTGGACGAGAAGATTTTGAAGGAAGTTGGAGAGCATTTCACTCATATTATAACGATAGAAGATGGAATACGAAACGGTGGTTTGGGAACGGCAGTCGTGGAATGGATGAGCGACAATGGGTATTCGCCAACCATCAACCGAATGGGACTTCCCGATCGATTCATCGAACAGGGAACCATCGGCCAACTACAGCAGCTTTGCGGACTCGACACAGAAGCCATCAAGCACACAATAAAGGACAATCTTCAATAGAAGACAGCCATAATTAGTTAAGGACATGAAAATCATCATCGCCGGTGCCTATGCCATCGGAACTCATCTTGCACAACTCCTCTCACGAAACAAGTACGACATCGTATTGATCGATGAGATTCCAGAGAACCTTGAGAAGATAGGAAGAGACTTTGACTTGCTGACCATGGAGGCAAAGCCCACCAGCATCAAGGCGCTCAATGATGCAGGGGCAAAAGATACCGACCTTTTTATCGCTGTAACACCAAAGGAAACGGACAACATTACAGCCTGCATCATGGCCCATCACCTTGGTGCGAAGAAGACAGTTGCGAAGATCGACAACCCAGAATACATGGAACCGGAGAATCAGGAGTTCTTCAAACGACTCGGTATCAGCAGCCTCATCTATCCAGAAGTTCTGGCAGCAAAGGACATTATCAACGGTCTGAAGATGTCGTGGGTAAGACAACGCTGGGACGTGCACGACGGAGCACTCGTCATGCTGGGCATCAAACTGAGAGAAAGCTGCCAGATTCTCGACAAACCACTCAAGGATATAAGTGGTCCTGATGACCCATATCACATTGTTGCCATCAAACGACACAACGAAACCATCATTCCCGGCGGTAATGACACTCTGAAACTCGAAGACTTGGCTTACTTCATGACCACCAAGAACTATATTCCGTACATCCGAAAGATAGCGGGGAAGGAGCATTACGTGGACGTCAAGAATGTCATGATTATGGGTGGAGGGCGCACTGCTGTGCGTTCAGTCAAAATTATGCCAGAATACATGAACATAAAAGTCATCGAACGTGATGCCGACAGATGCGAATATCTCAATGAAATGTTCGATGAGGATAAACTGGTGATCAATGGCGACGGTCGCGACACTGCCCTGCTCGTTGAAGAAGGCATAAGAAACACACAGGCTTTCGTAGCTCTGACGCCCAATGCCGAAACAAACATACTCGCATGCATGGCCGCCAAGCGATACGGGGTGAGGAAAACAATTGCGTCGGTTGAGAATTTCGACTACGTTGATATGGCCGCCAACCTCGATATCGGTACAATTATCAACAAAAAGGCGATTGCAGCCAGCTACATTTACCAGATGCTGCTTGACGCTAACGTGAACAACGTAAAGTTTTTGATGTCAGTTGATGCCGATGTGGCTGAGTTCACACCAGTACAAGGCTCAAAAATCACAAGGAAACCCATCAAAGACATCAAGCTGCCAAGTGGCATGACAATCGGCGGTCTGGTAAGAGGCGACGAGGGGATGCTCGTCTCTGGTAACACGCAAGTTGAGGCTGGCGACACAGTCGTGGTGTTCTGCTACAACGTTGATAAAAAGAAGGCCGAGCGATTGTTCAACTAACTGTTTGAGAAATCATTGATAATGCTTAATCTTAAAACCATATTCAAGATTCTTGGCTCACTGCTGTGGATAGAAGCGACGCTCCTTTTCTGCTGCCTTATGGTTTCATGCTGGTATCAAGGCACAGACACCATAGCTTTTTTATGGAGTATTCTCATCACGATAGCCAGCGGTTGCACCTTCAGAGTTATCGGATTGAATTCAAATAATACGCTTGGGCGACGCGACGCATACTTTGTGGTAGCCGTTTCGTGGATACTTTTCTCGCTTTTCGGTACCCTTCCGTTCCTCATCAGTGGCTATATAGACAATTTCACAAATGCTTTCTTCGAGACTATGTCAGGTTTCACGACCACCGGGGCAACTATCATCGACTATCCTGAACATTTGCCCAAGGGACTCCTCTTCTGGCGCTCGCTGACGCAGTGGATCGGTGGTTTGGGAATTGTGTTCTTCACCATTGCTTTGTTACCATCGCTTGTCGGCGGATCAGTGAAAGTTTTTGCAGCGGAATCGACCGGGCCTATCAAAAGTAAGCTACATCCGCGCCTCAGCACAAGTGCGAAATGGCTATGGATGGTCTATGTGATTCTGACAATAGCCTGTATTCTCAGTTACAAGGCATGTGGGATGGGCTGGTTCGACGCTTTCAACTACTCAATGACGAGCACCGCCACAGGAGGGTTTGCCACTGAGAGTGGCTCCATTATGTCTTTTCATTCTCCCGCCGAAGAATATGTCTGCACATTGTTCTGCTTTCTTTCGGGCGTTAATTTCACATTATTATATACTTCTGTAGCTGGGTTCAAGTTAAAGAAACTCTTCCGCAACAGCGAGTTCAGGTTCTACACTACCCTTGTGGCGAGTTTCACCATCTTTATCATGCTGGAGCTTATTTTCCGGAGGAGTTATGACGTGGAACATGCTTTCCGAAGTTCTGTTTTTCAGGTTGTTTCATTCATCACGACGACGGGCCTTTTCAGCGATGACGCTGCCCAATGGCCACACGTTACTTGGGTAGTGCTGGCTGCCTGTATGTTTTTCGGTGGTTGTTCCGGCTCAACGAGCGGTGGTATCAAGAGCCTCCGTGGCATCATGCTTATCAAAGTGGTGAGGAACGAGTTCCGACAGATTCTGCATCCTAACGCAGTGCTTCCCATGAAGATAGATGGGGTGAACATTCCCCAGTCGCACCGTGTCACGCTTCTTGCCTTTATTAGTCTTTACCTGTGTCTGACGCTTGTCTGTGCCTTCACGATGATAGCCGCCGGTATTGACTCGACCAATTCCATCACCATCACCCTGAGTTGCCTCGGTAACGTCGGGCCTACTCTTGGTTTGGAAATCGGTCCGACGATGTCATGGGATGATTTGCCCGATTTTGCCAAATGGATAGGTTCTTTTCTTATGCTTGTGGGGCGTCTTGAACTTTTCACGGTCCTTGTGCTTTTCACTCCCTCATTCTGGAAAGAGAATTAGCCTCCCGTTTTCAGCTCCCTCTGTTGGCTGAAGGATGAAGAAGCGAGGAAATGGGCTAAGTCGCGCTTGATTTCAAGGAAAGGTTCTGCATTCATGTAGCCGAAACTCCGGCGAAGCATGGGTATGATTTCTTCCATACTATGCTCATAGCTCGACAATTCGTTCTTTCGCTGTAGGGCATGCCGAGCGTTTCTCCAGATTTCCTGTTCACGTTCGTGTATCAGCTTGTCACATACTTTCTTCATTGCGGGCACAACGACATTGTCGAACAGATGGTGTCCTTGGATGTACAAATAAGTAGTTTGCGGAGTGACACCCATCCGCTTGATGTCGTCTTTTACGGCCAGATAGCTCTCTTTTGCATCGGGATAATCCTTATGGAACTGAATAATCTTGCGCGAAACCTTCCTCCTTAAATTATGAATGTTACGATACGGGTCCTCCAGTGAGAATTTTCCGATATCAATCACTCTGTTGAAGTCGGTTATGGTAAACCTTCCGTAGATTCCATTCCTATAAAACCATATACTCCACACGAACAGTGGGAAGATGGCCTCGCTGTATTCGCGCAGGTAATTCTCGAAATCGAAAATCGGCTGGTCGTTCAATGTCACCGCAACCGCCACATCGTGCAGTCCACGGGCATAGCACTGGAGGTTTTCTATGGCATAGGCGTAGGTGTGAAACACATACGGATTTTGGGTAACATCACGCGAAACGGCCGTAGTGTTCTGCAGCAAGTAGTCGTAATCGGCATCCACGCACGCTATCATATTCTCGCCAACTTTTTTCGATAGTAGATTCATCAGCACCGATTTCTTGCCTTTTGTCAGGTTTTGTCGTGACGGAAGCATCACCTCAAAATAGAGTTTCTCGTTCTCAAACCCACTGAGCACCGTCCGCCAAAAATATATGTCGTCGTAAGACTCCACGTAGGCAACGATCTTCGTTCGCGCATTCAGGCTGTTCAGCTTGTTGGCCGCATGGATATAGTCGGACGATAGGTTGTCTTTCAATCTATTTCCCATTGCCTTGTTCCTTCCGTTTTTCAATCAACAGTAATGTCTGTCACTTCCGTAACATTGTCAATCCATCCGTTCATGATAACGGCCGGGCTATGGGTGGTGAGAATCACCTGGACATTGGGGTTCAATTCCATAACCAGGTCTATCAGTCGTTTCTGCCATTCCACATGCAAACTGACTTCAGGCTCGTCCATGAGAAGCACATAAGGCAGATTGTCCTCGACAAGTACGGTCAGCAAAATGGCCAATATTTGTTTCTCGCCACTCGACAGATTATAGGGGAAGAGCGTTTCGCCTACTTGCGTGAATCGAATCTCATTCTCCGTGCGCACGATTTTCTTGCCAGTCTCGGTGAAAAGGTCGTCAATTATATCCTGAAAGCGTTTTTTGGGTTCGGAAATGGCCTGCGCACGCACGGCGGCATCAGGCTCCCCCGACTGCAACACATCAATGATGCGGTTGCCGATGTTGACTTGATAGTCAAGATATTTCCGCTGCAACTGGAACAACTGCCAGTCGAGCTCTGTTACAAGGTTTAGATCGACCTTGGCGATGCTGTCAATGTTCATCAGCGGACGGTCGAAAGAGCGGATAATGTCGTAGCGAATCCACTTCGCATTCTCTGGATACACTTTCAGACGGACCCCCTTCAGCAAATGGCTTGGAAACTCACCGCCTTGTGAAAGGCCCTTTACCACCTTGTTGATGATAGTACTCTTGCCCACACCATTGATGCCACTGAGGATATTCACCTGTCTGTTCAGCACCCACTTAATATGTTTCATGCCGCCCCAAAGCGAGTCTATCTCTATTTCTTCAATATAATCAGCGTATTTCTGCATAGCCTTTCCCTTCCGTTTATCACTACAAATATAAATATTTTCTTTCACATCGCCATTAAAATTTCGCTTTTTAACTCTATTCACTTCAATTCTGCCTCGCCGTCATCAAGTCAGAGACATTACGACAGCCAGCCTGCAGGCACTCCAAACCTCTCCCACCAACCATAATCCACAATCGCTAATTAGGGCGCAATCTCACTATCAGGTGGTGATAACATGGCTTTCAGACTGATTTCAATGACCGATTGGAGATTACAACAGTGCGAAAAAACTTGACAAATCAACTTTTCGCAAGACGATTTTAACACATTGTTATTCAGGCGGTTACATTTCTCACATCAATAGCTCATCTTTCACCGTGCGAAACCTCACCTTTCGTCTCGCAAAAGCTCATCTTTCGCAAGGCGATGGGGCAGACAACGGAATGTGACGGTGATTTTTATTTGACACCAGCTATCACCAAAGCATCAACCATCACACGTCAAAGCGACTGCGAATTATGAAAAAACCTATCCAAAACTTTCTTAATTATTTTGAACTTCCCACGTTTTAATGTATCTTTGTAGCTATGAATTTACAAGATTCGCAGAACATAAAAATGAGCGAGAATGTCATAATTGTTGACGCCGACTACATCGACGAAGTGGCATTCAACCTGACTCTGAACTTTGAGAGAATGCTGGACAGGAGGATTCCAGCAGCCGACTTCAGCCAGTGGATTGTGAACATTGCTCTCGACGGGCGGATGAAACCGGGCAATCACGAGACACAGGTGGTGGTATTGCACGACAAGGGCAAACGGCAACTCGACAACTACGTCCCCTCAAGTCTTGGGCAAGAACTCGACAAACAGGCTTTCAAGGACGAGACTCTCGGCGAGTTCATCATCAACACCATCGCAACAGGCGGAAAGGTGACCGAAAAGGACGAAGTGATGCTCGATTTCCTGAAGATTGTGCTGAGCCACAAGGAGGTCAGCCGCATCATGATTGTCCCCAATGCCGAAGATGGCAACATCTATAACCTGCTCCGCAACGCGCTGAGGGATGTTGACGACGAGGAAAAGCACGTCACACTGTTTGCCATGCAGCCCATGGAGGGCGGTAATTTCAAACAGCAGATTCTCGGATACTCCATCATAAATGCCATGGGGATAACCGCTGACGAGATAGAAAAGAAAACAAAATAAAAAGAATACAGAACAATGGGAAAAGTACTAATGATCGGGGCGGGCGGCGTTGCCACCGTTGCAGCTTTTAAAATCGTCCAGAACCAAGACGTATTTACGGAGTTTATGATAGCAAGCCGTCGCAAAGAAAAGTGCGATGCATTGGTGAAGGCCATTCACGACAAGGGATACAAGGCCGACATCAAGACCGCACAGGTGGACGCCGACGATGTGGAGCAACTGAAAGAGCTATTCAACTCGTTCAAGCCAGAACTGGTAATCAACCTCGCTTTGCCATATCAGGACCTGACCATCATGGACGCTTGTCTGGCATGTGGGTGCAACTATCTCGACACGGCCAACTATGAGCCGAAGGATGAGGCACACTTCGAATACAGTTGGCAATGGGCCTACAAGGACAAGTTCGAGAAAGCCGGACTGACGGCTATCCTCGGTTGCGGATTCGATCCAGGAGTGTCGCAAGCTTTCACAGCCTACGCAGCCAAACACCACTTCGACGAGATACACTACCTCGACATCGTGGACTGCAATGCAGGTAACCACCACAAGGCTTTCGCAACCAACTTCAACCCAGAAATCAACATCCGTGAGATTACCCAAAAAGGTCTCTACTACGAAGATGGGAAATGGATTGAGACTGAGCCATTGGCCATACACCAAGACCTGACCTACCCCAACATCGGACCACGCGACTCTTACCTGATGCACCACGAGGAGCTGGAGTCGCTGGTAAAGAACTATCCTACCATCAAGCGCGCACGTTTCTGGATGACTTTCGGTCAGCAATACCTTACCTACCTCGACTGCATCCAAAACCTCGGCATGAGTCGCATCGACGAAATCGAATATGAAGCTCCATTGGCCGATGGAAGCGGCAAGAGCGCAAAGGTGAAGATTGTACCGCTGCAGTTCCTCAAAGCCGTATTGCCCAATCCACAAGACTTGGGTGAGAACTACGACGGCGAAACATCCATAGGCTGTCGCATCCGCGGTATCAAGGACGGAAAAGAACAAACCTACTACGTTTACAACAACTGCAAACATCAGGATGCTTACAACGAAACAGGCATGCAGGGCGTAAGTTACACCACGGGTGTACCAGCCATGATCGGAGCAATGATGTTCTTCAAGGGGCTTTGGCGCAAGCCAGGCGTTTGGAACCTTGAGGATTTCGATCCAGACCCATTCATGGAACAACTCAACAAGCAAGGTCTGCCTTGGCACGAGGTGTTCGGAGGCGACTTGGAACTTTAAGGATATGGCATCGTCTTTGGACGTTATAGAATTCATCTGCAAACAGATAGCAACCGCAGGTGAGGTGAAGTACAGGAAAATGTTCGGCGATTACATGATCTATGTAAACGATAAGCCAGTGGTTACCGTGGGCGATGACATCCCGTACGTGAAAATGCACGAGGCAATCGGGGAACTGATGTCGGCGGCCGAACAGGGATATCCCTACGAAGGGGCCAAACTACACTATATTTTGGACGTGTCGAAACCCGACATCGCAGTAAAAGTAGTGAGCAAGCTGGCCGAAGTACTGCCTTACCCTAAGAGCAGGAAGAAAAAGAAATAACACTTTTATTATACAATAGAAAACAAGAAAAAGAAAATGGCAAAAGAAAATACAAGCGCCGCATCATCAGCTGAAGGAAAACTGAAGGCACTACAGGCCGCAATGACTAAGATTGAGAAAGATTTCGGCAAAGGTGCCATCATGCGCATGGGCGACAAGCAGATAGAGAATGTTGAGGTGATACCGACCGGAAGCATCCAACTCGACCTCGCACTCGGCGTGGGCGGCTATCCGAGGGGCAGGATTATAGAGATCTATGGTCCAGAATCATCAGGTAAAACCACCCTTGCCATCCACGCAATCGCCGAGGCTCAGAAAGCGGGAGGCGTAGCAGCTTTTATCGATGCTGAACATGCCTTCGACCGTTTCTACGCATCGAAACTGGGAGTGGATGTCGATAACCTTTGGATTTCCCAACCAGACAACGGTGAACAAGCACTCGAAATTGCCGATCAGCTGATTCGCTCGTCTGCCGTTGACATACTCGTGGTTGACTCTGTGGCAGCACTCACACCCAAAAAGGAAATTGAGGGCGACATGGGCGACAACGTAGTCGGATTACAAGCACGATTGATGAGCCAGGCGCTGCGCAAGTTGACATCGACCATTGCCAAGACAAATACCTGCTGCATCTTTATCAACCAGTTGCGTGAGAAGATTGGAGTGATGTTCGGCAATCCAGAAACAACCACTGGTGGCAATGCACTTAAATTCTATAGCACGGTCCGTCTCGACATCCGCCGTGCCTCTTCGATTAAGGATGGTGACAATGTCACAGGCAATTTGGTGCGCGTGAAGGTTGTGAAGAACAAGGTGGCACCCCCTTTCAAGAAAGCTGAATTTGAGATAACCTTCGGCGAAGGCATTTCGAAAATTGGCGAAATACTCGACCTTGGGGTTGATTACGACATCATTCAGAAGAGCGGAAGCTGGTTCAGTTACAACGGAACGAAGCTCGCACAAGGCCGCGACGCAACCAAAACCTTGCTGAAAGACAATCCGGAGCTGACCGAAGAAATTGAGGGGCTCATCAGAGAGGCTATCAAAGCTAACGCCAGCAAATAATTACGCTAATGTAAATAAAACCAACAGATAATGAACAGATTATTTGGTGGTTAGAAAATAAAGACGTAATTTTGCACCCGCTATTACGAGATAATGGCATAAAATTCAAACTAATAAAAGTTATTAAAGCAAATTATGGCAACAAAAATCAGATTGCAACGCGGTGGTCGTAAAGGCCATGCTATCTATAGCATTGTGACCGCTGACGTTCGCGCACCACGAGATGGTAAATGTATTGAAAAGATTGGTACTTACAACCCTAATACCACACCTGCCACAATCAATTTGAATTTCGACCGTGCGCTTTATTGGCTTGAGACAGGCGCTCAACCAACAGACACAGCCCGCTACATCCTCAAGAGCGAAGGTGTTTACATGATGAAACATCTCCGTGGTGGTGTAAAGAAGGGCGCTTTTGACGAAGCTGCTTGCCAGCAGAAGTTCGACGCTTGGAAACAAGCTAAGGTAGCTGCGACAGAGGCTTTGGGCAAGAAAGCTGCCGAAGACAAGAAGGCTGCCGCAGCAAAGAATCTTGAAGAAGAAAAGAAAGTAAACGAAGCTATTGCCAAGAAGGTAGCTGACAAGAAGGCTGCCGCAGCTGCTGCGAAAGCAGAAGCAGAGGCTGCAGAGGCTGCTGCCAACAATGAGGAAGTAGCCGCTGAGGCAACAGAGGCAGAGGCTGCTCCAGCAGAGACTGAAGCACCAGCAGAAGCTTAATCTTTCCAGAAACAACAAAATAAAGAGGATATGCCATAACATATCCTCTTTTTTAGTACGAAGCCAGCAAATAAGAGAGAGAGAATCTGGCTTTGGACCTTTTGCAATGTAGCACGCCATCAGGCACGCAAATATTCGTTAACATCGACCGCTATCGGCCGGCAGATGGCAAACGCATCCTACAATGATGCCAACTTTGTTTCCAGCCGTTTTTATACCCTTGCCGACATCTTGTTTGTCGTTTTATCCCGATATGCCTCATTATAGCTTTGGAGAGGCGATATAGAATCTACCCGACCATCGAATAAAAACAGTACAGACATATTAGTCAATTGAGGATTGGGCGAACAATCATGGGGCGAAAATCCTACAGAAATCGGACAATGGAAGAATCCTTGCCCAGCCTTCGTCTCATAACTTCTATCCGACCCCATCAGACAGGAGAGAAGAGAGAGATCCTCATCACAGGAAAAGATTATTTACCGCCGAAGAAGCCTTTTATCTTTTGCCAGAATCCTGACTTCTGAACCTGCTCGCCAGCATTTTCAATCGTGCTGCCCAGTTTCTCGGTAACGTTCTTAACGGTCTCGTTTTTCTTCAATTCCTCAAAGGTATCCTCCACCTTTTCCGTAACATTCTTGACGGTTTCGTTATCCTTGATGTCATCGAGCAAATCCTCGGCCTTGTCGCGAAGGTTCTTCACAGTCTCGTTATCCTTGAGGTCTCCCAATACATCGTCAACCTTATCCTTGACCGATTCAGCTATGCCTTCGACCTTATCTTCCACCTTATCTAACTTTTTCTCTGCATCTTTCTTCAAATTCTTAGCCATTTTCTTTCCTTCTTCTTTATCCATATTTACAGATATTTATAATGATGCCTACGCTCTTTCCAACTTGCAGTTCGGCTTTTCAATTCAAACTAAAGTACAAATGCAAATATAACGATTATCAAACAGAATACAAATTTTTATAACTATATTTTGTTAAATCAAGATAAATTTATATGTTTCGACACTTTCTATAGCCTAAAAACTAAAAACTGTAACAAAAATGTAACATCCACCATGACCTCTCAAGAACCCTTCTGCCACTGTTAACTGCATGAAATATCGAAAGTTTGCCTTGGGATTTCAAGATAAAGTCACTATATTTGTAGCAATAACATCATCCAAAACCATCGTCTGACTGACAAAGACGAAATTATTCTACGAAATTATGAAAGAACTCAAGTGCCCAAAATGTGGTAGTGTGTTTACCGTTGATGAGGCCGACTATGCATCGATAGTGAGCCAAGTGAAGAATGCAGAGTACGAAGCTGAAATAAAGTGCCGGATAGAGGAGATGCACGAGAAGAACCGGGCCGAGCAAGAACTGGCCAAGGCAAGAGCCGAAAAGGAACTGATGCAACGCCTCAATGCCAAGGAACAGGAAATAAATTCGAAAGAGACAGAAATAAACCGGGTGAAAAACGAGAAAGACCAAGAAATCGAACGTCTGAAAGGACAGTTGAAAAGCATAGAAAGCCAGAAAAAAGCAGAGCTGTTGCAGACCGTTGCGGACATGGAAAAAGAACGCACCGAACTGCAGTCGCAACTCCTTCAGGGAGAGAGCAAACTCCAAATGGCACTGATGGAGGAACGCAACAAAGCGCAGCAACACCTTCAGGCGAAGGAAAGGGAAATCAGCGAACTGCGGGCATCGGTGGAACTGGAGAAAAAAGAGGCCCAAATACACGAAGTCGCACTGATAAAGCAGCATGAGGACGAGCTGAAGCTCAAGCAAGAGCAACTGGACTACTACAAAGACCTGAAGACCAGAATGTCAACGAAAATGGTCGGCGAGACACTTGAGGCCCACTGCTCGACACAGTTCAACCAATACCTCCGCTCCATCATGCCCAACGCCTACTTTGAGAAAGACAACGATGCCTCGGATGGGACAAAAGGCGATTTCATCTTCCGCGATTACGAAGACAACATTGAATACATATCCATCATGTTCGAAATGAAAAATGAGATGGACACCACGGCAACAAAGCATAAGAACGAAGACTTCTTCAAAAAGCTCGATGACGACCGAAGGAAGAAGAACTGCGAGTTTGCCGTTCTCGTCAGCTTGCTTGAGCCAGAGAGCGAACTCTACAACGGAGGAATCGTCGATGTCTCATACAAATACCCGAAAATGTATGTCATCCGCCCCCAGTTCTTCATCCCTCTCATAACATTACTCGTGCAAACATCGAAAAAAAGCGTGGATTACAAACGGCAATTGGCGCAAGCACAAAGCAAGGAAGTCGATGTAACCAACTTCGAGAACAAACTTGAGGACTTCAAACAGGCATTCGGCAACCACTATGAGAAAGCCGCCGAGAAATTCGACAAGGCCATCAACGACATCGACGGCACGATAACGAAGCTGCAAAAGGTAAGGGAGGAGCTGTTACAGTCAAAGAGAAACCTGAAATTGGCCAACGACGATGCCGAGAAACTGACCATCCGCAAGCTGACCTACATGAATCCCACCATGAAGAAGAAATTTGACGATGCGCGTGAGCAAGCAAAAGGCGATATTGTCGAGATAGAATAGTCCGACGAGAGCGACGTCATCCCCCTCCGCTGCCAGCCCGAAAGAGCCTCACAAGACCACGAATTCCGCTCTTCACGTAACTCACTGATAAACTGAACGATAGCTTCCACCTTGCAAAAGGTCAGCTTTCGTCATCCAATAGGTGACCAATCGCAGTGCAAAAGGTCAGCTTTTGCCTCGCAATAGCTTAGCTCTTAGCGAACAAGGAGGCGAGGACGACTCTGCAACAGATCACGACCACCAGCTGGAATGCTATCAATTCGGAGAGTCGAACATCAACAAAAGTCCCATCAGAGTGTGGCATGGCCACTATTCTGATGGGACTAATATTATCAAATACTTTAAATGAAATTCAGTCGAAGCCCTACTTTGCAAACAGCAAGATCATCCATTGCGCAAGCATCACCCTGACAAACAGTGTCAGTGGGTAAACCGTAGCATAACGAATGGCAGGGATATTGTTCTTCGAAGCATCGGGAGTCAGCGACAGTGCCGGAGCAAAAGTCATGGTTCCGGCAATGTAACCCAGCAGCGTGAAGTAGTCGAGCTTCAGCCAGTAGCGTCCCAGCACGGAGGTGATCCAGAGCGGAACAAGCGTAATGATGAGGGCATAGCCCATCCAAAGGTAACCGCCGTCGAGCAGCTTGCTGACAAAGTTTCCGCCTACGCTCAACCCCACACAAGCGAGGAAGAGCGTAATACCGAATTCCTTTAACATAAGGTTGACACTCTGCGTATTATGGGTGTTCAGTTTGAAACGAGTTCCGAAATTACTGATGAGTATGGCGACGATAAGCGTACCGCCAGAGAAGCCCAGTTTGACAGGCATCGGCATTCCAGCCAGTGGAATCTCGATGCTTCCTATCAGCACTCCCAGCAAAAGAACGAAGAAAAGCACTGACAGATTGGGACGACGAAGACTGTTGACCGAGTTGCCCAATATTCTCTCCACACGTTTCACGTTCTCCTCCTCACCGACCAAAATCACGGTATCACCGATTTGCAGACGCAAGTCAGGTTTTCCTATCAGATGAACGCCAGCACGATGGACTCGCGAAATGTTGACATTGTATATCGAACGGAGTTTTAACTCTTCAATGCTCTTACCATTGATGCCTCCCTGCGTCACGAGACACCTACGCGAGATGAGCCGGTGGTCGAGTTTGCCCCACAAGGCATCCGTCATCTCTATGCGGTGGCCGATGAAGGCACAGATAGTCTCAACCTCACTCTGTTCGGCAATAATCAGAAGCTTGTCGCCCTCATTGATAACCGTTTCAGGATGAGCCATCTCAATGACACCGGTGTCCTTGTGCATGATGCGCGAAATGAGGAAATCATGTTTGTCGAGCAATGTCTTCACATGAGCCACCTTATTCTGGAACACCGAAGGATTGGTCACCTCCACAGAGATGACAAGTGCCTCTTTGCGCTGCGCCTTCTCCCTGTCCTCAATGCGCTGCGACTCCTCATCAACTTTCACACGGAAAGCCCATTTCAATCCACCAGTAGTGATAATCATTCCAAGAATGGCCATGGGATAACCCAACGCATAGCCAATACCGATATCAGGCGAAGCAGTTCCCGTCAGCCCCTTGGCAGCCTCTTGTGCGGCACCCAGAGCGGGGGTGTTGGTGACAGCTCCCGACATAATGCCCACCATCGCCTCAATCGAATTACCTGAAAAATAGAATATCAGATAGGTGATGATGAGTGCAATGAAAACCGAAGCAATGGAAAGCAAATTCAGCTGAATGCCACCTTGCTTGAAAGTAGAGAAGAACCCTGGACCTACAATCATGCCAATGCCGAAGATGAACATGATCATTCCGCTCTCTTTAACAAAAGAAAGTACGGTGGGATCGATGGCGAGGCCTAAATGACCAGCCAAAATTCCAGAGAAAAGAACCCAAGTGACTCCAAGCGAAAATCCGCCAACCTTGATTTTACTAAGCGACAGTCCCACTGTCACCACCAAAGCTAAAACGAAAATTGACTGCCCGATGCTCGTTCCTGTCAATAAATCTACAATCATTTCCATGTGTGGTCAATTAAAATAGAATAGGCACCCAGCCAGCCTTGTCCATCCGCCACAGAATAACAGACAAGACTTTTGTAATCATCGAAGTGACAATCTTTTATACCCAGCACCTTATTGTTAATATAAATACGGTTTTTCGCCCTCTTTTGCCATGCTACCCACGGCAATTATCCATAGGGCAAATTAAAATTCGGTGCAAAGGTACAACAAACTTCTGATAACGAGTATTTTTCGATGACTTTTTCCTAAGCGCAACAATTATTTCATACCGCACGCAGAATCAACCAGCAAGTGGAATTATTTGCAAAGTTATATATAATGTTGATAAAACACATCGAACACTGAAGGGGCAGCAATCGTTTCCCTTACTCTCCTCCCACAGAAGCATAACACCGAGAACACAGTACACGTTTGTATAATGCGCTATACACGTTTGTACTGTCAGCTGTACAAACGTGTACAAAACAGGAAGTGTTTAACATCTCGTTAGTGAGTTCTTATAGAGGCGGATAAGGACCGGTTGGGTGCAGACTATGGAAAGTTATTTGTATCGTTTTATCCGCATCAGTGTGGGGTAGGATTCCTCATAGCGGTCGAACTCGATGGCATTGCCGTCGTAGCCCATTTCGTTGAACGATTGGCGAATGGCTTTCTGTTCCTCTTCCGTGATGGCACGACGTTGCTGACGGACATGGTAATAGGTTGCTTCACCGAAGCAAGTCATGACTTCATATCTGACACTGCGCAGGTCGGCTGCCCGCACATTGTCGAAGATGTGAGAGATGCCCCATGCATATTTTTCCCGACGGTCGGGTATGAAGAGCGGACAAGGTTGCTTGCCGTTTATCACCGAAGGGTTGGCTACGGTGTAGGTCTCGTTCGTGTTCCCGTCGAGCATCTTTTGGGCGGTGTGGTGCAGGCATCGGTCTGCTTGCTCGCAATGTGTTCCGGCGCAGTGGGCGAAGCCGCTGTCGAGTTGGTTGTATTCTTCTTGGGTCATAATATTTTGCGGTAATTCAACACATCAGTAAATCTTTTAATAAATCTCTCTTCAGAAATAGGTTGGATGGCCAAACAACAGTCGTTAAATTGTTCCATACGGTTTAATTTTCAGATTGTTTATTTTAATTGGTTATAACCAAATAATCCCGGCGGCACACAATGCCACCGGGATTATTTTCTGCGTTATACTATTTTTACTTTACTTCCTCAAACTTTAATACTATTGATTATCAATAAGTTATAGAAAAGTGTCGCAAATTACAAATACGTTTTCCATATTGGATATTGTTATGGGATAAGTAACCATAAAAATAGGGAAAGGCGTTTAAGAAGTTTAACGTATCACGAAGTCCTGAATTTTCACTTTTATCAGTTCGGCTTCACTTTCAAAGGTTGAGCATGACAAGGCGATGGACTCATTTCCTTTTATTTAAATTCCTCCATTCAACTCCAACTTATATGTTCCTGCTGGCAAAAAAATTCAATCTTTCCGATGCAGTTGCTATTCCAAAGTCTTTCTCACTCAATACCGTTGTCAAGGCCAAGATAGATAGAGATAATTGCTACAAATACCGATATAAAGTATCATTAGTTAATCTTTATTTTATATCTTTGTCAATCAAAAGATACATTATGACAAAGTTCACTAAATCAAACTGGATGACCAGAGGCTTGCAGGAGAAGTTGAACATCGTTGGTGAGCAGTTCCGTCTTGCACGGCTCCGTAGGGACCTGACGATGGATCAGGTGGCACAGCGTGCACAATGCAGTCGCTTAACGCTTGCACGTTTGGAAAAAGGTTCTGCAACAGTCTCCTTTGGTACCGTTACGAGAGTACTAAATGCGCTACAGCTTGAAAACGACATTCTTAGTCTTGCAAAGGATGATGAGCTCGGACACATGATTCAGGATTTGGAGATAAAAAACAGGAAAAGAGCTTCAAAAAGGTAGGAATGGTGGAGCGATAACCGTTACAATAAGTGTATATTATTCCTGTTTCTCTTTTTGGGACGCCCTGTTTCAACTCATTTTTTCAATGGGAGTGTAGCAACGCTATATAACTGAGGCAGAGCTGATAACGCTGCATGAATGGGATGTATTACACAGAGCAAAATAATAAATTAAGATAAGAAAAACATAAGATATTTTTCGTAACTTTGCCAAGATAACAGCAGAAAAGCATAAGGAAATGGCAGAATCACTGAACCTAAATAATGAAATCGTCATCTATCAGAGTGAGGATGGCAGAACCCAACTTGATGTAAAGTTGGAAGGGGAGACTGTGTGGCTTACGCAAGCACAGATGAGCGAGCTATTCCAAATAGATAGAACTGTTATCAATCGGCATATTCGGAATATCTACAAGAGTGGAGAACTTGAAGAAAAAGCAACCTGTGCAAAAAATGCACAAGTTCGAGTGGAAGGAAGCAGAGCTGTGAGCAGAACTATTCCCTATTATAATCTTGATATAATTATATCTGTTGGCTATCGAGTCAACTCCATTCGTGGTACTCGCTTCCGCCAATGGGCAAACAGCGTCTTGAAACAGTATCTTATTAAAGGTTATGCAGTGAACGAGCGCATACGCAAACAGCAGATAGCAGAGTTGCGCCAACTGGTACAGGTGGTGGGTAGAGCCATTCAACAGCAGAGCGTTCCTACCACAGATGAGAGCGATGCCCTATTTGATGTGGTGGTGGATTACACCTACGCCCTCGATACGCTCGATGATTACGATTATCAACGACTGAACATTAATAAGACTACCAAAGAAGAGCCTTTCCACGCCACCTACGAGGACGCCATGCACGAAATAGACATGCTCCGTGATAAGTTTGGAGGCTCCGCCCTCTTCGGCAACGAAAAGGACGATTCCTTCAAAAGCTCTATCGGACAAATCTATCAGACTTTCGGTGGCGAAGAACTTTATCCCAGCGTAGAGGAGAAAGCAGCCATGCTTCTCTACCTCGTTACCAAGAACCATTCGTTCAGTGATGGCAACAAGCGTATTGCTGCCACACTCTTTCTCTGGTTTATGAACAATAACGGTATTCTCTACCGTGAGGATGGCTCCAAGCGCATTGCCGACAACAGCCTCGTAGCCCTTACGCTAATGATAGCCGAGAGCCGGACAGAAGAGAAAGATGTGATGGTAAAGGTCGTTGTTAACCTAATCAATAAAAACAATTAAAATCTCAGCTATGTTTCTTGATCATTCATGGGTACCATCTGCATTTATCGCCTTGCTTGTCGTCGTGATGTTGGCAGTAATGAATTTCTTTGCACGTCGCACAAGAATACGAGTGTATCACGCAGCCTCCATTCTCATAGGAGCATTTGCCATTTACCAACTCTATGCAAATCTATCGGCAGGTTTGAATTTTATCAGTTCTGTTACCTGTCTTTGTGTAGGTGTTATAGCTGTAGTTATTTGTGGTAAAGTGGCAACGATGGAGCGTCAAAAAATAATTGAAGAAGAGCAGGTTCAGCAACAAGATATTGACCAACCACTATCAATACGGACCTCTAATGTGCAAAAAGAAATGGATTATCTGTCTATAAATCAAGCAAAAACATCTGAAGAATTAGTAGCTATGAGAGATATCGAAAATAAGATTGCTGATAAAGATGCTAAGCTACAACAGGAACAAAATGCGACGAATGAGGCTGTGTTGGAATGGTTTAACATGAAAATAGTATATTTTGAATCAGATATTCAATTAGCCTTGCGCAATTGTGCTAAATTGTTTATGCAGAGTGGTAATATAGAAATAAAACAGGAGAACCTTCCCCCACACAATACACACTATACCCAACAAAATCTCATTCTGATATCCAGTATATTTATTCTTACAGGAAGAAGCCGTGTACAGTGTGTGGATTTTGTCCTAAAAGTATTTGCCAACTATTTCCGTATTCCAAAATCTTCAAAAGAACTCGAACATATTAAAAGTCAAATTTTAAGAAAAATAAAAGGGGTAAACACTATGCTGAAGGAGATAAAGAAAATTTCAAATAGGTCATAGGGAACTTTCTATAAATTTTCATACCACTATAGAAAAGAATTTGTACCTTTGTCTTTAAAAAAGAGAACCTAAATGTCATACCAAGCAGACATCAGTGAAACAGTTTTTTTTCAGCAATACCCAGAGATCCTTGAAACATTGCTGAAAGACCATACTACCCAAAAGAACATTTTTTGGGCTACTGACAGTTATGCCGACTTAGGACAAGGCTTCCAATTCTCAGACCCGATAGCAATAGAGCATATTATAGGAGAGCATGGAATGGTGATTCGCCCTCGTGCTTTGAAAACAAAGGAGGAACAAGTTGGACGAACCAAAGACATGGCAGAGGTATTTACGCCCTCCTGGGTTTGCAATGCACAAAATAATTTGGTGGATGACGCATGGTTTGGATACAAAGATTCTTTCAATATTGAGGACGATAAGTCCAAATCCTGGAAAGCTACCGAAGGCCCTATCCCTTTTCCAGAAGACAAGACGTGGAAAGATTACGTACGTGCTACCCGAATGGAAATCACATGCGGTGAAGCACCGTACTTGGTGAGCCGATATGACACGACCACAGGTGAAATGATACCTCTGGAGCAACGCATTGGTATGCTCGATCGTAAGCTGCGTGTTGTCTCTGAAAATACAGAAACATCAGGCGACTGGCTTGCCATGGCGCAAGAAGCCTATAAGAACATTTACGGCTACGAGTGGCAGGGCGATAATCTGTTGCTGGCTCGTGAGGCATTGTTGATTTCGTTTGTTGAATATTACCAAGCTAAATTTGGCAAGAGTCCCTTAAAAAAATCCATACAATACATTGCCTATATCATATCATGGAATGTCTGGCAAATGGATGGACTGAAAGGCGTTGTGCCTAATAGCTGTAAAGAAGGTGTGACTGTCAAGGAGCAAGATCTTTTTGGCGAGACAACACGCACAGAATATTGTGAAGGCTGTCAACAGGACAATATACGAAAGCATAATGGAGTTTACTGTCTCATCCGAGATTGGGGGCTGAAAGACCCAAAGACAGGAGAGAACAACCGAAAAATAAGATATATCGATTTGATAAAATAAGGCTATGGCTACATTTGAATCATCACTGAAATCACGGCTCATTTATGTCTTTGCCATTCAAGACGAATGGCATAAGGACTGCTTAAAGATTGGTGAAACAACATTGGAGGAAGACCATGGCGACTTCCCCGCGCCTTGCAGCGACACACTGAATAAAGCGGCTCGCAAGCGCATTGACCAGTACACGACAACTGCCGGTATTGCTTACACGCTGCTTTATACAGAAATGACCGTCTTTTTTAAAAAAACTATATGTTCATTCAATGACAAGCAGGTACATAGCGTATTGGAACGCTCAGGTGTAAAGAAAAAGCTTTTCGACACGGTGAAAGGTGCTAACGAATGGTATTGCTGTGACCTTGAAACGGTAAAGAAAGCCATAGCTGCCGTTAAGCAAGGACTGACAAGTCTGCATCCCGGAGATATATCTACCACACTGAATCCCATTATCTTCCGCCCAGAGCAACAAGCAGCCATAGACAAGACCAAAAAAGTATTTAGCCGTGGGAATCAAATGCTATGGAATGCCAAGATGCGCTTTGGAAAGACACTTTGTGCCCTTCGTGTGGCAAGGGATTTGGAAATGAAGCGAACCATGATACTCACTCATCGTCCTGTTGTCGACGAAGGGTGGTTTGAGGATTTTGGGAAGATATTCTATGATCGCCCTGATTATCATTATGGCTCACGAACAAAAGGTGAATCTTTTAAGGCTCTGGAGTACCTTGCATCTAAGGGAGACAGATATGTCTATTTTGCTTCCATGCAGGATATGCGAGGCTCAGAATTGGTAGGAGGCAAATTTGATAAGAACAATGAGTTATTTTCGACATCGTGGGATTTTCTGATTATTGACGAAGCACATGAGGGAACACAGACGGAATTGGGCAAGGCGGTTATTGAGGAACTGACTAAAGCAGACTCGAAGGTGCTTCAGCTCTCTGGAACCCCCTTTAATCTTCTTGATGAGCACTCCGAAGATGAAATCTTTACTTGGGATTATGTGATGGAGCAGCGGGCTAAGGCTGAATGGGATATTGCCCACATGGGCGATCCTAACCCTTACGAATCATTGCCCGCCATCAATATTTATACCTATGACTTAGGCACACTCATGAGCGACTATGCCGATGATGAGAAGGCTTTCAACTTCCGCGAGTTTTTCCGTACCCGTGAAGACGACACCTTTGTCCACGAACACGATGTGGACAACTTCCTCACGCTCTTGTGCCGTGACGACAAAGACAGCCTTTATCCATACAGCCGTGATGAGTATCGCCGTATATTTCGCCACACGCTATGGATTCTGCCTGGTGTAAAGGCTGCCCGAGCGCTGAGTGCCAAACTAAAAGCACACCCCGTCTTTGGACTCTTCGAGATTGTGAACGTGGCTGGAAATGGTGATGAGGATGAGGAAAATGCCGACGCGCTCCAAATGGTCAAAAAAACAATTGGTCCGGACCCGGATGCGACCTATACCATCACGCTCTCATGCGGTCGTCTGACTACAGGCGTGAGCATCAAGCCTTGGACTGCCGTGTTTATGATGGCCGGTTCATACAGCACCAGTGCTGCCAGCTATATGCAGACCATCTTCCGTGTACAGACACCTTTCACGTACAAGGGACGCATGAAGCAGCAGTGTTATGCTTTCGACTTTGCCCCCGACCGCACGCTCCGTGTGCTGGCAGAGGCAGCCAAGGTATCGGCCAAAGTGGGCAAGGCTACAGATGAGGATCGCAAAATCCTGGGCGACTTCCTCAATTTCTGCCCTATTATCTCTATCGACGGTTCACAGATGAAGCCGTATGATGTCAACAAGATGATGGGACAGCTGAAGAAAGCGCAGATAGAGAAGGTGGTGCAGTGTGGATTTGAAAATGGTGCACTCTATAATGACGAGCTCCTGAAACTCACAGATGTTGACCTCACCGACTTCAAAGACCTGAAAGGCATCATCGGCAAGACCAAGGCTATGGCCAAGACCGGCGACATTGACGTGAACAGCCAAGGCTTTACCAATGAGGAATACGAAGAGAAAGAACAGCTGGAAAAGAAATCTAAGAAGGAGCGATCCCCGGAAGAGCAAAAGCGACTAGAAGAGCTGAAAAAGAAACATAACCAGCGCAAAGAGGCCATTTCTATCCTTCGGGGTATCTCCATTCGTATGCCCTTGCTCATCTTTGGCGCGGAGTTGATAAATGAGGATGATGAAATCACCATTGACAACTTTGCAAATCTTGTAGACAACCAGTCATGGGAAGAATTTATGCCCAAAGGTGTCACGAAGCAAGTCTTTGAAAAGTTCAAGCGGTTCTACGAACCAGACGTATTCCGTGAGGCAGGCAAGCGCATTCGTGAAATGGCGCGAACGGCAGACAAGTTCACCGTCGAACAGCGCATTGAGCGAATAGCCGGAATTTTCAACACCTTCCGCAACCCTGACAAGGAGACCGTACTCACCCCCTGGCGTGTGGTCAATATGCACATGAGCGACTGTTTGGGTGGCTTGTGCTTCTACGACGAAGAGTTTAAGCACACACTCGAAGTCCCTCGTTATGTGAATCAAGGTCAAGTGACAAAAGACGTCTTTCGTCCCGAAGCACGCATTCTCGAAATCAACAGCAAGAGCGGTCTCTATCCACTTTACGTGGCCTACAACATTTATCGCACTCGTGTAGAAGCAGCAAAAGCCAAATATGGGGAAATAGGACATGCCTTTGCCATGCAGCTTTGGGACTTGACCATCGAGAACAACATCCTTGTTATCTGCAAGACGCCGATGGCCCGAAGTATCACGAAGCGTACATTGGCGGGCTTCCGTGATACAACTGTGAATGCTAAGTATTATAAGAACTTAATAGAAAACATCACCCATCAGCCTGCCGTGGTGGTAAATACCTTCAAGGACGGCAAGCACTTCTGGGGAATAAACAATGATGAGAATATGACTATAGACGCTATTATAGGAAATCCACCATATCAGGTGATGGACGGAGGAGGATCCAATACAAGTGCTGTATCAATATACAATCTATTTGTAGATATTGCAAGGAAAATAAAGCCTATCTACTTGTCTATGATCATGCCAGCGAGATGGTATTCAGGCGGAAAGGGACTTGATGGCTTTAGAGAATCAATGCTATCTGATAAACGCATACAACGTATGGTGGATTACCCAAACCCAAAGGATTGCTTCCCAACTGCGAATATCAGTGGTGGGATATGCTATTTCCTCTGGAATAAAAATTATTTAGGAAATTGCGAATATACAAATGTTGTAAATTCAGAGCGTATTTCTTCGACAAGGCAATTATATGAATATGATGTGTTCGTCAGGTATAATAAGGCTCTACCTATTATAGAAAAAGTGTTAGCGACCTCTTTTGAGAGTCTTATGGGAATAGTGTCTGCCCGTAATATTTATAATCTTGATTCGTCAGTTAGAGGTGTAAATAGCCGGATGCAATCATCTGATGTCACTGTATATTCCAGTCGAGGCACAGGCTATTTGCCATTATCTGAAATAAAGTCTGGAATAAATTCCATCAATAAGCACAAAGTGTTCATGGGTAAAGTGCTAAGTGGACATATCGGGGAAACAGATGAAAATGGGAAAGTTAAGGTAATTGCAACAATTCAGACTGCAAATCCGAACGATGTGTGTACAGATTCTTATTTGGTTATAGGCAGATTTGAAAAAAAAGAAGAAGCTATAAATCTTGAAAAATACATAAAGACAAAAACATTGAGATTTCTTTTGCTTCAGTCCCTCACATCTATGAATATATCACGCGGAAACTTTCGCTTTGTCCCCTTGCAGGACTTTACAAGATCTTGGACTGATGAAGCCCTTTATGCTAAATATAGCTTTACTGACGAAGAAATAAAATACATCGAATCTGTGATAAAACCAATGGAATAATAGTTAATGTCCCTATCCGTAAATTAAGAATAGGGACATTCCTGTTATTCTGCTTTCTTTGAAAGTATTTTTTTAATGTGACTTTGTGTTTCAGCCTCGATATCGAACAATCCATAAAGTTGCTCGGTAACATCAGAATTGAAATCTATATATTGGTTGCCATCAGAATAGTCCTTCAAGTCAGGAACTTGCTTGGCAAGCGATGTTAAAGATTCATCAGTCATTAGGAACGCAAATCTAATCAACTCACTCTTAACATACTTATAGAAATTTCGAGCTTCGCTTTCTGTGTCGAAAACTTTGAGGGCGACACGCGAACGTCCAAAGGCACTATGATTGTCAAGTACGGCAAGTTGGTTGCTACGCTTTTGTCCTCCGGCATTGGCACTTGACACTACAACTTTCCATTTGTTCAGATATTGTCGTCCTGTTGGTATATTATCTTTATCGATAACAAACCAACAAGCCCTGCCACTTTTGCCAGCTTTGTCATTAGTAAAAAGTTTTACATCTCTGTCAAAATTCATCACCACGTCTGATTCATATTCTCGCACAAGTAAAGGGTGCTCCTCTACGAAACTACTTTCAATTCCAAAGAGTGTTCTTGGGAAAATTGAATCATGTAAGTAGGTTAAATTATTATCTGACACAAAAGATTTTATTTTCCCTACGACTTTTACGTCCAACGGATTAAGAGGCATTAGTTCTTCTCCAGGATTGGGGGCATCCGCTTCAATCCTATTATTGTCTACCGAATATACATAAACAAAACCTTTTGTTTTCTTTTTAGAATCTTTCATCACAATTGAAATTCCATCAGGAATTCCCTGCTGGCTAAATAACTCATTTGCATTTGGATAAAATATTATCTTTTGCAAATGTGTATCATTGATTTGTTCAAGTCCGAAACTGGATAATCCCTTTCCAGAACGATGGATCCAGCGCCCTCCCGGATAGATAAGGGATGTATATCTTGCCATCTTTTCACTAATAATTTGGAAATAGTGAAAAATATTTGTTACGACCTTTTGTCCGTTTTCCGTATCCTTCTTGGCAACAGTAAGTTGGTATGGTGGATTTCCTATAATAGCGTTTTAAGGAAGTTCGCTATCAGCCTAAAGGCTTAATAATAGACTCTATATAATCACGTTCACTTTCTGTTAAGCCATATTGATTGTATAGCTCCTCATCCGTCCAATCTCTAGTGAAATCTTGTAAGGGAACAAAGCGGAAAACATCTTTGTTAATCATGATAGATGTCATAGCTTGTAGCATCAGGAAGCGGACAAACTTAGTTGAAAGGTAGTGCATCAAATGTTCTGCCTCTATTTCTGTTTCAAATTTTCCAATACAAATGTATGTTTCAGCGCAGATTTCTCCAGCCTTCATTACCTTCATTGTGGCAGGAATAATCTGATAACTACCATCAGCATTAGGTTTATTGCCACCAGACATAGCTCTCGTTGTAATTACATTGTATGTGTCTATTGCATCCATACATTTAGTCACTTCAGAACGAGCTACATATCCAATACCATCACTATGTATAAAACGGAGACTACCTGTAAACGGCGCTACTTTGCCTCTTACGTATGTTCGAAAGCCAAATGGATTAGATGGAAGGACTAATGGAGACAAGCTATTAGTTGCTGGATGATTCGTCTTACGAATAATGCTAATCGAAAGGTTTGACCTTACGAAAACAGGATATTCATCCAAAGCTCTATCCATTTCTTGATGAACACCTTTGGTGACATTAATAATGCGGCACAAACCAGTATGTGACCTGCTCCACAAGAAATAGTTGATGCCACCGCTGATTGTAACCGTTGGAAAACATTCCTTTGAATCAGCATAATCTATTATTACTGTCATTCGGCTGTCCTTCAGCATTTCTTCACGATATTCATCAAGCCCACGTCCACCAGCGAACCACCGAGATGGGGTTATCATAGAAATATAGTGAGGATTAAGTCTCTTTGATAGAGAAACGAAATGTTGATATACAGGCAATGCACTTGCACTATTTCCCCCATCCATTATTTGATATGGTGGATTACCTATTACTGCATCCAATCTCATGTTTCCAATCTCATTAATTTCCCAGAATCTCTTTCCATCATGGAATGTATTCACCACGAGGTCTGGGTGTTGGGTAATATTCTCAATTAAGTTCTTATAATACTTAATGTGAGAAGGCGATATATTACAGAATTAGCTATATGTCTATAATTATTTAATAAATAAAGACCGTTTCAAAATATAGAATATCATGGTTGAAAAATTCAAAGATTTTCTCGTGCAATCGAATATAGCAGAGAACACAATTACGGCTTACATCTATGCCGTTAAAGACTTCAAATCTAAGTATAAAGAATTAACAAAGAGGAACTTGTTGCTCTACAAGACGCACCTCATTGAGGCGTTCAAGCCCAAGACCGTCAACCTGCGCATCCAGGCCTTAAATAAGTATCTGGATTTTGTGCATAAACCACAATTGCGCTTGAAATCAGTAAAGGTGCAGCAACGCACCTATTTGGAGAATGTTATCAGCAATGCCGACTACATCTTCCTGAAAAACAAATTAAAGAAGGAGAAAAATCAGGAATGGTACTTTGTGGTGCGATTTCTCGCCGCCACAGGCGCGAGGGTCAGCGAACTGGTACAGCTAAAGGTGGAGCACGTAAGCGTGGGTTATTATGACATCTATACCAAAGGGGGAAAGATTCGTCGTCTGTTCATTCCAAAAAAACTAAGAGAGGAAGCCCTTATGTGGTTATCCGCTGACAAGAGGGAAAGTGGCTATCTATTTCTCAACCGTTTTGGAGAAAGGATAACCACACGTGGCATCGCCCAGCAGTTGAAACACTTTGCTGCAAAATATGGGCTGAACTCAAAGGTTGTCTATCCTCATTCTTTCCGGCACCGCTACGCCAAGAACTTCTTAGAGAAGTTCAACGACATTTCCTTGCTTGCCGACCTGATGGGACATGAGAGCATCGAGACTACCCGTATCTATTTGCGTCGCACAGCGACGGAACAACAGGAAATCGTTGATAAAGTTATCACATGGTAGAATAATAATCCCTTGCCTTATACCAGCATGGTATTAGGGTAAGGGATTTTGCTACAAGACTTCTACTTCCGCTTCTCTTTCCTCTGCAAGTCCTCGCGGATATGCTTATCAATGGCTTCTTTTTGTTCGACTTGATAATTGGCTACATATTCCTTTATCCTCTCTATCGCTTCTGGTGAACGATGGGTAACGAAGATGGAGTCCAGTCTAAGGAGTGTTTTCGGCGTTGCTCTGCCAATAGCTTGTATGTAATCGAATTGCAATGCTTTGTCAGCATTATCCTGCAATAGGCTTTCATATCTATTAATGATGTTCGTCTTTTCCCCATAGGCAAACCTAACATAGACGATAATCAGCAACAAAAACGTGATAAAGACATACAGACACCGAATTTCATTATTGAGAAACACCGGCACCCACCGTTTCCAGCCAGACAGCGGTACATGATCCTGTGGTTTGGATAGCTGCTGTTCATGATAGTTTTCCTGCTCACTATTAGCTTTTATCCTATTGTTCGATAGTTGTGTATTGATGGCTTCTGCTATTTTCTCTGTAGCCTGATTTGCAATCTTAGTGGCAATTCTACCTGTAGTTTTCTCCACTACTATTTGGGAAATTCTTTCGGCAAACAGTTTCTGTGCAGTATCGTTCATCTTGTCTGTCAACAAATCCAGCCTATTGCTGCCCTTGCGTAGTTCGTAATCCATTCTAAGAAGAAACTCGGCTGGTCGTTCTTTGAAGTTCTCAAAAACAGTAATTGGCTCCCCATCTATACCTTTAATTTGTTGGTTTACCTCAAATTCGAGTACCTCTGCATTCCACATATCTATCAGATCGGATTTGGTGAGACTTTGGTCCCCTTTTTCAGCGTTTTCTCTTGTTCTGTTCTGCAATTTCATCGTTGCAACATCAATAAGTCTTAAAGTCTCATCAACAGATGAGAGTAATGTCTGAAAGAACATCTTGATACGTTCTGCCCACCCTTCCACAGAGGATTGAGACGGTTCTTCGCCTAAAAACTTCTGTACATCAACTGACAGGGGAAGGACAGTCTCCGCCTCCTTATCAATCAGCTGACTCAAATCTACAACCCTTCCGTACAACTCTACTAATTTCTTTACCAGTAGTTTGCCCTGTTTCATCTTATCGGTGAAGAGGACGTTTATAATCTTTATATCCATATTTCTATTGCGTGTATGATTATTACTAAACTTTTAGCCCATTTCTACGCTTGAAGGTTTCTTCATCATCCACATCGTCATAGCCACCTACTTCGTTCTCCGCATTACGAGAGTGGACATTGGTACTCTGATTCAATACATTGGAGAAATTGTGATAGGGTGCGTGAACGTGCGACATACCCACGGAACTTGTGGCATGAAAAGAGAAAACTGGAGATGCTAAGCGTTTTTGTCGTTCTGTTGCCAGTTGATTCTGCTGTAGTGTCTTATTTATCTTTGAATAACTGTACTGACGGTCAATCTTTGAACCAGTGAAACGATACCCATTCAAGATGAATACGATACCTTGAATATCGCCGGTCTGTCCTCTGTAAACAAACTCACAGGAAATATCCTGTTCGGATAGTGCGCTTTGCAGATCTTGCCAATTTGTACAATGGGGAAGTGCTATTTTCAGCGCATCATAGATGGCATACTTCGATTTGTCTGGCTGCCGTAAGCGTTTTCTATTCACTAGCTCTTTCCCCGGAGCAATATATAAGCCATATTTCACCGTCAGTTCTTTACAAACTTTTCTGTTCTTGTCACGCTGATGACTGTCCGAGATGGTTGTTCCTTCGTTGTTGACACGATTATAAATCAGATGGACATGAGGATGCTCATGGTCATGATGTCGTACGACAATGTATTGAGTATTGGCAATGCCCATTCGTTGCATATACTCCTGTGCAACCCTTACCAACAATTCATTGGTGCAACGCTCTCGGTCTTCAGGTGAGAAACTAAGGGCAATATGTCCTACTTTATTGGTTACCTGTGGACGTATCTGTGCCTGGGCGTCAAAGCTCTCGACAATTGAGGCATTATCCCTTATGCGTATACCTTCAGAATCTATCAATTCTGCATTCTTCTCCATGTCGATGGCATAATCTACAACACGTCTGAAGTTAGTTCTAATCATGATTTTTCCGAACATTTTTAATACGATTAATGAGTTCATCTATAAGTACCGTTTTTTGTTCCCACTCTCTGGCTACCATAAAATATCCCTCGGCATTTGCCTTGTGAGCCAATTGATTGACATTGTTAGCCATGCCACATAATTGACGAATAAGCCACGCTTCATCTTTTGACAGTCGTGGTATGATATTCGCCTTGAATATCAACACACGGACAAACTCAGGCATACTCATTCCAGCACTTTGGGCTTTGCTCTTTAATGTGTAATACTGTTCCGTGTTCATTTTTACAGAGACGTGGTAGTTTAGTTTTTCTTCTATTTTTAGAGGTGGTCGTCCTCCGGCGTTTCTTGTCATAACATTTTCGTTTTTATAAATCATAGACCAGCGGGATGACTCGTCACACAGGGCAGGGACGAGGTTATGGGGCACCCATAACACAAACTTGCCACTGAAGGGTTATGCCCAACTGATCCCCAGCTTTTTGCAAGCCATAAAGAAAGTGGCAATTGTGATATTTCCGTTACTTTTCAAAAGGCTGTTGAACTTGCGGTCTGTTTCCGCAGACTTATAGGAAGCATTCTGCCGACTGCAAATATGAAAGAAGAGTCTGCCACTTTCTCCGAGTGATGCCAGTGCGAAGCCGATTTTTAGCCAGTCTTCATAAGTAGAAGTAAGGTCAATATTCCTACGGTCTATTTGTTCACAACAGGCAGCAACGCAATTCAATGTATCATGACCATGTGCCTCGGCATAGAAAAGAGTATGATGCTGTTCTATTATCTTTACCTTATTATATACGCAGGCATGTTCATTGACATACGGAGAGGCATCAAAACTTTTTGTCCGAAGTCGGGTAACATCTTTACAGTTTCTGTCGAGAACTATTCCCATTGCACAGAAATCATCCACCAGTTGCAGGAAATGAGCTTGATGACTGTTTGGATGTCTGATGGGTATTAATAGAAATAGTCCTTTACCGCTTACGCTTAACCCTGCATAAGCAATTTGCGGTATCAAGGCTAACTGTATCTTCAATTTCTCCCAGTCTTTGATATTTATATTGTCCTGTCCATCTATATCCAAGCAGATGAACCCAGAATGTTCCACTAGATTTTCTGTCTTTCGAGTGGGTGAGAACCTACCGCTTATAGTAGCGCAGGGCAACATCCGTTTCAGTTCTGCTCGTACTTTCTTGTCTTGTGTCTGGCGAATTTGCTGAATTAAATCCCTGTGGCTCTCATCGAAGAGAAACGAGGAAAGCCTTATCTCTGTACCAATATTATCCCGTACATTGTGATAATATGAAATATGTTTATCAAATATCATAGTTCAATTTTTAAGAGGTTACACACCACTATTGTAAGAAAGCCCTAAAACAAAAGGGTTCAGAGAGAATGTAACTGTAACCACATAACTTCGTGTTCCATCGGATGACGTGTTTTTTGTATTTACAGAGTTACAGGTTACACACCTGTTAGAGCCTTTATTTATCAGCATTTTCCTATTTTTCAGATGTAACCTCATTGTTCGTTGTTTTGGGTAAATATTTGTAAATTTGTTCACGTGTCAAACCACAGCTCTCAGCAAACTGCTTTTTATTCAGAATGGGGTGGTAGCGGTTCAATGTACTCACTGCATCTGCTAAAGTGATAGCGGCTTTATTCTGACCTGCTTCTATAAGTTGATGCACTTTCTCTGCCCATCTCTCAAATACCCTCATGCAGTTGATTGCATAAGCTGTAGCATCTTCAGTGATGATAGGCTCGCAAGGGCGGTCTCTCGGAAAATGCAGATTACTGGAAATTGATCTATTACCATCAAACACATCCATTTCGTCCCCATGCAGTAGTGTAGCCAAAGCAGCCCATTTTTCTGCATAGATAAAAAGCTTGTTACGGGTTTCATCCATGTAGTCGTCTTCCATTCTCACTTTCTTTAGAGCTATTTCACAATAATAGTCATCCAGCAGTTTCTGAGCTTCTGTACTAAAAAAAAGATTCATAGGTGCCATGTTGTGAAATCGACGTATCAACACTTCCCACCAATTGAGTAGCTCTTGATTCATTCCCTCATGTGAACGTTCGGTAGAGATTTGAATTTCTGGAGCTACAAATAACCACCGATAGTTGAAGCCGCTATTAGCAAGCTGTGACTTTCCCAATACAGAAGTCAAAACCTTTGGCTGCATACCACCCACTACTGTCAAGTAAGGGGATGAAACTACCAATGGGTCTTCTCCAGAACGAATAATGGAAATACTCTCGTTGGTAAACGTGGAAAGGAAGTCTGGCACGCCACCGCCACCATTACTATAACGTCCGCAAAGGTCATCAATAAATCCAGACAACTCGTCCCTACGCACAAACAGGCCATGCGTATTGAAAGCCAAGGTCTTATTGATGGCTTCTGGCGTAGGATTGGTAACAAAGAGTATCTGCGGATGAGGTGTTTCTGAATTATCTTTCTCACGCTTGCACCGCTCCAGTTCATCACGATAGGCCAACATCTTCTCGCTGCTTATTTTTTCCAACGGTTTTACTAATTTGCTAACAGGCTGCGTCTTGTTGCTTCCCGGAGGAGCTATATGGCACACATTAATGTTTGCACGATTGTGGTAGACACCATCATCAATCAATACCTTACTGCCTACAGCTCCCGACACTACTGCAAAAATAGTAGAGAGCACTATATCCTCAGAACACTTCATGGTAGAGGCCATCATATCGGCTAGAGTATGCACTTCCGGCATGAGATAATCAGACGGTAAAAGATGATCAGGTTTTTCCATAAGTGCATCAGGACGGACATTGATTTGATACCTCTGTGTAACGATATTGGTTCCCGATTTCAGGATGGTTGGCTCACACTTGATTGCAGGGTTCATATTTTCTACCACAGTCGTTTCTTTCTTCTTTTCCTTTGAATATTCAACATGAAGAAGCTCGCATTTCTCGGTGTCATACTTACCGTTAACCGTTTCTATGATTGCCATAATGTTCCGTACTAAAGTTCATGTTCCGTTTTCCTGCAATGTATTCAGCAGCTTCACGTTCTAATTCCTCACGGCTCTTTCTGCTTCCACCTTTCATCCAGTCGTCGATTTCTGATTTGAGAAAAGTCAGTTTCTTCGACTGCTTATAGTAAGGTATCTGCTTATTGTTTACCCAACCATAAACCGTTTGCTTGGCGGGGTGAGTGGGCAGATACTGACACAGCTCTGTAATACTCATCCATTCCTTTTGCTTGGAAGGTTCAGAAGTGTGGCTTACGGATAATTCTGTGACCTTTTGCTCCAGAGAATCAACCTTATCTATAAGGTAGGTCAATGCTTGTGGCATATCCTCCAGACGTTGAATTCTTTTTTCCATATTACTATCGTTGTAAATTCTGGAGGCAAAAGTAAAAGGTGCTCTCATGGTGTCCAAATGCACCACGTGAGCACCATAAAATCACTAAAACAATTAACACGATTTTATACGGAGCAGTCTAACGCTGTATAAAATCCATGTGAGAACCTTATTGTTGCTGTTTATTAAGCCTTCGAGTATGTTGAAAAGGCTGTAAAATGTAGAAAAATATTGGTGGAACAGTGGTGTTAGTACGTTTAGAATAGCACCAAAATCACAGCACCTCACTGATAATCAACGAGGTGCTACGATTTAAGGATTTTTTGGATGAGTTTCCTTCCCTCTTTTATTCGTGTATTCACTTTACTTTGGCGAACATCAGCTTTAATTCTTCTTGCCATCAATCCCTTTGATTTGGATGGCGTTGGCTGCCTCTTCTTTCTTTTCATCTACTACCTTTGCATAGATTTGAGTGGTACGCACGTTAGTGTGTCCAAGCATCTTACTGACAGTATAGATGTCGGTGCCATTCGTAAGTTGCAGTGTGGCAAAGGAATGGCGGGCACAATGAAAGGTAATGTGCTTTGTGATACCAGCTGCCTCCACCCATTCGGTAAGCGGTCGGTTAATCCATGAAGCATCTTGTAAGTCCTCGAAGACTATACGATTATACGATTTCCTTTCACCGCAAAGATGGTATGCCTGTTCGGAGATAGGCAGATAGGTTGCTTCGGAAGTCTTTTGCTGGGTAAACTCCACTTGCCAAGTACCATTCGTGTTGATGATATGTCCCCATTTCAGCTGCTTGATGTCGCAATGACGCATACCTGTCAGAACAGAGAAAAGGAATGCACGCTTTACTACGTCTTGCTTGCAAGGCGTTTCGACCAACCGATTCACCTCCTCGATGGTTAGTGCTTGTCGCTGCTTGCCCTTGTAGGGTATGCCCTTCACTTTCTCACTGATGTCGGTAAGCAGGTATTCATCTACAAAGGCTTGTTTAAGTCCTGCTTTTACGATGGAGAAATAGGTAGATGCTGTGGTTTGAGAAATTGTTCCTTTCTTGAAACCACCCTGTGGAGCTTGTAAGAAAAATATTTTTATATTCTCAAGCCATTTTACACTGATGGTATTGAAGGGGATAGGCTTCTTTTCTGAATAGAGTTTCAGTAGTTCTGCCGTGCGTTCCCAGTTGGCGATGATAGAATCGGAAGAGTTAGGATGGTGTGTATAGGTGATTTTCTCAAAATAGGCGATAAAATCTTCCTTGCCACGTGCTTCCTGCTCCAGTTTCTCTCTTTCTCTCTCTGGATAGAGTGCCACCATATCATATTCGTGTTGACGCATCTTCCGTACTTGATCCGCAAAGATACATATCTCTTGGTCTCTATCGGAACGGCATTGAATTATACCATTCCTGTCTCGTTTAGCCTTATGATTGCCGGAACGGGTACTGCCCACGCTATCCCATATCGGGGTAGTAATGGAACGATTCAAGGATTCTACTACCCGAATGGGCTTCTCTTCCCCAGCCTTGAACACAGGATAGGCTTCCAACTGTAAATACCACTCGTTGAGCTTCTTTGACGTGCGCAGCTTCACCGTAACTCTCGTATATTGAAATGGCTTTTTCATAGACTGCTGTATAGTTTATCAATTTCGGATTTTGGTGCATACACATAGTTACCTATCTGGCGAGTTGGAATAGAGTATTTTCGGATATGTGCCCAAACGGTACTATCATCTACATCAAATTTCTTAGATATTTCTCCAATGGTGTAGCAGTGGTCTGGATTCATATTATAGATACCATCACCCAGATCAACTTTAGGAGGGTTGAAGTCTCTGGCCGTTAATAGGGCAATGCAAGAAGATTTGCTGATTCTTGTTAATCTCTGTCCAACATTGATTGCCGGAACACTTCCTTCATGAATAAGTCTGTAAATGGTTCCTCTACTGACGTTGAACATTGCAACAGCCTCTTGAACTGTAATATAATCGCGAGCATCAGGCACACTTTCTGCTATCTTCTGTAATCGCTCTTGTTCTGCCTTCTCAACTTTTCTCTGTTTGTAGGCAATGTTGGTACATCGACGACTGCAATACCTTGATTCTAAGGTTGCCGCCATGAACACTTTTCCACAAACCTCACATTTGCGTTTAATTTCAAATTTAGCCTTTGACATCTTCCTATCTCCTTTTAAGTTATCATAAGTAATATAAGTGGTATTATGTACACACAAGTATGGTATTGTCGCCAATTAAGTACGTGTTGCAATTATGTCGCAAATATAAGCCAAAAATCAATAAGAAACAAGCAGAGAAACAAAGATTAACAAAACAAAGAAGGGGCGTAAATCGTTGATTTACACCCCTTTTCTTTTTAAATCTTATCAGATATTTATCGTGCCTTACTTGACTTCCTCAAAGTCTGCATCTTGGATAGTGTCGTCCTGCTTTGGCTGATCTTGTTGAGCCTGCTGACCAGCGTCCGCACCCGGCTGTGGACCAGCTTGGCTGTACATCTGCTGAGAAGCTGCCTGCATGACGGTGTTGAGGTTGTTGATGGCGGTGTCGATAGCTGCTACGTCGGCTGCCTTGTGAGCATCCTTGAGCTGCTGCAATGCGCTCTCGACGCCCGACTTCTGGTCTGCCGGAATCTTGTCGCCATTATCCTTAAGGAAGTTCTCCGTGGTGAAAATCATGGAGTCGGCTTGATTGAGCTTGTCAATCTTCTCACGCTCTGCCTTATCGGCTGCTGCGTTCTGTTCTGCCTCTGCCTTCATACGGTTGATTTCCTCTTCACTCAAACCGCTGGATGCTTCGATGCGGATGCTCTGCTCTTTGCCTGTTGCCTTGTCTTTGGCAGATACGTTGAGAATACCGTTGGCATCGATGTCGAATGTTACTTCAATCTGTGGCACACCACGACGAGCCGGGGCGATACCTGTGAGATTGAACTGACCAATTGACTTGTTCTGTGCTGCCATCGGGCGTTCTCCCTGAAGTACATGGATGGTTACTTCCGTCTGGTTGTCGGCTGCTGTTGAGAACACTTCGCTCTTCTTGCAAGGAATGGTGGAGTTGGCATCGATGAGCTTTGTCATCACACCACCCATTGTCTCAATACCGAGTGTCAGCGGAGTAACGTCGAGTAATACGATGTCGCCCACACCGCTCTCCTTATTAAGGATAGCACCTTGAATAGCTGCACCTACGGCTACTACCTCGTCGGGGTTCACTCCCTTTGAGGGTTCCTTGCCAAAATAGTTCTTCACCAATGTCTGTACGGCCGGAATACGGCTTGAACCACCTACGAGGATCACTTCGTCGATATCTGATGTAGAGAGCTTTGCATCGCGGATAGCGTTCTGACAAGGCACAAGACAAGCCTGAATAAGGCTGTGTGCCAACTGTTCGAACTGTGCACGTGTCAAGCTCTTCACCAAGTGCTTTGGCACTCCACCTTCGGCGGTGATATAAGGCAGGTTGATTTCGGTTGTTGTGGTGCTTGAAAGCTCAATCTTTGCTTTCTCTGCAGCTTCCTTCAGACGCTGCATCGCCATCGGGTCTTTGCGGAGGTCGATACCTTCGTCGGCCTTAAATCCGTCAGCAAGCCAGTCGATGATAACTTGGTCGAAGTCGTCGCCGCCTAAGTGAGTATCACCATTGGTAGAGAGTACTTCGAATACACCACCGCCAAATTCGAGGATGGAGATATCGAACGTACCGCCACCGAGGTCGAATACGGCAATCTTCATGTCCTTGTTTGCCTTATCCACACCGTAAGCCAACGCTGCGGCCGTAGGCTCGTTCACAATACGCTGTACATTGAGACCTGCAATCTGTCCAGCCTCTTTGGTAGCCTGACGCTGTGAGTCGGAGAAGTAAGCAGGCACGGTGATGACTGCATCTGTAACTTCTTGTCCGAGATAATCCTCTGCTGTTTTCTTCATCTTCTGAAGCACCATTGCAGAGATTTCCTGCGGAGTATATTTACGGTCGTCAATCTGCACGCGTGGGTAGCCACCCTCGTTTACCACCTTGAAAGGAACGCGTTCTGCCTCTTTTGAGCACTGTTCGTAGGTTTCACCCATGAAGCGTTTGATGGAATAAACCGTCTTTTGTGGATTGGTAATGGCCTGACGCTTTGCAGGATCACCAATTTTACGCTCGCCACCTTCCACGAAACCAATGATGGACGGTGTGGTGCGTTTTCCTTCGCTGTTAGCAATTACTACTGGCTCATTGCCTTCAAATACTGAAACACATGAGTTTGTAGTTCCTAAGTCGATACCAATAATCTTTCCCATAATCGTATAAATTTTTATTTTGTTGTTGTCAATGTTTAGGTGATGAGCCGCTTTATTAACTCATCACGGGTCTTTCGACCTGCTCTTCTAATAACAAACGCTGTGCCGAGGCTTCGCAAACAATATAATTATGACAAGTTGTCACATCATGGCAGTACGGTATCCCTCTCCTTTTTTCAAGGCAAACAGTATGCGACAAGGCATCAAGCACTATTTAGTTTGACAACGTACATAACTTCCTGACCTATGTTGGCCTCAATGACCGAATTAGGTTAATAATTGTTTCTTTTCCATGAATAAGTCTGTTTTTTACCCTTTTGTGTAGTGCTACATTTGAAAACGAATGATATTTTTGCAGAAAATAAAATACGTGAAATGGAAAATAGATACACCAGCAACCGACTCTACGTGAGCGAGAAAGAACAGGAGACAATCAAGAACTTCAGGATTATCATTGGCGGAGCAGGCATAGGAAGCATCGTTGCGGAATGCGCGCTCCGATTTGGCTTTGAACACATCACCATAATTGATGGCGACAAGGTGGAGGAAAGTCACCTCAACCGACAGAACTACACTTCTTCCGATATAGGACGGCCCAAGGCCGAATGTCTGGCGAAGCGTCTCTCTGACATCAATCCCAAAGCCCACATCACATTTAGAAACGAATTCTTCACGAAAGAGAATGCAAATGACATACTGGAGAATCAAGATGTGGCAGTCGAGGCAATGGATGACAATGACGAGAGTGCATTCGTCTTTGCCCAGCAATGCAAGGAGAGAAACATCCCGGTGCTGCACCCTTACAATTTCGGATGGGCGGGATTCCTCACCATAGCCGACCCATCGCGCCACTCGCTGTCGGAATTGTCGGACATTCCTTCACGATTCGAGATGAAAGTGGCCGATTATGTAACAGGATACAGTGCTTTTTGGCAGAATCCCCAACCGTGGTTGGAGCAGATTCTCAACCAGTACAGGGCTGAGAAGGACACTCTTCCGCTGCCTCAACTCTCCATCGCCTCGTGGATTACGGCTGGCCTTTGCACCAATGCCATTTTCCATCTTGCCACGGGCAGGCCCGTTAAATATTTCCCGAAATTCTATTTTTCCTCACTGTTGGATTAGCTCCAGATGGCATTCATTAAAGGTGGCCTCTATGAATCGCACAACAACGTACAATGTTGACGGATACTACACCACACCATAGGAAGATGGATGCTGTATGTATCTATCAACCTGTTGTGGAAGTGAGGAAGATCAGAGGTGCATAACCAAGAGGAAAACCACAGCACCATGCATAGAACGATTACCGCACTCAACGATAGCAATATGCGCATGATTGTAGGCGAAGGCACGTCTGTCACATCCGCTACGAAAAGGACATATCAGTTTTGGAACGGAATGCTCCAACAGCCAGTACGATGAGAGTTTCATCAACTTAGAGTATCTCTTGACCGACAACCATCCACTTTTAATCCACCGTAAAAAAAAATCACAACCGATTGCCGAACGGTGAGCTTTCACGAGGCAAAAGGTTAGCTATTGCAATGCAAAAGGTCAGCTATCACACTACGATAGCTGACCTTTTGTTGATAGAATGTATATAGTCGTCATTATCAAACGATTACAGCATCAAGAGAAGGCTGGTTGATTGTCAACTTCTTTTACCTTCACGACATCTGGAATCGTTCAGTCTGACGACACGATTACCAAATCTGTGCGCGCCGCTTCTTCGGAATGAAGAGTTTGTCGCCTTTCTTAATGTTGAAGGCCTCATACCAACCATCAATGTGAGGCAATGCTGCGTTGACACGTGCTTCGTTAGGTGAGTGTGGATCGACGTTCAATAGATATTCCATGTATTCCGGACGCGCATTGCCGGCCCATACTCTTGCCCAAGAAAGGAAGAAACGCTGCTCCGGTGTGAAGCCGTCCTTGTTCTTGAGCGGATTTTTCTTCATGCTATTCTGGAAAGCACGGTAAGCAACATTTAGTCCGCCGTTGTCGCCGATGTTCTCACCGAGTGTGAGGTTGCCGTTAATCTTCTTGCCGGGGATGAGCTCCACCTTGCCGAAGTGGTCAACCAACACCTTGGTGCGTGCCTCATAGTTCTTCTTGTCCTGTGCCGTCCACCAATCACGCTGGTTTCCCGTCTTGTCGAACTGAGATCCCTGATCGTCAAAGCCGTGGCTCATCTCGTGGCCGATGACCGCACCGATGCCTCCGTAGTTAACGGCATCGTCGGCATTGGCATCGAAGAACGGTGGCTGAAGGATGGCTGCCGGGAAACAGATTTCGTTGGTAGTCGGGTTGTAGTAGGCATTGACGGTTTGTGGTGTCATGCCCCACTCGGTCTTGTCAACAGGCTTGTTCACCTTTCGGTTGATGTAATCCATCGTCATAAACTCGCTTACGTTCTGCAGGTTCTCATAGAGCGACAGGCTGTCGTCGATCTGAAGACCGCTGTAATCCTTCCACTTGTCAGGATAACCAATCTTTACGATGAAGTTTTCAAGCTTGTCTTGTGCCTTGGCCTTTGTCTCAGCGCTCATCCATGATGCCTCGGCAATGCGCTGTCCGAGAGCAACCTGAAGGTTTTTCACCAGTTCTATCATGCGCTGCTTGCTGCTTTCGGGGAAGTATTTCTCAACATAGAGCTTGCCGATGGCCTCGCCGAACACACCGCTCGTACCGCTCACGGCGCGTTTCCAGCGCGGACGGTCCTTCTGTGCACCACTCATGACGCTGCTGAACTTGAAGGCCTCTGCACGGAACGCATCGCTGAGATGGCTTGCTGCGCCAGAGATGACTTTTGCTTCGGCGTATGCCTTGAGGTCGTCGAGTGGCGTGTCGCCCAATATCTTCTCAACCTCGTGAATGGGTTCGGGCTGTCCGAGGTCCACTTCGTTGAACATCGGGAAACCGTTCTGAAGGAACACGTTGCCCCAGTCTATGCCCGGATAATCGCTGACGAGCTGTGTGTAGCTCATCTTGTGGTAATTCTTGTTGATATTGCGCAAGGTTACCTTGTCGTAGCTTGCCTTTGCAATGCGTGTTTCGATGGTCATAACTGCCTGCATCTTCTTTTCGGCAGTCGCAGGGTCGTCACCTACCATCTCAAACATTTTCTTCACGAAGGCTTTGTAGGCCTCACGAATCTTGACAGTCTGTGCATCGTCGTTGAGATAGTAGTCACGGGTGCCGAGACCTATGCCACCCTGTTCGATAGAGACGATGTTCATGCTGGCATTGCGCATGTCTGCTCCCACGCCGATGCCGAACATCATGGTGTTGTCGCCCCTACGGTCAAGCTGTGAGGTGACGATCTGATACTCTCTGACGTTCTTGATGGCTGCGATGCGTGCGAGTGTGGGCTTCAGTGGCGCATATCCCTCACGGTTAAGGCGCACGCTATCCATCATGAGGTTGTAGAGGCTGCCGAGCTTTTGGCCAAGGGTGCCCTTTGGCTGTGGATGGGTGGCATATTCAAGGATAAGGCCTTGAATGCGTTTCTGGTTCTGCTCATAAAGGTCTGTGAAGGCACCGTTGCTTGTGTGTTCTGCATCGAGGGGATTTTTCTTCAACCATCCGCCCGCTGCGTAGCGGTAGAAGTCGGTTCCTGGCTTCACACTGAGGTCCATGTTGGCTTTGTCTATGCCAGAGGAAAGATTCTGAGCGCCTGCCGACAGTGTTGCCAGCATCATCGCTGCAAGTAATGTTTTCTTTTTCATTTCTGTTTTATTAATTTGCATCTGTTAGTTTATCTGTCGAGGAAACGGACGGTCAGCTGAATGTTGCGGAAGCAATTTGAGTGTTGGTGCTTGCAAAATGCCCTGTCATGTCAGTCGTATTCGGGTGTTGTCCGTGTTGATTTTCTTAGCAAGTGCAATTTTAAGAAGTTTTTTTGTACTATGCAAGTTTTATCGACAATTATTTGTTGAAAGCATGGTCGAACAGCGTTGGAGTTGAATTGACAGCGGTTGATCATGCCTTGGCTTATCCTAACGAGAATCCCCACGGGCGAATCGACTTTCATCGCTCGTCCGTGGAGACTAAAGTGGGGTTACATTCCTACACCAACTCCTACACCACCCATCTGGTTGTCGTCCTTCTTTTCTTGGAAGTCGTTGGTGATGTTGCTCTGGTGCTGACGGAACTGTTTCTTGGTGTTACCAAATTTCCATGTTACCGTCAATCCAACCTGTCGGAGTGGGAAAGCAATGCGCGTGAATTGCTCAAAGTCTTTGGAATGACTGTAATGGTGGAAGCGCATCTTGTCGCGTAGAGGAGTGAAGAACATGACAGACACGTCGAGCTTATCCTTCAGGAAACTCTTGGAAACCGTTGTGGTGAACATGCTGAAACTATTACCATAGCCCTGCAGATTGAGACGCTTTGTCATTCCGCCCGTGAAGACACTCCACTTGATATCGAGAGGTAGCGTCTGCTGCAAGCCGAGAAAGCCCATTGCCTGCCACCCATAATGCTTTTCTCCAAGCATAGAGGCGCGCATGTCGCCATAGTCGAAGCCTCCGTTGAAAATAAGCCTTGTCTTAGGCGTTACCGCATAGTTCATGAAGGAACTGACATTGGTCCAGCGGTTGCGGACGATGTTTCCGTAAGTGGTGTTGAGGATTCCATTGTCCATAAATGAGAATTGCTCAATCTGATTGTCGGCAAAGTTCTCACCGATGGTGAGGTTCACCATGAACTTCGGAGTAAAGGCATTGAACACAAGACTGACGTTATGACTCGTCTCCACACTCAAGTCAGGATTACCATAGGTCAACATCGTGGCGTTGGAACGGTCAATATAGGGGTTCAGATAAGTGATGCCCGGACGAGAGATGCGCATGGCATAGTTGATACCTATGTTGATGGTCGGCGTAATGTTGTAAGTGAAGCTCGCAGATGGGACAAGATTACCATATTGCTTCTTGAAATCGCTGCCGGGACCTACGATAAAATTAACTTTCTCCCATGTATATTCGTATCGTGCGCCCATCTTGGCTCCGAATTTGCCATACTTGAGCGAATATTCGATGTAGGCAGCAAGAATGCTTTGTGTGTTTTTGTACTCCACACTGTTCTTCTTGTTGTAGATTTGCTCGTCGCCAACAAGGTCGTAGAATTTTGAATCAGATGTGTTTCGGCGGTTAATATACTTCATACCGGCATTGAGCGTCTGGTCCTTTGCCACCGGCGTGGTGTAGTCGGCTTGGAGCGTGTGCTCCGTTCCTCGTGTGTTGGCCTCAGAGTAGAGGTCCTTCAGTGGGAAAGGAATGCCCGACGGCAAGGCGTCGTAAACCCTTCGATTCTCGTTTGTTCCCGGCGATGTGTTGAAAAGATAACTTAAGGTAACGTTACTGTTGCGTGCCTTGTTGAGGAAACGCTGGTAGTCAACACTTCCATTGAACGACTTGTTGCCGTTGTTCATCACCATATCGTTTCCGTAGGAGAAGCCTGAGCCGTAAAGACCTCCGCCGAATGTGTTGGTTGTGTGCCCGCTGTTGTCCATACTGAAACCGGTCATGCCCAAAGATGCCCCGATATTGCTCATCGAGTCAAGCTCGTAACCAAGACTTATATTACCCATCATGAACGGAATGGCAGTCTTGCCCTTGGTATAGTTGGTCATCTTCGATCCATCGGCAGACGTCCGTTCTATCGTTGTTTCAATATCTTTCGTCTGTTTGCGGTCGTACATCAGGTTGGCGCTGTAGGTCAGCTTTCCCTGTTGTCCGCTAAGGAACGTGGAACCTCTCCATCCGTAATTCGTTCCTGTCAGACTGATATTCCCATTGTAACCGTTCATATTCTTTTGCTGCTGTCCCGCCTCGCGGTTCATCACGATATTCAGCACGCCTCCTACTCCTTCGGCATCGTACTTTGCTCCGGGGTTGGTCACAACCTCAATGGATTTCACCGAAGAGGCAGGCATGGCCTTGAAAATCTGCGACGGATTGGCAGAGAACATTACGTTTGGCTTTCCATCTACATAGACTTTGAATGATCCCTGACCATTCACGGTGATGTTGTCCTGCCCATCGACCGTCACCATCGGTACTTTCCGCAGCATATCGAGCACGGTATTGGCCTTCGAATCGACATCGCCCTGCACGTCGTAGGTCATCTTGTCGGTCTCCATTTTTACCAAAGGCTTCTGCGCTACCACCTCGACGCCCTTCAGTTGTTTGACATCATCCTGAATGAACAGTGAATCAAGGTGGAGGGTTTCCCCGTCCTTTCCAAGTTCAATCCTGCGTATCAGTTCCTTGCGACCCATGGCATTGAATGTGATCAGGTAATGACCTTGTCCCTTGACCTTCTGCGAGAACTTTCCATTGTCGTCGGTAACGAACATTACCACCGGCTTTTCGGTGTTTCCTTTCTTGAAGATTCTCACTGTGGCATAAGGTTCTCCTTCATGTGTGAGCGAGTCGATGAGCTCGCCTGTAATGGTTGTTGTCTGTGCATTGAGACCGATTGCGACGGCCGAAAGCACCACTGTCAGTAATGACTTGATTAATTTCATTTTTTGTTTCTGTATTTATGACCACAACTTCTCTTTCCTGTCAGCAGATGACATCTTTAAGAGAGTGCTGCGTTTCTGTATTTATTCCATTGTTTTTCCACTTCCTCAACACTGATTTCCAGAAGTTCCATCTGCCGAAACAGTTCGGGAAGCATCTCGTTCATAAACTCTTTCTTGCGTTGGGTGAGAATCTGCTTTTGCGCATCTGGCGAAACGAAATAGCCCAGTCCACGCTTATTGTAGATTATCTCCTCGCGTGCCAACAGTTCGTAAGCCTTCACTGCGGTATTGGTGTTCACCTCCAGCGTAACGGCATACTCTCTGACCGATGGTATTCGGTCGTCGGCCTTGTATAGTCCAGCTATTATCTCGTCGCAGAGGCGGTCTGCCATCTGTTCGTAGATTGCTTTATTATTATTGAAATTCATAAGCATAAGGAGTATTTTGCCTCTCCTTCCCCTCCGCTTACGTGGAGGGAGAAGATTGAGAAAGGCTTAGATGTTAATCCATTTGTTGTTGACTGCCTGCAGGCGACAATAGATGCGATAGGCGAAATAGTAACACGACGCGGTGATTGTGACACAGAATAGTGCATGCGCCCATTTGGGAAACTCGTTGGGAACCACTACCACATAATCCGTATAGGTATAGACCAGATAACAGAAACCTACGAAGATGCCCATCAGTGTAAAGGTGATGGCAATGAAAGTCAGTCCTGTCTTCAACCATGCCACCTTGCGGAAGAACATTCCCCCGACCACGAATATGGAATTGGCAGTTATAAAGCCGAGCAACCGTAATGGGAGTGAATTGTCAGCTTCGTTGAACCCTTGTATCGCCTGATCCATATTTTTGAATAGCAGCATCAGCATCGACGCATGAGAGCCTTTGTGGATAAGCATATTGACACCTTGTTGCAACAGGTCGCCAACAACGAATGCAGCTGCCACAATCAGCATCACGACGAATGTCGCTCCGATGAATCGTGCCACAAACTTCTCAAGATTGGAGGCCGGCAAAGTCAGTTCACTGATTTTGTCTTGTTTGTTTCTCAAATCGCTGATAATGGCTGAACCGCAGAGCGTAGCCACTATCCCAATGGCTCCATAACAGAACGAAGATAAACCAACGAGAGAGACTGTCATTTCCTCGACGCTCAGTTTATCCCAGTGGAAAGGATTGAAGCCCGCAATTACCGCCAAGGCAAAGAACAAAACAGCTGTAAGAAACAGATTGAAGTATGTTTTTTTTCTCACTAACAGCAGACGGCAAAATACCTGTCCGAAGCGTTTTATATTGAAATTTTCCATTGTTTTTATAAGTTTATGAGTTTGCAAATTAGTGGGTTCAGGTTGAGGGAGTTGCACTGTGTCAGCTCCTCTTGCCCACATTGCCTGTTATTTTCCTCGTGTTGTATTGTTGTTTACCGATGCATTGCCATTGATATTGATGTGCGGTTCGACGCGAATAGTTCCAGAGAGGTTTATCGATGCGTTGCCGTTGATTGTTGCTTCAGCTTCGCCGGCATCCTTGAAGACGGCATTGAGGTCGGCATTACCATCAATAACGATATTTGTTTTCTCAACGTTCAGGTTTTTCAACGAGGAAGAAGCATTGCCCTCTATCCTCACATCGAAGAATTTTGCCTGTAAGCCGGCCACGTCAATATCCGCATTTGATGCTACCAAGACTCTGACACTGTCGCCACGCATTGGCTTATCGATAGTAATATCGGCATTACCCTCCAATGTTATCTTGCGAAGTGAGGGCATGGTAATGTACACTCGGGGATAATAATCTGTACCATTCAGAATGCCGAAAGTGATTTCATGGACATCGGAGCTTTGCTTATTGCCTCGGCTAATGTGGAGAACGCCATCTTCAACTTCTATCTTGGCAAGTGAGATGATTTTCTCACGTCCTTCAATTCTGACAGCGAAACTATCGCCGGGGATGATGTTTACCGTAGCGTTGCCATCCACAAGGAGGTCTTTGAACGGTGCGACCTTCACTTCTTTCTTCACCATCTTGCCCTTTTCCTCCTTCTTACGGATACTGCACGAGGTGAGAACAGTAGCGCAGACAGCAGCCACGAGCAACAATTTTGTTGTAAAAGAATATATCTGTTTCATTGTTTTTACTTTATTTAAGTGTCCGATAATTTATTTTTCAATCACTGTTTTTCACACCTCTGCCCTATCCAACTTGCCCAATATTGCAGCATTGAACAGCAATTCAAGGTTGATGGGTGTCTCCGGACTGCCGCTCTTGCGACGTGCCATGACGGCATTGCCCTGCAATGAAGGCTCGGCATAAAGCACGCTGTCGTCCATTTGGTCGGCATTGCGGTAAGAGAACTCATACTTCTCGGCGATTTCCTCGGTCGCTGAGTTAAGCAACAGTTCCGAATTGTTCAGAATGAGCACATGGTCGAGGAGCTGCTCGACGTCGTGTACCTGATGCGTGGAGATGATGAGCGAGGAGTCTTCGGGCAAATTGCCGGCCACCACCTTGCGAAACAAGGCTTTCGACGGAATGTCGAGACCGTTGGTTGGCTCGTCCATCAACAGCAACTGGCAGCAGGAAGCCATGGCAACGCTCATGTAAATCTTCTTTTTCTGTCCCATCGACAGCTCCTTGAAGTTGGCATCTAATGGCATTTCGAAGTCCGTCAGGCACTTGTTAAGAACCTCCACGCTGAAGCGAGGATAAAAATTCTGATGAATTTTCACATACTGCTTCAGCGTAAGGTTCGGAAGATTATACTCTTCTGGCACTACATACAGTTCGCGCAGCATCTCAGGATGGCGTTTCTTGGTTTCCATACCATCGATATTAACGGATCCCTTCTTCGGACGGAGCAGACCGGAAATCAGATAAAGCAATGTACTCTTTCCCGTTCCGTTCTTGCCCAACAGACCGTAAATGCGCTTTTGGTTCAGCGTTAGATTCAAGCCGTCAAACACCTTGTGCTTGCTGCCTGGATAGTTGAACGATAAATTCTTAATCTCAATCATAGCTTTGTATATTTATGTTTTGTTGTTTGCTTACTTGTTATAGTGTTCTACTTTAATAGAACACTGCAAAGATATATCATTAAAACATAACCTCCAAACTTTTGAGCAATTTTTTTGGGAAAATTTTACTTTCATAGCTGAATAACCGCATGTCGCACCTCATTCTCCTTATTATATATAGACAGGTTTCGCAATCCCACTCTTCCCCATTCAACCCAATTCGGCGATTAGATCCTTTGCGGATGGTGTTCTATGTCGGTCAGACGTCTGTCGTTTCTTCAAATACATGGCAAGTGCTGCAGTGGAAGGACGGCAGGAAAGAAAAGCGTTAATCCCAAATTGGACACTTCACCGAATTGTATTTAACTGCAAGAGATGAGAAAACCAGATGCAACGTGCATGCGACAGATAATACTCGCCGAGCCATCAAAATGAATATCCAACTGAATCATACAGCCGTTTCGATGCTTCCCAAATTGGGAAATATCCTTACAAATGACTTGGCATAACTTGCTCAAAAGAAAACGACAGTGAGTTTGCTCGCAAATACGCAAATTTTGGATAACAATACAATTATTTGATTTTCAAACCGTTGCAAAAACAAACAAAAACAGCGGAGCAAAAAACACAAAACGGTGCGCCATTTTTCGTGCGAAAGCTCACCTTTTACTATGCGAGAGGTTAAAAACGACACGATGAAAGATAAGCCAATAGCATGCGAAAGGTTAGCCTTTGAAGGCTGAATTGCCAGCCAAGGGGATATTTAAGGATAAAAACAACCAAACCAAGCTTATTTCTGGTTTGAAATTTTCTAAAACAAGGATTTTCGGAAGCTTGTTTTTGATAAAAAATTTTGACAGAAAAGTCATTACGATTTCAAACGTCAGATGGGAATTTCCTCCGTCGCATCGCCATCAACGAATGAGCAAAAGGATTGTCGGCGACCGATGAGCCACCCTACATTGTCGGTTCTGCGATTTTGTTCAGCCAGCTGCCACGGAAGATGCGGACAAGGAACATGCTGCCACGGAAGGTTAGCTCAACCGCCATGGCGAACCAAACGCCACGAAGTCCGTAGGAGGAGGCGAGGGCATAGGCCAAGGTGAGACGCACCAGCCACATCGAACCGAGATTGATGAGCGAGGGTTTGAACGTGTCGCCTGCTCCAATGCAAACGCTGTATGAGACGATGGCAGCAGCAAAGAATGGCTCAGCGAAAGCCTCAATGCGAAGAACGGCAACTCCCAGCTCGCGAATTTCCTGAACAGGCGAAAGCATGCCAATCATTTCAGGTGCGAAGACATACATCACCGCGCCCATAACAGCCATGACTCCCATGCCAAGGAACACCGTCATGTGGGCAAAGCTCTTGCAAAGCTCCCTGCGCCCTGCGCCGACACTCTGTCCGACCAACGTCGTGGCAGCCTCGCCGATACCGTAACCCGGCATATAGCAAAGACTTTCGGCAGTGACGGCAAACGAATTGGCAGCAATGGCAAAGTTACCAAGAGGTGCCACAATCATAGTAGATATCACCTGCGCACCGTTCATCAGCAAATATTGCAACGCCATGGGCGCACCAATCGCAATGGCATTCCGAATATAATCCCACACCCAAACAAACCGATGGGTATCTAACTTCCAAGCGAGGATGGGACTACGGAAAATGGCGAAATAGACCAAAGGAATCGCTGCTGCAACAAAGGCCAACAGCGTGCCAAGGGCTGCGCCCTCAACGCCCAGACCAAAACCGAACATCTCGAATTCAACACCAAAGACATGGAGAACACGGGTCGGAAAAATTAAGATAAAGTTGAAAATGACATCGAAAACACACATCAACACAGCAATGAAACTGGGGTGACGCATATCGCCGGAGACCTTCAGCATGGCGGCGGAAAGGTATTCCACCAAATGAATGGGAACTGCGAAGGAGAAAATGAGAAAATACATCGAGGCATCGTGCTGAATATCGGCGCCACCGCCCAACCAACGGGGCAAGAAACCTGAAATCAGGGCTGCCACAGACATCAGAATCAGACTGAAAGCCAGACCGAAGATGTAGCCGTGGCGCATCACGGCACGAGCCTTCTCAAAGTCGTTGGCACCGATGAAGTGGGCTGCCTGTACGGAAAAGCCCATACCTCCGGCTGCCACCAACGAACCGAAGAGCCACGTGGCTGGTTCGACAAGGCCGATCGATGCCGATGCCTCTGCCCCAAGCGAACCCACCATCGAGGCATCGATATAGAACATCAGCACGGTCGTAACCTGAGCAAGGACAGAAGGAATGCTCAGCTGGACGATGAGATTCAGTTTCTCACCCGTTGTCATAGCCATGCCACTCCTTATCTTAGCCAACAGAGAATCGGTAACTGTCTTGCTGAATATCATCAGGAAAGTAGGGAGCTAAAAATGTTCGCCCCTTTTCTCACCTTTATTCCCCAAATAGCCAGATTGCCATAAGGAGAATAAAGACGAAAAAAGGGGTGAGGACGATTATTTGTTGTTTGCTCTGTAGTACGAATGCAACCGCAAATCGAAAATCAGGTTAGAATAAGTCGGAACCCCTTTGACTTCACGATTGCCATAGCCAAGTTGGTAAGGAACGTAAACCACCCAGTGGTCGCCAATATGCATGTTTTGAAGTGCAGTGGCAAAGCCATCAACGACCTTGCTGACACGCATCTGCGCCGGACGCGCTGTCTTCGCATTGAAATCTGTAAATCCCCAAGAGCTATCAAAGATTAATCCTGAAGTATAAGTTGTAGAAGGGAGCAACCTCCCTTGATAATGGACATGAACAGAGTCGGTGAACAATGGCACTCCGGCACCTTTGCCCTTTTCCAATTCATGGACAATGATATGCTTTTCGGGAGCGTACGTTTGCGTTCCTTCGGCATTGTGAACTTGGTTCTGATAGGAATAGTTGAGGATTATCTTCCACGACGTATCGCCATTGGCTATCTTCTGCTTCGTCTCGTTGTAAAGATTGATCCAATACTTGTCATTGACGGCTTTCCAGTCGGCAAACTCCTCTACTTCGTTGTTGTCCTCGGTACATGACGTCAGCAGCCCTGCCGAAAGCATCAGTCCAAGCATGACAAAGCCTGTGAGCAACGAATGCCGTAAGCTGGCTTTTATTTGATTGAGTGAATACATATTTGATAGATAGAAATTATACATCCAGTTTCTTCAACAGGGAGGTGAGCGAAACTCTGTCCTCTATGATTTCGCGGAGCTTTGCCACAGGCACGCGTTCCTGTTTCATAGAATCGCGATAGCGCAAGGTTACGCTGTTGTCGGTCAGCGAGTCGCCATCGACGGTCACACAGAAAGGTGTGCCAATGGCATCCTGACGGCGATAACGCTTACCGATGGAGTCCTTGGCCTCAATCGTGGTGTTGAAATGAAACTTCAGGTCGTTCACGATTTCCTGTGCCTTCTCAGGCAGCCCGTCTTTGTTCACCAACGGCAACACGGCACACTTGATTGGAGCGAGAGGTTCAGGCAATTTGAGCACAACGCGTGAAGATCCATTCTCCAATTGCTCTTCTTCGTAGCTGTGGCACATCACCGAAAGGAACATTCTATCTACGCCAATGGAGGTCTCCACTACGTAAGGGGTGTAATTCTCGTTGCGTTCGGGATCGAAATACTTCACCTGACGACCGGAGAATTTCTCGTGTTGCGACAAGTCGAAGTCGGTACGGGAGTGGATTCCCTCCACTTCCTTGAAGCCGAACGGCATGTGGAACTCTATGTCGGTTGCCGCATTGGCATAGTGCGCTAACTTTTCGTGGTCGTGGTAGCGATAGTTCTCGTTGCCCATGCCGAGTGCCTGATGCCAAGCAAGGCGGTGCTGTTTCCAATAATTGAACCATTCCATCTCCGTTCCTGGCTGACAGAAGAACTGCATCTCCATTTGCTCGAACTCACGCATACGGAACACGAACTGGCGGGCTACAATCTCGTTGCGGAAAGCCTTTCCTATCTGTGCGATACCAAACGGCAGCTTCATGCGTCCGGTCTTTTGAACGTTGAGAAAGTTAACGAATATGCCCTGTGCCGTCTCCGGACGGAGATAAATCTTACTTGCAGAATCGGAAGATGCGCCAATTTCGGTGGAGAACATGAGGTTGAATTGGCGCACGTCGGTCCAGTTCTTTGTTCCGCTAATGGGATCAACGATGCCCTCGTCGAGAATAATCTGTTTCAGACCTTCAAGGTCAGTGGCCTCCATCGCTGCGGCAAAGCGAGCGTGAAGGTCATCGTGTTTGCGCTGATTCTCCAAAACGCGAGGATTAGTGGCGCGGAATTTCGCTTCGTCGAAGGCGTCACCGAATTTCTTGGCAGCCTTAGCAACTTCCTTTTCGATCTTTTCCTCATATTTTCCGAGCTGGTCTTCTATCAGCACATCGGCACGATAGCGTTTCTTTGAGTCACGGTTGTCAATCAACGGGTCGTTGAATGCATCGACGTGTCCACTGGCTTTCCAAACGGTAGGGTGCATGAAGATGGACGAGTCGATACCCACGATGTTGTTGTGGAGCAGCACCATCGACTGCCACCAGTATTGCTTGATGTTATTTTTCAGTTCTACTCCGTTCTGACCGTAGTCATAAACAGCAGCCAAGCCATCATAAATATCACTACTCGGAAAGACAAAGCCATATTCCTTGCAATGACTTACTATCTTTTTGAAAACATCTTCTTGTGCCATAACTATCTTTCTTTTCCTTTAAATTTTATGCAATTTTGACGCAAAGATAGTGTTTTTTTGAAAAACTGACAATGAAAGAATGTGAAAGTTTACGAAAGCAGGCACACGAAACCGAAGAAGGGAACAAGGGAAGGAGATCTGTTTTTCAGAGTTTTGTTGCCCTTAGGCTTTATTTCTGTGAGATATTTTTGTAACTTTGCAGACAAAACGGATTAATCCAGATATGAGAAATTATCTTCTACCACTATTAATACTGCTTTGCACGGCAGCCTACGGACAAAATAACGACTCCCTTTCGGTTTGCAAAGACACCCTTTCCGCCACAAAAGGGCAGACAAGTGCCGACAGTGACAGTGTTGCAATGGGAAAAAACCTGTTGTCCGACAGCATGGTAGAGAAACGGGGGCTGGACAAAATCGCACAAAGCAGGCTTTTCCAGATGACTTACATCGGAGTGCCGCTGATCGCCGGCGGACTGATAGAGATGCACGAAGATAAGAAATTCCGCTCATTGCGCAACGACTTCTTGCCTCAATTCCACAGTGATGTTGATAATTACACACAATACCTTCCGGCAGCAATTCTCATTGGGCTAAAGACATCTGGAGTGAAGAGCCGAAGCTCGTGGGGAAGGATGCTTGTGAGCGATGCCATCGCTATGGCACTCGTCACTGGAACCATACAGGGGCTTAAGCATACAACAACCGTTACGCGGCCCGATGGCTCGAACATGGCAAGTTTTCCATCAGGACACACAGCCACGGCCTTCATGACCGCAACAATGCTCAACAAGGAATACGGACACTACAGCCCATGGGTGGGAATCAGCGCCTATGGAGTTGCCACCGCAACAGGACTGATGAGAATGGCAAACAACAAGCACTGGTTGAGCGATGTCCTGGTGGGAGCTGGCATTGGTATCATCTCGACGGAACTGGGCTACTGGATTGCGGACAAGATCTTCAAAGATAAGGGACTGAACATCACCAAATCCAAGTACGGATATGGCGCAGCGCACAACGTCAAGCCATCGTTTCTCGGACTTTACATGGGCTTCAACCTTCCCTTGAGTAAATATGACTTGGATGAGAACAATGAGTTTGAGACATCAACCGGGACTACCATAGGCATTGAGGGAGCATATTTCATTAACCGATATATAGGTTTCGGCGGCAGGGCATCCATCTCCAACCTCCATTTCATCATCAACGAGAGCAAGACCGATGACTACACGTTCCATTATTATTCATTCTACGTTGGACCATATTTCTCACTTCCACTCTCCAACCGTTGGGCAGTGGGCAGCAAACTCCTATTAGGAGAATTGCTTTATCGCCATCCACCCTTCACGAACAAAAACCTAAGAACAAATCGCAGCATCGCCTACGGAACAGGTATCTCGATCGATTACATCATCAGAGCAAAGCTCATGGGCTGCATTTTTCTTGATTATTCCCTCCGTCCGCCACATAATGTAAACTCCCACGAGTACTTCCATACGATGACATTGGGTGCAAAAATTGCTGTTCGCTTCTAACAAATTCTCAAATATTTTTCATTCTATCCATACAAGGCATAGCTTTCGCTTTCTGAAAGCTAACCTTTTGTCGTACGATATGTCATGAATGGAAGGGCAAAAGGTCACCTTTTAGTTTTGGAAAAATATCGTACTGATTATCAATACATTACAAAAACACAAATCGAACCCTGTTTTTGTTCATATAGATTCATGACAATAATTAGTCCACAGGTTCGGCATCCAACATCTATTTGCCGCCTTTTGAATACGACTTGAACACATAAGGAGACATTAATCAGCACTGGACCGAAACCCGTTAAATCTCATAATTTGATACAACTTTGCGCGAAGTTCCACAAAACTATATAGGATGCTTTTGGTTCGCTTCTGAATTGTAGCGCATTAAATTTTGCAATTTCGATAATTTGTCGTACCTTTGAACTTTAAACCATGACAACTTATCATCTATGGACGACGACAAGCGAAAAGACAACAACGAAGAGGAAGAGTTGGAACAGGACGGCGAAGGAACTATGGTTGAGGAAGAAGAGACCAGTGAGGAATCACACTCTGATTATAAGCCAGCAGACAGATTCGATGCCTCAGCCGTAAAACACCTTTCTGGAATGTACAAGAACTGGTTCTTGGACTATGCCAGCTATGTGATACTCGAACGCGCCGTGCCCCATATCGAAGACGGTCTGAAACCTGTTCAACGACGAATACTCCACTCCATGAAGCGCATGGATGACGGACGATACAACAAGGTGGCAAACATCGTCGGACACACCATGCAATTCCACCCACACGGCGATGCCTCTATCGGCGATGCCCTGGTACAAATGGGACAAAAAGATTTGCTCATCGACACCCAAGGAAACTGGGGCAATATACTCACCGGCGACAGAGCGGCAGCACCGCGCTACATAGAATCACGTCTGTCGAAGTTTGCCCTTGAGACCGTCTTTAATCCCAAAACCACAGAGTGGCAATTGTCTTACGATGGAAGAAACAAAGAGCCTATCACGCTGCCAGTTAAGTTTCCCTTGCTTTTGGCTCAGGGTGCAGAAGGAATTGCTGTGGGATTATCATCGAAAATACTCCCACACAACCTCAACGAGATATGTGACGCAGCCATAAAGTATCTGAAAGGTAAAGAATTTCACCTCTATCCAGACTTCCCCACTGGCGGAAGCATTGATGTTTCCAAATATAACGACGGACAAAGGGGCGGTTCGCTCAAGGTGCGTGCCAAGATAGAGAAGATTGACAACAAGACACTTGTCATCCGAGAGATACCCTTCTCCAAGACAGCAAGCACACTTCAAGACTCCATAACCAAAGCCGTTGAGAAAGGGAAACTCAAGATTCGCAAGGTGGAAGACATGACGGCATCGGAAGTTGAGATACAATTGCACCTCACTCCAGGCACATCGAGCGACAAGACCATGGACGCTCTCTATGCCTTTACCGATTGTGAGATCAACATTTCGCCGAACTGTTGTGTTATCGCCAATCAGAAGCCACAGTTTCTGACCATATCTGACGTACTCCGCCACTCTGCTGAGCACACGAAAGCACTCCTTCAACGTGAATTGGAGATACGCAAGGGCGAGCTTGAAGAACAACTTTTCTTCAACTCTCTCGAACGCATCTTCATAGAAGAGCGCATCTACAAGGAAAGAAAGTTCGAGACTTCGAAAAACATGGATGAGGTAGTGGCCTTCGTTGACTCCAAACTGGAGCCTTACAAGAAAACTTTCATCCGCGAAGTGACGCGCGACGACATACTCCGACTACTGGAAATCAAGATGCAACGTATCTTGAAATTCAACAAAGATAAAGCCGACGAGCTCATTCAGAAGATAAAAGCCGAGATTGCCGATATAGAAAAAGATCTCAATGAGATGGTCAGAGTGACCATAGAGTGGTTCAAACACCTTAAAGACAAATACGGAAAGAACTTCCCCCGACGGACCGAAATCAAGAGTTTCGACACCATCATCGCTGCAAAGGTTGTCGATGCGAACGAGAAACTCTACATTGACCGCAAGGGAGGGTTCATCGGAACAGGACTGAAGAAGGCCGAATTCATACAAAACTGCTCCGACCTTGACGATGTAATCATCTTCTATAAGGATGGAAAATACAAGGTCATACGCATCGCCGACAAGATTTTCGTTGGCAAAAACATACTCCACGTTCAGGTATTTAAGAAGAATGACAAAAGAACCATTTACAACACCGTCTATCGTGACGGCGCTGACGGCATCTATTACATCAAGCGATTTAACGTGACATCAATCACCCGCGATAAGGATTACGACCTTACACAAGGTTCTCCCGGTTCGAAGGTCATCTACTTCACCGCCAATCCGAACGGAGAAGCCGAAGTTATCAAGGTGACACTCGACCCATCACCCTGCAAAAAGCGAAAGAACATTTTCCTTGAACGCAACTTTTCAGACATCATGATTAAGGGCAAGACGGCCAAAGGCAACATCCTGACAAAGGAAAACATCCACAGAATATCGCTCAAAAGTCACGGACACTCCACGTTAGGTGGGCGAAAAGTATGGTTCGACCCAGATGTGAACCGCATTAACTACGAGGAGCAAGGCGAATTGCTCGGCGAATTCAACGACAACGACAGCATTTTGGTCGTGCTCGATGACGGAAATTTCTACATTACCAACTTCGACTCGTCGAATCACTACGAGGAAAACATCCTCAGACTTGAGAAGTTTGATGCCGACAAGCCGTGGACTGCAGTAGTTTATGATGCCGACAACCAAGGCTATCCCTATTTGAAACGGTTCCAAATGGAAGCGACAAAACGTCATCAGAACTTTATCGGCGAGAATCCGAGTTCCAAACTGGTGCTCCTAACCGACCAAACATATCCCCGTATTGAAGTTACTTATGGCGGTGCCGATGCTGGCAGAGGCAAAGAGGAAATCGATGCCGAGGACTTTGTTGGCGTGAAGGGATTCAAGGCAAAGGGTAAACGCATCTCAACGTTCAAGATTGCCAAAATAACCGAGCTCGAACCACTCCGCTTCCCCGAACCCGAAGAAGTGGAAGAGGACACCGATGAGGAGGAAACACCTGACGCACAGCCTAAGACGGAAGAGGAAAACAATCTTGATCCTGATGCCGGCAAAAGCAAACAGCAGGTGATTGACGAGATTAACGGCCAATTAAACTTATTCCCCGATGAGTAATCGCAACAGAATTAGTGAAAGAACGCATGAGAAAAAGTGGACTAAAAGAATTGTTTACCTTTGCTCCTGTGCGCTTTTCCTTTTTTATTCAGTACAAACCGATGCGCAAGACACACTGCGGACGGGCAAAGTGATAACCAATGCGCAAATAATCGGCATCGGACACGTCAACCAACTCGACACCTATCTTTCGCCATTGGAATACAGAGGCTTCGAATTGCGCTACCTTTCCCACTCAATACGCGAGAACAATACGAGAATTTCGCGGGAGATCATTCACCAAGCACACTTCTCTTCAACGCATAACCGAGCCGAAAACAATAACGAACTGGGCGGACTATACAACTTTCAGTACAACATTCAGTATGAGTTGGGCAAATGGAACACAGGCAGTGGCACTTTGGTGGTGAAGGCGGGAGGAGGCATAGATGCTAATGTGGGATTCCTTTACAACACCCGCAATTCCAACAATCCCGCACAAGCCTACGTAAGCCTCAACCTTGCGCCCAACGCCACCGCAGCCTATCGATTCCGGATGTGGAAACGTCCGTTCCAGATTCGTTACGAGGCACAAGTGCCACTCGTAGGTTTGATGTTCGCTCCGAACTTCGGACAAAGCTACTATGAGATATTTTCTGAGGGCAACTACGACCACAATATCGTGCCGACGACCATCATTTCCACCCCATCGCTCCGCCAAATGCTCACTTTCGACTTCACCATCCACCACACGACGGTGCGACTCGGCTATCTCGGCGATTTCCAACAAGCCAAGGTAAACGGGCTGAAGTACCACACATGGAGCAACATGCTCATCGTGGGGCTCGTGAGAAAGTTTTCAATCACTAAGATTCTGCCATAATGCCAACGAACGTTAAATCCACCTTCCATCATGCAATAGCATTCCTTTGCCTACTGCTGACATTGCTCAACCTAAGTTCCTGTGTGACAAACGATGACTACCCTGACAATCCACAAGGCAATTTCGAGGCGCTTTGGAAGATACTGGACGAGCACTACTGCTTCTTCGAACAGAAAGGCATTAACTGGAATGAAGTACACAACCGCTATGCCAAACAGTTTGACAGAGGAATGACTGAGAGTCAGCAATTTGAAGTACTGGCAAACCTGCTGTCCGAATTGAAAGACGGGCACGTCAATCTCTACACCTCTTTTAATATGGCACGCTATTGGTCGTGGCACGAGAATTACCCGAAGAACTATTCCGACTCTTTGGAACGCAAATACCTCAAGACCGATTACCTCATTGCAAGCGGTATGGACTATACCATCCTCGACGACAACATCGGCTACTTGCGCTGCGAGAGCTTTCAAAGAGGCATTGGGGCGGGAAACCTCGACGATATCCTACTTTACTTTCAGCCTTGCAAAGCCATCATCATCGATATCAGGAATAATGGTGGAGGCGCACTGACCAATGCCGAGGAGCTCGCTGCACGCTTCACCAACAAGGAGATACTCGTTGGCTACATGCAGCACAAGACCGGCAAGAGACACAATGACTTCTCGGCTATGAAAGAGCAAACGCTCAAGCCAGGCAAGGGCATCCGCTGGCAGAAACCCGTCGTTGTCTTGACAAACAGAAGCGTATTCTCGGCTGCCAACGAATTTGTGAAATACATGCGTTGTTGCCCGAACGTACAGACTGTCGGCGACCGAACGGGAGGCGGATCAGGGCTTCCGTTCTCCAGTGAGTTGCCAAATGGATGGAGTGTGCGCTTCTCAGCCTGCCCGATGTACGACAAAGACAAGGTACTAACAGAGTTTGGCATAGATCCAGACTACAAAATCAACCTAACAGACGCTGATTTCCAACAAGGAAAAGACACCATCATCGAGTTCGCGCGTAAACTTCTCAATTCTTAATCCCACTCTTCTATCCCACTACTTCTGAGTTCCTATTTTTGATTATCGAAGGAGAAAACACAATCGGGACATTCATCCCCATCCCGACACTCAACAACGGATTGCACATCTATCTGCCAATTCGTTAAATATATATACGTTTAATATTCACAAGAGGAACAAAATCCGACAAAATATGAACTTTTTGATACTAAAGCTTGCGGATATTAATAAAAATAAATATCTTTGCTGAACTGAAGCCAAATTACAAGTAGGTGGAACCACTGCCTACAGTGTAAGGAAACTATTTAATTATTTATTATCCATTCTTAATTTACATTTATTTATGAAGAAAATTTTTACTGCATTATTCGCCTTCGTTGCGACGTTAACAGCATCAGCGCAGGCTTGGGACGGAACAGCGGCAATCTGGACAAATGGTGATGGCACGGAAGCCAATCCCTATCTGATAGAAACACCAGCCAATTTAGCCTATCTCAGCACATCGGTGAATGCAACAGAAACCTACGAAGGAAAATTTTTCAAGGTTGCAAATGAGCTGAATATGGGCGCTGACGCAGGTCGGATATTCCGTCCGATTGGAAAGTTCGACAATGCTTTCAATACCACCACTATGCAACAAGAAGACAATTCTTTCTATTTCAAGGGCACATTTGATGGAAACAACAAGCCCATCAGAAATCTCATGATTCAGTTGGAGGAAGAAGGCGAGCTCGGTGGTACAGGCTTGTTTGCAGCTATCAATGCCCCAGCCCACATCCATAATGTAATTCTCTCCAATTCGGTACAGGTTGCAGGCACCCTTGAGACAGGATCGCTCGTAGGACACATGACTGGTGGCTTGGTGGAGAACATTCTCTTCCAAGGCCGTTTGAATGGCACGATGAACTGTGGTGGTATCGTCGCAGTTGCAGACGATGGCATTATTCAGTGTTGTTTCAACACTGGTGAGATTCAAGGTACAGCCGATGTTGGTGGTATCATTGCACAGCCAGTTGGAAACACAGTTGTCAAGAACTGTATCAATGCTGGTCCAGTAACATCAAGTCCAAGTTACGGTGCCGGTGGTATCGCCAGCAGTCTTTTCGACCAATCATCTGTTATCAACTGCTACAATACGGGCAAAGTGACGGCTCCTGTTCTCGCAGGCATATTTGAGCCTCACGCTGTCGTGGGCGACAAATCGTCAAGCAATGGCAAAGTGGAGAACAACTACTATGTAGAGGCAACCAGCGGTCTATCTGACCCCAGCGCAACGGCAAAGACAGCCGATGAGATGAAGACACAGGAAGTGCTCGACGCACTCAATGCCGGACAGGATCCCACTCCATTTGTTAAGGACGAAAAAGGCATCAACAGCGGATTCCCTGTTCTCGCATGGCTTGTAAAAGCTGCATCGGACGGAATCGAAGAGACAGTTAACGCTCCAACTGAGGGCAACTTCGTCATCAATGGCCGTGAGATTACGGCTTCACAGAAAGTATCAATCTTTACCGTAGGCGGCAGCCTTATCGGTCAGGGCACTCACATTGCATTGCCTGCAGAAGGCTTGTACATCGTAAAATCGGCTACAACCGTTACCAAGATACTTGTAAAATAATAAGAATCTATCCAATATCCCCCGCCCTGTAAGTCAAAGTTTGCAGGGCGGTTATGCTTTTCAATATTTAGTTATTATGAGAAAACAAATTAGCTTACTTGTACTCACTGCGCTGCTATCCTTGCCACTCGCGGCACAAAGCATCAGGCTTCATTCCCCCAAATTGACGGCCAGAACCGTTGCAGCTCAATTATCCCATAAAAAACAAAATGCAAATGCTTTTCTAACCCTAAAGGAGGATGCTGATGCAGCGATGCTCGCATCGCACTATGGAGTCCACCTGAATGTGAAGGTCGGCAATCGTTATACGGCCATTGTTCCTTTGCAGATGGTCGATTCCCTTGCAAACGACCCTTCAGTGGTGAGAATTGATATAGGCGAGACCGCCCGGGAGATGCTTGATTCCGTACGTGTATTGTCGCATATAGACGAGATTCATGCTGGAACAAATGGACTTTCAGGCTCATACAAAGGCAAGGGTGTCATCGTAGGCATCATCGACACAGGTTTTGACTATACCCATCCCAACTTCAAGGATGCAGCGGGCAACAGTAGGATTCAATGCGCATGGGACCAGACAGACAGTTCATCGCCAAACAACAGCTATGGTTATGGTAGAGTCTATGACTCGCCAGCAGCTGTAGCGGCAGCCATGCATGACAAATCGTTCGATACACACGGCACCCATGTGGCGGGAATTGCTGTGGGAAGCGCAGAGGGCAACTTCAAAGGAGTTGCTCCTGAGGCCGACATTGTGCTGGTATCAACCAATAAAACCGAGCAAAGCATTGTTGACGGAGTGGACTTCCTGATAAATTACGCACAGGCTCAAAACAAGCCGTTAGCCATCAACATTAGTTTTGGTGTGGAACTGGGGTATAAGGACGGCTCAAGCATGCTCGCCTCAATGATCGATGGATTGTTGGCAGACAAGAAAGGAATTTTAGTTGCCATCGCTACCGGAAATGAGGGACACCGCTCCGCCACGCTGAAAACAAGTTCAACACTGAAAAGTATATGGAAAGTGCCTGCCTACGGCCGAGACAATATGTTCATATTGGGAGAGAAAGACGGTACGTACACACTAAAACTGACCCTCCGCAATACGAACACTGGCGACGAGCTCTTCACTCAGACCTTCTCTACGGAGACGGAATGGACCAAGAGCTTCAGGAATTTCGGCACTGACGATGCTGCCGGATCACAGCTGACGGCCTCATCGATGGTCAACAGACGTACAGGGCGGCATGCGCTTTCGCTCAATTTACTCTACCGATGCGCTGCCGGCGAGATATGGGAGGTGGAGATGACCGCCAAAAACGGCAACATGATGGTCAACAGCGACTATGGAATATTTACCGATGGTGACAAGGCAGGATTCACTGCCGGAACCAACGAGTCGTCGATAGCCTCCACAGCCACAGGAAAAGAGCCTATTGCTGTTGGAGCATACGTAAGCCGAAGATATTATACGGATATAACGGGCAAGAAGCAAGATACGAAATGGACGCGCAACGACCTTTATCCAATGTCAGGACAAGGACCTACGTTCGACGGACGCACAAAACCTGAAGTCGTGGCACCGGGCGCAGCGGTCATCTCATCGTTCAATTCGTTTGCCGCTCCCTACAACCTTCCCAACAACCTGAAGACCCATTCGAAGACCAGCAACGGCCGTAACTATTTCTGGGGCATAGCCTACGGAACTTCTATGGCAACACCTGTTGTCACTGGCACAATGGCCTTGTGGCTTCAGGCCAAGAACGATTTGACCGCGGCCGAGGTAAGGAAGTTGCTTGCCAGCACATCGCAGTCGGACAGCTTCACAGGCATGGTTCCCAACAATGCATTCGGGAACGGAAAGCTCGATGCACTGGCTGGCTTGAAGAGTATTATCAGCACAGCTGGAATCGGCACGGCATCAATCGGCTCATCAACCTTACAATACCTTTACGATACCAAGACGCACACCATCATGGCAAGTGGCGCCGAGAGTATCCAGCTATACTCTGTTTCGGGCTTATTGCTCAAACAGGCAGATGGTTCTTCGATGCAGTTAGAGGGTCTTACACCAGGCATCTATGTGGTGCGAATCAACGGGAAGACCACCCTATCGGTGAAGATCAAGATTTAGTTATTGATGTTGACTGAAATTCTGAAGCTCTGTCTGGCAAAATCGCATGCAGCTCTAAGGAGCATAATCTGCCGATTGGACAACGAAGGCAGATTGTGGAATGGGTGTTTAGCGAGCATCAATAATTCGGTAATCATTCACGTGTAGGGCTTTCATTACGCACTCTCCTATCGCAGCACGCTACGTTTTTGAAAAATGACAAACGAGCAGGCAAGCATTCAAATAAAATCAGAACAGATTCTGGCGATCTATTGGAGTTAAAGGCCTCTTTGGAGGGCCTCTAACTCCTTTTTCCCCACCACCCTTGCTATAACTCCAGCCCCCTTTTCCAAGCCAACGAATAGATATTTCTACAGATAAAACAAACCTTCGCACCTACCATCAGACAAAGTCAGCACAGACACGGATGACTGATGGGATTTCAAAAGGTCAGCTTTCAAGAGACAAAAGGTCAGCTTTCGTTGCGCGAAAGGTCAGGTTTCGCACAATCATTCCTATCGCACTCATTTCCAACATGTTACAAACTCGATAAAAATAATTGAGCCTTACTCCCCCATTTTTTCGATATTACGATGCCTTTAACATAAATTGGTCATTTGAACCTGAACCGTTTTCAATTCGATTGTCGTCGAAAACATCAAGTTATGATTTGTAAGCAAGCCATTGCACCTATCCTACAAAGTGTCTATTATACGACATAAACATCTGAAAGAAAGACTATTAATACCAGAATTTACGTATATTGGAAGGACTTTTAACAATAACTCTTTTGGAAAAAAGTTCATGAATATTTGGGAAATATAAAAAAAATGTATAATTTAGCACCGACCTAAACGAAGAGAATTTAATTCTACCTTAATTATAATTATGACAAACCGTTCAACAGAAGTTAATTGAGCCTCTTGCTATCGCTACCGCCAACTAACGTCAGACAATGTTCAACACGACTCGAAGCTGAGGCTGGCGCCAACGGTTGAAATAGCTAATACTCAAGTGTTTATTCTGTTCTACAACATAAATCATAAAACAGTACAGGAAGAAAAGATAATAACTAATATAAATACAATCGTTAACAAAATCACAATGACATGAAAAGATTTACCTATTTTTGTGCTTGTTTGATTGCCACTTGTATTGCGATACCTGCGTTAGCGCAGACAAAGCTCAAGAAACAAATGGCCCGCAAGTATGAAATCCAAAAACGAATTTCACAGCACCAGGGAGATCGTGCCATCAATTTCGCACTTTTCGACGAAATGATACCGAAGAAAGCAGACATGACGACTCCGTTCACAGCTCTCATGCCTTCTTACAATGTATCCTCTCCTCTGAAATCACCGGTACTTACAGCACGTAAGGTCGAAATTCTGGGTAGCCATATTTCAGGCGACTATGGAGAAATGATATCATTCACACCATCGGCAAGCATCAGTTACAATGTTCTCAAAACATTGGGCTATGATGTAAAATTCAATGGTGGCTGCGCACTCATAGACAACAAGTACTACGGAATGAACGTTTGGGAGCTGGGCGGCATGAAAATGATTGATCTATACGAATTCAACACTGACACATGGGAGTCTGCAACCGAAGAGCCTGCACAGATTTACGACAAGTCGTTACTTGCTACAGAAACAGCAAAAGACCCCAAATCGTCGAAGGTTTTCGGCCAGTTCTTCACCAGCGACTTGAGCGCACTTGAATGGGGCTTTGTCGATTATGCTACCCAAAGTCGCACAGTCATCAAGAAAAGCCAGCATAGAATTGTTGCATTAGGCTACGGCAATGATAACTTTGCCTATGGTGTGGCAACCGACGGAAATCTATACAAGATTGATCCATCTACAGGTAATGAGACACTCGTGGGTGCTACGGGTGTGAAGGTCATGACATCTGCCAATAAATACTATGAGCAGAGTGGTGAGATTGATCCTGTTTCGGGCGAGTTCTATTGGGCTGCGACCGACGGCAATATGGTATCGAAGCTCTACACGGTTAACCTCACGACTGGTGCCGCTACCGAAATCGGCGCTCTCCCCGATGCAGTCGTGGGCATGGCCATTCCAGGTGCTGAGGCTGCAGATGGCGCACCAAACAAGGTGACCGACGTCTCATACAGTTTTGCCAACGGTTCTTTATCAGGAAAAGTTAAATTCACCGCTCCTACCACAACATACGCCGGTGATGCGCTGCCAACTGGCACCACACTGAGCTATACCATCTATGTCAATGGCAAGAAAGTTGCCGAGGGTACTGTTAAGCCGGGTGAGACCATCGAGCCAGACGTGACCGTTCCTGAGGCAGGCATGTGCAATTTCAAGATTATCACCTCAAACGCCGTTGGCGAAGGTGCAAAATTCATAGACAACCAGTGGGTAGGTCACGATGAAATGGCTGCTCCGGGCGATATCATCATGACAAGAAGCGGAAGCAATAACTCGCATGTCAAAATCACATGGACAGCCTCAACAGAAACATTGCACGATGGATATATAGGAAATGTAACATACAACGTGTATCGGGTTGAGAATGGCAAATTGAAACTCGTAAGCGAAAAGCAATCAGGCTTTACATTTGAGGAGGACTTGCCTGCCGACGCTGTATTCGGCAACTACTACTATGTCATACAGACCATCAACGGTGATGTTGAAGGTGAATACGACCAAACTGAAGAATTCTATTACGGCAAGGCCTATGAGCCTAACTACAGCGAAACGTTCGACAACGAAGCCAGCACTACACCTTACATTAAGGTGAACAGAGTTAAAGGCAGTTATAACGACTGGGAATGGGACAAGGAAGAAAAGTATATGAAATGTAGCAGCAGCTTCAAGGGTAAGAGCGACAGCTGGCTGATTTCGCCCCCTATCCACTTGAAGGCCGGCTATACATACTTCGTTAAGTACGACGTCATCACCCCAGCCGCCTACAAGGAAAAACTTGAGGTAAAATGGGGCAAGGATGCCAACGACAACGAAACACTCCTCACAGAGCAGTTGATGCCAGTGACAGAATACCCAGGTAAGGCAAGTATCGTGACAAACTACGAGAAAGAAATCACCATCGGTTCTGACGGTAACTATAACTTCGGTTTCCATGCCGTATCAGAATCGGGGTCGTATTTCGTGGCCATCGATAACTTCAAAGTTGAATTAGGACCATTACCTACCGCTCCTGCCTCAGTGACCAACCTGAGTGGCGAGACCGAGCCAAGCGGACTGGATGAGGCATTTATCAAATTCACAGCACCGACAAAGAACCGCAAGGGCGAGACAATCACATCGCTCGATAAGATTGTCGTGATGAGTGGCGACCGCATGGTGGGCACTGTCTCTCCGGTAACTCCAGGACAAGTTTGTACTGTTCACGATACCAATGCCGAACACGGCGACAACACCTACGACATCTATGCCTACAACGAAAATGGCGTGGGACAGAAAGCCACCATTACCATCAAAGTGGGACAAGATAAACCTGGCGCTATCCCAAGTTTGTCAGCCATTGACCAACTAAACTCTGTAAAACTCACATGGAAGGCTCCGGGAGCAGCTGAAGGCGGATTGATTAACCCAGCAGGGCTGTGGTATCAAATCCACTACGTTAAATCATCCACAGAGATTGAAGAGATAGGACAAACTGCAAAGGGTGTGACTGAATATACTATTGAAGATTTCAAAACTTACGAAGGTACACAACGCATCGCTTACTGGGCAGTCACACCAAGGAATGCCTCTGGAGGAGGGCCGATGAAGATTAAGTCCATGTTGGTGGGTAAACCCTATCAAATGCCTCACCACCGGAGCTTTGCCAACGGCTCAGACGATGGAATGTTCATGGCTGGAGTCGCAAGTGAAGCTGGCGATGAATGGATAATGCTGAAAGGAGAGTCATCCGATAAGGACAACGGCTGCCTCTACTACGATCCTAAGGAAACAGGCAGTGCCATGATTATGTTGGGTAAGGTAAGCCTCCGCGGTGCAGTAAATCCTCAACTCATATTCGACTATAAGTGCACTCCGAACGCAAAACGCAAGATGGTTCTTGTTGCTCAGCCCATGAACGGTACAGCACAACGCATTGATATCAAGGATTTCAACACCATAACCAACGCTGGCGAATGGCAAAAGGCAGTCGTTAAACTTCCAAAGGAACTGACAAAGACTAACTATATCAGCTTTATTATCCTCGGAGAAGCTACAGAAAAGCAGGCAGAAGCACCTATCTATGTTGACAATTTCAACTTCGTTGATCCCCTTCCAAACGATGCAGCTGTAGAGCTGGTGACACCTAAGACCGTGAACAAGGGACACAAGGTTGATTTCAAGGTTAAGATTACAAACTTGGGACAGAACGATCTCGATGCCAAAACCATGGTGAAGATATCTGTCAACGGAACAGAAGTAAGTCAGGTCGCTCTCACAAAGACACTCAAGACAACCGACTACGAACTGCTTCCAGTTTCATACCAGACCTCTCTAAATGATGCAGCTGACCAGCTCGACGTGAAAGCTGAGGTTGTAGCAGTGGGCGATGTTGAGAAGAAGAACAATATCGACAACGCAATCATCGAATATGCTGACAACAACATGCCGAAACCAGAGAACGTGACATCGACAGGTGACAACACACCAGTCGTTGGTTTAAGCTGGAGCGAGCCAGCAATCGAGACTCCGACCGTAACAGAAGACTTCGAAAGCTACGATCCTTGGTCAACAACTATGGGTGAGTGGACACTCGTCGATGTCGATAAAGGCTACAACGTATCACTAGACGGTGAAAACTTCAAGTTCCCACACAACCGCGAACAGTTTGCATTCATCGTGGCTCAACCGAAAGATTACCCAGACAACAAGTACAAGAAGCATGTGACCACACATTCAGGAGATAAGTGTGCCATGTCATTCCTGCAAGTTGCTAACCTTTCTAAGGCAGTTCCAATGGCTGCTGATAACTGGATGATCAGTCCCGCATTACCAGGAAAGGCCCAGACTATCGACTTCTGGGTAAAGAACACTGGTACATACGCAGAAACCTTCGAGGTGCGTTATTCAAAGGGTATCAATCCACTTGACATTAGGAAGTTTATCAAAATTGGAGACACACACACCACCAACACAGGTCAGTGGGTGAATATCTCTGTTGACCTTCCAGAAGGAGCGCGTTTCTTTGCTATCCGTCAGAACAGCCCAAGTTCAAGCACGACGATGTTCATGATTGATGATATTACCTTCATGAAGGGTAATACACCTGTTGCATATAACATCTACCGCGATGGTATCTTGATTGGCACAAGCACAGACTACAAGTTTGAGGACCAGCCAAACAACGATGGAACGCACACCTACAGCATTACAGCCGTTTATGCAGGTGGCATGGAGTCTGAGCCTGTAGAAGTCAATGTGGTAACTGACATCCGCGGAATTGAAAGTAAAGAAGCCTCATCATACAATGTTTATACCTTGGAAGGTGTTCAGGTATTGAAGAACGCAAAGGATCTCAATTCATTGAGACGTGGTATCTATATCATCAATGGCAAGAAAGTAATGATCAACAAGTAATATAGTATTGGCAGAGCGGGCCAAAAGGCTTGCTTTGCCTCACTATAACAAAAATCAAACAATTCAATATTATGTATAACAAAATACGAAATATAGCTTGCTTGGCACTCTTCGTAGCTTTAGCAGCTCCAAGTTTTGCAGCTCCAAGAGACAAGGCAGCCATCATGAAGGCAGCTCAGCGCACCTTGAAGGCCAGCAGCAGCCAGCGCAAGGCTCCTTCTTTTTCAAGTAACAAACTTGAAATACTGAAAGAAAACGAAGCGTTCACGGTTGTTGGTGCCCCCACTGGTGGATATGTAATCATTAGTAATGATGACCTAGCTCCTGAAGTCATCGGTTATTCAGAATCAGCTTTCAACGATGAAAATACGAATGACAACTTCAAATGGTACTTACAGGCAGTCGAGAAGGCTGTAAAGAACATTGTTGCAAAGGGCAAAGTTCTTAAAGTCATCAAACCGAATCCTGCCAAATACCCACAAAAAATCGAATCATTTGTCAATGTTAAGTGGGGACAGCAAGATCCATATAACCGCCTTTGTCCAACAGCAGCAAAGAGTAACAGTACCCCCGGACAGAATTATCATGGCGGAACAACAGCCGTTACGGGTTGTGTGGCCACTGCCATGGCACAAATTCTGCGCTACAACAAATATCCTGACACAGGAACAGGTACCAAAACTTTAACTGTGAAACAGCCAGACGGTTCCAAAAAGGATTTTACCGTGGATTTCACCCAGAGCAATTACAGATGGAACGACATGCGCGACGTATATAAGAAAGGTGCGTTCAGCGAAGAAGAGGCGATGGCCGTTGCAACATTGATGCGCGACTGCGGTTTTGCTGCCGACATGAGCTATGCCTCTGACGTCTCAGGAACTCCCATCAACGCAGCTTATGCTGGGCTGAAGGCCAACTTCAAGTATCCTTCTACCATGCAACTCCTTTACCGCATGGATTATATTGCCAAGGATGCTGAATGGATGGACCTTATTTTCAAGGAAATCAGCGAGCGTCGCGCTATCTTCTATGGAGCAAGCGACAAGAACCCTAATAACGGTGGCCACGCCTTTGTTCTCTGTGGTTACAATGAAGAAGGTAAAGTTTATGTGAACTGGGGATGGAACGGAGAAGACAACGGTTACTACGATGTGAATCTCTTGAACCCAAGCAACTACCAATTCTCAGAAGCACAGAGCATGATTATTGGTCTCGCTCCCAACCGTCCAGCAAGAGACAAGGCGCTATCAATAGATGTCGAAGTGCCTGGAACTCTCAAAGACAAGATTTCAGCAGCAGACCTTGAAATCCTTCAGTCACTGACCGTGAAGGGAAGCATCAACTCTACCGACATCAAGTTCTTGCGTAGCATTGCCGGTTGCGACGAATATGGCAAGACAACGAACGGCGCTCTTGAGACCATTGACCTGAAAGAAGCAAACATTGTGTCGGGCGGTGATCCGTTCCTTGTTGACGGAAACCTCACCACTGCTAACAATGAGATACCAGAACGTGCATTCTTTGGCTGTCAGAGCCTGAGAAAGATTATACTCCCTACTTCTATTACCAAGATTGGCGACGGTGCTTTCGGAAAACTCAACAGCATCCAAGAGATTGTCATCCCTGAAGGAGCTGACAAGCAATATCAACTGAAAAACAATGTTCTTTATTCCAAGGACGCCACAGAGCTCATCGAAGTATTGCCATTAGCAACACAGAAGTTCACGGTGGATGCGACAGTGAAGAAGATTCATCCTTACGGGTTCTCAGGCTGCCAGCGACTGACCGACATTATCATTCCCGCCACTGTTGAGAAGATTGACAACAACGCATTCGAGGGCAGCTATGCCTTCAACAGCATTCGTGTTTATGGAAAGACTCCTTGCAACTTGGGCGAGAAGGTATTTGCCGACATCAACAAAGCCATAACTAAACTCTATGTGCCTCTGCACACAGAAGACATCTACAAGGCAACGGAGCAGTGGAAGGAATTCTTCGTTGACTACGACAACATCCTCCCATTCGGAACAGACATCTACGCAAGCACGGCCACACGCATGTACGGCGACGAGAATCCAGAGTTCGGCTACCGGTTCGATGGTGACGATTTCGTGGGCGAACCAGCATTATCATGTGTGGCAACTCCGACATCGGAGGTTGGCGATTACGAAATCAAGATTGCCCGCGGAACCATCGAGTCGGACATGCTCCAGCTCTTCAACGGCACACTTGTCATCACGAAGGCTAAGGCAACACTCAAGGTTGACGACAAGCACATCAATCTCGGCGACGCCTATACGCCAACTTACAAAATCAGCGGACTGAAGAACGGCGAGACCACCTGCACCTTCACGAAGGAGCCAACCTTCATCATTAAGGACAAGGACGGAAACGTTGTCACTTCATTCACAACAGAAGGCCTCTACCACGTCTATGTGGATGGCGCAGAAGCCAAAAACTATGAGTTTGACTGTGAGGGTGGCTACGTAATGGTCTATAAAGACGCAGCAGGCATCGAAGAAGTGAACTCCGAGGAAACAGACAACGAACCTTACTACACCTTGGGTGGCGTGAAGGTTATGAAGCCTGCAAAGGGTGGCATTTACATCCACAAGGGTAAGAAGGTAATCATCAAGTAATCCCCCAACTGGATTACTCTCACAACAGACGCAGTATTGCAGACTCAGTTCGCATCAACGGACACCGAAGGGTCGCATACTGCGTCTGCTTTTTGTATCCCTCTTTAGGTCTTTCCATCCCTGTTTCGTGCTGATTTCCGTTCTTTTACTTGCACAGTGCAGACTTATTTACTATCTTTGGTGATGAAAATCGCTGCAAGTGTGTGACGACATAGGGAAAGCACATAGGGAAAAGCGATTACCAAAGGCAATCCACTGAGATGAACAACCCCTTAAAAGTGAACAACTATAATCAATTATATGGCAACAGTAGATGACAAGAAGATTATCTTCTCAATGGTGGGCGTATCGAAAATCATCCCACAAAACCAAAAACAGATTCTAAAGAACATATACCTGTCGTTCTTCTATGGAGCGAAAATAGGTATCATCGGTCTCAACGGAGCAGGAAAATCAACTTTGATGAAAATCATCGCTGGCATAGAGCAGCCCACTCAGGGCGAAGTGGTTTTCAGTCCGGGTTACTCCGTAGGCTACTTGCCTCAGGACCCGCCCCTCAACGAAGAGAAAACCGTGAAGGAGAATGTCATGGAAGGCGTACAACACGTGTACGATGCTTTGCGTGAATACGACGAAATCAACGTGAAGTTCGGGCAAGAGGAATATTATAGCGATCCAGACAAGATGGACAAGCTCATGCAAAGGCAGGCTGAGGTACAGGATATCATTGATTCGACCGACGCATGGAACATGGACTCGAAGCTCGACAGAGCCATGGCAGCCCTCCGCTGCCCGGCCGGCGACTTACCCGTGACCAACCTGTCAGGAGGCGAGCGCCGTCGCGTGGCCCTCTGCCGACTGCTGCTGCAGAAGCCCGACGTGTTACTCCTTGACGAGCCGACCAACCATCTGGATGCCGAAAGCATAGACTGGCTCGAACAGCACCTGCAGCAGTACGAAGGCACGGTGATTGCCGTGACTCACGACCGCTATTTCCTTGACGACGTGAGCGAATGGATTCTTGAACTCGACCGTGGCGAAGGCATTCCATGGAAGGGCAACTACTCCTCATGGCTCGATCAAAAGACAAAGCGCATGGCACAGGAGGAAAAAACCGAATCGAAACGACGCAAGACACTGGAGCGAGAGCTTGAGTGGGTAAGGCTGGCACCCAAGGCCCGCCAAGCAAAGGGCAAGGCCCGTCTGAACTCATACGAGCAGATGCTCAACCAAGAACAGAAGGAACGAGAGGAGAAGCTTGAGATATTCATACCTAACGGACCGCGTCTGGGAAACAAAGTCATCGAGGCACGGCACGTCAAGAAGGCATTTGGCGAGAAACTGCTGTTCGACGACCTCAACTTCATGCTCCCGCCAAACGGCATCGTCGGCGTGATAGGTCCGAACGGTGCTGGCAAGACCACCCTGTTTCGCCTCATCATGGAGCTGGAAAAACCCGACGCTGGAACATTCGAAGTCGGAGAGACTGTCAAACTCGCCTACGTTGACCAGCAACACAAGGACATCAACCCCAACAAGACTGTCTATGATGTGGTGGCACAAGGCAATGAAACCATCAGAATGGGCGGACGAGACATCAACTCACGCGCCTACCTGTCACGTTTCAACTTCGCCGGAACCGACCAGAGCAAACTCTGCGGTGTACTTTCGGGCGGTGAGCGAAACCGTTTGCAACTCGCACTCGCACTGAAGCAGGAGGGAAACGTGCTGTTGCTCGACGAGCCGACCAACGACATCGACGTGAACACGCTCCGTGCACTCGAAGAAGGTCTGGAATCGTTTGCCGGATGTGCAGTAGTCATCAGTCACGACCGCTGGTTCCTCGACCGAATTTGTACCCACATCCTCGCTTTCGAGGGCAACGGCGAGGTGTTCTTCTTCGAAGGCACCTACTCCGAATACGAAATCAACAAGGCCATGCGAACAGGCAACGAAGAAATCAAGAAAGGCCGCTACCGCAAGTTGATGGAAGACTAACCCAACACAGGCAGATGAGTGCATGACAGAATGGCAACCGCATGGTTCGACATACACTTTTCCATTCCTTTGATAGGCCTCAAGGCCTCTCATCATCCAAGGGTGAAAGTGCGATCTGATACCCAATTTGGAGTTACACATCACGGCTTTTTCATCTTACGTAACAAGTTGATTTTCAACATGATAAGTTTCCACACACAAAAGGTCAGCTTTCGTCATACGAAAGCTGACCTTTTATAATGTGATAGCTTAGCTTTTGTCGTGCGAAAGGCAAGACACCGCTTGGTAATAGTAATTTTTCTTTATACGACTATGTCAGGGAACCATTGCGCATTGTTCCAGCCTTGACACAAATATCCTTCACAACCTCACCACCGGCGATTAACCCTGCAGCAGCCGGAACCCAGGCATTAGAGGCGGGAGTTGAACGCTTTTTATGCGCTATTCCCGTCTTCTCCTCCGCTTCGGCGGGCGTCGCCCCATCCACTTGCCGAGGCTCAATACTGGTCAGCGGCTCTTCGGGACTATAAACAACTTTGATACCACGCACGTTGGTTTTACGAAGCTTCTTGCGGAGAACCTTTGCCAGTGGATCGTTGATGGTCTTGAACAGGTCAGTGATGCAAAGTTGCGTGGCATCGAGCTTGAATGCCGCCCCCATCGAACTGATGACGGGCACGCCGAGCTGATGGCAACGTGTTATAATGTCAAGTTTGGCCACCACGGTGTCAATGCAATCCACCACATAGTCATAGTTTGAGAAGTCGAACTGACCGGCTGTTTCGGGCAGATAGAAAGTTTGGAACTTGCCAACCTTGCATTCGGGGTTTATATCCTTGATGCGAGCCTCGACGACATCTACCTTCGGCTTTCCGAGTGATGAATGGGTGGCTATGATTTGTCGGTTGATGTTTGAGAGTGTTACGAAATCATCATCCACAACGTCAATGTTCCCCACACCGCTGCGGGCAAGCACTTCCACCACATAGCCACCAACTCCCCCCACTCCAAACACAATCACATGACTGTTGCGGAGTGTCGCCAGGGCGGAGGCACCCATGAGAAGCTCGGTTCTGGAAAATTGATTCTCCATTAACTAAGTATTGAGAGGATTATACCAACTTGATGGAAAGTGGTTCCACAATGATGAGATGGCGCTTGTAGAGGTCGCCGACGGCTTTCTTATAGACTTTCTTCGACACTTGGAAGCGCCGCTTGATGTCTTCGGCATCGCTCTTGTCGCCAAGGTTGCACTGGCCGCCGTTGTCCTTGAGATACTGGAGGAGCGTCTCTGCGAAATCGGTGGCATGTCGCTGCCCTGTCGGCTGCAGGGTGCAGTCTATCTTCCCATCGGGGCGGACCGACGAGATGTAACCCTTCATGCGGTCGCCCGTGTGTACATACTGAAAAACTTGTCCCTCATAGATAAGTCCGGGATATTGGTTGTCGATGATGACCTTGAAGCCAAGGTCTGTTTTCTGCCAGATGAGCAAATCAACCTCTTGCCCTGGCTTGTAGGGCGGGAACGACTCGTCGAAGTAATGCTCCACCTTAGCGGAGGCAACAAGTCGGTAACTTTCCTCATCGAGATGGATGTGCACAATGTAGGAGTTTCCTATCTGCATGCGCATCTTCTGCTCACGGAACGGACAGAAAAGGTCTTTCGTCACGCCCCATTTCAGAAATGCCCCGTATTCATTGACCCACGCACATTCGAGATAAGCGAAGTCTCCCACCACCGCCAGTGGCTTCTCGGTCGTGGCTATGGGGCGTTCCTCTTGATCAAGATATACGAAGACACGCAGCTCGTCGCCTATGGCCGTTCCTTCGGGCACATACTTTTCTGGCATCAGTATTTCTCCCTCTCGCCCTCCATCCAGATAGAGTCCGAAAGGATCGCCGTTGCCCTCGCGCAATGCCACCTTTACTACAGTTAGGGTGTTGTAGTCACCTATGTTTAATTTTGACATCTTCATGCTTCTATTAGTGCTTGGAATTGTTTCGGGTTATATTTCGCCTTGGTGCTGGTCGCCATTGACAATCAGTCCGTCCTTGAGATGTATGGTCCTATCTGTCAGAGTGGCGAGCGTCTCATCATGGGTGACGATGACAAAAGTCTGTCCGAACTTATCGCGAAGCTCAAAGAACAGACGGTGAAGTTCCTCCTTGTTCTTCGTATCGAGACTTCCCGACGGCTCATCGGCAAGGACGACAGCTGGATTGTTGACCAACGCACGGGCTACGGCCACTCGTTGCTTCTCCCCTCCAGACAGTTCGTTGGGCTTGTGGGTGGCCCTGTCGCTCAATCCCATAAATTCCAGAAGCTCTTCGGCACGCACACGGGCATCCTTGGGCTTGACTCCTGCTATATATGCTGGAATCATGATGTTCTCAATGGCTGTAAACTCTGGCAGGAGCTGATGAAACTGAAACACAAAACCAAGGTGCCGGTTACGGAAATCGCTGAGCTTGTTGCTCGACAGGCGGTTGGTCTCAATCCCATCGACACTGACGGAGCCCGCATCGGGCTGATCGAGCGTGCCAATGATTTGAAGCAACGTCGTCTTTCCTGCTCCTGAAGGGCCAACAATGCTCACTATCTCACCCTTTTCGATGTGCAAGTCGATGCCTTTGAGCACTTGTAGCGATCCAAAACTTTTGGTGATACCTGTAATATCTATCATATTTTTCTTATTTTACTTATGATCCACTCTCGGAAAACATCGTAAGCACTCCGCTCTTCCGTATGTTGCGACTGGGCAAAGGTCATTCCGTCCATGCGGTCGCCGTACTGGTCGGGGAAAATGATCATGATTGTCTTTCCCTTAAAGAAGCGATTGATTTCCTCTGGCAAACGCTCCATCGCCGTTTTGTAAGAGATGGTGCCCTTACGGGCAGTAACGATGACGAAGAGATGGTCTTCCTTCACCTCGGCTGCCAGTCTCGGCAACTCTTTCCAGTGCTCCATCTGAACATATTCTCCCCTGACACTTGGGTGTCGGTTACGAACGTAGCCACTGATGAGCTGCAATGTGTCTTGCCTACCATGGAAAACGATTCGGCATTCCGTATTGGCCGCAATGCGGGAGAGGCGCTCCAGCCAACGGTAGAAACCCGGTTCGAACTCTGCACGTGAGGGAACTGCCACCTGTATGCGACGTATCGTGTTCAGTGGCTGCATGATGCGCGAAATAACGATCTGCCGACTCAGGCCGTTGTAGAGACTCTGCGTGAATTGTCCCCAGAATCCCTTGGTGATTTCTTGTCGGGCGTGCAGGCCCATTACGATTTCGGAAGCCTGAAACTCTTTGAACGCATGCTTAATGCCATTGGCTATGTTGGCAGCGATGCGCACTTGCGTCTCAAGAGGAACGTTAACGGCGCTGGCTTCTCGTCGGAGATGATCCAGAAGCTGGCGTCCCTCCTCTTGATTCTTGGCCGCATTCACATCATCGTACACCACATTCAATGCCACAAGTCCGCGTCGATGCTTTGGATTGCGCATCATCATGGCCAGCGACAGCAAGTTGTCGGCATAATCGGGATACTTTACAGGGATGAGAATCCGCTCATCGTTGTCCGTTCGCACCATTTCCGGCTCTTCTTTCTTCATCAACCGGATGCGCTGAGCTGCCTTTTCGGTCATCATCGTTGAAAAAACGCAAGTAAAGAGAATCATCATGACGATGCCATTGAGCACTTCGTCATTGAAAAGGAACAGCCCTGGGGCAATCTCCAATTTGCGACCGACCATCACCATTGCGATAGCACCGGCTGCATGGGCACTGGTGAGCCCAAAAAGCATGTTGCAAACCACCTTCGGCAATCGGAAAAGTAATCCCGAAAGATAAGCTGCCAGTCCTTTTCCGACAGTTCCGAACACGACAAAGCAGAGCACTACCCAGATGATATGTGGTCCTGTGAAGAGCAATCTCACGTTGATGAGCATACCCACGCCTATCAAAAAATAAGGAATAAACAACGCATTACCCGTAAATTCGATATGATTCATCAACGGAGAGAACCGCGGAATGAAGCGGTTGAGTATCAATCCGGAAAAGAATGCTCCGAAAATGCCTTCCAAACCGATTGCATTGGACAACGCTGCCGAAAGAAACATCACGGCTAACACGAAGATAAACTGCATGACATTGTCGGAATAACGGCGCAAGAACCAACGAGCCATCCTTGGAATGCCCCATATCAGGCCGGAAATATAGAGTGCAAACTTCAGGATAAACCATATCCAGAACGCCCCTCCGCTGCCACCGTTGTACGAATTGACAATAGTGGCCATCCCGATGAGTGCCAAAAGAAGCGAGATCATTGTGGCTCCGACGCTGAGCGTTGAGCTTTGGTGCTGCGTCAGTCCGTAACGGCCGACAATGGGATAGGCAACAAGGGTGTTCGACGACATAATGCACCCCAGTAGCAATGAGGACATTTCAGAATACCCCAGCAAATAAATCCCCATCAGATAGGTCAGAAAGAACGGAATGATGAATGTGAGCAGCCCAAATATCGAAACCCGCCCCTTGTTCTTCTTCAATCCCTCCATATCCATCTCCAATCCGGCGAGGAACATGATGTAATAGAGTCCCACACTTCCGAAAAGCTCAAATGAGGCATCACGCTTCAGGATGTCGAGGCCATACTCTCCCACCAAGACGCCTGCCAATACCATGCCGATGATATGCGGAATGCGCAGCCGTCCCATAATGATGGGCGACAGAAGTATCACCAAAAGTACGACAAAGAAGATGAGCGTTGGATCGGTGATGGGGAAATACTGCGCTATGCTGAACATCTCTATTAATGATAATTATTTGCAAAGATAGCAAAAAGATGTGGGTTGAGGATTGATAGTTGACAGAATTTTGTAAATTTGCACCAGAAAAGGTTTAATAAAAAAGAATTAGGATAATGAAAGTAGCAATAGTTGGAGCAAGCGGAGCTGTGGGACAAGAGTTCCTCCGCATATTGGAAGAGAGAAAATTTCCACTCGACGAGCTTGTACTCTTTGGTTCAAGCCGCTCGGCTGGCAGAAAATATACATTCAAAGGAAAAGAATACGAAGTACGACTTCTCCAGCACAACGACGACTTCAAGGACGTAGATATCGCTTTTACCAGTGCTGGCGGTGGCACATCGGCCGAGTTTGCAGAGACGATTACCAAGCATGGATGCGTGATGATCGACAATTCCAGCCAGTTCCGCATGGACAAGGACGTGCCGTTGGTTGTTCCAGAAATCAATCCTGAGGATGCTTTGAACCATCCGCGGGGCATTATTGCCAACCCCAACTGTACGACTATTATGATGGTAGTGGTGTTGAATCCGATTGAAAAGCTCAGTCACATCAAGAAAATACACGTGAGCAGCTATCAGAGCGCCTCTGGTGCGGGTGCGGCAGCGATGATGGAACTCCAACAGCAATACAAGGAATTGGTGGAATACGGCGAAGTGAGGACCATTGAGAAATTCCCCCATCAGCTGGCTTACAATGTCATTCCGCAAATCGACAAGATGACCGAGACTGACTATACGAAGGAGGAAATGAAGATGTTTCATGAGACTCAGAAGATCATGCACTCAGATGTACGCACCAGTGCTACATGCGTCCGCGTGTCGTCGCTCCGCAGTCATTCGGAGTCGGTGTGGTTCGAGACCGAGGAGCCCATCTCTGTCGAGGCCATCCGCAAGGCATTGGCGACTGCGCCTGGCATAACGCTCGTTGACGACCCGCAAAATTACGTCTATCCGATGCCTCTTGAAAGCGCAGGACACGACGACATCTACGTCGGACGTGTACGCAAGGATTTGGCAGACGACAACAGCAACACGCTCTGGCTCACCGGCGACCAGATTCGCAAGGGCGCTGCGCTGAACGCTGTTCAGATTGCGGAATACCTTATCAAAGTGAAGAAATAACGGTCTTTCAATACCGAAAGGCTTAAACTGAAGAACTCGCAATCCCTTGGGGTGCGAGTTTTTTTTGTTTGGCTGACAGATTTCACGTCAGAAGTGCAGAAGCCGCACCCTGAATACTCAAGGGGAGATTACTATTCGCTCACTGCCAACTCCAATTTGCCTTTTCGTTCTCCAGCCCTATCGGTGGGTCTTATAGTATTTCACGGCAGCCTCAACATTGGCCTTGACAGCCTTTGAGGAGAATGTGGCCCCCGAAACACCATCGACCGATGCCACCTTGTTCAACCGTAAGCCAACGAACTTGGGCATAAGCTTGGTATTGACCAACGAGAAATACTTGGGCGTCTCGCTATTGGGCAAGGCCTTCACACCCACGACCTTATTGTTTCTGATGGACACCTCCAGCGGAGTGGCGCCCCTAAACCCACGAACTGACGGGGCAAGGGTAGTTGTATTGACCACATACGTACCGTCGGACTTCTTAACCATCACCTTTCCTTTTCCCACAGCTGCAAAACACATGCCAGCAGCCATGAAAACGACAGATGTCAACAGTGCTATCTTTCGCATCATCATTGTTTTTCGTTCTTTCTAAGTTACAATTTTAGTCGTCAAAGATAGCAAAAGAATAACGAAACAGCCGATGTTTTTGATTTTTTTAATATGTAATAACCGCTTATTCATGGAAGAATCTATATATTTGTTGCAGCGATTACGGTATTCTTGACCAGCGACCATAGGCTGAAGACAGAAGAGAGCGGGTTTCAAAAATCACCACCGAAATGATAGCGCATCGGAAACGGATTGCGCCTTATCACCCGTTATTTTCCCTCCGCTTCAAAATGCAAGTGCGTTCTGCTGTAAATTCCGCCGTGCACCCTCACCTACTGACAATCAGTCATCTGAAAACAAGGTCAAAATCCGATAGGACTAATTTATAGAACCTTTCCATAACAGGAAGAAAGAATGATGGAAAAGATACAATACACGCAACAGACTGACTCTCCTTTGGGCAGCATTACGATGGCCAGCGACGGCGAAGCGCTGACTGGACTGTGGTTTGCCGGGCAGAAATACTTTGCATCGACATTGGGAACACAGTTACAGGAACGGCGACTGCCGATTTTCGATGAGGCGAAACGATGGTTGGAAATCTATTTTCAAGGCCGAAAGCCCGACTTCACACCAAAACTGAACCCTTGCGGCACGACTTTCCGTCGCGAGGTCTGGAACATTCTTTTGCAGATTCCTTATGGCACCACACTCACTTATCGTGCCATCGGCAGGCAATATGCCCTCTCTCACGGACTGAACCACATGTCGGCACAGGCCATCGGGGGCGCAGTGGGACACAATCCCATATCGCTGATAATTCCCTGTCATCGGGTCGTGGGCAGCAACGGAAGTCTGACGGGCTATGCTGGCGGCATCGACAGGAAAATCGCATTGCTAAGGCTGGAAGGTGCCTACCCTACGCAGCTGCTTTCCCCAGCCGAAACCGAGTGGTGAGTAACCCCCTCGTGTGCCGTTCGCCACATTTTGACTGACTCGGTCGGTGAAAAGCAGAGTCAAACTATTTTGTATTTTTATATATTGACGACCGAACATTTTGCATTTCGAGTTGATTTTGTTTGATATAGATTAAATAATAATATAAAATAAATTATATTATGGTTTGAAAATATCATATAAATATGTATATTTGCAATAGAAAAAGAAAGTCGAACATTAATATTTTAAAATATGGCACTCAGCATTCGCTTGCAACAGAGCAAGTTCAAAGAGAAAAACCGTGGTGGAAAATGGCACGCACGGGTGGTTAGCAACGGCGTCACATCGACCAACGATCTGGCAGAGTCCATTCAGGAGAACACGACCTTCACGCGCGGCGAGGTGACAGGCATCATCATGGCCTTGGTAGATGAGATCAGCTACAGCCTTAGCTTGGGCAACACGGTGGTGTTGGATGGTTTGGGACGCTTTCACTTAACTGTCGAGAGTGAGCCCGTGGAGAACAAGGAGGATTTCGACATCAAAAAAAATATTACGGGCATCAAATGCAAGTTCCTTCCTGCGAGTCGTCGCGATCCCGCCACACGAAAGAGCAAACAGGACTTTGCGTCGGGTGTACAGGTGGTGTGGGCTGACCCTGACGACGACGAATAACGCTGCCCGACGGTGCTGCCAATGCTTTGAGATGACTCGTGCTTGGCGATAATATCAAAGTGGTTCATCAATCCGAAGTTGATAGCATTGAGCGTCGTCACCTTTCCAAACATGTTGGTTTCGGGCAACGTCTCTGACTGGTTAAGGAATCCCGGCAGATAGATATTGTGGTTGTAGAATGCTGACAACAGGTCGTTCGGCCTGTACTCGACCGTCATTCCAAGGTTGATGGCCCATCCTTGGTTTTGCTCTTGTTAATCAGAAGTGGAGTACTTTCACAGGAATAAAAGTGCGCCTGACAGGAATCGAACCTGCACGTCATAAACACTAGATCCTAAGTCTAGCGCGTCTACCAATTCCGCCACAGGCGCTTTATGGCTGCAAAGATAGTGCAATTATTACAAAACACCAAGTTTTTTTAAGCCAAATCGATGTTCTACACCAAGAGCCCTGCCCTAATGTGCCATTTTGCAGGATTCTGTCTTGATTCCAAATCTTTCAAATAGACTGCATTTTCACAACCAGATAATGGCAAAACACACCATAAACATATAACCGTTTCGGCAAAACGAATAACCGTTTCGATAAAAAAGTATAATCGTTTTAGTAAAAAAGTATAATCGTTTTGGTGAAAAAGTATATTCTTTTTTTCAGGATTGTTTAATAGCTTTGTAAGCTATTGATAATCAACATAATACTAATAGGCTTTCAAAAGGTCAGCTTTTACCTCTCGAAAGGTCACCAAACGCCCGCCGAAAGGTCAGCTATCACGTTGCGATAACTAAGAAAACTGTCTGCAATCGATTTCTCCATGATATCAACCAAGAGCGATTTTGCGGTTGATAAACAGGTTGTAAGTTAGCCTAATGTAGGCATTAGCCGGCAACAACGATGTTTTTATTCGGAAAACGTTTTACGATTTGAAATAAAATATGTAAGTTTGCAAATGAGTAGAAGCAACCGAAGAGTAATCCAAACGTTCGCCAATACTCAGATTTTTGTTGGTAATAAATAAAAAGCGTTTGCTGTTTATTCTATAAACGTTCTGGAAACTTGGCCGTAGAAAGAACAATCACGAGAATAAGTTGCAAATGTCTGCGCAATATGCGTGGGCGTTTGACTTATCTGTGATTGTGGGTTCGGCCAAGTACCTCAGAACGTGGATGAGTTAGCGTCCACGTTCTTTCGTATTTGGTCGTTCCTCGTTTTGTTGTAATAATTCAGTATTCGTTCAAAGTAACTTTTACTATGGCGAATAAAACCTTAACCTTAGCAAAAAAGGCTAAGAACGATGAGTTCTACACGCAATTAGGCGACATAGAACGGGAGTTGAAACACTACAAAGAACACTTCAAAGGAAAAACCGTGCTTTGTAATTGCGACGACCCACGAGTGAGCAACTTCTTTAAATACTTTGCTCTGAACTTCGAGCAATTGGAGTTGAAACGTGTGATAGCTACTTGTTACAAGAATCAAGAACCTAATCTTTTCTCACAAAACAAGTCTGAACAGGCAGTATATATCATTTACGAGGGCGATAAAAACGGCAATCGCATTGTTGACGATATGGAAATAGAAGTGATGCCCTTAAAAGGCGACGGAGATTTCCGAAGCAAGGAGTGCATTGAATTATTAAAACAAGCCGACATCGTCGTGACCAATCCTCCCTTTTCTTTGTTCCGTGACTATGTGGCGCAGCTAATGGAATATGAAAAGAAGTTTGTTATCATTGGCAACCAGAATGCCATTACCTACAAAGAGATTTTTCCATATCTTAAGTGCAATGAAATGTGGATAGGCTATGGTTTCGGAGATATGGGATTTAAAGTACCCGACTATTTTGAACCGAGAGCAACGAGGTTTTGGATTGATGACACAGGACAGAAATGGAGAAGCCTTGGGAATGTTTGTTGGTTTACTAATCTTGATATTCAAAAGCGTCATGAAGAACTGATTTTGTATAAGCGTTATACACCCGAAGATTATCCGAAATATGATAATTACGATGCCATCAACGTGGATAAGGTAAAGGAAATTCCGGTGGATTATGAAGGAGTAATGGGCGTTCCAATAACTTTTATGGATAAGTACAACCCTAAGCAGTTTGAAATAATTAAATTTAGGAAAGGTAACGATGAGAGAGATTTGGTTTATACTGATTTAGATGGGAAGAAAGTACAACCATACTTCAGAATATTAATTAAAAAGAAGACTCTATAACTATTGTTGTTGACCAACGAAGGATATGAAATATTAGAGTATATATAGAAAGCTTTATATAGTAAGTAATTATGAAAATAGAATTAAAACCTATCAAGCTGAAAGACCTTTTTCAAGGATATAAAGACGATGCCGAAGAGGGTGTAGTGGCATACGGAGGACTACTTGACGTGCGCCCCAAATATCAGCGAGAGTTTGTTTACAAGGACGAACAGCGCAATGCCGTAATAGATACGGTGAGGAAAGGATTCCCATTAAACGTGATGTATTGGGTGAAAAAGGACGATGGAGGTTTTGAAGTGTTAGACGGACAGCAACGAACACTCAGCATTTGTCAATACCTGATTGGCGATTTCTCCATAAAGGAACAATATTTTCACTCTCTAACCGACGACCAGCAAGCACAAATCCTGAACTACGAGCTGATGGTTTATTTCTGTGAGGGCAGCGATAGTGAAAAGTTGGAGTGGTTTAAAACCATTAATATTGCCGGCGAAAAGCTATTCGATCAGGAATTGCGCAATGCTGTCTATACAGGCGAATGGCTCACCGACGCCAAACGCCACTTCTCCAAAACGGGTTGCCCGGCAATGGGGTTGGGCGAGAAGTATGTAAAGGGTATCGCCATACGGCAAGAAATACTGGAACTGGCCCTATCGTGGATAAACAATGATGCCAAAGGAACAACCGATGAAAAGGTACGTCAATACATGGCAGACCACCAACACGATAGCAACGCCAACGAATTGTGGCTCTATTTCACACAGGTCATCAACTGGGTGGAAACCATCTTTCCCACCTATCGCCGTGAGATGAAAGGATTGCCATGGGGATTGCTTTACAACGAGTTTGGAAAACAAGCGTTAGACACTAAAAAGCTGGAGGCAGAGGTGGCTCAACTCATGACAGACGATGAGGTGCAAAACAAAAAAGGCATTTACGAATATGTGCTGACGCGCAACGAAAAGTATTTGAATATTCGAGCCTTCGACAACCGCATCAGCCGAGAAGTATATGAAGAACAAGAAGGAATTTGTCCTATTTGTGGTAAACATTTCGATATAAAAGACATGGAAGCCGACCACATAATACCCTGGCATAAAGGCGGAAAGACCGAAAAGGAGAATTGTCAGATGCTTTGCATGAAATGCAATCGTACGAAGTCGGGCAAGTAAAACTAACGTGGGGCAGATGGCATCAACACAGCTTGAAGACAAATCTGTCAATTAGATTCTACAGGAAACATTATTTTCCGATGAATATCGCATTGCCTTTATAAAGAAAGATACGGAAAAAGGCTGCAAATCTATATTATTTGCAGCCTTTTTATATTTGTTTTGATGCATTGTTTGCACGTCAGTTAGAACTCTGCGTTCTTCGGTGTGCGCGCAAATGGTATCACATCGCGAATGTTCTGCATACCCGTAACGAAGAGAATCAGACGCTCGAAGCCAAGACCGAAACCGCCATGAGGACACGTTCCATACTTGCGGGTATCTAGATACCAATCATAAACCTCCTCTTTCATGCCACGCGCATGAATCTCGTCGAGCAGTTTCTCATAGCTTTCCTCACGAACCGATCCGCCAATGATTTCACCAATGCGTGGGAAGAGCACGTCGGTTCCCTGCATTGTCTTGTCGTCGGCATTCTTCTTCATGTAGAATGACTTGATTTCCTTTGGATAGTCGGTCATGATGACTGGACGCTTGAAGTGTTGCTCAACAAGATAACGCTCGTGTTCGCTGCTGAGGTCCATACCCCATTCTGACACGGGGAACTCGAACTTGACACCATCTTCTTGCGCTTTCTTGAGAATCTCGAAACCTTCGGTGTATGTCAGACGAACGAACGTTTCCTTCAGCACACCCTCCAGACGTGAAATGAGTTCCTTGTCAATCATCTGATTGAGGAATTCAAGGTCGTCCTTGCAATTCTCCAAAGCCCAGCGAACACAATATTTGATGAAATCTTCTTCCAAGTCCATCAACTCTTGCTGGTCGATGAATGCCACCTCAGGTTCAATCATCCAAAACTCTGCCAAGTGGCGGGGAGTGTTGGAGTTCTCGGCACGGAAAGTAGGGCCAAATGTGTAAATCGCTCCAAGAGAAGTAGCACCCAACTCGCCCTCCAACTGACCAGAGACGGTGAGATGGGTCTTCTTACCGAAGAAGTCGCTGCTGTAGTCAACCTCGCCCGATTTGGCTACTCTATCCAAGTCAAGAGTGGTTACCTGGAACATGTTGCCGGCACCTTCACAGTCGCTACCCGTAATCAACGGACTGTGGAAGTAGTAGAATCCGTGTTCGTGGAAATAGCGATGGATGGCTATTGCCATATTGTGGCGAATGCGGAACACAGCACCGAAAGTATTGGTGCGCAGACGCATATGCCCGTACTTACGCATATACTCGAAGCTCTGGCCTTTCTTCTGCATAGGGTAGTCGCTCGGACACAGTCCGTAGATTACTATTTCCTTGCACTGAACTTCAGACGTCTGACCCTTGCCCTGACTCTCTACCAAAACTCCCGTCACGCTAATACAAGCACCCGTCGTGATGCTCTTCAGCTGCTCGGCATCCATTGATGATGGATTGACAACCACCTGAATATTTTTAATCGTAGAACCGTCGTTCAAAGCAATGAAATCGACAGCCTTACTACTACGGTGGGAACGTACCCAACCTTTTACATTGATATCTTTTCCATAGTCGGTGCAACTCAATGCATCGACGACTTTTGTTCTTTTCATTCTTAAATATTTAATGAACCCACCACACCCCTCGATAAGGGACTAAATCAGGTTGGGCTATAATTGTACGTCTAAAGAGTGTTCCCCCACTCGTTTAAGAGGCGGGGAAATCTAACTTACTCGAAAGCTCCCATACGAAGCATCTCGACTTCCTGCTCGGTGAGGAAACGCCAATCGCCACGACGGAGATTTTTCTTTGTAAGACCAGCAAACTGTACTCGATCGAGTTTGACAACACGATAGCCTAAGCTCTCGAAAATACGGCGAACGATACGATTCTTACCGCTGTGGATTTCGATTCCCACCTGACTTTGGTCGCGCTCGTCAGCATATTCGATAGCATCGGCTTTCACTTCGCCATCCTCCAACTCGATACCATCTGAAATCTGCTGAAGGGTTTGAGGAGCAACAGGCTTGTCGAGGAAAACATGATAGACTTTCTTTTTCAAGAACTTGGGGTGAGTGAGCTTGCTGGCAAGGTCACCATCGTTAGTAAAGAGAAGTACACCCGTCGTATTGCGGTCAAGACGACCTACAGGATAGATGCGCTCAGGGCAAGCCCCCTTCACGAGGTCCATGACCGTCTTGCGCTGTTGAGGATCATCGCTTGTCGTCACGTAGTCCTTTGGTTTGTTCAAAAGAACATAGACTTTCTTCTCCAAAGACACGACTTCACCCTTGAACTTAACCTCATCGGCGCGCAAAACCTTGGATCCCAATTCTGTCACAACTTCGCCATTGACGGTTACTGCACCAGCCTGGATGAACTCATCGGCCTCGCGACGTGAACACACACCTGCATTTGCTAAATATTTGTTCAAGCGCAATGGCTCGTTAGGATCGATATTCTCTTCCTTGTATTCAATACGTTTCTTGAACGAATATTTTGCATTTGGATCGTAATCAGCACTGCGCTGACGATAGCCACCTGGCTGTCCGTAACCACCACGGTTATTATTGTAACCGCCACGATTGTTGTTATATCCGCCACGGTTATTGTTGTAGCCACCTCGATTGTTATTGTAGCCACCACGATTGTTGTTGTAACCGCCGCGATTATTGTTGTAACCGCCACGGCCCTGATAACCGCCACGGTTGTAGTTGTAGCCTCCTCGGTTTTCGTAGCCGCCACGATTCTGATAGCCTGTTGACTGGTATTCTTCGCCCTCACCCATTTGATTATAGCGTGGACGATAACCACCTTGCTGCGAACGGTTTTGGTAAGCATTGTTCTGATAACCACCTTGACGGGGCTGATAACCGCCTCCTTCTCCGTTATTGTTATAGCGTGGGCGGTAGCCACCTTGTTGTGGACGACTCTGATAGCCACCTTGACGAGGCTGATAGCCACCACTATTATAGTTTTTGTTGGTGCGTGGACGATATCCACCTTGGCGTTCGCCACCAGCGTTGCTTCCTAAGTTAACTCCAAAGCCCTCAGGACGGAAACCGCCTTCTTCATTGTTGTTTTGCTCGCTTCCATAAGCACGTTGTGTATGGATTCGAGGACGCGGAGAATGTCCTACACTCCGATACTCTCTCTCGAAACCTGTCTGTTCTTCAGATGAATAGCCTTCGCGGTTTGCTTCAGTTTGATTCGACTGGCTCTCATTGTTTTCTAATAAATCTGCCATAGTTGTTAATTCTTTAAATTTTACACTTAGCCTCACGGCTGTTCTTTAATATCTGTTTAATTGATCTTGTTTTTAAATTTTATCTTTATGGTTTTTCTTCTCAACATTCAATATTTTGGTGTCTATTTTTTAATTATAGTCCAGTGTAATTTTGCGGTGTGATGGCCAAGAGTTCTTTCTTCACCTCCTCATTCACGTTCAAACCTTGAATGAACTGATGAATGCTCTCCTCCGTCATGCGCTCGTTGGTTCGCGTCAGTGCTTTCAGAGCCTCATAAGGGTTTGGATAAGCCTCACGACGAAGAATGGTCTGTATGGCTTCGGCCACAACTGCCCAGATGTTTTCCAAGTCCTGGTTCAACTTACTGGGATTCAATATCAATTTTCCCAGTCCTTTCAACGTACTCTGCATGGCGATGATGCTGTGCCCTATCGGCATTCCCACATTTCGCAAGACAGTAGAGTCGGTCAAATCGCGTTGCAAACGGCTGACGGGAAGTTTCTGTGCGAGGAATTGCAAGAGAGCGTTGGCGATGCCTAAGTTGCCCTCGCTATTCTCGAAATCTATCGGATTGACTTTATGTGGCATGGCACTCGATCCAACCTCGCCAGCTTTGATTTTTTGCTTGAAATAGTCCATTGATATATACATCCAAATGTCGCGATCCAAATCAATGATAATCGTGTTGATACGGCGGATAGCATCAAAAATGGAACCTAAATGATCGTAATTGCTGATTTGTGTTGTCCACTGCTCGCGTTCCAATCCAAGCTTTTCGCTGACGAACTTATCGCCAAATGCCTTCCAATCGTATTGAGGATAAGCTACATGATGAGCATTGTAGTTTCCTGTGGCACCGCCAAATTTCGCTGTATGCTTACAATTGTTCAACAAGTGAAGTTGCTCTCTCAAACGATAAGCAAAAACTTTTATTTCTTTGCCCAAACGAGTCGGAGATGCAGGCTGTCCATGTGTTTTGGCCAACATTGGGACATCTTTCCATTCGGAAGCATACTTTTCCAGTTGAGCAATGAGTTCTTCCACCTGAGGTACGAACACCTCGCTAAGCGCTTCTTTGACTGACAATGGCACACTGGTATTATTGATATCCTGTGAGGTCAGCCCAAAATGGATAAATTCCTTATAGGCATCGAAGGAGCCCAGTTTATCCAATTCTTCCTTAATAAAATATTCAACGGCTTTTACATCGTGGTTGGTCACTTTCTCAATATCCTTGACACGCTGAGCTTGAGATTCAGAGAAGTCCTCATAAATCTTACGCAATTTGTTGAACAGAGACGGATCAATCCCCTTTAATTGCGGTAAAGGTAATTCACAAAGGCTAATAAAATACTCAATCTCTACACGTACTCGATAACGAATAAGTGCAAATTCGGAAAAATAGCTTGCCAACTTCTCAGTTTTTCCTCTATAGCGGCCATCAACTGGCGACACAGCTGTCAATTCATCAAGAATCATAACAATAGCATATTATAAATAATATATAAGGTTGCAAATTTAAGAATTTATATCCAAAGCATCGCAATTATTCAGATAATATTTCGTAAATATAACTAATAGAGACTACAAATAAAAAAACTCACAACAATTAGTTGCAAGTTCCTCTATCTGTAGGCCGTGGGCGTTGACGGATTCGAACCGCCGACCCTCTGCTTGTAAGGCAGATGCTCTAAACCAGCTGAGCTAAACGCCCTCTAAAAAAATCCCTGCATCCCTCGAAAGAGTACAGGGAAACACCCCTTGGTGGGCGTTGACGGATTCGAACCGCCGACCCTCTGCTTGTAAGGCAGATGCTCTAAACCAGCTGAGCTAAACGCCCTTACTTTTAGTAAGCGAGTGCAAAGATAGATATATTTTATTTATCCTCCAAATTTTCCTTTACTTTTTTCAAATAAAAAAGGAGGTGCTTACCCTTTTGGATAAGCACCCTGAGAATATACTAACTCTGTACAATTCTGAGATTAGTCTGTAATCTGAACAGTTGCACGACGGTTGAAAGAGATTGGTGACAATATGTCAACACCACCCTTGCCAACGGTTGTAATCTTGCTTGACTGAACACCCATCTTTTCAAGTTCACCTGCTACGGTCTTAGCACGCTCTTCAGACAACCACTGGTTGTGGTCTGCCTTACCAGTTGCGCTATCTGCATAACCAGTTACAAGAAGATTGTTGTTATTGTCAACAGCATACTTAGCAAGAGCCTGCACATTTACGAGGTCCTTCCGAGAAGCAATGTTTGTCTTGTTGAGGTTGAAGAACACAGAAATAGGAGTGTTGATCAATTCCTTCACAGACTCGTTTATAGTCTCAACTGGCTTCTGATTTGCAAGTTCATCACGGAGGCGAGCATTTTCAGCTTCTGCATCACGGAGACGTGCATTCAAAGCGTCAAGAGCTGACTGATGCTGTGCATTGATAGCCTCGATGTCTGGCACCTTATCCCATGTAGCCTTGCCAAGGTTGAAGTTCAAACCGATTTCAGCATACACGTTGTTGTCGTGAGAATCCCAACCACGGTTACCAAAATATTGATCATAGCCATCAACATCGCCTTCAAAGCGGTTCCAGCCAGCCTCAAGATATACACGGAGTGCCTTGCTCAAACGCCATGAAGACTGAACACCCGCACTAAGACCCATACCGTAGAAATCACGACTCATGGAACGGCCGACGCCACCACCAATGAAAGGAATAATGTTCCAAACACGGCTTTCGTTATAACCACAAATCATGTTGCTGAGATTGAACATAATCTGCTCTTGGAGCAACCAATACTTGTTGTCGATATCATACGCTTTTGTATTCACATCGCCAACACGTTTACCCCAAACACCTTGGAATTTTGTACGAAGACCGATTCCAGGAGTAAACCATTTTCCTAAAGCTACACCAACACCTGGTTTTGCGCGGAAGCTCTTTAATGGACTTCTGTCCAAATCAAGACCATGCTCCTGGCCGGAATACCAAGCATTCCATTCAGCACCAACCTGAATAAACCAATTGCTCCAGAATGAGTTTGTAGCGACACTGTACTTCTCAGTAGGTACGTCGTTCTGTGCAAAGCCAGCCACTGATGCGCCAGCAAATGCCAAAACCATTAATAATTTTTTCATAACCTTTATTTATTAAACAATCAAAAATAAATACTAGTAATTAGTAAGTTCATTCTTTAAATCATTGGCAAAGATAATAATTAATTTTAAATGACATAAAATTTCAGAAAAAAAAAGTCATTTTTTAGCGACGAATTTAATAGTGTCCGAAATATGTCTTCATTCATCCACACCAAAACTTAGCTCTCACTTTCTAAAAGCTTATCTTTTGCACTGCAAAAGGTCATGTAACGGAACACAAAAGCTAAGCTTTCAAGCCTCAACTAATATAGCTTTGACTATCAGCAAGTTACAATATTTTCTCCCAACACGGTTTTTGTAATGTAATTCCATGGTATCGGTCAGGTCGAATGTTCACTATCAAGCGTCTGTTTACCCCCATCTGAATACGAATTGGGTAGGTATTTGCCATATACGATTAGAAAGAAAACACGTTAAGTCTTATGATTTATACGATGTTTCGTGAGTTTCCGAAAAAATATTTATGACACGTTTGCTAAAAATTAGGAATACAATGACATAAATCAGTTTTTGTTGAATAAATGTTCGATTTCCGACTGCTGAATTATAGCTATTACAAGTTTCCCATCTGGTGTGTAATTGACATTACTACAAAGAAATAGTTCATTTACCAAATTCTCCATTTCCTCGTTATTCAACACTTGTCCTTGCGGAATTGCTGCATTTCGCGCCAAACTAAGAGCAAGTGATTTATTCATATCTTCACCAACGTGCAAATTGTTCTCTTTCACTGATGACAACATGTCCGTAATCAAACTCTCGATACCAAGTCCCTCGATACCGGAGGGAATGCCATTGACAACATAACTGCCACCACCCATATCGTTTAAGTCGAAGCCCATCATCTGCATCTCAGGAAGTACTTCCTCCAATAATATAGAGTCGTTAGCTGATAAATTTATCATCTCTGGGAAAAGAAGTTTCTGAGTATGCGCCTTATGCTCCTTTATCTGACAGAGATATGCCTCGTAGAGAACCCGTATATGCGCACGGTGCTGGTCTATGACCATCAACCCTGACTTAACCGCAGTCATTATATAACAGCCTTTGTACTGATAATGCACGGGGGATTTATCCTCAATGATGGTGGATGTGACGTTTCCAAATCTTTCATTACTGGAAAATATCTGTTCCTCCTTTGGAACAGTGTCCACTATGTCTGGCGAAATGCCGCCCTCAGTCAGCCCCGAATAGAGCTTTTCCCATTCATTGGTTGTTAGGGAAGAGTTGTTTGCCTCTTTAAAAGGATTATACTGTGGATTATAGTTCAGTTTGGGCGCTAATGCACCAGCGGTTGGATTGAACACAGGAATATCAGGTTTGCCCTCTGTGTCAAAATCTATGGATGGAATATCATTGAACTTCCCCAGGGCTTCTTTCACTCCTGCCATGAGTATCTGCCAAATGGCTTGCTCATTTTCAAACTTTATCTCTGTCTTCGTTGGATGTATATTGACATCAATATTCTCTGCTGGAACATTAAAATAAAGGAAATAAGGAATCTGCTCACCGGCAGGCAATAGTCGTTCGAACGCATTGGCAACAGCCTTATTGAAATAAGGATGCTTCATATACCTGTCATTTACAAAGAAATACTGTAGAGCACCTTTTTTCTTAGAAGACTCCGGCTTCCCAACAAATCCATGAATCTTGCAGAGTGTCGTGTCAACCTCAACAGATAGTAAATCCTGATTGACCCGTTTTCCAAACACATCCACAATACGCTGACGAAAATTGCTTGCCTTCAATGACATTATCTCAACTCCGTTGCTATGCAGGGTGAACGATAATTGCGGATAGACCAATACAATACGTTCGAAAGCAGTGATGATATTGTTCAATTCCGTCGTATTTGACTTCAGGAACTTCCGGCGGGCTGGAATGTTGAAAAAGAGATTCTCTATTTTAAAATTACTTCCTACCGGACATGAACAAGCCTCTTGTCCTGTGAACCGGCTTCCAGCCATCGTTAGCAACGTTCCTATTTCCTCCCCTTGCTGTCGGGTTCTCAACTCTATTTGTGCAACGGCAGCGATGGAAGCCAATGCTTCTCCACGGAATCCCATTGTGTGCAAAGAGAACAGGTCCTCGGCCTTCTTAATCTTGGAAGTGGCATGCCGCTCAAAAGCCAGTCGGGCATCAGTCTCAGACATGCCCTTACCATCATCAACGACCTGAATGGATGTCCTGCCTGCGTCAACAACCAAAACATTGACAGTCGTAGCACCTGCATCAACGGCATTTTCCATCAGCTCCTTCACGACGGAAGCTGGACGCTGAATCACCTCGCCTGCAGCTATTTGGTTGGCGACGCTATCGGGCAAGAGTTGTATCACATCATTCATATTATACCTCCATTAAACTCAACAAGAGAAATACCAACAAGACAATAAGGAAAACACTTGCTCCGACGCTTATCAACATTCGTTCATTACCGGCACTTCTTTTAATCCTTCTGAAGCGGACTACCCTTCCACGGGTTCCGCCTTCAACCTTCGAACCTATTTTCTCAGACTCAATTCGACCCAGCTCATATTCAGCATTTTCCTTCAATCGCTCCAAACGCTCCCTTCTCTCATCCACGTAGATGAACTCATGGTGAAATTTCCTTGGTTTTGGTTGATTGAAAAAGTTCATACCTTATTATATATTACTTTAGAATTGTTTGATGAGGTGGTTCGGCAACAGGCTTTGGAGCAATCTCCGTATCATCCTGACGGCCTACTCGCCTAAAAATATCATACTTATCACGTGGTCGCATGTCAATATACCACCTAAAATTCCGAAGTTTCATCTTATCTGCCGGCAATTGCGTCATTGGATAGGCGACAGCGTTGAACTTACAAGTCCATATTTTTCTAAGTTGTCTTTCAGGCATCATATAGACGCGCATGGTGTCTGTCTCCAGATAATTGAGTGCCATCAGCGTACTATCCTTTTCATCAATCGGATAATAAACCGTCATGACACTGCCGATAGCCTCCCCCCATTGGAGTTCTCCCCCCTCAAAAAAGGCATTCATCCGCTTGGAGTACACTTGATTATAATGAATCTTGTCTTTCATTTCTTCTATCAGGGACGCATTCCCGAACACATAAGCTTCACGAATCGTAGAGTCATTCATAAAAACCTTGATAGAATCGCCCAACAACTGCCGACTGCCACTCCAAGCAATAGGACTTTGGTACATGGTCATGCATGAGTCTTTTGAATTGGCAACAAGAAAGCCGCAAATAGCCTGAATGTCTGTACGATAAGCCCGTACATTATTCACCCCATACAATTCGCGATACATTTCCGGAGTATTCATGTGAAATCCCTTCATGCTGATGGTGTCGGCATGAACGAATAGCGTGTCACCCTTTGAAAATTCCTTGGCCACGGGCCCAGGATTACCACCATAGGCTATTGCTGCCGAGTCGGTGTAATGCACAAAGTCACCCAGAAAAGCATGCTTGCTCTTGTGGTCTATGTAATGCACATTGCCCGTTCCCTCTCCTTCGTGCGTCTTGCTGTTGTAAATCAGATTATCGCCAGTGATGGTTCTCTGCTTCACTGCGTCAACAATCTTCACATTTCCATGTCCTTCGCTATGACCCGTCTGCGAGTTATAAACAACATTCTCACCAACAATCGTACGATGCTCCTTGTTGTCAATGATTTTCACATTTCCATAGCCTTCAGTATGTCCTGTCTTGCTATTATAGATGACTTCGTTGCCTGTCATGATACGTTTGTTGATTTTATCCACAATCTTCACATTGCCGTGTCCTTCAGCATCGCCCGTAGTACTATTATAGGTAATATTGTCACCCTCAACATCCCGTTCAGGCGATTTAATGGTCGAGAATCCCCTTAGTTCCATGTTGTCGGTCTTACTATTATAAGTCCCGTCATTGGTATGTACCACCTCACCCTTTCTCGTGCGAATGACGGACTTTCCAACGACATGCATCAGTCCAGTCTCCGTATTGCCGTGAGCGGTAGGAGTGTTTATTCTGTACTTGGGTGTATGGATTACGACATTGCCATAGAAGTTGGCATCGTGCGAATCCGTATTGTAATCCCCACGATCAGCAATCACGGTATTTCCATTATAAACAACTGTTCCCCTTCCCCCAAAGAAACTTCCTATGCTTGATACCATATCATAATCAAGGCTATCGCAGCGCAAAGAACGGCCGCCTTGTCTGACATGCACCTTTCCCCTTGCTTTCATCATTTGCGAGAATCCATCGTAGGTTGCCCGAGAACAAGTCAGATGTGTTCCGTCGTTTCTCTTTAGATCCACATGTCCGAAAGCCTGAAAGCTGTTTTGCGTTTCATTCAGATAGGCACTATCGCAAAGCAGTGTCATACCTTTATATCTGAACTTCACGTGCCCTTTTGCTATCTGAACATCAGGCAATTCGAACTGGTTATGCCGTAGATTGTCAGCCTGGTCGATATACACCTTGTTGCCTTTTTTTTGCTTTGTCTGGGCAGATGTCGAAAGTGAGACACATAGTCCAAACAGGCATAGAATCAAGTAAGTTGTGATTCTATGCCCGCAGTTATTTCTTTTTCTTCCGTTATTCAGGATCATCGATTCCAACCTTCATATTCAAAATTACAATTCCTGTAGCGAGGGTTCATTTTCACATATGTGTCCTTGACTTTCTTGACCACCCATTCATGAATAATTTCCTGTCGGCGCTTGGCCGTCACAATATCCTTCATTGCCTGGAAGTCCTCCGTTATCGTTGCCCTATGCTCGTTAATGCGGCTCTTGAGCTTTACAATGGCGCAAACAGTCTTACCCTTTGCATCCACCATCTCAAATGGTTTCGACATCTCATCTACTTTCAAGTTCTCAACCACACGTGCTATTTCTGTAGGAAGGTCCTTCATTGCGAAACGCGACGTACGGGCATTGGCTGACGAGTTGACCATCAGACCGTGATTGTTCCGAGTGTCCTTGTCATCAGATATATAAGCCGTTGCATTCTCAAAGGTGAACTTTCCATTCTTAATATCCGTGGAAATGGAGTCGAGACGTTGCTTTGCGGCATCGATAGATGCCATCGAAACATGGGGTTTGAGCAAAATGTGACGGCAATTGATTTTATCACCCCGACGGTCAATCAACTGGATAATGTGGTATCCAAACTCGCTCTCAACAACCTTTGAGAGTTTCTTAGGATCGGTCAGATTGAAAGCAGCAGAGGCAAATGCAGGATCAAGCATACCACGTCCCATGTAGCCCAACTCACCTCCCTGACGAGCCGACCCTGGGTCCTCTGAATACAAGCGTGCGAGCGTCTCAAACGAAGTCTCACCCTTTGTAACTCGGTCGGTATAGTCGCGGAGTTGGTTCTTGATTCTGTTGACTTCTTCCTGCTCCACCTTCGGCTTCTGTGTCAGAATCTCCACCTCTACGGTTGTGGGTATCATGGGGATACTGTCCTGTGGCATTTTGTTGAAATACTCACGCACTTCTGCCGGCGATACCTTGACATTGCTCACTAACTGTTCTTGCATTCTCTGAACCAACTGACGATTCTTAAAATCGTCGTGCAGGTCTTGCCGAATTTGTGTAATGCTCTTTCGCTGATATTGTTCCAGCTTCTCCTTGGAACCAATCTGCGGCAAAGATATCCAATAATTAATCTGCTGGTCAACACCTTGCGCAATCTCGCCTTCAGTCACCTTGATACTGTCGAGGGCTGCCTGATGGAGAAACAATTTTTGAACAGCGATCTGCTCAAGAATCTTACACTCTGGATCGCCCTTCCATTTCACACCCTCAGCCTCACCTTGAAGACGCATCATTTCAACTTCTGACTTAAGAATAGGCTCATCGCCTACCACCCAAACCACCTCGTCAACGACACTGGCAGGATTGATTGCCTCGGACAAGAGCGTGTCTTGCTGTGCCATCGGCGACAGAGCTGAAACCATTCTGGATGGCAGCGCCGTCACAGACAGGGCCACGGCCGCCAGAAAAAGTGCTATGCTATACTTTTTAATTCTCATAAGAATCTTATTTTATCAATGCTTGTTGACCGTAGCCAACACATCACGATTGATCACTACATTATATTTCTTCCTCAGCTCAGCCACCCATTCCTTCTCCAATGCTTCCTGATAGTCGGAGGTGACCAGTCCGCGAACATCACTCATTTCCTTCGGAGCTTTCAGCTTCGTACCGAAAACGGCATCAATAGGATAATCCTTTGTGGGCTTAACTTCCACATTTTTCTTGAACACCTCGCGGTCAACCAACGAGTTGTCGCCTTCCTTGAAGATGCCTTTTTCCACGCGGATACGAATGATGCTGTCGTTGTTGAAAGTTGTACGCAACTTGTCAGCCCACTGGTCAAACGGCAGGCCTTTGACGCTTTTCTTCACCGCATTCACGTCGGCTTTGTCCTTCACATGGTAAGCAATGCCCTTGAAACGGGGCTTATCCCATTTGTAATTCTTCTTATTCTTTTTGAAAAAGGCTTGCAAACCAGCCTCATCCTTGGCTGCTTTCGCCCAGACAGTGCGGTTGCTAATCTCAAACAACAGCAACCCGTCGTGATATTCGCGGACCAAGTTCTTCAAGTCAGGGTCCTTGGCCTCCATCTCTGCAAGTTTCTGATCCAACAACTGTTCGGGCGTAATTCCTTCTCCAGCCTTGGAGGAAAGTTCTTGCAGCTTTTGGTCTATAATCTGTTCACGAAGGTTGCGAACTTCAATAAACTGATGGATGTCAGCCTTCAACGAATCGTATGGCTGAAGACTTTCCTTGCCTATCAATTTGATAATGTGATAGCCGAAAGGTGAGAGAACCGGACGGCTCACCTCACCAGGCTTCAACTGCAGCAAGGCATTCTCAAACTCTGCTACCGTCTGTCCTTTGGAAAGCAATGGCAGATTGCCACCATTGACAGCCGAAGCTTTGTCTCCGGAATATTTTCTTGCCATTTCGGAAAAGCTCGCCCCTTTCATGATCGCATTGTAAACAGAGTCGGCACGGTTCTTAATCGTCTCCTGCTCGGCACTCCCAGCCCGCTGGTTCAACGAGAGCAGAATATGCGCACATCGAAACAAGCCACCGTTACTGTCGAAGCGCAGCTTTGTTTCTCTATAGATTTTTTGAGCCTCGGCCTCCACGTCCGAATCGTCAATCATCGCTGGACGGATTTGCTGATTGCGGTAAGTGAGAAACTCCTGCTTGAAAGATTTCAACGTATCGAGCTTGGCATCCAAGGCCGCCTGAACCTTCAACTTATAGTTGACAAACAAGTCAACGTATTCTTCGACACTCTTCTTGTCAATCACTCCATCAGCATTATTCTTATTATAGGAATACTCAAATTCCGAACGGCTGACAGGCTGGCCGTTGATGGTCATTATCGCCGGGTCGTTCTGTGCCCAACCCCATGTACTGAACAGCATGAGAGCTGCAAATAGTGCCTTTAGTCTCATCATTAAGATTTCTCTTTATTATTCCCTTCTATAAGGGATTTTAATATTAATCGTATAGAATTTTTCCGCATTCTTCCGATACACCTCTTCCACCGATTATTCCGGACGGGAATAGTTGGGAGCCTCGCTTGTGATGGTGATATCGTGTGGATGACTCTCCATGACACCGGCATTGGTGATTCGGGTAAACTTGGCATTGTGCAACTGTTCAATCGATGCGGCGCCACAGTAGCCCATGCCTGAGCGTAAGCCACCTACGAGCTGGTAGATAACCTCCTGTACTGTGCCTTTGTAAGGAACACGGCCTGCGATTCCTTCTGGAACCAGTTTCTTGTTGTCGCTCACATCGCTCTGGAAATAGCGGTCGCGCGAACCGTTCTTCTGCTCCATGGCCTCAAGCGAGCCCATACCCCGATAGCTCTTGAACTTACGACCGTTGAAAATGATGGTGTCGCCTGGCGATTCTTCAGTACCTGCAACAAGCGAGCCTATCATCACACAGTTGCCACCGGCTGCCAATGCCTTCACAATGTCGCCCGAATAGCGCAGTCCGCCATCTGCTATCAATGGTACGTCTGTACCTTTCAACGCTGAACATACGTCGTAGATGGCACTCAGCTGCGGAACGCCCACACCAGCAACGACACGGGTCGTACAGATTGAGCCAGGACCGATGCCAACTTTCACAGCGTCAGCGCCGTTCTCAACCAAGAATTTGGCCGCTTCACCTGTTGCAATGTTGCCCACCACTACGTCGAGATTGGGGAAAGCCGACTTTACATCGTGCAATTTGCCAATCACACCTTGCGAATGTCCGTGTGCTGTATCGATAACAATAGCATCAACGCCCGCATCGACCAGCGCCTGTGCACGTTCCATGGTGTCGATAGTGACACCGACTCCAGCTGCTACGCGCAAACGGCCCTTCTCGTCCTTGCAGGCCATAGGTTTGTCCTTTGCCTTCGTAATGTCTTTATAGGTAATCAGACCTATCAAATGATTTTCATTATCGACAACCGGCAGCTTCTCGATTTTGTTTTCCTGAAGGATTTGAGCTGCGGCCGACAAATCGGTCTGAGCATGAGTCGTGACAAGATTCTCCTTTGTCATCACTTCGTCGATTGTCTTGTCGAAGCGACGCTCGAAACGCAAGTCGCGGTTCGTTACGATACCTACAAGATGATTGCCCTCATCGACAACGGGAATACCGCCAATATGATATTCAGCCATCATTGCCAAGGCTTCCCTGACGGTGCGTCCCTTGCGGATGGTCACTGGATCGTAAATCATGCCATTCTCCGCACGCTTTACGATTGCCACCTGACGTGCCTGCTCTTCAATGGTCATATTCTTGTGCATCACACCGATTCCACCTTCGCGAGCAATAGCAATGGCCATTGAGCTTTCGGTAACGGTATCCATGGCTGCTGTAACGAATGGGATATTCAGCTCGATGTTTCGCGAGAACTTGGTTTTCAACTCTACCCCCTTGGGCAGTACCTCTGAATAAGCTGGGATTAAAAGGACGTCATCGTAGGTCAATCCGTCCATGACAATTTTATCTGCAACAAATGATGACATAGTGTATTTAGAAATTTATTGCGTGCAAAATTAACAATAATAAATCACATCCGCCGCTATTTTACTGAATTTCTACACCTTAATTAAAGGTATTTAACTCCGTAGGTCTGTATTGCTCTGAAACAAGCGAATACTGACCGTCTGTTCACTTGTGATGATTGATCTGAACAACTAAAAAATGGGGGGAAAGCCAATGTTCGGCAACAGTCTTGCAACATCCTGTAAACCAACACTATAACAACCGCCTTTCAAAAGATCACCTTTTACCGTGTGGAAGGTGACCTTTCGTCTCTCAATAGGTCACCAATGAGATTGCATTCGCTGACTTGACACAAAAAAAACGACTGTTGCCACATCGCCGTGCATCAGCCGTTTTTTATTTCAATTTAACGGCATTCCAATTTAGTTCGCCATCTCCGAAATGAATTTGATGCGCACCAGCCGTATCTCCTCTTCAGTATAGTCGTCCTCCAGTTCCCTGATGGCTTCGTCGAGGCTATCGGTCTTGCTGTTCATGAAATAGTCGTAGATGTCATCAATCTTATCCTCGTCATAGACATCTTCGAGGAAATAGTCGATGTTCAACTTTGTGCCACTATAGACAATCTCCTCGATTGCAGACAGCAACTCCTCAAATTCCATGCCTTCTGCTATCGCAATATCGTCAAGTGGCAACTTGCGGTCAATGCCTTGTATGATTTTCACCTTCTTCATGGACTTCTTGGCCACCGTTCGCACCCTCAACTCCTCCGGACGCTCGATGCCTTTTTCCTCGCAATACTTCTTAATGAGTTTACAAAACTCAGCTCCGTAGCGCTTTGCCTTGCCTGCGCCCACACCTTGGATGTTCAGCAACTCCTGTTCGGTGATGGGGTACATCATCGACATTTGCTCTAACGACGGGTCTTGGAAAATTACATAAGGCGGAATGTCTTGTTTGCGCGCCATGTTCTTGCGCAAATCTTTCAGCATGGCAAAGAGTTCAGGGTCGAGAACGGCCGTTCCGCCTATGATATCCTCTTCTTCCTCCTCCGATTTGAACTCCGCATCCATGACAATCATGAATGACGTTGGTTTTTTCATGAACCGCTTTCCGGCTGAAGTCAGTTTCAGAATTCCGTAGTTTTCAACGTCCTTTTTCAGGAAGCCTTCCAGCAGAGCTTGTCTCACTACCGGATTCCATATCTTCGGATCCTCGTCTTCGCCCGAACCGAACTCTTCCAGTTCGTCGTGCTTGTGTTCTTTGAGGTCGTCGGTTCCGCGTCCTTTCACGAAATCGATGACATACTCCTGCCTGAAATTCTCCTTCAGCGCCTTCACAGCTTGCAAGACAATCAACAGAGGTTTCTCGCCCTCAATCTTTTTCTTCGGATGCAAGCAGTTGTCGCACATCTCGCAATTATCCTTCGGGTAGTCTTCACCAAAATAATGCAGGAGTAGTTTGCGGCGGCAGACGGAGGATTCGGCGTAAGCCTCTGTCTCCTGCAGAAGCTGACGGCCTATGTCCTGCTCGGCTACGGGCTTTCCCTCCATGAATTTCTCAAGTTTCAACAGGTCGTTCTTCGAGTAGAATACGATACAGATACCCTCCTCGCCGTCTCTTCCCGCACGACCAGTCTCCTGATAGTAACCCTCAAGACTCTTAGGGATGTCGTAATGGATGACGAAGCGCACGTCGGGCTTGTCGATTCCCATTCCAAAGGCTATCGTTGCCACGATAACATCGATTTCTTCCATGAGGAAATCATCCTGCGTCTTAGAGCGTGTCTCTGAGTCGAGTCCAGCATGGTAAGGCGCTGCCTTAATGTCGTTGGCCAACAGCACAGCCGCAAGTTCTTCGACCTTCTTTCGCGACAAACAGTAGATGATTCCACTCTTGCCGGAATGTTGCCTGATGAACTTGATAATCTGTTTGTTCGTGTCGTCCTCGTTCTTTTTCGCCCTTACCTCATAATAGAGATTTGGACGGTTAAAGGAGCTTTTGAATTCAGTACAATCCTCAATGTCCAGGCTTTTGATGATGTCCGTACGCACCTTGTCTGTGGCAGTAGCCGTCAATGCGATGATGGGGGCTTTTCCTATCTGGTCGATGGCTATTCGTATCTTTCGGTATTCGGGACGGAAGTCGTGTCCCCATTCCGAAATACAATGGGCCTCATCGATGGCATAGAAGCTAATCTTGACAGATTTGAAGAATTCCACACTCTCCTCCTTGTTCAACGATTCGGGAGCAACGTACAAGAGTTTGGTCTTGCCTGAAGTGATGTCGGCCTTCACTTTATCAATTTCCCCCCTTTTCAGTGAGGAATTCAGGTAATGAGCCACTCCATCATTCTCGCTGATACCATTGATGACATCTACTTGATTCTTCATCAGTGCTATCAAAGGCGAGATAACAATGGCTGTCCCATCCATGATGAGCGATGGAAGTTGGTAACAAAGACTCTTTCCACCACCTGTCGGCATCAACACAAAGGTGTCATTACCTTCAAGCACGTTACGGATAATGGCCTCCTGTTCGCCCTTGAATTTGTCAAAGCCGAAATAATGCTTAAGTTTTTCTGTCAGATTAACCGTCTTCGTCATGTTAATAGTTTGTGTATTCCAGTCTTCTGTATGGTATTTTTAGGATTTATCCACTGCAACCGTCGGCCTTTCAGCCTACGGATGCTTGTGGTTTGAGAGTCAGGCAGTATCGAGTTTCTGAAGGTGAGCTTTGTCAAGCTGCTGCCGAGCATAATCAGCCGTCACCTCGTACTTCTTTATTCTGCGTGAAGGCATGTCAAACATGGTGTCTATCATTACCGCCTCGACGATAGAACGCAGTCCGCGAGCACCAAGTTTGTATTCAACTGCCTTATCAACGATGTAATCCAGTGCCTCATCGGTGAAGGTAAGGGCGATTCCATCCATTTCAAAGAGCTTCACATATTGCTTGACAATGGAGTTCTTAGGTTCGACAAGTATCTTTCTCAAGGCCGCACGGTCCAACGGATTCAGATAGGTGAGCACTGGAAGACGACCGATGATTTCTGGTATCAGACCAAACGACTTCAAATCTTGAGGAAGCACGTATTTCATCAGGTCGTTCTTGTCTATTTTGGCCACGTTCTGCACCGAGTTATACCCGACAACGTGGGTGTTTAATCGCTGGGCGATCTTGCGCTCTATGCCATCGAAAGCCCCTCCACAAATAAACAAGATATTTTTGGTATCAACGTGGATGTAATCCTGGTCCGGATGTTTGCGGCCGCCCTTGGGTGGCACGTTGACCATTGTGCCTTCGAGCAGCTTCAACAAGCCTTGTTGAACGCCTTCTCCACTAACGTCACGCGTTATGCTGGGATTGTCGCTCTTTCGGGCTATCTTGTCTATCTCATCGATAAAGACGATGCCGCGTTCTGCAGCTTCCACATCGTAATCGGCCACCTGCAGGAGACGGGAGAGGATGCTTTCCACGTCTTCGCCTACATAACCGGCCTCCGTGAATACGGTTGCGTCAACAATGGTAAATGGAACTTGCAGCAATTTGGCAATGGTCCGGGCCAAAAGGGTCTTTCCCGTGCCTGTGGAACCTACCATAATGATGTTGCTTTTCTCAATTTCCACTCCGTCATCTTGCTTCGGTTGCTGCAACCTCTTGTAGTGATTATAAACCGATACCGCGAGATAGCGTTTCGCCTCGTCCTGTCCGATGATGTATTCGTCGAGATACTCCTTGATTTCCTTGGGCTTCGGCACCTTCTTCAACTTGAAATTGCCGCTCGACTCAGGCTTTTTACCAGCCAGAATCCCCGCCTGCATCACAATATTGTAGGCCTGTTGGGCGCAGTCATCGCAGATATAACCATTCAAGCCTGTTATCAGGAGATTTACATCCTTTTCGCTCCTACCACAAAAGCTACATTTATTTTGAGGCATCGTCTTGCTTTCTTTTTAATACAGCATCGATCATTCCGTATGCTTTCGCCTCTTCGGCATCCATCCAGTAGTTGCGGTCACTGTCTTTGTAAACCTTTTCGTACGTCTGGTGTGAATGATGGCTGATGATTGTATAAAGTTCTTTCTTGAATTTCAGGATTTCCTTTGCCTCGATTTCTATGTCGGAAGCCTGTCCCTGCACGCCACCTAACGGCTGATGAATCATCACCCGGCTGTGTGGGAGCGCTGAACGTTTGCCCTCCTGTCCTGAAACCAACAGTACAGCGGCCATAGAGGCGGCCATTCCCGTACAGATGGTTGCCACATCGCTGGAGATAAACTGCATGGTGTCGTAGATACCAAGACCTGCCGTCACACTTCCGCCAGGGGAATTGATGTAGATTGAAATGTCCTTCCCTGGGTCAACGGAGTCTAAATACAAAAGTTGCGCCTGTAGAGTGTTGGCAGTATAGTCGTCAATCTGTGTACCAAGGAAGATGATACGGTCCATCATCAATCGCGAGAACACGTCCATCTGCGTCACGTTCAACTGGCGTTCCTCCAGAATATATGGGTTCAAGTATTGCTGCTGCACGCTCAGCACGTCGTCAAGCGCCATCCCATTCATCCCCAAATGCTTGGTAGCAAACTTTCTAAAGTCATTCATTAGTTTTCTTTCGTTAAATAAAAATTAGATAAAACAGAAGCCTTCGCCTCCTTATTATATTTGTCTTGTTTACAAAGATTATGCCGTTCTGAACAATAGGCTTCTATGTATTATAACACAAAGATAATCAAAAAAAAGAGAAACTATCAACAAAATGGAAACTTTTTTTCTCTTCGATGATGAGAATTCATAATTTACATCTCCGTACATCATTGAAAAGAGGTTGAATTCTTACCCTTCGCATTTCGTTTCTCAAGAGAATGCGGGTAAAAATCCAACCTCTTCCTTATGTAATAGTAAAGAAATCTTTACTTATGCATTTTCTGCCGGAGCTGCGAGCTTATTGAACTCATCGAGAGTCACCTTCTTTTTCTTCAGCTTCACGACCTTCTTCAAGGTAGCAGATAGCTTACGGTCAAGCGCAGCCTCAACGAATTGGTCGATATTCTCGCGCTTTTTCAACACCTCGTCTGCGTAATTCTTCAGGTATTCGTCAGGAACATTGTTCATACCATACTGGGCGAACTGTACACGAGCCATCTGAATGGCGCTCTCACGTACGTCAGCATCCTCGACTTTCACACCGTTTGCCACTGCCAGCTGCTCCTTGATAAGATGCCATTTCAGCTCCTTGACGCTCATGTCGTAGTTCTTGTCAACAAACTCCTGTCCCTTGTCCTGATTATTGGCCAACATGATTCGCTTCAAGATGGCATCTGGGAACTGGAGTTTTCCCACTTTCTTCTCTGCGTAAGCACGGACATCCTGAACGAACTTATAGTCTGAGTCGCCCTCAAGCTGTCCTTTCAGGCCAGTAGCTATGGTTTCGCGGAATTGTTTCTCATCTTTGATGTCAGCCTCCTTACCATACACATTGTCCCAGAGTTCTTTATTGTTCTCTGCATTCACGAAACGCGAGATTTCTGTTATCTGATAAGAGAAGTCGCCAGTGTGGTTTGCCACCTCTGCACTGTCGATCTTCAGCAAAGACGCTACCTCCGCATCGTTGTCTGGGTATGCCTTGCGTGGGTTGAATGTGATAATATCGCCGAGTTTTGCTCCATCGAAGAGCTTCTTCTGATCTTCCACCTTGATGTACTGTGGCATCAAAACGGCAGCCTCAACAGTCACGCCACCCTCAAGTGTGTTGCCGTTTTCATCAAGCTCACGAAGGTCACCCTTAAGCATATCACGCTTGTCGCCATCATATTCCTCCACCTTGTCGTAGTGGCCTGCGCGACTTGCGAACATCTCCACCTGCTGGTCGATGAGTTTGTCATCAACCTTGATTTCGTAATATTCAATTGTATCCTTCTCTGTCAATTCAACCTTGAATTCTGGTGCGACAGCGATATCGAACTTGAAAGTGTAAGGAGCGGGCTTCTCCAAGTCAACAGCTTCCTGCCCTTCAGCAGACATTGGCTGACCGAGCATCTGTATCTTGTTGTCGGTGATATATTTCTGAAGATTTTCGCCTAAGAGTTTGTTGATGGCATCCATCTTGACCTGTGGCCCAACCTGACGCTTAATCATTCCCATTGGCACCTGACCTGGTCTGAAACCTGGAATGTTGGCACGTTTGCGATAGTCTTTCAGTGTCTTCTCAACATCTTCCTTATAGTCTGCTTCTTCGACTGTCAAGGTCATAAGGCCATTGACTTTGTCTGGATTTTCAAATGAAATTTTCATCTCTGAAGTTTTATGTATGTTTGTTTTATATTTTGTCCATAATGTTCGGCTTCCACTTTCAGTGAAACTCCTTAACGACTTTGAGGCGCAAAGGTACTCATTTTTTGCATAACAACATAATAATAAGGAGAAAAAAAATATTTTTAAACAGAGCTTCCACTGCTTCTACTATTTACGAGCAAACGCAAAGTCCGAGTAAAATGCATATTTCTCCTATGGAAAAGCAAGTGTGATATCTCTTTAGAAACTCTGGATTTCCATATTGTTAAGAACCAATGGCAAAATTTCATCATGCCATAAGAAACAGGATAACAAAGGAAAACATCAAGAAGCATATGCGTTAAACATCCTTAATTTATAGAAGTCTTTTTTTTTTAACTATTTATTTTTATTATATTTGTGCTCATAAATAGAAAGAGATAAATAATTTATCATGAGCCCTTTCCGGACTAAATTTTTCGTCAAACTCACACTATATTTTTTATCTTGTTATGAATAAAACGAACCTTTTTGCCGCATTGAAAGCTTTTGCGATTACGCTTTCCTATTTGTTGTTGATGTTTTTTTCAGCGAAGTTGGTAGAAACATCCCATATTCTGCAAATACTTGACAGCATTTTTCTGTTACTCCTTACATGGTATCTGCTAAAACGGTATCAATCAGAGACGGTAGCTTGCAGCACTATATTACTCGGCATTTTAGTAGCACGGTATATTGGAGATATCAACTGGTTGCTGTTCGGCTTCAAAAGTAGTTGGAATATCCTATGGCTCGATTTAATTGACCTTGTCGCCATTGTGGGTGGTTTGATCTGCTATTTGAAAAACAAATGGTATGTATGGTGCCTTTCCGTGGCATTAGCTGCCGGATGCCAAATCGCTTTCTGTATGACGATACATTAAATCCGAATCGGTCATTTGACTGTGGTTTCACCATGAGATGACGAGGATGAGGCATCCTGACCGATTGCATTCGTGTGTCGCCAACGTTCCTGCCATTCTCTATCGCCGTAGTCCGCTACGTCTTCAAAAGAATGACAAACAAGCGGCCCGACTATCAAATAAAATCAGCACAGGCTCTAATGAGCGATTGGAGTAAAAAACAACTGTTCTGCTCAAGCAATTCCATTATAACTTTATCTGAGTGGTCAAGCCTCCCAAATGAACACCCAAGGGAATTACCGATAGTCAATCACAAAACAAAAAGAGTCATATCAGTCTCTGATAGTGAAAGATGATATGACTCTTTTATTGTCTTTGCAAGAAGGACTGTCTAAATCCTTCTTTTATATTTGAGTTTTGATTTGCCGTTCTTTCCTCATGAAATTGGATTTGCTCAACCGAAAGCATCGATGAAGAGCGTAATCTTTATAGAAATTAGGCAAATATAACTCTCTTGGCTTTACGACAGACCCTCGATGACACCGTTAACGACCTCTATGCGCTCTGCCTGCGGGCTCTTCGGTAATCCTGGCATACGCATAATATTTCCAGCTATGGCAACAATCATCTCTGCACCTGAGTTGATGACGAACTCACGGATGGTCATCTCAAAGTCCTTGGGCATACCGTAAGCCTTGGGGTCCTCAGAGAAGGAATACTGTGTCTTGGCAATGCAGACTGGATATTTGTCGAATCCCAATTGCTTGATGAGCGCCAACTGTTTCTTTGCCCTCGAAAGGATAATGACTTCCTTTGCGCCGTAGATGTTCTTCGCCACTTTATTCACCTTGGTCTCAATGCTATCCGTCTCATAGTAGGCAAGTTTCAGTGGTTTTGAAGGATTCTTTTCAATCGTCTCAACCACCAGCCGGGCCAAATTCTCGGCACCCTTCCCACCATCGGTGAAGGCCGTATTCAGAGCGAAGCCTATGCCCAGTTCCTTGCAATGCTGCTCAACGATTTCCAGTTCTTCGTCGGTATCGGAGGCAAAGCGGTTCAGGCAGACTACCACCGACTGTCCGAAAGCTTGCAGATTGGCAATATGCTTATCCATGTTGGCCAATCCCGCTCTTACTCCATTAACGTTGGGCTTGCTGATTTCCTTCTCATCAACCCCTCCATGCATCTTCAACGCCTGAGCTGTGGCCACAAGTACAGTCAGTACTGGGGAGATTCCAGCCTTGCGACACTTGATATCGAGGAATTTCTCAGCACCCAAGTCAGCACCGAAACCAGCCTCTGTGATGCAATAGTCACCGTAAGTCATTGCCATTTTGGTGGCAATGATACTGCTGCAACCGTGTGCAATATTGGCGAACGGACCACCATGAATAAATGCTGGCGTGTTCTCAATTGTCTGAACGAGGTTTGGGTTGAAGGCATCTTTCAGCAAAGCCACTATCGAGCCTGTAATCTTCAAGTCGCCTACACGCAGTGGTTTTCCCTCAAGAGTGATTCCCAGAATGATGTTATCTATGCGTTGATAAAGATCCTCCTCGTTCTGCGCCAGGCAAAGGATAGCCATAATCTCAGAAGCAGGGGTAATATTGAATCCGTTCTCCATCACCACACCATCCGTACGGGAGCCAAGGCCGGTCACAACAGTACGCAAATTGCGGTCATTGACGTCGAGCACTCTACGCCACCACACCTCTCGCATGCCAAATCCTTCGTCCTGATGCTGGTAGATGTAGTTATCAAGCAAAGCTGAAATCATGTTGTTGGCCGATGTGATAGCATGAAAGTCGCCAGTGAAGTGGAGATTGATTTTCTCCATTGGCAGCACCTGTGCATAACCACCTCCAGCTGCACCGCCCTTCATGCCGAAGCATGGACCGAGCGACGGCTCACGGAGCGCCGTAATGGCTTTTTTGCCAATGCGGTTCATACCGAGTGCAAGTCCCACGCTGACAGTAGTCTTACCGATACCGGCCTTTGTCGGTGTGATGGCGGTGATAAGAATCAGTTTCGACTTTTTCACTTTCTCCTCATCAATCTGTCTGTAAGGAACTTTGGCGATGTACTTGCCATAGAGATCTAATTCACCAACTGGAATATTTACTTTTTTCGCTATGTCCTCAATGGGTTCCAACGTTGCCTCATGGGCGATCTCAAAATCCGATTTCATATTTATTTTACTGATTTTAAAATGTTATTTGATAATAGGCTCAAATGTAATCATAAATTTTAGATGCGCAAACTTTTAAATGATAAAATGTCATAAAAAGGATATTTATGCTCATTTTGAAAATTGTGAGCAATCTCTTTCAGAACTGTCAAAAATCTTTACACACAGCCTTCCATATCTTGCGTATTTCAAAACCACTCCTCCCCTCGTTGCAAATAAGCGAAAAATGAGCGTGAATATAAACAAATGATAATCAGACAATTAAGAATTTACACATGATTCGCTAAGATAAAAACACAATTTCGTCCGTCTTTTTGTTGCCCATAGCTGACCTTTTGCGAGACCAAACGTCTGCCACCCTATCGCCAACGCTGTGCCTTTGGCTGATGAAAGGTCAGCTATCGCATGAGGGTTACCGTTGATCGTGGCTCGAAAACTCAAAAAACGTTTGCCGATGACTGAAACAATAAGTTCTGTTTTTCCAGAACCGACGGATAGCCAACACTGTTTTTGAGTAAACTTTTTTGACAAAATGATAAAAAGAACACTCTGGAAGTGGTAACGTCTCCCAATCTCTCAACGCTGCCGCTGGATGACATTCGATTTCCAAATCCACAATTCGGCCACCTGAAAGCGCACGAGCATCTTGGTCGCATCTTCCATCTGCACCACTCCCTTCTCGCCAGGCTGCAACAAGAACACATCTCCTTCGTTCAATTGGCTGATAAGCGCAGAGTCTTTTCGCGATGCCTCATCGACCCTCGGCAGCCTGTCCAACAGCGATGGTTCTTTGACACCGAAGCATTGCTCACTGACCTCGACCGTCTGCATGGCAGTCGATACGAAACCAGCATTCCGCTGGTTCAAAGATCTGACACGCTGGTTGCCTTTCTCCACATATTCGGTCGTGACAGGTTGCCGAACGGGTGCCTGTAGCTCTTTCCGCTCCTTGCAACCGCAAAGAAGTGTTGTCAACAAAAAACAATAAAACAATTTATTCATGCTGCCCACCGTCCTTTCCTTTAGCGAGTATTGTTTGTCTCCCGCACGGCAAAAGTAATGATTTTTCAGAATAACAACAAGCTAAATCCGAGAGAAATGAGATTCGGCGGGTGTGGATGACTTGTCAGAGACAAAAAAAAGGATGATAGTTTGTCTAAAAATCACACCCAGAAAGCCCATTTTGACCCCTCAAAGGCACTTTTTGTTGATATAAATCAAAAAAAGGAGTGATTTTCAATTCTTTACGTTCATTTTTCTTGTGTAATCGATGACTTGTATATATCTTTGCAAAAGATAAAGCGGATTAATAGAATTGTTTAAGTTAGTATAAGACAGTAGGTCTTGGTTGAATAGGTAAATAGAGATTGTTTTTAGAGATTAGGTTTTGGTTTAAAGGTAAATAGATTGATTATTTTCAGGAGAGACACCGAAGGCTGTCTGAGGATAGCCAAGAGGTGCACAACAAGCGAAGAAATTTGCAGTTGTGCACCTTTTACATTTCATCCCCTACCAGTCATGAGCGGATGTGCTGAGTTAAGCGACTGACTCATGTGCGAGGCCACGTTATCAATGCCGGGCAATAGGATTTGGTGTAGAAGGAGGACTATAATTCACCCTTCTGCCATCTCCGTCGGACAGATACAACATTTCGGACGGATTTCCGTTAATCGCAAATGGCAAGATAATTTTTCAACATATCAGTATTAATGGTTCTTCTCAGGGCGACGACCATCTGCGCCGCACGTCGCAACGAATCCATGCAGATAACCAGAAAGAACTTCGTCGATACGATTCCCATCAGATTTGAGGGACACCGTATCTTGCTTGATGTGTGCATTGGCAACAAGACTGCCACTTTTCTATTCGACACAGGTTGTTCCAACACGATACTTTTCGATGCACAGGAGCCCGGCATCGTTCCTGACGGATGGGGAGAGGCATTAGATTACAACGGCAATCTGGGAAAAGTCTCATTCTGCAAGATACCCGAAATGCAAATCGGAAACACTGTAATCAGAAGAGCCAGCGCTGCCATCGCGCCCAACGACAGATTAGCTGCCATGGAAAGCCCTGTGGCTAAGGTGAAAGGAGGTATCGGAGCAGATTTGATGGCCGGCGGAAGAGCCATCAAGATTAACGTAAAGGCCAAGCATATCATACTGACGGACAAACCAAAAATATTCGCTGGCGAGAAAAGGCACACCACCACTTTCAAAGAAGGTGTCAACTGTGCCTTCCTCGACGTAGAACCGTTTGGCGGCATCTCAACAGCCAATACCATTTTCGATACGGGCGTCACGAAATTTCACCAAGAACACGAATATAAACAACAGAAAAAAGCCTGCCATAGGTTTCGCAATCTATTGGCAGGCATAAGTTATTTGCAAAAAAAATAATTCAATCTAACATAAGCTATACTATTCACAGGTCTCCACTTAGGAGCTTCTGCGCATGCTCTACACTCTCTTGTGTCGGCTCTGGAATATCTTTCAGTTCGTAAGACATATTGAGATTTTCCCATTTATAAACCCCTAATGTGTGATAAGGCAACACCTCTATCCGCTCAACGTTCGTGAGTGTTGCGATAAAATCGCGCAACTGGTAGAGATACTCTTCCTTATCGGTGATGGTGGGAACCAGCACATGGCGAATCCAGACGGGCTTTTTGATTTCCGAAAGATAACGGATGCAGTCGAGAATGTTCTCATTGGAATATCCGGTCAATTTCTTATGCTCGGCTGAATCAATATGCTTGATGTCGAACAGGAGCAAGTCGGTGTAGCGCATGAGTTCCTGAAACTTGACAAAGAATGAACCAGTACGGCGGAATGGCTGTGCCGATGTGTCGAGACAGGTGTGAATGCCCTGTGCTTTGGCTTTGCGAAAGAAATCGATGAGGAAATCAATCTGCAGCAAAGCCTCACCGCCACTGACCGTAATGCCGCCGTTCTTTCCCCAGTAGCTGCGGTATCGCACCGCCTGCGCAAGGAGTTCGTCGGGCGTCATGAGTTTATCGGTCTCTGGATTCCATGTGTCTGGATTATGACAATAGCGACAACGCATGGCGCAACCCTTCAGAAAGACAATGAAACGGATGCCCGGTCCATCGACAGAACCAAAGGACTCTGTAGAATGAACGCGCGCCCTCGTATCAGCATCCACCCTTTCCAGTTCGCCAGTCTGATAGAAAACCTTGGGCTCTGACTGATTCGTCTCGTTATCGTTCGATATCATCATATATTGTTTCGGTGTAAGTTTGTCCTTGCTATCTTCATTGTGAGGGACCACAATCGTCAGCAGCAATCGACGGTCATGATGACATCAATGGTCGATAGCCTCGCTTCGACAATAAAGACAATCTCCCTCATCCCCTCCTATTTGGAGGGGTTGGGAGAGGATATTACATTCTGTTGTGCGACTGACGTGCGATAACGTCCTCCTGTTGCTCACGGGTCAGGTCGATGAACTTAACCGCATATCCACTCACGCGGATGGTAAAGTTGGCATATTCTTCCTTCTCTGGATGCTCCATGCAGTCGATGAGCTTCTCGACACCGAACACATTAACGTTCAGATGGTGAGCCCCACGACCGAAGTAGCCGTCCATGACACCAACAAGCGTGTTGGCCTGTTCCTCCTCGTTGTGCCCTAATGTGCTCGGAGCAATCGTCTGGGTATTGGAAATGCCATCAAGCGCATACTCGTAAGGCAACTTCGCAACAGAGTTGAGTGAGGCCAGAAGTCCGTTCTTCTCAGCTCCGTATGAAGGATTGGCACCTGGAGCAAGCGGAGCACCTGCCGGACGACCGTCAGGCATGCTACTGGTATATTTACCGTAAACCACATTCGACGTAATGGTCAGGATACTTGTGGTCGGCTCTGAATCACGGTAGGTGTGGTGTTTCTTAATCATGCCCACAAATGTCTTGAGCAACCATACAGCGATGTTGTCCGCACGATCGTCGTCGTTACCATAACGTGGGAACTCGCCTTCGGTCTTGAACTCAAGTGGGAAACCCGTCTCATCGCGAATGATGTTCACCTTCGCATACTTGATGGCCGAAATGGAGTCAACCACATGGCTGAAGCCAGCAATACCAGTTGCGAAAGTACGGCGGACATTGGTATCAATGAGGGCCAATTCTGCAGCTTCGTAGAAATATTTGTCGTGCATGTAGTGGATGAGGTTCAGGGTGTTAACGTAAATTCCTGCAAGCCACTCCATCATATCCATAAACTTCGGCATGAATTCCTCGTATGTCACAACGTCGCCCTCAATAGGACGGAGAGCCGGACCGCACTGTTCGCGAGTCTTGGCATCGACACCGCCGCTGATAGCATAGGTCAAACACTTTGCGAGGTTGGCACGCGCACCGAAGAACTGCATCTCCTTACCTGTCTGTGTTGCCGAAACACAACAGCAGATGGAGTAATCGTCGCCCCATACTGGACGCATCACCTCGTCGTTCTCATACTGAATGGAACTTGTCTTAACCGAAATCTTGGCAGCATATTTCTTGAATCCCTCAGGAAGGGCTGGCGAATAGAGCACCGTCAGGTTAGGTTCTGGCGATGGACCCATGTTTTCCAAGGTGTGGAGGAAACGGAAGTCGTTCTTTGTGACCATCGATCGCCCGTCCATGCCCAGACCTGCCATCTCCAAAGTTGCCCAAACTGGGTCGCCAGAGAAGAGTTGGTTGTAAGAAGGAATACGAGCGAACTTCACCATGCGGAATTTCATAACCAAATGGTCGATCAATTCCTGTGCCTCTTCCTCGGTCAATGTACCTTCTTGCATATCACGTGTGATGTAGATATCAAGGAAAGTGGATACTCGACCCACTGACATGGCTGCGCCGTTTTGAGTCTTGATGGCTGAAAGATAGCCGAAGTAGAGCCATTGTACGGCCTCACGAGCGTTATTTGCTGGCTGCGAGATGTCATAACCGTATATCTTGGCCATCTCCTTCATTTCGTTCAATGCCTTGATCTGCATTGAAATCTCCTCACGCAGACGGATGGTGTAATCGGTCATTGTCCCGTCACCGCAGTTCTTAAGGTCTTTCTTTTTTTCCTCAATAAGGAAGTCGATACCATAAAGAGCCACACGACGATAGTCGCCCACGATACGACCACGGCCGTATGTGTCAGGCAAACCAGTGAGAATGTGGTTGTGGCGTACGAGCTTCATCTCATCTGTGTAAGCATCGAACACACCGTCGTTGTGTGTCTTGCAATATTTCGTAAAGATTTCGTGCAACTTCTCTGATGGCTGGTAGCCATAAGTGGTGCATGCCTGCTCAGCCATCTTGATGCCACCGTAAGGCATGAAAGCACGCTTGAGAGGCTTGTCGGTCTGCAGCCCTACAACTTTCTCCAAGTCCTTGATGCTCTCATCGATGTAACCAGCACCGTATGCTGTCATACTTGAAACCACTTCGGTTTCCATATCAAGGACACCACCCTTAGCACGCTCTTCTTTCTGAAGTTCTTTCAGTTTGTCCCAGAGTTGCTTGGTAGCCTTAGTTGGACCTGCAAGGAAATCCTCATTGCCCTCGTAGGAGGTATAGTTATTCTGAATAAACTCTCGCATGTTCACCTCATCAACCCATTTAGTGCCGGTGAAGCTTCTCCATTCTTTTCTCATACTATATTTGTTGGTTTAAGTAAATTACTGTCGCATGGGCAGCATTGATTATTTAGCGAATTGTTTCTAACTTTTGACAGTGCAAAATTAGTATGTTTGCGGAATTGCCACAATACTTAAAGTTTGGTATTTTTCGATGCACACCTCTTTTTATGTGTGCAGAAACAGACAAATCCAAAAAGCGCAATACTTATATTTAGGTATTAAGCATATACAATACAACAAAGAATGCAATCCACAGTTAGCAAAACGCATAACAAAACCGCATATACATACCTATTTTTTAGTATCTTTTGTATCGTGCGTATTTACCCAATGTCGACCAAACGTTCTCACACTCCCCTTTCCCATGTTTCATTTTTAAGGATTTATGCACTATTCTGCCCAACTAGTCCAATTTTATTACTATCTTTGTAGCATTATATGATATTGACATTATTTTACGAGAGCGAACTTATTGTTTTTTAATCAACATTTTGAATGCTGACATTTACTACTGAAAATATATTCCTTCTTGGTTCGTTGCTTGTTTTAATCAGCATCCTAATTAGCAAAACAGGTTATCGGTTTGGCATTCCGACGCTGCTACTCTTTCTTTTCACGGGTATGGCATTCGGCAGTGAAGGATTGGGACTTCACTTTGACAGTCCGAAAGATGCACAGTTTATAGGCATGATAGCCCTGAGCATCATTCTGTTTTCAGGCGGAATGGACACAAAATACAAAGAAATAAAACCGATTATTGGCCCCGGCATAATCCTTTCAACTCTTGGTGTGGTGCTGACAACTGTCCTTACTGGTTCTTTTATTTTTGGTTTATCACAATGGGGAGGAATAGATGTAAAGCTTTCGCTCATGGTTTCCATGCTGTTGGCTGCAACTATGTCATCCACGGACTCAGCCTCTGTCTTTAACCTCTTACGCTCCCAACGAATGGGACTCAAGCATAGGCTACGACCCATTTTGGAACTGGAGAGTGGAAGTAATGACCCCATGGCTTATATGCTCACCTTAGTTTTGATGGACGTGGTACTTTCCGGAACGCATTTTTCTATCCAAGGGCTTGCCGTCAACCTACTTGAACAATTTCTGTTAGGGGGAGCAATCGGTTATTGTGCAGGACGCATAACTGTTTGGTTAATTAATCATATTAATTTGCCCAATACAGCTCTCTACCCTGTGCTTCTCCTGTGTATGGTTTTTATTACGTTCACGCTTACGGATGTCGTGCACGGCAACGGCTATCTCGCTGTTTACATTGCGGGACTCGTAGTGGGAAACAGTCGTTTATCCTACCGTCGCGAAATGGCAACTTTTCTTGACGGACTCACATGGCTACTTCAGATTGTACTCTTTCTGACACTTGGACTGCTCGTCAATCCATCGGAAATGGCTGGGGTGAGCTTAATGGCACTCGCAATTGGTTTGTTTATTATGTTCGTTTCCCGCCCTATAAGCGTGATAATTTGTCTTTTACCTTATCCTAAGATTCCTTGGCGTGCCAAAACCTTTCTGTCTTGGGTTGGGCTTCGTGGTGCCGTACCGATTATTTTTGCCACTTATCCTCTTATCAACAACATAGAAGGTGCCGACATCATCTTTAATATAGTGTTCTTCATCACTCTCATCTCACTTCTCTTACAGGGAACAACCATTTCCTTTATTGCACGCAAGCTCAATTTGGATTTGCCAGAGGAGAAAACCGGCAATGAGTTTGGTGTGGAAATACCGGAAGAATTAGGTTCTCAGCTAAAGGAAGTCATCCTTACGAATGAGATGCTTGAAAATGGCAACTTGCTTTCAGAGATGAATATTCCTAAAAATACGCTCGTAATGATGGTGAAGCGTGGCAAGTCAATCATCGTACCCAATGGAAAACTTAAAATGGAGAAGGGCGATATTCTTCTCTGTCTCTCCGGAGGGAGATAAAGCTGTTGATATGGGCACAAAATAGCAACGTGAGGGAGAAAGCGACAAGCTAATAACACGTATTTGAACAGATTCAATTTAGTGGATAATCCATATACGAATTCGAGGTAAGAAAATCTTAAAAAATCAAGTCTTCTCGCTAAGTTCTTATGGTTTACTTGAGGTTACAAAAGACAAGGTTATTAATTTTTAGGGTTGTCATGTTCCGATTCCACATCGCTCATAGAGATATCACAGACAAGAAGAAAAATGGGTAGGAGGTAAATGTTATTCATAAAAGGCATTTACCGCCTACCCAATTCAAGCACCTATTGCTCACATCACTTTCCTGTCAAGCAAAAGGCATGATTGCTATCATTTCACGATAATCTTCTTTGCTGTTCCATCGGCATATTTGACTATATTGATACCCTTGACAAGTCCATTATTTCGTTGTCCGTTGAGATTATAATACCCAACAACAGGCGCATTACCTTTATTTAACTTAGAGGCGTCAATTCCATCTGACTCTGTATTGACGAGCTTAATTACAAGCCGCTCGTTCATATCGCCTTGTGCATTTCGCACAATTCCTGATGGGATAACAACAAAGTATTCAATCTTTTCATTGAAATTGTAATAGTTCACACCACCATCACCATCATTATTCCAAACATTTACCGATTTTTTATCTGAGTTCAGCGTTACCACCCAACTGCCATCAGTAGGCAAGCTGTTCGGGTAGAACAACGCTTTCTTTCTTAGAGCGACATCGGGATTTTCATTAACAACAGTCACAGGTTCGTTGAACTCAATCTTGAAAGTCATGGGCTTATAGCCGCTCACTTTGGTTCCGTCGGCTGGATCGAAGCTGACAGGCTGCAGAATGCTATGGTCGCTCTCTACGATTGTAAAGAAGTCGTTCCAATGCTCGTCCTTGAATGCCTGCACACAGCCCTTAGGTACATAGAGTTTCGCACCATCTGCAATCTGATAGAACGGGCTATAATAATCCTCACTGTAATCAACGATTTCCGGAACCTTTGAGCCGAGATAAACAACCTTTGCCAATTTGCTGTCAAAACCAAAGGCAAGATTATCAATGATGGTCACAGAAGAGGGCAAAGTGGCAGAAACAAGTTCGCTACACTTTGCGAAAACTCCCTTTGAAAGCATGGTTACATTCTCAGGAATGACAATATCCGTAAGTTTTGTTTCTGCAAATGCCTGCTCGCCGATAAAGGTAAGCGATGTGGGAAGGTTGATTTTCGAAATCGCCGTACCGAAGAAAGCAAAGTCGTTGATGGCGATTAACGAGCTTGGAAGTGTGACATCCTGCACCTCGCTACCCCAACAAGCACCTCCACTAATACCAATGGTTCCGTCTTGAACCACAAGATTGGTGAGACCTTTCATCAAGACAAGATAGAGTACATTCTGTTTCTTGCCATAGAGCGCATTGTTATCTTTCACATAGAAAAACTCTGAATTAGGATCGACCGTGATAGAATTTATCGATGTCATAGAAACAAAGCTATCACCGAGTTTCTCGACACTGGCTGGTATATTCAAAGAGGTGATGCCTGTACACCTAAGAAAAGCCTCTGCGCCAATACTCTTGAGTTTGTCGGGAAGAGTCAGACTCTTGATATTGGCACATTCAAGAAAAGCTGCCTCACCAATGGAAACGAGACTCTTTGGCAAAGTCAAATTAGTCAATGCCGTACATCTGCTGAAAGCCGCACCTCCTATCTCCTCCAATGTATTCGGCAGAACGAGTTCCGTCACCAAGGCATCATGGTAGAAAGCACCTTTTCCAATAGTCTTCAAACCTTCATTGAATTTGATGGTCTTGAGTTTCGAGCAACTAAGAAAGGCATTCTCGCCGATTTCCGTAACAGACGCCGGTATCTCCAGCTCTTCCATCTTTGCTGACGAGTAAGCTGACTTTCCAATCGTTTTGAGATTGGCGGGCAATGTCACCTTATTGATTTCAGCAAACTGAAAGGCTTTGTCTTTAATGGCCAAGATAGTGGATGGCATCTCAACCGACTGTACCTTTGTCCACGAAAAAGACTCTGCTCCAATGGCCGTAACCGTATAGGTCTTACCATTGTGCTGAACTTGTTCAGGCACAGTCACATTCACGTCCTTACCGCTGTACTTGTTTGTCTCAACTGTGCTTTCACCCGTCACCGCATAGGTGATTTGGTTCACTTCAAATGTTTCCTGCGCCGTTGCAAAAAGCGACAGTAACATGAATCCTAAAAGTAGAATTTTCCTCATAATATAGAATATTTAAAAAAATAAAGATAATATTCGGTTAACTCAAATAATTGTTCAATCCATCCAAAAACAAATATGATGCAATTTTATAATTTGCAAACAATTTCAATATATTTATTATGTAACAAAACGTTTATTTTGACATTTGCGACCTTTAGAATGGATTTAAGAACAGTTTGTCATCCACAAAATTAAGTTATAACAAATGTTTACTGAAAGAAAAAATATCAAAAGCACTCCTCTTTTTATTTTTTTAATAAAACAATACCGCCCACATAACGATATTTTCATTTTAAATCATTTTTTTATATAATTAAACAGTCCCAATCCTCCTATACGACCGTATCATGGCATGACAAGGAATACAAATAGGATGTAAGACGATCACCTTGCGACGAAAAAAAACAGCAGAAAAGATGCCGACAAGCCAATGAGAACAATCAAAAAGCTATCATCTCATCATCTGATAGCGAACGCGCGGTCTGATAGATGATTGGGGTAAGAAAGACGAAATAGCGATGCAATGCCACCAATCGCAATTCAAAAGGTCATCAATTACCTTGCGAAAGGTCACCTATCGGCCAGCAAAAGGTCAGCTTTTGAATATTAAAGCTTATCTTACTGAAAATCAAACAGTTAAAAACGGCTCAACAAAAACATGTATCGGAATGTATGCTCAGATACCATTCACCCATGGGAGCTGTACGAATTTTGACTGGTTGTCTGTAAGGAGGGGTGCCGTCCTTTTAGGAATATCGTGGATTACAGCATGGACAGACCGCAGAAAAGATGCTGACAAGCGAATGAAAGCAGTCAGGAAGACATATCCTCATCAGCCAATAGTGAAAGTGCAGCCTATGATTGATTGGGATTAAATCTACCAACGATTACGAATATCGCACGCAAAGGAGTGAGTTTGTTGGATTTTTTTCGTACTTTTGCCACACTGCCCGCTGAGTTCGCTATTTTAATCGCAACACAAAGGCATGTGAATTTCACACCACTGCGCATTCAACAACGAAAAGTCGAGGAATCAAGGTTTAATCACTACTATCAGAAAGTGCTATGTCAATCAACCGAGCAATAGAAAGAAACACAATAGAGTTGTTGCGCTGCGTGCTGATATTATTCATAGTTCTCATTCATACGAATCTGGTCGCTGACCTGCACTGTGAGAATTCCTTATACGGCCGCATCTATGCCTATCTCTCCGAAATATTATGGCTCTCCAATTCGCTGTTCTTTGCCATATCGGGCTACTTGTTTTTCGCCAATACCGACTTCACATACGAAAGCTACAGGAGCAAGATTGGGCGGAGAGTCAACAGTCTTATAATACCCTACTTTCTGTGGAACACCCTTGTCTGGTTTCTATATGTGGCTGGGAGCTATTTCGTTCCCTCACTCTCGAACAACGAGATAAAGCCAATCGGCGAGACGGGGCTTGCTGATGTTTTCAACATCTACTTTTCAACCTACGGAGAAGGACTGTCGTCAACTCCTATAGATGGGCCATTGTGGTTCCTGCGCAATCTGATTGTTCTTGTATTCTGCACCCCCATCTACTATTTCGTCCTCCGCAGCCATAAATATAGTGTCGTACTGTTGGCCTTAGCCTGCCTTATCCCACTACCAACCGCAGTTTACACCTCGGTAATATTCTTTGGATTAGGCTGCTATCTGGGAATTTGGAAGATTGACATACTCCGGTTTTGCGATAAACTTTATGAAGGATTGTTGGTTTTTGTCACCATCATCATAGTGGAACGGTTGGTTGAAATTCCTTCAAGTCTTGAGTTTCTTTCAGCGTTTATCAAACATTGCGCAGGCTTTGTGGTCATGATAGCCTTGGCGAGCAAATACGTCAAGAAAAGGCAATACAAAGCCGACAACCTACTGAACAAGTCCTTATTCTTCATCTTTGCCTTGCACGGAATCATCGCCCGACTACTGACAAAGGTCACTGCCGTGTGGATTACCGATTCGCAAGATGGATGGTTGGGCCTGGCTCATTTGACCAATGCCACCATAAGTGTGATGATTTGTATTGTCGTTTACAAAATTACCTACAGCATCTCGCCATCAATCTGCAAACGACTTGGCAGTAGAAATTAGGAATTCCGTTTATATTCCGTGATCATAACTCACCCGTTGAGATGAAAAATCGCCGCAATGGGCTTGTCATTCGATCGTAGCGTTTGCTTCCTGTTCCCGCTTACGCTCGTCAATCAGCTGGAAATCTTTCTTCTGTAGCACGAAATCAGTACCGAGATACTTTTCCTTCACCACCTTGTTGGCAGCCAGTTCCTCTGGTGTTCCCTTGAAGAGGATTTGCCCCTCGAAGAGCAGATAGGCACGGTCGGTGATGTTGAGGGTCTCATGTACGTTATGGTCGGTAATGAGAATGCCGATGTTGCGGAACTTCAATCGCCATACAATGTGCTGGATGTCCTCAACGGCAATCGGATCGACACCGGCAAACGGTTCGTCGAGCATGATGAACTTCGGGTCGATAGCCAGACAACGCGCTATCTCACAGCGGCGACGCTCACCTCCAGAGAGACGGTCGCCGAGATTCTTGCGCACTTTCTCAAGGCGAAACTCACGAATGAGGGCTTCCATCTTCTCTATCCGTTGCTCTTTCGTCTGTTTTGTCATCTCCAACACACTCATGATGTTGTCCTCTACACTCATCTTCCTGAAGACACTGGCTTCCTGTGGCAAATAACCGATACCTGCCTGGGCACGCTTGTAAACAGGATACTTGGTGATTTCTTCATCGTCGATGAACACATGGCCGTCGTTAGGCACGATAAGCCCCGTGGTCATGTAGAAAGAGGTGGTCTTTCCAGCTCCATTCGGTCCGAGCAGGCCCACAATCTCACCCTGTCGCACGTTGATGCTCACACCATTGGCAACAGTACGCTTTCCGTATCTCTTCACAAGGCCTTCGGTACGCAGCATGCTGTTCTTTTCTTCCGAAGGACTGACCATAATATTCTCTGTTTCGGACATCATTTTCTGAGGAGTTAATATATCAAAAGAAAGAGATGGGAATCAGGCGACGAACGCTGCTGTTGTTCATTCTCCTTCTATCCAATTATCAAACTAATGAACTTCAATGCTGCAAAAGTAGTAAAATAAACCCTAATTACATTGATATAAGCTAAAACTTATTGAAGATATTGCAGTTTTTAGTGGATTTTGGTTACTTTTGCATCTGAAAATATAAAGAAACAAACATGCTTATAATTAATTGGCTGACCACCTTCGGCAAGTATCTGCTGCTCATGAAACGTACATTCAGCAGACCCGAACGCATGCGCATGTTCTTCAAACAATATGTCAAAGAGATGTCTCAGCTCGGTGTCGATTCCATTGGCATTGTCCTCCTTATATCGTTTTTCATCGGAGCTGTTATCTGCATCCAAATCAAACTCAACGTGCAAAGCCCGTGGATGCCACACTGGGTGTCGGGATATGTAACGAGAGAAATCATGTTGCTTGAGTTCTCATCGAGTATCATGTGTCTGATTCTTGCCGGAAAGGTCGGGTCGAACATTGCTTCCGAACTGGGAACAATGCGTGTCACACAACAGATTGACGCACTGGAGATAATGGGTATCAACTCGGCGAGTTATCTTATATTGCCGAAGATTGCCGGTCTCATTACCATCATGCCTTTTTTGGTTATTTTCTCGGCGGCGACGGGTGTGACGGGAGCCTACGCCACAGCCTATTTAGGACATATTATCACTCCAGGCGACCTCACATCGGGCATTCAGCACTCGTTCAACCCGTGGTTCATGTACATGAGTATCATCAAAGGAGTCTTCTTTGCCTTCATCATTGCCAGCGTGTCGTCATACTTTGGCTATTCGGTGAAAGGCGGATCGGTCGCCGTGGGTGTAGCATCGACCGATGCCGTGGTGAGCTCAAGCGTTCTGATTCTCTTCAGCGACGTATTCCTGACACAGTTGCTGAGCTAAAAACGATGTTCAGCAACAGCTGAATGGAAAACAAAAGCACATGAAGAAGACAGGAACGGGAACAGAATTTCAAAACAACAACACAACACATCCCACCGTTGACGACTGGGACACTTCTCCTTCGGGAGGAATGGAGGAAGATAACAATGATTACAGTTAAACATCTCTATAAATCATTCGGAGAAAAAGAAGTGCTCCGCGACATCAACACCGTTTTCGAAGATGGGAAAATCAATTTCATCATCGGACAAAGTGGTGCTGGAAAGACAGTGCTCATGCAAAATCTCGTGGGACTCCTCGAACCGACAAGTGGCGAAGTGCTCTACGATAGCCGCAACTTTGTCAACATGTCGAAGAAAGATAAAATTCTGATGCGTCGTGAGATGGGAATGATTTTTCAGGGATCGGCACTCTTCGACTCACTCACCGTACTTGAAAACGTACAGTTTCCTCTTGATATGTTCTCTAATATGACGCTGCGCGACAGGCAACGGAAGGCTATGGAGTGCATTGAGCGCGTGAATCTTAACGGAGCGGAGCACAAGTATCCAGGAGAGATTTCTGGAGGTATGCAGAAACGCGTGGCCATAGCAAGGGCGGTGGTGATGAATCCAAAGTACCTCTTTTGCGATGAGCCCAACTCCGGACTCGATCCCAAGACCTCACTCATCATCGATGAGCTGCTTTCAGGCATTACAAAGGATTTCAACATCACGACAATCATCAATACGCACGACATGAACTCTGTGATGGGAATAGGCGAGAACATTCTCTTTATCGCCGACGGACGAAAGGAATGGCAGGGCAATAAGGACACCATCATCTCATCGCACAATAAGAAACTCAACGACCTTGTGTTTGCTTCCGACTTGTTCAAGAAGGTAAAGGAAGTCGAAATGGAAGACAAATAGACATCATAGCCAACAAAGCCCCAGCAACGGCAAAACCACCAAGGGAAAAAGACTGGTCAATAGATACGAAAAAGCCGCTCATTTATATCAAATGGGCGGCCTTATTATTACTATCTCATTATCCATAAGCCCTTTTTCTTGAGCATAGGGACAACGATTTGCTCTGTCGTGCTGTCGCCAAAGTGTAGCAGCAGAAACACGCTTGCCGTACTATCCTTCTCAAAAAACTCGGCATGGTTGATGGATACAGAGTCTATGCCCTTGTGTTCTTCCTTCTGTCGCACACAAAATTGCTCAAAATTCTTCAACAACTGTCTGCGATAATCGTCTGGAATCGTATCGGGCATATCCGTTCCGTCAAGGAACTGGTCGCCCTTTCCCCTTATCAGGTTCTCATAATAGAGCTTTGCAGCATGCGCTGCTATCATTCCGTCGTCGGTTTTCTCAGACTTCCCACACGAAGCAGCCATCAGAATGATGCCGAGCAACAAGCGATGAGAGATTTTTCTTACCGTCATTCCTGTACGTTCTTACTTCTGACGGATAAATACATTGATGGGACAGCCTGTCAAAGCCCAGTTCTCGCGAATCTTATTCTCAAGAAAACGACGGTATTGCTCCTTCACGTACTGCGGAAGATTAGCATAGAACACGAAAGAAGGTATCTGTGTGTTCGGCAATTGCGAGCAATACTTTATCTTGATGTACTTTCCTTTCACCGACTGGGGAGGTGTGGCCTCAATAATTGGGAGCATCACCTCGTTGAGTTTGGTAGTTCCTATGTGTATTTTACGGTTCAAGTACACCTGTTTGGCCACCTCAAGCACCTTGAAAATGCGCTGTTTGGTGAGTGCAGATGCAAAGATGATGGGGAAATCGACGAATGGTGCCATACGCTTTCTTATCGCTTCCTCGAAAGTTGAGATAACTTTCTGGTCTTTATCCTTTACGAGATCCCACTTGTTGACCACAACTACCAGACTCTTGTTGTTGCGTTGAACGAGCTGGAAGATATTCATGTCCTGCGCCTCGATGCCACGTGTAGCATCAATCATCAAAATACACACGTCCGAGTTCTCAATGCTGCGGATGGAACGCATTACAGAATAGAACTCCAAATCTTCCGTTACCTTGTTTTTTCGACGAATACCGGCAGTATCAACCAGATAGAAGTCGAAGCCGAACTTTGAATAACGGGTATAGATACTGTCACGAGTGGTGCCCGCAATCTCTGTGACGATGTTCCTGTCCTCACCTATAAAGGCATTGATGAGACTCGACTTGCCAGCATTAGGACGGCCAACAACAGCGAAACGGGGTATTTCGTCCTCAATATTCTCTTCAGGCAGATCCTGAAGTTTCGATAAAATAAGGTCGAGCAGTTCGCCAGTACCACTTCCTGTCTGTGCGCTGATGCAGACTGGGTCACCCAAGCCGAGGCTATAGAACTCCGCCGACATGTAATATTCTCCGCTATTGTCAACCTTGTTTGCGACAAGGATGACGGGAAGTTTGGTACGACGGAGTATTTGGGCAACATCCTGATCCCAATCCGTAACTCCCGTCTCGTTGTCAACGAGGAACAGCACGAAGTCGGCTTCTTCTGTTGCCACGATTACTTGCTTGCGGATGGCATCCTCAAAGATATCATCGGAATTGACGACCCATCCTCCTGTATCAACGATTGAAAATTCGCGTCCGTTCCATTGACATTTGCCATACTGACGGTCACGAGTGGTGCCTGCGGTATCACTCACGATGGCGCGGCGGCTCTGGGTTAATCGGTTGAAAAGTGTTGATTTGCCCACATTCGGACGACCAACAATTGCTACTAAATTTGCCATTTTTATAAAGGTCTTTCCCTCATTTCCTTCACAGAAGAGGGGTAAGGTGAGGTCACGCACCTTCTTTCATATTGCCGGGAATGACCATCTCCCAGCCCTCGCTTTGTGCGAGAGTGTGCCCTACTAAACAGTTAGGGCAGGTTGTTTGTTTGTTCGAATGGGCATCAGTCTGTCACGAGCCCCATAGAGTCGTGGTTCTGACAACTCACCCCTTACTTTCGGATGGTCCGCAGAGATGATTTCACTCTGGATTATATCCGAAATTATTCAATTCTTTCTGAGAGTTGCGCCAGTCTTTATCGACCTTTACAAAGGTCTCAAGGTAGATTTTCTTGTCAAAGAAGCGCTCAAGGCTTTTGCGTGCCTCGGTGGAAACCTTCTTCAGGGCCATTCCCTGATGGCCGATGATAATGCCTTTCTGACTGTCGCGCTCCACGTATATGACGGCATTGATGTTGATTTGTTTTGTCTCTTCTTTGAAACGCTCCACGACCACCTCAACGGAATAGGGGATTTCCTTATCGTAATAACGCAAGATTTTCTCACGAATTATCTCCGTTACGAAAAATTTCGCAGGCTTGTCGGTCAGCTGATTCTTATCGAAATAGGCCGGACTTTCGGGCAATAGTTCCTGAATGCGCTTCATGAGCACATCGGTGCCAAACTTGTTCTTAGCCGATATTGGCAGAATCTCAGCTTTGGGTAGTAGAGAGTGCCACCGCTCCACGAGTTCGACCAGCTTTTTTTGGTCGCTCTCGTCAATTTTATTGATAAGCAGTATGACAGGGATGTCCATTTTGCCCACTTTCTCCAAGAAATCGACGTTCTTCTCTGGATTCTCGACCACATCCGTCACATAGAGTAGTATATCGGCGTCGGCCAATGCTGACTCAGAGAAATGCAACATCATCTCCTGCATCTTGTAGTTAGGCTTCAACACACCAGGCGTGTCTGAAAAGACAATCTGCATGTCATCGGTATTGACTATGCCCATGATGCGGTGTCGGGTGGTCTGCGCCTTGAAAGTGGCGATACTTATTTTCTCGCCGACGAGTTGGTTCATCAGCGTACTTTTTCCGACGTTCGGATTTCCCACAATGTTTACAAATCCAGCTTTATGCATTTCTTCAGAATAAAAGTTCCTTAATCTAAAAAACGCACCTGTCTTTATTCGAAAAGAAAGATGCGTTGATAAGTTTATACTACTTAGAGTTTATTTCTTTGCCACTGCAGAAGCTCCGTCGTATGCCCATTTGATGTATGATGCGCCGTGTACGAATCCAGCTCCGAATGCGGTAAAGATCATATTATCACCTTTCTTCAACTTTGATTCGAAGTCCCAAAGGGCAAGAGGTATCGTCGCCGCACTGGTGTTGCCATAATGTTCGATGTTGATGAGCACCTTCTCAAGCGGCAGATTGGCACGTTTTGCCACAGCCTCGATGATGCGAAGGTTGGCTTCGTGGGGCACGACCCAATTGACATCGGCTGCCGACAAGTTGTTTATCTTCATGATTTGCGCCACATCGCTACTCATATTCGTAACCGCATAGCGGAAAACGGTGCGTCCCTCCTGATAGAGATAGTGCAAATGATGATCAACTGTGAAGTGAGAGGGAGGGCAGACTGAACCGCCGGCTTTCATGTGGAGGAACGGAAGGCCGTCACCGTCAGTGCGGAGGAAGGAGTTCTGCACTCCAATGTTCTGCTCTGTGGTAGCCTCTACCAGCACTGCGGCAGCACCATCGCCGAAGAGCACGCATGTCTGACGGTCGGTATAGTCAACCACCGACGACATTTTGTCGGCTGCTATGACAATAATCTTCTTATAACGCCCGCTCTGAATCATCGTCGAAGCCACATCGAGTGTGTAAAGGAAGCCACAACATGCAGCGGAGAAGTCGAATCCGAACGCATTTTGCAGTCCCAACTTACCGATAACGATTGAAGCGGTAGAAGGAAATTTGTAGTCAGGAGTAGTCGTAGTGACGATAAGCGCATCGATACTGGTGGGATCAACGCCTGTTTTCTGCAGAAGTTGCTTGGCAGCCTTGCGGGCCATATAGCTCGTTCCGAGTCCCTCTTCGGTCAGAATGCGTCGCTCTTTGATGCCCACACGGGCCATAATCCATTCATCGCTGGTATCAACTATGCGTGACAATTCCTCGTTACCAAGAACATAGTCGGGCACATAGCCACCTATACCAGTGATAATTGCGTTTATCTTCTCCATTATTATTACTCTACAGTCTCCTTAACAATAGCAACCTTGCCACGATAGTATCCACAAGTTGGACAAACTGTGTGATAAACGTAGTAAGCACCGCAGTTAGGACATACTGCAAGTGTGGGAGCTACTGCCTTATCGTGAGTTCTTCTCTTGAGTGTACGAGTCTTTGACTGTCTTCTTTTAGGATGTGCCATAATTCTTTTAAACTTTTAATATTTTATTCTTTTAATTTTAATAGAGCTGCCCAGCGCGGATCTATAGGTTTCTCCTCTCCCTCACCGCTTCGGGCGGCAGAGTGCTCTTCGAGAGCCCGTGTCATAGCAGAGTTGCATTTTCCAGGTGCATGCACATGCCTGATAGGGATTGCGAGTGCTATAAATTCGTAGATGAGCCATGAGACATCGAGTATTCCTTCGTTCTCGGCCACAGTCACACAGTCGTCATCTTCTGAGTATTCATTTCCGAACTTAGCCCCAAGATGCTCAGTGGTCTCGATGGGTTGCTCCATAGGGTCGAGACAGAGATTGCACGGCACGACAACCGTTCCTTTCTCTCTGAACTCCAACGTGAAGAAGTCGTCGCTGGTGCGGACGATATCAAGCGATACATGCACAGCACCTTCACTTACCTCAGGAGCATCAACAGCCTTAAAGTAAGCATCATCCAGGTCAAACTCAAAGCTATTCAAGCCTTCATTCAGACCTTTCAAATCGATTTTAAGGGTTTCCAAGTCCATAATCGGGTTGCAAAGTTACGAATATTTTCTGATAATTAGCAAATTATAGATAGAAAATAGAAAAAAAGGATGATTCTTGCTATTTCATTTTCTTTGGGAGACATGGAAACCAACTGTTTGTACACGACTGTTCATTGCATCATACGGGACGTTCCAAGGCATGAATTATAGTCAGTGGGATGAGGAAAACGCATGAGCGAAGACTCGGCGGTAGCGAGCCATAGCAAGAGCTATAACCGAATGACAATCAACGAATTATAAACCTAAAAACAATAGGTGAGCTTTCGCAATGCGGAAGCTCACCTATCGGGGAGCAAAAGCTGACCTTTCGTTTGGTGAAAGCTTAGCTTTTGAATTATCGAGGATGATTGCCCGTTTACAAATTGGAAACCGCCCGATTTCCGAAGCCTAATTCGACGGAGATTATTGCTGTTTCGAAAGTTCTATCCTGAAGGTCGTCCCCTTTCCTATCGCTGACGACTTCACGAATATGCGTCCACGATGATACTCCTCCACTATGCGTTTGGCGAGGCTTAGCCCCAACCCCCAACCGCGTTTCTTGGTGGTGAAGCCGGGACGGAACACGTTTCCGATGTCTTTCTTCTTGATTCCCTTACCCGTATCGCTCACCTCTATAATAGCCTTGTTGTCGGTCTCCTCCACATGAAGAGTGATTTGTCCCGACTCGCCGCCCATTGCATCGACAGCATTCTTGCAAAGGTTCTCAATTACCCACTCGAAGAGCGACGCATTCATTTTCACAATGACGTCGTTGTCGGGAAATTCCTTCTGCATCACCACCTTTTTCGACGTGCGCCGGTCCATGTAGTCAATCACATGGTCGAGCACCTCGTTCAAGCTGGCTGGGACAGGCTCTGGAAGTGAGCCTATTTTGGAAAAACGGTCGGCGATGAGTTGCAAACGCCTGACGTCCTTGTCCATCTCTGGCAGCAACTTGTCGTCAGGATACGACTCTTTCAATATTGTCGTCCAGGCCATCAACGAGGAGATGGGCGTACCCAACTGGTGGGCCGTTTCCTTCGACAGCCCCACCCAGACTTTATTCTGCTCGGCACGTTTGGAGGTCAACAGAGCAAAAATGGCTACCACGACAAACAGCATGACCACACCCAACTGAACATAAGGATAGAGTGCCAGACGCCGAAGCATCAGCGAGTCGTCATAACAGACATCAATGTAATCGTTTCCATTGGCTGACAACGGAATACGAATGCTCTGTCCACTGGCTTGCAGCCGCTTGGCCATAGCTGTCACCTGACGGATGCTGTCTTCATAGTTCTTGCCTCTGATGCGTACATTGCGGAAATCCGTCACAGAGTTGCTGCTGTCAATGACGACCACGGGAATCGTATTATTCCCGTTCAGCACCTTCAGCACTAACGCCAAGTCTGTGTTGTCATCAGCCTGACTTAGCACCCGCATGGCCTCGGCCCAGACTTCCATGCGAGTGCGCTCCTGTTGAGCCAAATCTTTCGTGAGGATATTTGATGCCACCAAGGAGGCAACAGCAATCAATATTGCTGCCACTACGAGGAAAATCTTTACCTGCCGTATTCTATCAGTCCATTGCATAACGTCATAATAACGCTCCGAGGGGCTTAATATTGCTCATTCATGATAAACAGGCTGCCAATTCCGACGGTCGTCAACGTCCCACAGCGCATCGAAACGCTCCTTCTCTATCAGCATTGCATAGCTTACATCATCTAAATTATGCACGAGCGGTCGGATGACCGATTTAGACAGAATCTCTGACACTAACCTATTATTATATCCAAAGATGGTATTTTTATGTAGTGTTAATATTAGTTAATTGTGGGGGGGTGAATTATTATAAAAGATTTATACATACCTTTGCACTAAATTAAGGAAAGAGGGAACGACTATACTGACAGATTGCTTTTCCAATCCGAGCAAGGGTGCACCTATGCACTCTGCATTGCCACATAACACAGCCATTTCTCCCATAACGCAGCATTAATTATATCAAACAAAAATTATATCAAACAAACAATGATGCCAAGAAAACATTTTTACACATTATTAATTACGTGCATCGCACTGCTGGCCTCCGTCACAGCCAAGGCTGGTAACAGGGAATGGACAGTAAATCCGAACAATTCGAAAGAATTGTTGTACACGTACAGGACAAAAAATTATACCTATGGTAATTATACCGTCTACGGTGAAATTACATTTTCATTTGTCAACGAGCGTGTGAATCGTGAAGCTAACGACAACTGGAAAGATTTTCACATGCGCATAGGAACCGTTGAAGAGAATGGCAAAACATATCAAACGTCTGGATATGTTAAAGTTGTAGGAACTGATGCCAATGGAAATCGGTATAATTTATCAAATTATTGTCACTTTCATTATTACAACTCAAATATTAATGAAGATAAGAATGACTTGGTAGAATTTAATGATTTTGTAGTTCAAGGCGGTGGCTGGTGGGATATGGATGTGCAAAGCAGTATTAAATTATTCTTCCAAGACTACACTGGTAAAGTTCTCGAAACGGTTCGCATCCCTCGCCCCATCGATAATACAGTTAAATGCTACAGTACCACCGAAGGCTCACTGCTCACTGATCAAAAACTATTAGTGCGTCACTATCGCACCAACCTTTTGAATCGCTATAATAGTTTTAATCAGCACATGAACAAAGGCGTGATGTATGTGAAGAACAATGGCGACGGTACATATCTTTTCGATCCTGTATGGGAAGAATTCAAAGCCACTGATGCAAACAAAAATCAATATGCGAGAAACACATACAAACAAAACGCTTTAGGGTGGACAGGACAAGTTGGTAGCGACAAGGTTGTAGTAGCTCCCAAAGGCGCAGATGGAAAATATCGTCTTACCATAAATGCACTCATACCTATTGCTACAGTAGAAGAACAAAAGGACGGTTTAGCCTATTCACTGTTCCAAGCCATTGTACGTGCACCAAAAGGTGCTAAGGTCAGAATGAGTGTCAAGGCTTGGGACTATGTAGATCGAGTGTACAAATCCGCTGAAACAGATGGTGCTGTTGTAGCAGGTGTTGGTATTGACGACAATCCCGATCTTACAAAAAATACTGCATACGGCACGGTTAATAAACATGGTCGCGTAGACTATCTAAAACGTGAGGCTAATGGTGGTTGGTTGAAATTGGAATTTCCAGTTAGACTGAAACAGGTTGAAAACAAACCAGGACAAGAAATGGAATCGAGAGGCTACATGATTCTCACTTCTGACCAGGAATTTGAAGTGAGCGACATTTTTATGCTGTGGCGTCCCAACCAGCCTGGATACTACCAAACATCTGCGAATTACAACCCCAATAAAATGGTTGATTACGATATGAATACATCCTACATTGACCTGACAGCAGAAAAAAAGTTCAGCCTCTTTGACCGAGGAGACAATCTCAATCGTGTGGTAAAGGTTAATGCAAACACTACCTTTGCACTTAAAGGGCACGAACACCCATGCAACGTCTTAGTAGAAGGGAAAAATATGCCGCTGCTTTATCTTACAGACCGTGGCGTGCTGACACACGACAATGGCTCATTCAAAGCAAACACCGGCGTATGGATAGACAAAAACAAGGAAAAATACATGAAGAGCGGCTATACCTTTGGTGTAAAGGAAGGCTTTACGGCTGATAAGGTTTGGTTTGACCGCAACTTTGACCGTAGAAAAGATGCTAACGGCAATTATCATAGCATGTCTACCATCTGCCTACCTTTCGCAATGAACGCAACAGAGCTGTCCAAGTTCAACATATCAAAGGCTTACAAGTTCGTGAACGCCAATGACAACACGGCTACATTCGAGGAGGTGACCTCTACCATAGCAGACACACCTTATCTGATAGAACCGAGCGAAGCTATCACCACAGCCAATGAAAAGCCTATCGAGTTTGTCAACAAGCAAATCCCTGCCAGCAACATTGCTACAGGTGACTTCATCGGAACCTACCAATATCGTAATTTGAACGCCAAAGACGGAGAATACACGAACTACATCTTTGGTTTCAATACACAGAAATTCAATTACGTGAAGTCTACAGGTGCTTCGTTTAAGCCTTTCCGCGCCTACCTGCGTTCCAAGCAATCTGCTGGCAGCAGGGCGAAGAGTATCGAATTCAAGATTTGGGATGGATCGGTAGCGGGTATTGAGCAAATCGATGTTAAAGATAACACACCATCACATGCACCCATCTACACCATCGACGGACGCATGGTTAGCCCAACGGGAAATCTCCAAGACTTACCAAAAGGCATCTACATTCAGAACGGAAAGAAAATCATTAAATAAGCAAACAAATGAAGAAGAAATATCAACAGCCCCTCATCGATATATTGATCATAAATCCCAAAGATCTCTTGAAGACAGTGAACGCATCTGGAGAAGACGATGCTGCAGGCGCCAAACAATTTGACTTTGATGATAGCGTCGAGGATGACGACAAGTATGCGTGGTCTGAAGATGATTTTAAATAAAAACAACAAATGTTGGTAAGGCAGCAAGATGAAGAAAAGAAAATATTATTGCTGCCCGGTAAAACTCAAAATCACATATTAATCTTGCTCGAAGCCCTTTATAATAGGACTTCGAGCTTTCTTTTTCAAAAAGCAAGTCCCCTTAACCCAAAAGCAAATCGGTCATTAGAGATTTTTTCGTGCAAAAAGAAAACGAAATCTACTAATGACCGATTTAGGTTAAAGGGCCCTCTCTAAATAAAACTATCGGGGGAGACTACTCGAAGGGCTGCGCTACACACCCGAAGCAGCGGTAGTCGCCAATCATATACACGTCATTAACTGAAGGTAGTGTCCTTAAAAGTGTGTAATTCAACTTTCCTTTCTCTGCTGTTATTTTATTCTTTTCTTTCCAGTTTTTGAATTGATATATTCTCCTTTCATATGTTTTCTTTGTTTCCTCCATCGCCACGGCTGCCAGGAGGAAGATGACAGACTTCTCTGATGGCATGGATGTTCTCATTTGGATGGTTCTCCTGTACTTCCTGTTGAGCCTTTCAATCCAGTTGGTCGTATATATGCACCTCTGCACTTGAGCCGGGAAGTCCATATACGTGAAGTAGGCACTGTTGCGTTCGGCCTTGTA